>JABCTC010000009.1 GCA_018238545.1 Candidatus Heimdallarchaeota archaeon
ATGGACAACTAGAGGGAGTTTAGCTTTAAATAAAGAAATTGTTATAGCTTTATTTCAGTTTCACTATAGTTTCACAAAATTATTTTGGGGAATTCTTATTAATATTGACACGAATAGCCGAATCTGTTGTATTTTCTTGTACAATAGTAAAAATGGTGAATAAGTATGAAAACTAAAAAGAAAGTAATATTACTAGGAATGCTAGTTCTACTTTGATCCTTATCCATCGGAATGACTACTACTCAAGCTAAACCTAATAGAACTGTGATTGACTTTGCCTTTGATTTGCATGTTTCTGGAGATGCAGAACGTATATGGGAAACTGGTTCTGGAATATGGCAAATCAGAAACACACCCCATATTGGTAGTGTTTTATCAAGTGAATCAGGAATTGACGGTACATTTTTCTACCTTGGAAATCTCATTCTTTTCGATGATTTGTTTAACCCTACAACCTTTAATAGTATAGGTGGTGGAATTTTCGAATTCACAGGAACCTACTGGGGAGAAGAAGCAGGATTTACTGGCAAATTGCATTTTACAATATTTGAATGGTATGGAACTGGATATTTCAACGTTCAAGGCAGTGGCGCTTTTGAGGGTATGCATCTCAAAGGCACTTATGAAGGCTACCTTGGAGGAGTATACGACGCTCAACTAGTGATCTGGAACTAAACACGTTCCTTTCTCTTTTTTTTCTAAGTTTTGTAAAAAACTTCTTTATGGTTTATTTGTATTGTAATAAAATATAAAACTACTAGTGAATATGCCAGTATATGAATGTAAAACTAGAGACTTCTTTGAAGTGTCCTTTCTGTGGAGAAGAAGAAATGGTACTTATGCCAACTGACAAATGCATAAGAAGGTATGTTTGTAGAAATTGTAAAGTTGTTCTAGAACCAAAGGACAAAGATTGTTGTGTTTTTTGTAGTTATGCTAAAGATAAATGCCCTTCAATGCAAGAAGAAAGTGATAGTGGCGATTCAAAGCTTCATTTGTGAATTATTTTTCATAATTTCTTTTCTCTCATAATCATCATTTCATACGCGCTAAGAAATAATTTACTTTCAAAAATTTCTAACACAAACTTTTAGAGCATATATCTTAACCCACCATATCCATGCCAGATGCAAAGATTGAGGATTTTTCCAAAGAAATTTCTCTTAAAGAGGATTTAATTGAAGAGGAATTGATTGATGAGGATGAACAAGATATTAAAAAAGAGGAAGCTGTTGCTCTTTATTCAAGATCTATGGCTTTTAGTATCTCATATGGTTTAGTTAGTCCTTTTGTTTCTTTTATCGCATTGACCATGGGCGCTACAGCTGGTATTCTCGCATGGATTCAGGCTATAGCTAATCTTTTACGTCAGTTTCTAGACCCAATTTTTGGTAGACTTTCTGATATTTCTAGACGAAGAATCCCCTTTATTGTTGTATCAACTGTAACTTGGATTTTACCTTACGCATTTCTTTTCTGGGTTAAATCTCCACTTTACATTATCCTTATAGTAGCTGCAGTAAATATTCTGATGAGTTTAGGTAATCCTGCTTGGATAGCTCTGCAAAATGAGCTCTTTCCAGCTAGAGTAAGAGGAAAGCTAACAGGAAGAGTAACATGGTTTGGTTCTTTTGGGAGTATGATAGCTACTTTATTTACGGGAATAGTTTTGACCTATGCATTTGAAGATATAGATTATCAGCAAACCATACTTATCCCAGTTGCTTTAGGTCTGATTATATCGATATTAGCAGTTATACCATTCAGAAAAATCGAGGAGCCTTTATTAAGGGTAGGTGCAACAATAGAAAAGGAAACTCAACCATTAAGAGAGAATCTAAAGGAAGTATTTCGAAATAAACCTTTTAGAAAATTTGTCATTCTATACTCAGTTTTCGGGATATTTTGGACTTTTTCTTGGCCTCTTTTCAGTATTAAACAAGTAAATATTCTACATGCTAACCCTGTTCAAATAGCTATCCTTGAAATTGTTTTTTCTGTTACATCACTTCTTTTCATTTTGCTTGGTGCTAAAGTTGCAGATAAAGTGGGAAGAACAAAACTAGTATTTCTCAATAGAGCGTGTTTGTTTCTCTTTCCTTTGCTGTACATCTTTGCAACAGAAGTTTGGCACCTTTACTTAGTTCATTTTCTTGTTTCTAGTCTTTTCAGTTTTGGCTTTGCAGGTGTAAATGCTTACATACTCGATCTTGTTCCTAAGAAAAATAGTGGTTTGTACATTGGCGTTTTAAGCATGGCTACTGGAATTTGCTATTTCATTGGTACATTGCTAGGAGGCTATTTTGTTGAAATACTACTTAATTGGTATTCTCTTGAAGTATCCTTGACAATTGCCCTTGCTTTTGTTTCAGGAATAAGGTTCTTACTTAGCTTTATGTTTCTCAGTTTGAAAGAGGTCAAGCAGTTTTCTAACAAAAAATGAGATAGTACCCTCTATCATTTTAAAATTCTTACAAATTTGGAGAGAAGAATTTTTGATTAACAGCAATTATCTATCAAAAAATCAATAGTTGGACTTAATTTTTTCTGTTAAATCATTATTACTTGTTTTCATATATCCTGTTTCTTCAACATTTTCAAACAGTATATCCAAATCTTCTCTTTTTACTGGAGAGCACACTGGACAATAAGCATTACAATAACTCCCATGTTCTATTATGTCTTCCAAATACTGATGATTTGAATAATAAGGGAATTTACACTCCCATTCTTCTCCACATTGGTCACATTCGTGTTTGCATTTTAACATTTTTTCCACCTATTCTATTTTCTTATTTTATGACAGCATCATAATCAACTTTGAATGATTTTTCCTACTTCTCTTGATCTTCTTGACCAGAGCAAATGATTGCTTCGTAAAGCTCTAAAACCGTTATGATGCATTCATAACTAGCGGGTTTTTAACGTTTATGTCGATATTTCGTATACATTACAATAGATTTGAATATTTAAATACTTTTTCATCAAAAGATTCATCTAAATTAGCCCTAATCTTTAATCTGATGGAACAACAAAGAGATTCAAGGAAAAAAGAGCGCGTTTCCATCTTTTCTTATAAAATTTCTATGAGAACTTCTTCAGATTCTCTTATTTTTTTGTACTTTGACCTTTTCAATCTGTCTGAAACAGATTGTTGAGATATTTTAAGTCTCTTAGATACTTCTCTTTTTGCTATATTTTTGGAGAAAATATATATAATCTCATAATAACCAAAGTAAACAAAAATAAAAAGTGACAATAAATGAACTGGAAAGAACTATCAACGAAAGTATTGTTAATTTTGAGTTCAATTTAGGTATATATTCCTATAGTAGCAGGTATCGTCACAATAATGTGGTATTTAATTCCAACAGCTTACATTTCATGGTACATCTTTCTTTCTACTCCTACAAATATGTGGGCAGAAATGATATATGTCCTTCCACCAAAATTATATGTTTTTAAAATTATTTTTTGTATATTGATCATTATCACAGGTATTTATCTTTTAATTCGGGGGTTGATAGAACTAGTTATTGATCGAAAAAATGATATTAACATCTCAAAAAATGGTCTCTATAAATATATTCGTCATCCACAGAATTTGGGAATAATACTAATATCTCTTTTTTTTGTTTTATGGACACAATTTCGTGTGGGTGATTTTCTTTCCTGGTTATTATTCACATTAATTATAATCATATGGTCTGATCTTGAAGAAATGAAATTAGTGAAAACATACCCAGAAGAATACACTGAATACCGGAAGACTACTGGATTTTTCTTTCCAAGAATAATTGAAAAAAGAAAACATCGAAGTACTGATTGGAAATATTATCTTTTTAGATATCTTATCTTCATTTGTATTTATTCTATAATTGTGGTTGCCATGTATTTAATTACACAATATTTCCCAGGAATTACAGTCAAATAAGATAAGAACTCTCTTTCATTATTTAACTTAGAAATATGGGAGATTGACGAAAAAAATATAAGACTTATGCTAAATATAGAATTAATTCATATTTCCATAACAATACTTTGATTAGTAATCCTAGAAGAATCGATAAAGTTAGATTAACTATTGTTCCTACTAGATAATAATCTCGTTTGGGGGTATTTATTTAATTATCACTAGAAAAAAGTAAATATTAATTCACTAGTCTGATGGAAAAATATCTCTTGAAGAATTATTTTTTTAAACTAATGCTAAGGCAATTGACTTAGAATGACTGATACTGTTTGTGCTTACTTACTAGGTAGTGAACCATCTATGCGTGAACAATTAGCTAGACAACTTGGTAAGAAAGGAACTTCTTCTGATGTTTGTTTATACAATTATGACAAAGATTTCACACTGGAGGTGGTAGACCCCTTACGGTATCCTGACAAACCACTTACAATGTTCCAAACTATTTTCATGACAGATGTACCCATAGTCTTGATTCCGATAACAGGTCCTGATATACATACAGCAGAATTCGGATTACTTCTTGAATCACTAGGTTTTGCAAATGGTATTATAGCAGTTGTTCATGAAGGAGAATATTTTGATAACCTTCAAATTGAGCAGAAAATCCAAAAAATGTTTTCCAATCTTCTCTTGAACAATTATCCGATTTTGAATGTTGATTTAACAAAAGGAGAAACTGTTAATGAGCTGAAAATAATGATTAAAGAAAAATCATCTTCTAGACCTTCATTCTTGTGGGCAGAAAAAGATCATTCAAGAGTAGATATTGATCATGTTTTTCCAGTTAAGGGTATAGGAACAGTTATTCTTGGCAGAGTTAGAGCAGGCAACTTGAAAAGAGGAGAAACATTACATGTTTTTCCCTCAAAAAGAAACTGTATACTGCGCTCAATTCAAATAAGTGATGTAGATTATAATGATGCTGAAACAGGAAAAAGAGTAGGGCTTGCTCTTCGTGGATTATTACCAAAAGATGTTCAGAGAGGCTTTGTTCTTTCGAATAGTATCAGCTGGACTATCTCTTCAGAATTAGACGTAAAGTTGCGTGTTGCTCCTTACTCTAAACTACCTGAAGAAGGTAAAACAAGGCATTTGATTGTTGGTCTCCATGCAGTACCTGCAAAGGTTTTAACATGTGCTTCAATCAAGGATGAAGAACCAGATATGTTTTGTATTTCATTAAAATTAGATCAAGAAATAGCTTTCTTCCATGAAGAACCTGCATTACTGATTGATTTGAATGGTAAACCTAAAACGATTGGGTATTGTCTATTGATATAAACTATTATTTCTATTAATAATCACAAATACTTCACTTATACTGTAAATAGAATTACACTAGAACGGCCATATATGGATTACCAGCCCTTTTTACACAATGTTTAAATAATTTCAGCAGTTTATTTTTGCATTTCAACAATGAAAACATGTCCTAATTGCAACGCTGAACTCAAAACATCATCAATTTTTTGTACAGAATGCGGATTTAGTTTTGATTCTGTAGAAAAAAAACCTGAAACTATTTCACAACCAAATTATGCTACAGCTACTCCAGTGCAACCCTCATTTCAACCTTCAAACATAAGTGGTCCTGTCTATCCAGGAGCTTGTAACAAATGTAAGTTACTATTTCCAGCTGGAACATTTACTTGTTTTAGATGTAATGATCCTTTAACTTTTATTGTAGATGTTCCTCCTGCGATTAAGAATAAAATTCCGCCTACAGGGCTTGATCTAACTAGCTTTTCAAGATCATCATCTAGTAGCAGTGGAAAAGGATGAGCCTACTGGGCTATGAGAATAGTGATGTTTCTTATCTTATCTGCAGTAGTATCCGTATTAGTGATGATTTTTGGATAGTTTAGTGATATCTATATTTTGTCAATAACCAATATTTGTATCTTCATTTTAGATGAAAGAACTAATGTCAGAAAAGAAAATCTGTTCTAATTGCAGTTCTGCTAATCAAGAAAATGCTGCTGTTTGTGCAGTTTGCAGAGTTTCATTTGATATTGAGGATTTAGCGGATAGTGAATTTAATGATATTCTTGAAAAAGAAATACATGCTCACAGATCAGAATATAGCGGTTCTATTCATCCAGATGCTTGCTCAAAGTGTAATTTAGTTTTCAGATCAGGTGCTCGAAATTGTAGAAAATGTGATGCACTATTAACTCCAATCAAATTACCTAATAATGTAATTGAAGAGCTACCTATTGAAGGGAAAGCATTCAAAGAAATCTATCGTAAAAATAACATATTATTCTGGTTTTCACGAATATCTATACTAGTATTGTTTTTTGGAATCATTAGTTTAATTGTTTCGTTATTAGCTTGATGAGATTGAACGACTTAGATAATTCCTCTTGTTAGAAAGAAAAAATTATAAGTGAATGAAACACCATTAAATAGCAAATAAAGTGAAGTCGATGAGTTCTACTACTAGCCAATCCACTTTCAGAAAAAGAATTCTTCCGATTTTCAGTTTTGTTTTTGGACCAATTTTGATTTCTGTAGGCATTTTTGTTCCTAATATCTTATGGAAAATTATTTTCATTGTTGTAGGTTCAAGCCTTGTAATAAGTTTATATCTTTCCAGAAGAACTAACCCTGTTTCAGCCCAAGAGTTGTGTCCTGCTTGCCATGGTTCAGGGTCAGTTAAAAATCAATCAGATCAGCTTTCTGAGCATTTTGTCAAGAGTTGCTTAAGTTACAAAGCAACAACTAGAACTTGTGGAATGTGTGAGGGTACAGGTAAAAGGAAACAACAATTATCAGAATGAGTAATTGATTCTACGGAAGCTTTTTAGGAGTCTATAGATTGAAATTACATGTGACATTGAGATTCTGTGAAAACTGCCATACTCAAGTAGAGGATGATGCAACATTTTGTTTTGAATGTGGACATGAACTCAAACTTCAAAAACTCAATTCTTCTGCTAAACAGTCTACAGAAATCGGTAACCATATCCCTCTAACTGTTCGCAATGTAAGCACACCTAGCGAGCGTATGTACGCACAACAAGATATGTACGGCAAACAGCAAAGAAAGAATTATAGACGCAAAAGACTGTCGTCAAAAATGATTTCGCGAATAATTAGTTTTGCTATAATGATGGCTATAATTTACACATTAGGTTACGTCTTTTTCGATTAAATTTTTGAAAATTTTATAACTAACCATATTTACGTAGTGGTATGGTTTTTATCGATTATGTTTGGCATTCCATTATTGCTATCTTCGCATTTGCACATCCCATGTTCCAAACAAGCTCTTTTGCAAATATCTGGGGTGGAGGTAAACCTGTTGATATGGGCAAAACTTGGAAAGGGAAGAGAATTCTAGGAGATAACAAGACTTGGAGAGGAGTGATAGCTGGATTAATAGGTGGTACATTCTTTGGAGCATTGTTTTCCTTTTTCTTTGCAGATCCATTCAATTTGTTTTACGGAAATGTTTTTCCTTGTGAATATCCGATGTATATAGGATTCTTCTTCTCAATCGGAACACATTTAGCTGATTTTATAGGTTCTTTCATTAAAAGAAGAATCATCATTCCACCAAGTAGAGGTTTATTCCCTTGGGATCAAATGGGCTATATAATAACAGGTTTCGCTTGTAGTATAGGTTTCATGTTTCCTCTTAGAGAGTTCTTCTGGTACTATTTCCTGTTTTTGCTAATATCTACTTTCTTCATTCATGTACTTGTCAGCTTTATTGGCTATAAACTAGGGATAAAAAAAGTATGGTACTAAGAAATATTGTAGGTTGTAAGATAAAATATAACTCATTTAATCGAAATCTACTCTTGAAAGATTAACATTTATATTATACTCTACTATTTTTCATTAATGGCAAAGCAAGAAGAGAAGACTAAGTTTGATTTAATAACACAAGCTAATTATGAAAAAATAGCTAATATTGTTTTAGTTCCACTATCTGATGGGTCGCAAATTAGAACACTAACAACAGAAGCACCTGAAGAAACATCAAATAACTTTACACTTGTACTTGTTGCTGGCTGGGTTTCGATAGTTCTAGGTTGGGATGATTTACTTATGGAAGCTAAAGATTTCTTCAATATCCTCTATATTGAGACTAGAGAAAAAGCTACAAGTATAGTTCCCAAAAAGGGTAAGTTCGATCTTGACCGATATGCTTTGGATATAAAGGAAGCAATTGAATATCATCAACTTAAGGAAAAGAATACAATTATACTCTCTACATCTTTCGGTGCGATTTTAGTCGCTTTGATGTTGAAAAACCTAGGAAATAATCCCTGCCTTTCTATACTTGTTGGTCCAATAGAAAGAATATCATTACCTATTGCTATAAAACTAGCTATTCTCATTCTACCTGCTTGGATGTTTAATCTAATCAAACCAGTTGGTAACTGGTGGGTTAGGAAATTTAAGACAGAAGACAAATATCAAGCAGCTCGTTATATTAGAGCAATTCGTGACTCTGATCCGAAAAAATGGAAAAAAACTATAGGACATGTAGCTTTTGCAAAATTTTGGGGTTTTTATGAAGGTTTAGATAATAATATCCTAGTTATTGATGAAAGTGAAGATCCTATGCATGATACTGAAGCAACTAAGAAGATAGCCTCTCTCATACCAACTTCTAGGATTATTGATATCAAAACAAATAGAGCAGCACATTCAACACCTATGATAGAAATAATGCGTAAAGAAATAAGAGAAAATCTCTAAAATGATTCTATTTTTTATTGCTTTGTTTTGCATAGAAATTTCGTACTATATCAAGCTGAAAAACCTTATCGACATCCATTCCTAATTCTGGATCATCTGCAATGATACCTAGACATGCGTTAGGAGATTTGAAGAAATATTTGTTTACAACATCATTAAATCCTTGCATTGTAATTCTTCTGAAGAACAATTTTAACACAGTAATTGGGCTGAATATGAGAAGAGCTTTAAACACGTCCTTTCTACTACGTACAACTTGTTCTAATACTTCTCCGTGAGTATCAATTATCGAAGGTTTAGCTAGCAAAGTATCTCCTGAACACCAACTAACATCTCTTAAATGTACATATGTTCGCTTAGAATCTGGGAATTTAGATTCCATATCTTTTTTATCAATTAGACACATATAATATAGTGCTTTTAGTTCTCCATCTGTAGCTAAACTACATTTTTCAATGAATCTTTCCATTTTTTCTGTCGTTATTAATGGTGTATCACCAGAAATAACTAGTACATAATCTGGTTCTTCTTTCTCTGTGTAGAATGTATTTCTAAAATGTCTAAGTTTGTCAATTATGTCTCCGTGAAAATCATCAAAAATTACCGGGTAATCTGTCTTCCATTGCTCTGCAGACATTCCACTAACATAGATATTTCTTATTCCTTTGATTTCTTTAATAGCTGCAATCTGGTGTTCAATGAACATCTTATCACCTAACTTGAGGAAAGCTTTTCTTGTTACTTTCTCTAGAAATAAAAGATCAGAGTCTTTCTCACTATGACCCGCTAATATTATAGCATCAAAAATCATAGTTTTCAATTAAAACACTTTGTTTTAAGATTTTTCTTTTCAAACTTGATAAAAGAGCTGAAGTAAAATAGAAAGATAAGCAAGCTTGTAGAAGTTAGTTATGTATATGCTTTATTTCTTAAGTAGATACACAAATCAGTAAATAATAATATTCTTAAACCATTCAAAAAACCATCATTCATGACTTTATCAGCTGAAGATAAATTTACACAGTTCATGAGAGCTAAATATGAAGATCTCTGTGAAGAGAATTTCCTTACAATGTCTGATGGAACTACAGTCAGGATATTGCAATCTTATGCTCCTAAGAAAACTAGCAATGGATTTACAATTTTTATTGTTGCTGGCTGGGGTTCTGTCGTATTAGGCTGGGATATAGTACTCTTGGAAGCAATGAAGGATTTTGATATTGTTTACTTCGAGACAAGAGAGAAAGCTTCTAGCACTCTTGCTAAAAAATCGAAAAATGATATAGATCGCCTTTCAGAAGATATCAAAGAAGCTATGGAAACACTCAAATTTGACTCATCAAAGTTGTTGCTCTTTGGTTCCAGTTTTGGTTCAGCAATTCTAGCAGATGGTTTTCGAAAGGATAAATTCGATTCTTTTCTCAACATTCTAGTTGCTCCCGCAATTCAGATTGATCTTCCCCCTGGTTTGAGATACATTATTCCTATAACTCCTCATATTATTATGGAACCAGTTAAACCCTTCATTAGATGGTGGCTGAGGAAAAGCAAGAGCGAATCACCTGAACAAGCTGCAAAATATATCCGTGTTATGAATGAAGCTGAATCCAAGAAATGGAAAAATGTTTCAATGAACTTTCTATTTTGGAAGTGGTGGGATGTTTATGCTGAAGTCAAGCATGATCTCCTCTTAATTGCATCTGAAAAGGATAAAATGCATGAAGCTGAAATAAGTCAGAAGTTAAGAGAATTGATGGTAAATTCTGTATATATTGATTTAGGAACAAATAAGAAAACCCATACCAAACCAATTGTCGACTTAATTAGGGAGCATTTGAAGAAGAAGCTACTCGAATCGGAAGGTAAGTAAGATGAGCGATACTAATTTTGACGTTATCATCATCGGTTCTGGCATGGGTGGGTTGGGTGCAGGTTTAACACTTCAAAATCACAACCCAAAACTCAAGACACTTATCTTAGAACAGCACTCTATTCCTGGTGGTTTTGTTACAGGGTTCAAACGTAAAGGTATGTATTTTGATGCTGGAGCAGAGGGTATAATTTATGCTGAAGACAATCAAGCTTTAGCTCTTACTTTACAAAAACTAGGTGTAGATCAAGAATTCATCTTAATCGATCCTCTTGAAGTATTATATTATCCTGACAAAGAAATCACGCTCCATGCTGATTCTGAGAAGTTTCTATACGAATTGATACACCACTTTCCCGATAATGAATCAGAATTACGAGCTTATTTTAAAACTATGGAAAAGATGACTGAAGAGATATGGTATTATGGTCCAACAGATTACACAAATACTCTGTGGACTTTGTTAAAATTTTTCTTTAGAGCAAAAACCATCAGAAAACACTTTCTAAAATCATTCCAAAAATATCTTGACAAGAAAATATCAGATGTTGAGCTCCATCCTATTCTTAGTTTTTACAATCTTTGGTTAGGTCTTCCCCCCAAAGATGTTATGGCTCCTATGGGAATTGTAGTAGGTGGTAACCCTTTCTTGAAAGGAAATTTCTATCCTAAGGGCGGCATGCTAGGTTACGCTAAGAACCTTGTTTCTCATTATAAGAAAAAGGGTGGAGAAATTCGATACAATGCAAAAGTAGAACATATTATTGTTGAAGATAAAACAGCTGTTGGTGTGAAATTAAGTTCTGGAGAGGAAATCAGAGCGAAACTTATCATATCTAACGCAGATCTTAAACAGACTTATCTCAAATTGCTTGGTAAGAAAAACATCTCAATAAATGATTATAAGAAAATGGTTGTTCTTGAACCTTCAATTTCAGGTTTTGGTGTTTTCTTAGGTGTTGATATGGATTTAACAAAATTCCCCTCGCATTTGACTGTATTTAATGATTATGACGAGATAATCGGTCCAGTATTAGAAGGTAACTTCACTTTGAATGGTGTTGCAATGAGAATTCCTTCAAAAATCGATGATAGTCTTGCATCAGATAAAGGCACCGGAATAGTTATGTTAGCAATAGCTCCATATGAATGGAAAAATAAGTGGAAAGTCACTTCAGAAGGTGAAAGAGCTGCTGAATACAAAAAGCTCAAAGAAAAATATGCAGAGCAGATGATTAAGATTGCTGAGAGAGCTATTCCTGGATTATCGGAAAATATTATTGTTAAAGAAATTGCAACACCTATCACATTTGAAAGGTACTCTTTAAATGATGGTGGAGGATGGTATGGACCTCAAAAAGGACAGAGAAGATCAAGCTACAAATATCCTATAAATAATCTGATTTTAACAGGTGCAAATGTGGATAGTACAGGCGTACCAACAGCTTTTATTTCAGGAGTGAAAACAGCTGAAAAAATTATCAAAAAGAAGAAATTATAATTGTCATCATTTCTTCTTTAGTTTCTTCAATATCCTTTCTCCAGCTTTAATTCCTGAGAAGAAACAAGATGGAACTCCTGCACCCTGAGTATTTCCTCCTGCTAGTAACAAGTTCTTAATAGGTGTTTGCTGTTTAGGTCTTTTTTGACCTTTTCTCACACCATACCAAGCTCCTTGTGAGTTTAGAGTATATCTTTCAAAAGTTAATGGAGTTGCTGAATCTTTGTAAACTATGTGTTTAGATAGATCAGGTATAACCTTTTCAGCAATTTGAATTAATCTTTCTGTATACTTTTCTTTTATCTCTGTATAGCGTTCTTTCTGATCTTTTTCTCCAGATGTTCCCCAGGTTTCATCCAGATAGTAAGGTGCAAATGTCAGAAAGGTTAGTGCAGAACCTTTTTCGTTTCTCAAAGAAGGATCAATTTTATCTGGAATTCTAATAAGAACTTCCTCTGGGTTATAATTTCCTTTTGCTATTCTTTCCAAATAACTCTCTGCTTTGATATTGTACGCAATATGAGAAGGATAATTGTCAAGATGGATATCTAAACCTAGAAAGACTGCAAAGCCAGTTACAGATTTTTCTAAACCTGAAATATATTCTATGTATTTTTCGGATAATTTTTCCTCTCCAATTAGATCAAAAGTAGTTTTTTGTATATCAGAATTTGACACTATCCATTTTCCCTTTATTAGTGTCTCATCTTCGAGTTGAACACCTACAGCTTTCCCATTTTCTATGATAATCTTCTTCGTCTTTGTTTTGTATCTGACCTCTCCACCATTTGCGGTATAAGCTTTGGCTAAATTATTAGCAAATGCAAGCATACCTCCTTTAGGATAATAATGACCTTGATAGTAGGGAGAAAAGAAAACCACAGCAGCTAAAGTTGCTTTAATCTTCTTTGAAGAAACTCCTAACCAGAGGCAATATACTGATAAAATGTCTCTTAATTCTACATTTGTAATGAATTTTGTTAGTAAATAATCAAATGATTTTGTAGCATATTTTCTAAGTGTAGGACATGTTAATACAATTTTAATCAATTCCCTAAATGAGGGATCAAATTTGCCTTTGACAACAGAAAGAAATTCTTCTTGTATCGATTCAATTACTCTGAAAAAACTTCTAATTTCATCTTGTTCATTTGGAAAGTTTTTTATCAATTCTGATATGTATTTCTCTCCATTTGCATGCATTATGATTTTTCTATTTGGGAACTGCATTGTTTCTACTGGATCAATTGAAATGTATTCTTGATCAACCCCAAATTTGTCTAATACCATCCTAAACGCTTGTCCTTCTCCACAGTAAACTAGACCTTCTGCCCCACTATCAAAATAGTAACCTTTACGTTTGAAACCATTCACATATCCACCTGGAATATTATGTTGTTCTAAAATAAGTGTCTTGAGCTTGGGGTTTTCTGATTGCAATTTCAAACCTGCGCCTAAACCACCCATACCAGAACCGATGATGATAACGTCGAAATTTTCATCATCCATAATTTATCACATATGATTGTTCAATAGAAGAAATTGTTTTCCCCTACTCTTCAAGAGAAGGAGAAATTGTTGCCGTGACTGCTCCTTTACCTGCAGATAAAGCCATAACTGCAGACATTTCCCAATAGAATATTTGTTTGATTTTTCGAACTTTTTTAATCTCTTCAATATACCATTCCATTAGTTCAGGATTTAAGGAATCAGCCATGAATAGATCATATTCTTTATCAGGATGGGTTCTAATTGCTATTTCTTTTATCATCTTCTTCATAGCACTTTTTTCGGAGAAAGCAGCACCTATTCCTATAAAACCTTCTTTCGTATTTACTTCTGCTATTGGTTTCATCTTAAAGAGTTGTACCATTATACCTTGAACTGAACCACGTTTAACTTTACCTGTTTGGAACAGAGTAATTACATCACCTGTCATTCCAACAGTATAGATATCTTCTTTTAGTTTATCAAGGTGATCAGTTATTTCTGGGACTGACTTACCCGCTTTTAGGAGCTCTAGAGCACGATAAACCATAGCTCCTTGAGAACCACATGTAAGGTCAGTAGGATAATGTGTAATCTTGATTTTTCCTTTCACTCTCTTTGCTGCTAATCTTGCAATATTCATATGACTAGAAATTAAGGGAGTTAATCCCAAGTAGAGTATCTCATTATAGCCATCTTTTATTGCTTGTTCATAAACATCTATGGCATCTTGAGTACTCATCTGACTTGAAGTTGGATAAGGATCTAATGTACTTAGACTGTTAATAAATTCCTCGCGATTAATTTCAGTTAATTCTCTTTTAGGTTCTTCATTAATCAAAATAATAGACTCAAAGTAAGCTATTTTTTCATCATCCATAAATTTCTTAGGTAAAAGTGAAGATGCATCTGTGACAAGTTTAATCTTCATATTAACAACTAAATTCTGCTAATATAAAAAATATCGCAAGCAAAACTCATTAAACACTTAATTTTGGCAGAATTGCTACTCTTTTTCTTAAACAAACCTTTATTTGATTTTTTACTTTTTAGGATAAAATATAAGTAATGATATGTCATATTAGGTTTAAAGAACAAAATCTGTGATATTAATGTCTGAAGAAAGAGAACCTGATGAACTAGTGAATCTAGATGAAGAATATGAAGATCTTAGCGATTTTGATGAAGTTTCTATAGAAATTGAAGAATATGATGATATGGCTGGTTTGGAAGATATGCCTGAGGAAACTGTTGTACAGGGTTCTCATAAGGATATAATCATAACTTATGGAGATAAAATTGAAGACGAAATAAAAAATCTTGAAGAAGAATTCAAGAGAAAACTTTCCGAATTAGAAAATGCCGATCCTACAATAATAATTAGAGAAATAAATGATGTTTTGAATAGAAGTAAAATGCTAGAAGCACATTCATTAACAGCTGAAATATCTTCATATCTAGCTAGTCTGCTGGGTTCATTAGATAGACATAGTGAGGCTACAGAATTTTGTTTACAAGCAGTTAGTGAATCTAGAAAATCAGAAGATGATGAATTGCGATTGAAAAGTTTAACGTCATTTGGTATTAATTTGACTTATTTCGATCTTAAAGATGCTTCTGTAGTATTTAGTCAAGCTATTGAATTAGCTGAGGATTTGGGTAATAAAAAAGCTATAGCAGTAAATACATTCTATTTTGCAAATTGCCAAAGTGAAACAGATCTAGAACAAGCTCTTTCTCTATACATTGATGCGAGAAAGTTTTTCGAAGAAACTGGAGAAAATGTTTGGTTAGGAAAAATTGATTTCAAACTTGGTAAACTCCAGCTAGAAAATTTCCAGTACCAAGATGCCCTTAATATATTGAATAGTTCGAAATTGTATCTAAAGGAACACCCAAGGATTAGAGATGAGTTTAAGCTGGATGATGTGATTGAGAGAACTAATTTATTACTTCTATCTGGTAATACTCTGAAATATAGACTTAAAATACCTCCACCTCAAATCATTGAGCAAACTGATCAAGCTAGAAAGATTTACGAGTTACTTTCTGAGAAATCTTCTTTTGATATCATCAAAGGCTTAAGAAATCTACACAATGTCCAAGTTCTCACAGGAGATTACGCTTTTGATAGCTTAAAATGGATTTTAGATGGTTCAGAACACGAAAAATTTAGTGATGATGAGCTGAAATATACTTCTGATTTGTATGAAGATATAGGTAATTTATTTGTTAAAGATAATAAGGAAATAAATGCATATTTCTACTACATTTCAGCTCAAATTCTGTATATCTTAACACAGAATTCAAAGAAAGCGGAAAAATTACATAAGAAACTTTTCAAGCTCATCGAAGACATATCTGAAGAAGAAACAACTCCACAATATTTTGATCAACAAATTTACATGTACTATCAACTTGCATATTCCAATAAATCAATAAATCCAAAGGAAGCTCAGAAGTGTGTAAATTCGGGATTAGAGCTTGCGAGAAAGAGAGATAATCCATTTTATGAAGGATTATTTAAAGAAATTCTAGGCGACATTAGAAAAGAAAAAGATTTGGAAAAAGCTTTGGTTGATTACCAATCTTCTATAACAATTTATGAAGCTCTTGATGGTAATATTGACTTGATGAGAATATATGAAAAACAAGGTACAGAGATGCTCTCTACACAAACAGATAAAGCTAAAGAAATATTACGAAAAGCTCTAGAAATTGCCAAGAAACTAAGAAATGAAGAGGTTAAAATTAGGATTGAAGGAAAACTCTAACTTATTTCTTTTTATTCTTTTTATTATCCTCTAATCTTTTCAATCCCGTATTGAAATTTCCCTATTTCATTGTGAATTGTTAAAGAAGCAAAATTTAAAAGAGTGTGCAAGTTCAATAAATTATATTACATTAAATTGGTGACAACCTTGAAAAAAATATTTAAGATTACTTTCGTTCTAGTATTTATCATTGCCCTTGCTAACCTATCTTCAGCGGCACCAGAAAACGGACTATATTATTCTGATAAAATGGTGAAAAATGGGACATTCACATGGATAGTTACACAGAATGAAAATACAAATGAAGCTGTTGATGTTTATAGTGTTCTAGATGTTGGTTCTAACTTCACTGTTCAGCTAAAAGATGATCTTTATCCTGGACCAATTTCTGAGGAAGAACTTAACTCTGTATACGCTTCAATAGAAGTTGATGGTGAAAAATACACAGGTTCTGGATTCCCACTATTTTGGCATATCGAGAAGGTAGAAAATGGTATCACAACTACAATAAGAGAAGAATTTGAAGCAGAGACCGAATTATTCAATGTTAGTAGCGCTGGAGATAATTTTTCAGTGAACTTTACAATATTCGATATCTTTGAAGTTGATGGAACTAATTACACCCTTTTTGTAGAGCTTGAAATTGATCCTCTTGAAGGCTTAACCACACGTTATTATGATCAATTGCTAAATGGGACTCAAGTAGAAAATATATTCGAAATGGAGTATACTGATTACATAGTATCTGCACCTATTGATACAGTTTGGGTAATTGCTGGTTTAGTCTCAATTTCTGCAATAGTTTGGTTTGTTAAAAAGAAACGTCAATGAAATCCTTGACATTTTTATTCTTTCTTTTTTCTCTGTTTATTTAATAAGTCTTATATTCAGATGATATGGAACAAAGGTAGGTGCCCTAATGAGTAAAAAGAATACGTCATCGCTTGGTCTAGAAAAAATAGATGATAAAACCAGTACTTACTTTTCTATCAGTTGGCTAGAATTAGAAGTTCTTAAGATTCTTACAAAATCTCAAAAACCTGTATATAAAGGTGAAATGATTAATAGATTGAAATCTCAATACTTTGAAATCTCAACTAAACCAGAGAGTTCTTTCTATGCTATTTTTGACAGACTTGAAGAAGACAAACTTGTTGCTTTATCTAAAATTAAAGGAGAAGGTTACAAAAAATTCCTCTCAATCACTCAAGAAGGTATGTTCGAACTCAGAAGGGCATTAAATTGGGGTATCAGCACTATTTTTGAAGGAATGGTTGAGGAACTCATATCTGTTCTTAATGAATTCTGTGTAGGGATAATGGGATGCAAAAAAGAAAATGATTTCGGGATAATAAGCCCTAATAATCCGGAATTTTTAGTTCCTGAAAGTTGTAATGCTTGTGTAAAACCTGTGGCTGCTAATCTTTTTCATCGGTTCAATATACTTATGCCATACAGTAAAGATATGGTTATACCTTACTATCAGAATATTATGGCCCAACCAGACAATATCCCCTTAAAATCAAATTATCTTCAACGCATGATGTCTATACTTTCTTTAGGTCTATTAGAAGGAAAGCAAGCAAATGATTTGATTGCGGAAGTATACAGGATTCTAGAGCCAGGAGGGAAAGTAGTTTTCATAGAGATAGTTGAATTTGAAAGTTATTTATACGAATCTCTAAACAAATTGACACATGGATTCGATTTATTTATACCCAAGAAAGGGACATCAAGTCTTACACAGTTTTCACCTAAGCTACTTAAAGAGAAAATTGGACGTGTATTTGCTGAAGAAAACTTAGAAATCATAGATATGAGAGAATTTATTTTTGTTGTAGCAACAAAATAGCAAGTAATTTTCTCATATTAAGGCGAAAACATATAAACATCGCAAATAATTTTGTTTTAGATAACTAGGTGTTTGATATATGAGTGCTGAGCAAAGGTATGTTGATCTTAAGAAACTATGCGAAAGAATTGATTCTGAATTGTTTGATCCTTTATCTTGGATCTTGTTATTAAATTTGGATTTTATTCCACAAGAAGATATTGAAGCTAACCCCAATCTAAAATTTTCTTTTGATTTGATGAATGGAGATTTTGATGCAGCTTTAAAGACAGCAAAATATTACGCAAAATCGAATAAATCTATTGCTTCTCACTATAAGGATTTATTTAAAATCGATCCAAAATTAACAAAAACTTTTGTAGTTGCTGAAACCTTCTTTGCCCTTGCAAAAAGACGAGTCGAACTAATTGAAAAATCTGGATTTAAACAACATTAATCCTCATTTTTCTATTCCTTATTTAATAATAATAGTGACGAGTATACTTATTAAGATTTAACGTGTTTCAACACAAGTATGATAAAGCACCGTTCCCCATTTTCAATCTTTGCAGGGTTTACTCTTTCTGTGTTAGGGGGACTAATATTCAACGTTGGAGGACTTTTCGCTGGTCGTTCTGCTGTTTTATTAAACGATTTAGAAGGTTTTCTTAAATGGGTATTTCTCATTTATCCTTTACTTCTGACAGTGAGAGGAGATATTAATGGGATATTATCAGGAAAATTAGGTACAGCATTGCATTTGGGTACTATAAAACCAAGTTGGAAAGTAAATACAAGTAGATTTTATGAACTGATGGGTTTAATTTTCTTCTTTTCAATTTTTGATGCTATTGTAGTTTCTATAAGTGCAGTAATTCTTAGTGCAATCTTAGGTATTTCTGCTAACTTCCTTGACATATTGGTTATTTCTGTTACAACATTTGCACTTGGGGCTATAATTTCTATGATTTTCACTTTTGCTCTAACGTTCTGGATATACAATCGAAAAGGTGATCCAGATGTTTATGTTTACCCAATCATGTCCTCAATAAATGACATTTTAATTACAGTGATTTTCTTTGGTGCATGTCAGCTTTATCGACCTTGGGAAACTAATTTACAGCTGTATCTAGGCTTGCCAATAATATTACTTGTCATTGCTGGAATTGTTTTTTATTTTGTTAAGTTTGGAAATCGAGATTATGTGAAGAGCTCAATAAAACAATCTTTACCAACTTTAACAATTACTAATCTGATCGCTTCAGGAACTGGATCAATGTTAGCTTCAGTCCAGCTTATGCTCTTGCAATTTCCTATTTTCCTAATTTTTTACCCTGCGATGATTAGTACAGTGGGAGGACAAGGAGCCATCTTAGCTAACACAACTTCAACCAAACTTCATTTGGGAACAATAAAACCATCCTTTACTTTCTTTAAATCTAAAAACTTTTTATCTTCTTTTGGAAGCATATTTACTGCTGGTTTGTTTCTAAGCCTTCTTTATAGCATACTTGGACCTTTATTATCTCCTGGTGAAATTTCACTCTCTAAATATGGCATATTTCTACTTGTCTTAATCCTATCAAATGCAGTTGGATTCTTAATAATAGGTGTTCTAGCTACATCATCAGCATTCATAACTTATAGATTTGGTTTAGACCCAGACAACTTAGTTAATCCTATATTAAGTTCAAGTGCAGATTTAGTAATGACTTGGTTACTCATCTTATCTTTTGGATTCTTCTTCCTTTAAGTTAGAATCTACTGATGTTTCAAATTCTACCCAGAAGCTGTACTCTTCTGTAACAAAATCTTTCTCTAAAACAACTATTTCAGGTAATTCATAAGAATGTATTTGCTGTAATGTTTTTACAATTAAATCTCTTCTAGAACTGCTAGTTTTTATGATTAAAACATATTCTTCTGATTTCTCTATATTATCCTTCCATCGATAAATACTCTTTACAGGAAAATACTGCACACAAGCTGCTAATCTGTTTTCAACTAGTTTTTGAGCTATATCTTCAGCTTCTTCAATTGATGAAACAGATGTTTTCATCTGAATAATCTTCTGACTCATGTTTGATTCGTACTTGGAACAGTTATTAAATGTTTCACGAAAAACTAATTTTTTAACTTCATGAACAGCTTTTCTTTATCATTTTTACTGATCAAAATAGATTCTTCTAAGAATTCTATAATCAATTCTTTCTCAGATTTAGATAAAGTTGCTTTTTTCATATTTTGCAAAAGAAAACTGATCTCCATTGCTTGTTCGGGATAATGCTCAAAGAAATAAATGATAGTAGTATATGTTAGAAAATGCTTCAAAAGACCTATCAAATTCTTAATTTCATGTTCAGTTTTTTCTGAAACAGGTTTGAGAATTGAGAAGAATTCATGGAACACAAAACTTAGAAAACTATAAAACTCACTTCCATAAGGAAATCTTTTTTCTGACATTGATTGTGCAAAATATAGAAAAGAATTCACGTAAAATTCAATTTTTAAGGTAATCAGCATTTGATTATCAAACCTTGGAGAATATTGTGGTAGATTTTTTGTAAATTTGTCTATAAAACCTGTAATTTCTTCTAAATCTGCTTGAGAATAAAGATTTATGTTTTCTTTAGTGAAATTTGGGAAAAGAAAATAAGACACTCGCGATAAGGAAAAAAGAATATTTCTATCATCAGTTACTCGATTATCCGACATATTCTTAGCTGTTATTGCTAAAACGAGTAATCTTTCAATAGGTTCCTTTAGCTTTGAGATGATTGTTTTCTGATTGCTTGAGCTTGGTGATTCAAGAATATATTCTTCATATTCTCCCTCCTCAATCTGACTTTCTAACTCTTTACTTAATAAGCTAGTAAATTTATGAATCGGAATGTATGTTCGTATTCTTTCATCTGGATTATATCTTCTCATTTACTTAATCTACCTCATCTGTTTAATGAGTTCAAGAAACTGTCCTATCATCTCTGAATAATTAAGCTCTCCTTTATCTATCATCCAATGATAAATTGCATCAATTTCATTTACTGAAGTCTTAAAATCTTGTCCATAACCCATCATTGATATCTTGAATGATAACTCAAAAAATTGAGCCATTTTTGCTCTGACAGGATCATTGTATCTCTCGAAAATATCTTTTATACGAGCTATTTCCTCGGTTAAGTCAAGACTATCTAGAAGCTTACTGTCTTTCATACTAGTGCCTCCTACCATCCCTAAAATCCCCAAAGTTTTTGCTGAATGGAGTTGGAGTAATGCAGGTAAATATATGAAAAACGTTACTGCTTCATCATATTCCAGATCTTGTGAAATAAAGAATCTTCTTGCTTTTTCAAAAGAGCTAAAAGATTTCTTTGTATCTCCAGTTGATTGATAGAGACCAGCTAATAATCTCATGATTTTTGCTGACAATTCTTTATTTTCCAAACTGGTTGCTGTTGATAGTAATCTTTCCCCTTTTTCAATTGCTTCAGAAATAGTTATTTCTTCTGACCTCAACTGGAGTTCAATTCTGTGAGCATTAAACATCAAAGGATGCATGTCTTCAGGTCGATATCTATTTAGATATTCATCAATAAGTCTTATAGTCTCTTGCGGTTCTTCTACAAATTGTGATAATATTATTTTTTTCTCAAAAGCTGACCTTTCAAAAGGAGTTGATTCAAAGAATTTGTAAGCTTCCTCTATATTTGAATAAGCTTCCAAAACCTTCCCTTCTTCAGCATCTATTTGAGCTTTTAATACTTGTAATTCATAATAATAAGGATCATTTCCGATTTTCTTTGCCTTTGCACGTAGAAACTGAACTGTTTCTCGTGCATCTTCTAATTTATGGTATATAATTTGAAGTTGTGCTTTTGTTTGCCAATATCTAAAGAATATTTCTGGACTTGATTCCATCACTACATCTTGATCAAGTTTTTCTAGATATTTTTCGCCTTCTACATAATCACCATAAGCAAAGTAAGCTGTTGCAAGTTCAAGAGTTATTTTATAGTATTCTTCAATCAGGAATCTTTCTTTAGTCTGCTCTGATAATTCTAAAAGAAGATCAATTGCTTGATTTTTTAGCCCTAAAATGGTGAAACATCTAGCAATTTTCAGCTCTGTACTTCGTAACTCTTCTTCTTTCCCATCAAGATAAAAAATTTCTCTAGCTTTGAGATACCAATGAAAGGCTTTTTTGAAATTAAATTGAGTGAAAAATTCATCACCTTTATCTCTCTCAGAGCTCATAATTTAGCTTCCAATTATCTTATAGGTGTTTCTTCTATTTAAACCCTTAAAAAGCTGTTTTTTGTTCGAAATCAAAAATGTTCTGTTGTTAGTAAATGAAATATCACTAGCGGATATGAAATAAAATATAAACTTAAAAACCAAATTCAAACAATGAACGACTTCTCTCAATATATGCTTCAAGCAAGAAAAGATGTTGAAAGCTGTATAGAAATATGGACGGGTATCTTCGAAGAAAACTATAATGAAAAAATTGAATATATGTATTCTAAAGGGTCTGCAACTAAGGAATGGGAAAGTCTAATAGACTATGTTCCTATCATTAGTGATGTTGATATACATATTAAAATTCACGATGATGTAACTCTTTTTGATGATTTAACTGATGCTTTTATCAGCTCAATAGGAGTCTCACAAACCTATGAAGATCTATTTGTAGAGAAGAACCCTAATCATCTTCATATCCCACGAACACAGATAGTAAATATCAGTGACATAAAGAATTCAGAATCGTTCATTTTCCCAAAAATAGAAAACGTTAGAGTTTTGATGGGAAAATACCCTAAATTTGAGGAGAAGTCTACAGATTTTATTAGAAGAATTGATCGTTTTAATTTGATTGAACAAGAAGATTTTCTCGCAACACTTCCTAAAACTATTATTGATCGTACTGGTCTTGACCTTTGGACTTTGATTAGGAGGATGGTTTGGAGAGTATCGCCTACTCCAATAAGACTACTTAGTCAAACTCATGAAGAACCTTTGGATCTATGGAAAATGAATAGAACCACTTTAGTGGAAGTTTTAGAGGATAAAGGATATGAGCAAATTGCCGAGAATTATCAGGATTATTATTATGAAGGTTGGATGGTCTTTTTGGAAGGTTTCAGTAGTTCTGATAACATGCGCAGAATTATATCTTTAGGTTTTGAAATCATAAAAGACTGTATAGATGAAGTGAAAAAAATAGGTGTTTAAACAATGTCAAGTTGAATGAATTCAATCAACTTTGCTAGATTAATGAATTCTTCTGTACCTATAATTCCTTGGTGTTTTTTGTGGTCATATCCAAAAATGTTCTTTGCATCACGAAAATTGTTGAACCAATACTCTAAATGTTGCAATTTTGCAGCTTCATCTTGAATAAGAGTTGCTTTCACATCAAATTTTCTAAAACCTTTTTGAATTGTAAATATGTGATTTTCGGTTTCTAAAATATTTTTTAACCAATCAGCTTTCATTCCTCTTGGACTATAGAGTGTGAGTTTATCAGTATAGAATCGTCGACAAAGAACAGGTTTTATTCTTCTCTTACCAGTTTTTCGCCCAATAGTTTGAATTAAAATCATTACTCTTCCTAAGCCAAAAAGAGGAAGAAGATATATTCTATACAAGAAAATGAAAAAGCGATTTAGTCTCCTTTCAAATTTAGTGAAAGTAGTTTTTCTTTCTTGATGCCTATAAACAATAGATCCTTCAGAAGGAAGTGTATTAACCATTAAGAACTATCTATAATGCTCTTACTTATATTTTGTGAATTTGGTATTGAAATTAGAATCTATGCACTTGCGCTTTAAGTCCTAATTCATCTACACACTTTTTCATTTCCTTTTCAGTTAACTGTCTATTTAATCCAGAATATGCAGTTACAGCTGCTTCTAGAACATTGGTCCCAAATGATCTACCTTGGACTCTTGGTGTTGTTGTTATTACAGCTGCTACACCTCTATCTTTCAAACTGTCAATGTCCTCAGCAGTAGTTGTATTGGTTAAGATTATCTTGTTATCCAAATTATCTGGTGCATACTTTTTTGTGTATAGATAATCTCCAGCGATCACTGTTGCTCTCTCATAGAATTTTTTATACTTGGGTTTTCTTACATCTTGACTAGAACCAGTTGGATATATCCAGCTCATAGGCATTCTTCTAACAAATGGTAAAACAATACTTGCTAGCAAAGGAACTTTATCTAATCCTTTCACTGCAATAGGTAGACCTAATCCGAACATGAAATCACCACAGGTTATTTCTAGTCCAACATCAGCTAATGAACAAGCCATCTCCCACCTGTCGACTGCAGTAGACATAAAAGCGGTTTTGGGTTCATCTTCAAAAATATCTTTTATTTGATCATATGATTCTTGCATTGAGATTCTTTCAATAGTTTTTTTGATACCAGTTCCATCAACAATAGGTGTTTTTTTGATACCAGAAATCAACCTATCAGCTTGTTTTACTCGGTATACTTTATCGCCCGTATGAAAAGCAAACATAAAACCTCCTGCACCAAAGCAATCAACTGTTCCATCTAATTCTTCAAATCGCTGCTTACACAGTTTTGCATCCCCATCAACACCCTCTCTACTCATCTCAATCTTTTCATTACCTAATTGCAAAATTCCCTTGTGATCTCTAGAACTACTTCCAAGAGATACTGAAATTACTTTCTTCATAATTACCACAAATTATTGTCAATCTTCAGAATCAAATTTAAAAGCTTCAATACTTGCTTATATAGTATTAGCTGAAAAGTAACGATTTTAGATGAGATTAGGCTAATTATCACTTGAATCTGCTTATCAATTCAGTTGGATGAATTTCAAAAAGTTGTTCAAAGTATTTTTCTGGAATACCAGCTCCTCTTGCAGTTGCTTTAGCTTTTTTCACAGAGAGGAAATCTCGGGGGGTATGAAAATCTGAGTTTACTATCAACTTAGCTCCAGCCTCTAAAGCAAATCTAGCAACTCTCCCATTGCCTAAATCATGTCCTCCTCTTGTAGTTATCTCCAGATAAACATCATTCTCTTTTGCAGCTTCTGCCTCCTCAAAGGATAAGTTTCCTGGATGAGCTAAAATATCTACATCTGGACATGAAACAGCTGTTAAATTGGTTCCTTCTGCTACTGGTTCAACAATAGTTTCTCCATGAATAACAACCAAACAATTCCTATCTTTAGCTTTCTTTGCAAGAATAGGAATACGGTAAGGAGGTACATGAGTTATTTCCACTCCAGGAATAAAAATTATTTCATCTCGAAAATCTTCTTTTAAGCTAATTAAACTGTTGAGAATAAAATCGATATTAGAAGAATCAACATGATCAGTTATTGCCATAGCATAGAACCCATTAACAATAAACCTACGTATTTGCTCTGCTGGGGGGAGAACTCCATCAGATAAGAACGTATGTGTATGGAAATCAGTTAATTTCATGTGAAAACAAAATTTTATAGATTTAAGAAATTTATGCTAATAGAAACAATTCTTACCCAAAATATTAATTTGTTTTTTTGAAAAATAGGTGAAGAGCTTATCTAAGTAGCTCCTCCAATTTGTCTATTTGACTTGTAAGATAGTTTATACCTTTTTGCCAGAAAGTTGGATCATTCAAGTCAACACCAATTTCAGCTAGCATTTGCTCAGGGGTTAAGGAAGTACCTACAGAAAGCAGTTTGACAAATTTTGGTTTGAACTCATCTTTCTCTTCTAGATACATCTGATAAAGCGCAATCACAAGCAAGTTTGCCATATTATAGGCATAGACATAGAACGGAACATGTATGAAATGAGATACAACAAAGCAATAAATTTCATAATCTTCCTTGATATTACTTACAGAATTACCGAACATTTTTTCCATTTCTTTAACATAGATCTCTTTGTAATCTTGTGTAGAAGGTAGTTTTGTTTTCATTAATTCATGTACCCTTTTTTCAAATTGATAGAAAGCATTTTGTCTATGAGATGTAGAAAAGTTACCTTCTATGTGATTACACAATAAAGCTATCTTTTCATCTTTAGACAGGTCTTGTTCCATTAGGTAATCGAAGGCTAAAATCTCATTAAAGACTGAAGCTATTTCTGCTACAGCAAGAGATGATCCAATATTAGTGAAAGTTTGATTCTGTTGAATATGATAGTGGTGTAGAGCATGTCCAAGTTCATGAGCAAGAGTAAGTACAGATTCAATATCTCCTGTGAAATTTACGAATACAAAAGGATACTGTATTTGTTTTCCATAACTACAGAAAGCTCCTCCTGTCTTCCCTTTTCTTGGTGTAACGTCTATATGTTTGATTTCGTACATTTTCTGTATAATGTCTTTGAATTCTGGTAAAAATCTTTCATTGACTTCCTTTACTAATTCAATTGCTTCCTCGTAGGTATATTTCTTCTTTACATCGCCTACAGGTGCATAAATATCAGACATTCGAAATTCGTCTAGATCTATTACTTTCTTTTTCAAATTATAGTATCGTTCAACAATTGAATTGCTATCTGAGGTAACATCTCCTAATGTTTCAACTATTTTATCACTTATCTCATTATCAAAATTCCTTCTTGAAATGGGTTTTTTATAATTCTTCCTTTTTGTTTCGAGATCCCAATCTTTCAGAACATTGTTGTAAATATGAGTGAATATTAGTTCATTTTCTTTGTATTTAGAAACAAAAGTTTGAAGAGCTCGAAACCTTACATCTTTATCCTTATGATACATGAAAGCAAAGAGTTCAGAACCAGTCATCTCTTTCTTTTTTCCATCTACCTCAAATTCGTACATGAATCCACTTTGTATTTCATCGTAAAGTTTTGTGAAGCCTCCACTACCAGTTAGGTCTTTCATCAGAATGATTTGTTCTTCTTTTTCTGAAAGCTGATGTTCTTTCTTTAATCTATTGAATTCTAAAGCATGACGATAATTAGATAATTCTGCTGAGTTTACGAATTCTTGATATTTCTTTTCTGAAATTAAATTAAGTTCAAGTTCAAAAAAGATGACAGTCTCTCTTATTTTAACTGCGAATTCTTCTATTTTTGATTTTAAATTTTTAACACTATCATCTAAAGAAGTAGTTGAATAAATCAATCCTGAGAATAAACTTAGGTAAAACATTCTCTCTGATATTTCTTCTAATGCAATATACCATTTGTTCAATTGTTCTGGTTTAAGGGATGCATCTATCAGATTACCCTTTACTTCAGAATTGAACTCTTTAGCAAGTATTTGTATATTTTTCATATCTTCTGCGATTTTTGGGTCATCAATTCCTTTGTATAAATTTGATAGGTCCCATGCTATAATTTGTTTAGACATAAACTACATAGAATGAATAATGTTTAAGAATTTTAAGATTAAACATAAAAAGAGAAGAAGAAAAGAAATTAATTAAGAAGTAGCTGCAGTTATGTTAATATCTTCTAGCAAAACAGCAGGTATAAATGTTGGAATACTTACTTCCCAACTTTTTATTTGCTTTAAATCCTTACCTAATGCTTTAATGTTACCAAAAATATTGAACATTGTATCGCTTATTCTTAATTCTCTAACAGGTTTGGAAATCTCTCCATTCTCAATCAAAAACATTCCATCTCTAGGAATGGTTGAGAATATTCCATCAGCATAACTAGTAAATCTTGTATACCAATTATTGGTAAGATAAATAGTTGGTTTATCTTTGGACATTTCCATTAATTCTTCAAATGAATAGTCTCCAGGTTCAAAGAATATATTGGTATTTTGTGGAAAAACAAGCCCTGCATTTCCAGTACTTACTGTCCCTGCTTTTTTGGCTGTTGATGTATTATGGATGAAACCCTTCAAAATACCGTTTTCTACCAATACGTTTCTCCCTGTTGGATGTCCTTCATCATCAAATGATTTTGATCCTAGACCATTTGGTAAGAGGGCATCGTCATAAACTGATACGAATTCAGGAGCAATTTGTTCTCCGATTTTATCTTTCAACCATGAAAATCCTATCTCTACAGAAAATGGATTGGCGGCTACAGGTGTTGCTGCAACTATGTCCCCAGCGACCTTTGGAGCTAGAATAATATTGTATTTTCCAGGTGATCCACTTACTCCTCCTACTGACATTTTAGCAATTTTACCTGCTTTTCTTCCAGCTTTTTCTAAATCAATTCTTGAGGATAATCGACCAACATCTATTTCTGCACCTGAACTAGTAGCATCAACAAATGAACGAATAGTGTATTCATATTTGGTCGAATGTGCTTCTGCTCTGGCTCCTCTTGAAGAAATAAGTTGAACTTTTGTTGCATCCCAATATAGTACTCCTGCAGATCTTTTCGCTCCTTCTTCTTGAGCAGCATTAATTGAAGCTGCCACTTTGTCAAGAGCTTTTTCGTGAAAATCTATTAGATCAGGATCGCTCAATTCATCAATAGATGGGTAACTAAACGGACCATCTGATATACCCATATAATTCTGATTTGGAGGAAGTGAAGAGACAAGTTTATCCAGAGAATCAATAGATGATAAAATTGTTTCAGAGGTTAAGTCTTGAAGTTCAACAGCAACAGTTTTTTGATTTTTGACAGCAAAAACTCCTAAATCCATAGATGCCCAATTCTTGACAATCGTTATTTGATTATCAGCAAATCTAATTTGGGATTTATTGCTTTTTTCTGTATGTAAAATATAATCTTCAAAACCTAATTCTTGGAGTTTCTTTATTGTTAAATCTATAACATTTTCAGTATCTAGTTTATCTATCATAATTCTCACCTAACCTCCACATTACGAATACGCATAAATGAACCACCATGATAAACAGGTGCGCCTTGCATAGGATCACCTTTGCCACAAGTAGCAGCGTCAAATTCAAGCAAACTTCTCTTTGCAACTGCATCAACTGACCCCCAGAGTTTGGGTGTTGTCGTTTCAAATACAGGTCTTCTTACCATATGCTTAACTTCACCATTTTCAATCAGATATGCTTCTAACCCTACATATTTAGATTGATATCGTCTGTCATCAATATTCCATTCACTGAAGTTATGCATCAATACACCTAGCTTAACGTCCTCAATCATTTCATCTAATTCGAAATCACCTGGAGAGAGATAGGTATTAGCCATTCTTGGTATTGGTTCTCTGTTATACCCTATTGCTCGGGCAGCAGCTGTACTTTTTGTTTGCATGAAAGCAGCTGATTCTCTGTTATGTAACATATCTTGGAAGATACCATCTTTTAAGAGATGTCTAGGGCCAGCTTTTATTCCTTCATCATCATAGAGATAGTAACCATATGAACCTACCAAAGTAGGATCATCTATTATTGTAACTTTTTCAGAACCAATTTTTTCACCAATCATATCTTGTTTAAGATAGCTTTCACCTGCTTGAGCACCTTCTCTTCCTAATATCCTATCGCCTTCTGAAGGGTGACCTTGATTCTCATGACACATTATACCAATAACATTAGGACCTACAACATAATCTATTACTCCTTTTGGAGCTTCTTTCGCTTCAGTAACGATTTTTCCTAATGTTGTAACTTCTTTTTCTATGAATTCTTCAATCTTCCAGAAATCTAATGATTCATAACCACCAGCTTTTCCTTTTTGTATCATAAGTTGTTCTTTAGAACCTGTATTAGGATTTACTGCGACAATTAATCCAAAGAGTTGTAGAAGATCAGTTTCACTCTCTATCCTTGCTCCTTCATTAGTTAAAATCAATTTCTTTTCTGTTTGATCTAACATTTGAAAGAAACGAAATGGTACTATAGCATCAGTCTTTACTTCAGCAGCAATTTTATCTAGATTGATTAATCTGTTAATTTTCTCTTCAGGAGATATCTGTAAAGGTCTTTTTCCACTATGACCAATGGCTTGATAGGTTGCTTTGTGAACTTCCTCTTCGCTAAAAGCTATTTTATTTGTACGTCTACTACCACTAGCTTCAGCCATTTTAGTTGCGAAAGTAACTGCTATATTCATTTCTTCTTTCGTCATCTCATTGAAACTAGCGAAACCCACTCCACCATCTTTCAATACTCTGATCCCGATTCCCTTGCTTCTCATTATGGCCCCTAATTCAGGAACACCACTTTTCAGAATACTAGTGTTGCTTTTCAAATCGACTAAGCGTGCTTCAATATACTGAGCACCAAGTTTGTCTCCCTTCTCTATTGCTTTTTCAACCAGATCAATTGGTTCTGCATTCATATTCAGGAGATATAATTAGAAATATTTAAAGATATTCTCTCAATGAAGAAAACATAATAAAATGGAGTAGACTTTTATTTTAGGGAATTTAAATCAATTTATCTGAAACTATCCTATATGATATTAAAATCCTTTAAAATATCAGACGGATGATTTTGTATTAACTTTTTTTATTCTCTAAAAGTTTATATGTCTTACATAAATTATATGTTTATGCATAAAATTCCTGGAAAAATTTATAGATTAACAAAGTTGGCAAATAGATTAAATAGATTAACACAAGAGGAAGAAGAAGAAGAAGAAGAAAAATTACCTCTCTCTCAAGAAACTGATTTTAATATGTTTGTAATTTGTAAAAAATGTAATAGAAGAATTAAAGTTAAAGAAAGTTGGAAGAAATGTATCTACTGTAATCATCCATTCTGAAGTATATTATCTATCATAAATAATTATCATAATCATATATCATTATTTCATCATATATTTCCTTCCCCTTTTCTGATTCAATCCAGCTCTATTTAGTGATAACATGTTTCTCGAATAATAACTAGCAATCGAACACATTTAAAACTAATCAAATAACAAGTTAAAGGTTTAAAAGAGGGATGTGTAGCGATTTGCACAAATCTTGATTCAACGTTAATCTGTAGATTATTCCTTAAAAATGTAAAGTGAAAAAAGAGAGGTATTAGAGAGATTTTTCAAAGAAATTTCCTAGCATCTTGAACAAAGTTTTTTGGTTCTTAACCTTCAAAATTCCATGCCCTTCATCTTCAAAAATGTACTCTTCATAATCAATTTTGTATTCTTCAAGTTTCTTTTTTACTTCTTCTACATTCTTTGGAGAAACATTAGGGTCTCGTCCTCCTTGAATGATAAGTAATTTACCTTCAATATCTTTAACAAAATTAATAGGTGATCTCTCAAAGTATATATCTGGTACTTCTGTTGGAGTACCACCCATCATTTCAGCTGAAAGGGGTCTTAAATCAGGTCTTGTTGTATCGTAATCAATCACAAGATCAGTCATACCACAAATAGGTGCAGAAGCTGCAATGACATCAAATGGCGTTTTTGTTATTCCATACCAAGCTGAATACCCTCCATAGCTTGTTCCAGTAATGCCAACTTTGCCACTTATAGCTATTCCTTGGGATATCAGTGTTTTAACCCCTGTAAGAATATCTTCTTGTTCATCAGCGCCCCATCCTTTGTCTCTTATTGAATCCTCAAATGTGAAACCATAACCGGTTGATCCTCTATAATTTGGATCAAGAACAGTAAAACCTAATTTGGCAAAGTACTGAATTTCTGAATTTATTGCGTCCTCAGAATGTGCAGTAGGTCCTCCATGCACATAAATTATTGTTCTTCCATTTGGTTTTGTGGGTTTATATAACCAGCCATGCACATTAACTCCATCGTGAGATTTCCAATCAAAGTCTTCAGCTGCTGTTAAATCATTCTTTTGCAATCTTGTTTGTTTCCAAACATCAGTCAGTGATTTGAAATTCATTGGATCTATATTGTCAATGTTGAATCTTATAACATCATCAGGTTGAGTTGAAGAATAATATTTGCCGATCCACTCTTTAGTATTTAAGGGGGCAATTGGATAATAATTTCCAGTAATTTTAGGTAACTTTGTCTCCTGCAAAGTTTCCATGTTAATGATTGAAACTCTTTCTTTCGTTTTTTCATATTCTGAAACGAAGAAATAATTACCAATTCTAGGTACAGAAAAATCTTCAATACTTCGCGATGGATCATCGATTACCCATATGATTTCTTCAGATTCTATATTGTAAATGCCGAGTGAGTAATGTTTCTGTTTTTTATTTTCTTTTGTATCTGTAAGAAATACTATTCTCTTGCTGTCAGGTAACCAAGAAGCGAATACTCTTGCTTTCTCACCGAAATTTAACAATTCTCTATCATGATTGCCATTTATGTCCACAACCCATTTTTGTTCTCCTTTAGGATGGTACTCTTTTCTGCTATAGAGTATGTTCTGTCCATCTTTTGATAGATCAGGGAATAACCATGTTGGTTTAACAGGTTTTGCTAAACATACCATCTCATTAGATTCTAAATTGTGCTTGTAAATATAAGTAGGTTCAATTTCTTTTTTTTCTGATAAGGAATAATTAGCTCCATATACTAACCATTTCTCGCTTGGGTCTATTCGCCCTCCTCTCAAGAAGAATGGAGGGTTATCCATAGTCAATGGAATCATCTCAAGCGGGTTATCTAGATTGATTCTAAACAATCTAACTCTTTCATTTCTACTCTTGTCTTCTCCAACCAGAACAGCTTTACTCCTTGGATAGAAATATCTAACCATTGTCATCTCTGGAGTATTTGATAAAGCGACAGGTTCAGAACTACCATTAGTGGGAACATAGAACACATCAATGTTAGGATTAATATTTCTCCATGAATAGGCTAGATATTTTCCATTAGGGGAAATTTGAGGAGAATAAATAAAGGGTATTGTAAGCAAATCATCTAAATAATCTTCTTTCATAGCTGTAAAGTATTCTAAATAATTAAAATAGTTTACTAAATAGCGATAAAATAAATTAAAATATATGTGGAAACCATTCAGCAAAAGGCACAAATAATTCAAGTATTGGACCTGCGAAGATAAAGAAGATTACTCCAATGATTAAACCAACAACCGTTCCACCTATTACGTCTAATACATAATGTAACCTTAGTGATATCCTTGCTATGTTTACACCTATTGCCCAAATACAAAACAACCAACCAACTTCTGGAAAGAATAGTATCATAACTATTGCTGAAGTTGCCATCCGACTTGCATGACCACTAGGAAAACTGTAATAATCTCCTCTTGCAACGTATTTTTTGAGCATATCATCACTTGGTCTTTTTCTTTTTACGATAAACTTGATTATGATTGTAGTTAAACCTGATACCCCTAAAACAAGCAGTTGAAAGATATTGATTGTTCTGTCCATGAAGATATCAAAAATGAAAAATACGACCGAGAGAATAATCCAAGGCTGTGCATTACCGGAAAGAGCGAGTAAACTAAATAGAGTTTTGTGTTTAGCTGTTCTATCAACTATCTTTTGAGATACTCTTTTATCCCACTCGTCTAGGCTTGATTCACCAGTAGCCATACAAGAGAAGAAGTTGTGTGATTTAAAAAATTAACTGTTATTTCACAACTATTCATACAAATTTTTGTTCTCTTCATAGTATCTTCGAGCTCCAATTAGATGCTCAGGTTTATCGACATCCATTGCTATTTCAGCATCAAACATTAATGGAGCATATATCCCCTTCTCAATCTTGAAGATTTTTTTATTAAAAAATTTTAGTAGCCTTTCAAGTGATAGTCGCTTGAGAAGGTATTTTAATACAAGAATAGGGTTTAGAACAATTAACTGTCCAATTACTGATTTTCTTTGTGAACCTAAATCATCAATCAGTTTTTTATGTTCTAAAAGCTTTCCTGGTTTCACAAGAAGAATGTCCCCACCACAGAATTCTAGATCCATAAATTTCATCCAACTTCGTTGGACATTAGGAAATTTTTCCAACATAGTCTCTTTTTTAACTATTGGATAATAGAATATTCCATCAATCTCTCCTCCTGATTCTTCTTCACATTTGTCAACAAACCTTTGTATCATATCGCTTTTAATTAGTGGAACATCTGCAGAGAGAGTGATCATATATGCAGAATGCCCTTCTTCCTTACTAATATAATCTTTATAAACATTAACTCCTTTATCGAAAACTGTTCCTTCATCTTCAACAAAAATAACTGGGTAATCGGTGTCCCACTCTTCTTTAGTCATACCTACAATGAAGATTTTTTCAATGAAGTCACATTTGAGAAATTCCTTTACTTGACGTTCAAGAAATGTTTTTGATCCTAGCTTAATGAAACCTTTCTTTGGAACATTTTCAAGTTCACAAACAATATCATCCTTACTTGAATGTCCAGCTAATATAATAGCGTTCATCTTCATCATTGTAATCTACCTATTTTTGTAATTTATGTATGGTTGGTTCTATTTTTAGTTTTTTCAGATAGTCCTCATAAACTTCTCTTGTCAACTCTCCTTTTTCTCCACTAAGTGCAACTATACTTGCTTCAAGAACATTAGTCCCAAATGAAACACCATCTACTCTTGGGGTGGAAGTGATAACATATTTTATACCTATCTTCTTAAGTAGTTCAATATCACTTTCTCTTGTAGTATTTGTAACAATGATTTTTCCTTCCATATCTTCATGAGGCATATTTCTATTGATGAACAAGAAGTCTCCAGCTATCCATTTTGCTCTTTTGAAATATTTTGTTTGAGTTGGTTTATGTATTTCTTGTTTTTCTCCTGTTGGGTATATCCAACTGAAGGGTAACTTGCAGACTATTGGGAGGAGTATTTTTGCTATAGATTTCACTGAACTCATCTTGTGCAGAGAGATACCTAATTGGAATCCCCAAAGTAAATCACCAAATGTGATGAGGTTTTTATCTTCGCCAACAAATTCCCATGCACTTTCAGCCATATGCCATCTATCAACTGCACACATATTAAGGAACGATCTATCCTCTTCTACTTCTTCAGGTAGCTTATCCTCAATATACTGCATTATCCGCCCTTCAAGAGTACTTTTCATTCCTCCTCCATCAACAATAGGTGATTTATGAACACCTTTAATGAGCTTTTTGAAGACATCGCGTATCTCATAACGCTTATTTTCTCTTCGAAGATACATATCTGTTCCCCCAACTCCAAAAGCATCTACTTTTCCATCATACTGTAGCATGAGTTCATTATATTTTTTCATATCGCCATTTGTTCCTATTCTTTCAGCGATAATTGTTTCATTTCCTAATTTGTATTCTCGTTTGTAGTCTCTTACATCTGAACCCAAAGAGATTGATATAACATGTTTAGTCATATTGATTCACTAACATCTTAATAAAAAATGTACTTATTTATAAAATATCTTGTGGAACGCTCTAAAACAAGTCCATAAATCATTACACTCACCTACCAAACAGAAATCTTATATTTGCTTATTTTTGATGTGGTAATATGGATAAAGATGCCTTCATAATGCAATTACGTCAAATGATCGAAATCAAAGAAAAGATTAGTGAACTATTGATGAATGTAAATTGTTGTCCAGATAATTCTCTGCTTGAAGCACTATTTCATGGAATGGCTATAGATGCAAAAAAACATTCTGAGATATTCAAAGGTTTATTAGATAGAGCTCAAGGAATAAACCAAGCAATTGACGAAGAGAGAAAACAAGCAATTCTATCCTCTGTCAATAAAGTATTAGAATTAGAGTGGAATGTTAAAAATCAAACAAGAAATGTTATAGATCGAGTATCTGATGATAAAACTAAAAGGGTTCTCACATCAATCTTAGGCGATATTCAGAGACATGAAGTTACTCTCAAAGATTTACAATCTTTTAGTGAAGATATGGCTGAGGATCAAGAGAAAATAATTGATAAAATATGGAAATATTCCATTAAGTTTGACGATGATGAAAACGATGAAGACTAGCAAGGTTAAAACAACTATTTTTTTCTCTAAATCAATCAAATTATTAGAAAAAGCGCTAATTTTTTACTGATACAGGTATCAGAAATAGTTAAAAAGAGAGTAGACGATGTTCATTGAATTCGGTGATTATTTGAATAAATCCCCCATGACAGAAGAGATAGCAAAAAAACTAAAATGTTCTGTAGTTTCTATAAAATTCAAAAAAAACTTAACTGGCACTTCTACAGCTAACGTATCTGAAATAACTTGGGGGAAGGAGAAAAGGGTAGGGATTCTAAAACAAAACACAACTAAAGTAGAGTGGTTATTCTATTCCAAAATAGCATCAGAATTTGATGTTCCAGCACCAGCTCCAATAGCCTTTTCCAAATCTAGTGATTTACCCTGGATTTTGATCGAAAAGATTCCTCGTGGAGTTCATCCAAAAAAATGGACTAAGACTCACATAGAGAAAGCTATCAAAGAGCTTGCAGGTTTACATGCTCAATTTCATAACAAAGAAGACGAGAAAATATTTGATGATTTTCGGAAGAAAACAACAGAAGAATGGGAAAATACTAAAAAAAGATTGTTAGAAAACCTCAAACGAGCATCAAAAATAGCTGTAAATTATAAAGGAAAATATCCCATTACGAAATCTGAATTCGATTATGTAAAAAAGAATTTGAAATCAAAAAGTTTCCAAGAGGACTTACTAGCAGGTGGAACATCATTATTACATGGTGACGTGTGGATTTACAATTTTATGAATGTTCCTAATTGTTCTTGTCTTCTAGATTGGCAAGAATGTTTCTTTGGTCCTCCTGCTTGGGAATTCCTCTACTTCTACGATCTCATTCCTCTTCTAATAGATGGTATCAAAGTAGGTATAAGAGAGAACCCATTTACATTTGATGAATTGCTAAAAATTTATCATTCTGAATTCAAGAAACAAGGAGGAAAAGTAACTCTTCCAAAATTCAAACAATCACTTAAAGCAGCAGTATCCTTTCAAATAGCTTATTTCTGGGCAAAGATTCTCAAACCAGATGTGATTCATCTTCACGGTGGAAGATACTTCATTGCAAGAACATTACGGCTCTTACCTTCACGAAAAGTTATGCGGGAGCATTTCAAGAAACTTCTGGCACTTAGCAAGTAAAATCTTACTTAAATGGACACGCAATAAAACTTTTAAGGCATTCTTTTCTCTTTCTCGCAATTATGAGTGAATACATGGATATAGAAATACAGTTAGCTACTGAAGAACAAAAGAAACAAAAGCCTGCAGATTCAGAACTTGTTTTTGGTAAAATTTTCACCGATTACCTGTTTGAAGTCAAATATGAGAACGAAAGATGGGGGACTCCTAAAATAGTACCATATCATCCTTTTATATTAGATCCTGCAACAACTGTCTTGCACTATGCACAAGAAATTTTTGAGGGAATGAAAGCTTTCCGCCATCCAGATGGCTCAATACACCTTTTTAGACCTTATAAAAATGCAGAGAGGTTCAATAGATCTGCAGAGCGAATGAGTATGCCAACAGTAAACAAAGACTTATTCGTAAAAGCTATAACTGAATTAGTTAAGCTGGAAAATGAATGGGTTCCAAATTCACCCGGAATGACATTATACATCAGACCAACAATGATTGCAACAGAAGTGGCATTAGGCGTTCATCCTAGTGATAAATATCTTTACTACATAATCTTATCACCAGTAGGTCCCTACTTCAAAACAGGATTTACACCTACAAAAGTTTATGTTGCAAGCACACATATCAGAGCTGCACCAGGCGGAACTGGGGAAGCAAAGACTGGAGGAAACTATTCTCCTACACTCTGGTCACAACAAAAAGCTAAAGCGCTAGGCTATCCTCAAGTATTGTGGTTAGACGCTGTAGAAAGAAAGTATGTCGAAGAAGCAGGAGCTATGAACATTATGTTCGTAATAGATGGAGAGATTTATACTCCTCCTCTAGACGGAACTATTCTTCGGGGAATTACAAGAGCATCAGTAATCGAACTAGCGGAAGATTTGGGATATGTTATACATGAAGAACCTATTAGCATAACTGATCTTATTGATAAAATACTTGATGGTTCTTGTAATGAAATATTCTGTGTAGGTACAGCCGCTTCTATAACTCCTTTAGGTGAAATATTCTACAAAGGTGAATCATACCTAGTTAATGATTGTGAGGTTGGAAAAATAACACAACATCTATACGATGAATTAGTAGGTATTCAATTTGGCAAAATACCTGATAGATTCAATTGGATGTATAAAGTACAATGAATTTAGGAAAAAGTTCTTAATTCTCCTCTTTTTTTACTTTCTAATGAGTTCCATAAAATCCTTAACCACAAAGATTATTGAATTTCGAGATGCAAGAAAATGGAAAGAGTTCCATACACCAAAAAACTTAGCGCTTTCCTTAGTTATTGAGACGGGAGAACTTTTCGAAATTATGCAATGGAAAAAAGATCAAGATATTCTTACTGATATCAATAAATTGAAACCTCAACTCGAAGATGAACTAGCAGATATAGCAATTTATCTTCTCTTATTAGCTCATGAGTTTGGTATTAATTTAGATACGGCTATTCAACGAAAGATAGCAAAAAACTGGAAGAAATATCCTCTAGATAAAAAAGCTGAATTTGAAAAAGAATGATGCTTTACCTAAGTAATGCTCCCCATCTTTTTGTGAGAACATATGTTCTTATTCGACCATTTGCATCGTACTTAACATCAAAGAATTTTAACTCAGTTTTACTTGCAAGTTTCTCAAAGTTTCTTAGAGGTCTTCTAGTTTTACGTTTGAAAACTTTTGTATTAATCAGATTAATAAATCCTTTAACCAAGGAAATTGGATATAAGAAAACTGATTTTGGAAAATATTCTCCAACTACTATAAGTTGCCCTTCTTTGGCCATCAGTCTTTTACATTCATTTAATAATTCTATTTTTTGACTTTTTGTAAGTTTTTCAAGAGCAAATATCAAAATTACATTGAGGTTAAACCTTGAAAGTTCACTCATTTTGCTTAATGAAAATGGTTTAAAGTCCATCTTTTCGAGTATTTTTTCATCACTAACTTCAGATTTTGGGCTGACATAAGATGAAGACATATCCCTTGCTGTTACAGAAATGTCTAGTTTTGCTATTTCCTCGCTTAATTTTCCTATTTTGTCTCCTATTACAAGTGTTGGACCTTTTTTGAGTTTTTCAAATATCCATTCATAAATCTCAGGTAGAAAAAGTTCTAAATTTACAGTTTTTTTCAATTTTGTAGTAACAGATTGAATTGTAGAAATGCTTTCTTCAGTTTTATCTTCTTCTTTACTCTCTAATTGTGGAATATCTGGAACTTCAATATCTGACATGTTATCACTTTTGAATCTTTAATTGCCACTCGTAAATAGCTTCGACAATATCAGCTTTTGTTGGTAGATCTTCTTGATTTGTTTTCTTAAGCAATTTACAGAATTTGTCGATTTCATAGAAAACAGAGCCCGATATACCTATGTTCATAAGATTATCCTTAGTTTTTTGCAGAACTTCTATTATGTCTGTTGCATTTTCTAAATTAATTCTTGAAATTGTACCAACCATTTCTTTTAGTTTAGTTAGCTCTTCTTCTGGATTCAAGCTTATAGTGACACTTGTTGTAAATCCTTGTTCAATAACCCCTAATACTTTCTTTTCTCCTTCTTCCAGACTTCCAACAACGTTGTTTTTATAATAATAGTTCACTAATCTAACTGCTAATTGACGTAATCCTTGTTCAAGATCTTTTTCATCTAAATCAGGGATATTATGTAGTAAACCCATTCTGATTAGAATCAGGTCTCTATTCTTCTTTGCATATGTCATTTCTTGTTCTGTGATTTCTTTAATATCGAAAAGACGTTTAACTAAAGAGGAGAATGTATCGAGGTCCATGTGTATAATATCACCACGGGTTAGAAAAGGCTTAATCTTTTCTATAATTAATTTCCATAGAGGGTCTTTTTCTTCCTCTTTCTCATCCTCAAAAACTTCTACTTCTTCACTGTTACTATTATCCATAGGGAATTTATAATCAAAAACATATTAAAGTTTTGCGAGATTTCCAATAATCAAGAAGAATAACATAAATTTTTTAATCTAAATGCTCTATTTTAACCTATGAATGTTTATCAAGTAATAAGAAAAAGATTGAAACAGGTTAAAGAACCTTACAAATTCCTCAATGGTGATGTTTACCTTGTTGTGACACCAACACACATCTGGATATGGTTAGGCTCAAAATCGTATTGTGATGACAAAGCCGTTGGTGCTTGGACAGCAAAGGTAATTGAAGAAGACAACAAATCTTTAGAAATAGATACAGTAATGGATGGAGATGAACCACAAGAATTCAAAGATCTTATCACATTCGAAGTTTTAGAAGGAGATACTCCTGGTTTCCTCAAACATTTTGATAAGAAGGTAGATATAGATTACAAATTACTAAAAATCCAACAAGATTCTGATGGGTTGATTAAAACTTCAGAAGTTCCTATCAAGAAGAAATCCTTTAAATCTGGAGATAGTTTTGTTTTAGACGCCTGGGACGAACTTTATGTTTGGATAGGTAAAAAATCGCAAGTTAAAGAAAAGTATGAAGCAGGTAGAATTTCTAGAGCACTAGATGTTGAAAGAAAACGAACTCCTGTTATCTATACAATGGATGAAGGTCAAGAACCAAAAGGTTTCTGGGATATTGTTGAAAGGATTCAAAAAGAAGATCCCAAAAAATAATTTCATCTTTTCTCTTTTTATTTTATTTTCATATATTTTTAAAACGCGAAAGATTAAAATACTATAAAATTGTTCTTTGTGAGTATGTCATTTGAAGATGAATCTCCTGAATTATCAAGAGCAGAAACTGTTGAATCTTTAACGAGAGACCAACAAATCCTTCTGTACACCATAGACTATTTAACAAAGTGGATGGTTAGCGATGAACATATCTTGAAAAATGAAGGAGACAAAGTTTGGATTAAAGAGCTACCATTGTGGGCAATTATGTACTATCAAATTACTCATGGATCTTATGAGACTTATGATTACGCCCCTACACCCATACAATTTTTTGGAAGAAGCAGTTTTACTATAAATCTTTCCTATGAAGGTGTTGATGATGTTGAAGATTTACGTGAATTGGATATCCTAGAAAAGATTCGTCTCAGTACTTCTCAACATGGCTTTGTTACAGCTTATAGAATTACAGAAATAGGAGATAAATATCTAAAAAAAATTCCTAAAGATGTCATTGATGAAGTTGAAACTCTCTTTTTCTGTGAATGTTGTCAAAAACGAATGCATTTCTACATGAATATGGGTGATAATCCATCAGTTTTAATGGATTGCCCCGATTGTGATGAATCTGATGTTCATTTAAATTTTCTTGAAAGCGAAGATGTAAGTTATGTTTCAAAACCTTACTTTCTGAAAATAAGTGATTTGTTGAAGAGGTGATTATGTGAGTGAAGAATTAGCAGGAAACATAAAAGATGAATTAGCAGAAATCATTCATATTAAAGACCCAAAAATTTTCGTTATAGAGTGGCTTCCCTTTGATTCTAACCAATTAAGAGAACTGAATAAAAAAATGGATATAGAAAAAGGAGCACATAAGACTCTTCTTACTGGTTTAATTGATAGGCAACCGAATGTACCTATTTTTCAATCAAAAGGTGCTCATACAAAAGTATTCGTTGAAGATTATGAACTTGATAGTTTTGTTAACCTTCAAGCAATCATCGATTTGCCTGAAGAAGAAGACATTGTACAAGTTGAAGAGATGGCTATTTTTGTCTCGAGAGATGGTTTCATCATTTATTCGTTGGAATTAGCTGAAATTGAAAACTTGAATACATACATGTCTATAGATAAAATAACTCGAGTTGTTGCAGATTTATGTCAAGATAGTTCTGTAGTGATTGATAGCCTTTTGACTGAATTCCAAAGGAATTTTATTGATATTATATTTGGAGATCCCATCCATCGTCCAAAAACTATCTGCTATGTTGGAGATGATATTAAAATCCGACATGAGGACATACAAGATTACTATGACGGGGAAGAGTGTGAGATTGAACTAAGCCAATTATTAGGTGAAGGACATGAACCTTTCCAAGTAGGTAATAATCTTTTCTTTAAAGGTTCAAGGGGTACATGTGCAATTGTAGATACTTTTGATAAAGAGACAGAATACCAAATAATTTTCTGGGGCATTCAACATGCTATGAACAACTTTGTAGATAATTTTATGTCTAGAATTTGGGAATTATATGATCAAACTAAACACGTGAAAAAGATTGTTGATGAAGCTGTTGCAGGCAACACTGACGCTTTAAATACTGTTACAGAAGAAATTACAGTAATCACTAGCACAATTAGTCTAGTTGGACAAATTAAAGAATTTCTTAAAGATTCTAGTAAAGATTTGTTAGAAATTTATGGCAAAAATAAAAAATGTAATCTGGATGGCTTTTATGAGGTTGAAAATTCCTTGAAATCTTCACAAAGAAGAATTCTGGAATCTGAAAAAATCATTTCTGGTTTATTAACTGAGCTTGATGGATTACGAAATTATGTTGCAACGCTTTCAGAGTTACAAATGAGAAAGATGTCTAAAGTTATGACAAAAAACACAAAAAGTATGAATGAAGTACTTCAAGCTAATACTAGAACAAGTGAAGCAATCGATATGATTGAATTGATTTTGGCAGGCAGTATTATCTTAGAAATTTTTGCTTTTGCGGTAGGTGAGATTACATCTGAACAGACATTTTTTGGTTCAATTTTAAGTGGACAAGGATTTGGGAAGGATCAGTGGATAACTCTAGCTCTTTTACTAATCAGTGTTTTTGCTTGGATAACGATAGTTGTTCTATTAAGAAGAAGTAAGAAGAAAATGGAGATAGAAGCTTTGCAAGATTTCTATGTAACACTGTCTGTGAATAAAAAAATAGATGTAACTAAAATGGAAGAATATATCTCAAATAGATCAGTTCAGATAAAAAATGTTGAATATGATAAGGAAAATATCATCATCTCATGTGTTTGGGGTGGTGATGATGACCCAAATCTGCTAGGGAAAAACATCGAAAAAGTAAGCGTTAGTTATAATGAAACTAACAGCTTGTTGTTAACGTTAGAGATTGAAACTTCTGAATTAGATATTAAACAAGATAAACTTCTAGGTTATGTGTTCAATGATCTTGAAGCAAAAGGGGTATTTATTAAGTAATTACAACCTCTTTTCTTTTTCTATTTTAATTCAGATAGTTTTAATTACTACTTCTCGGATTATGGTGATATGCCTAAAACGAAGAAAGCTTTTTCAATTCAATCCAGCGAATTGATTAAGGATTTCAAATTGCAGGGAGAGGAAATTGTTCATGTTTTGACAGGAGTTAACATGAAAGTAAAACCAGGAGAATTTATTGCATGCATGGGGCCAAGTGGTAGTGGTAAGTCAACATTACTAAATATTTTAGCTACATTGGAAACAATTACAGAAGGTGAAGTGAGGCTAAGTGGTGTTAATCTTCATGACACTTCATATAAAGATATATTAGATATTCGAAGAAATAAAACAGCTCTAGTTTTCCAAAATTTTGCTTTAATTCCATATCTTACAGCTAAAGAAAATGTTAAACTACCAATGAAACTAAGGGGGGTTCTAGAGAATGAAGCAGAAGAGAAAGCAATTAGTTACTTAGAGCAAGTTGGTCTTTATGCTCGTCTTGATCACTTACCTGAAGAATTAAGTGGTGGTGAACAGCAAAGAGTCGCAATAGCAAGAGCTCTGGCACATGATCCTGATATAATTTACGCAGATGAACCAACTGGGAATCTTGACACAAACATTGGAAAAGATATTATTCAATTGTTTAAGACATTGGCAAAAGAGAAAAATATCACCATCATCATGGTTACGCATGATCCAGATTGTGCGGTTGAGACTGATCGCATATATATCCTTCAAGAAGGGAAAGTTCTCGAAGAAAGAGTTACATCAGTTAAGAAGCGTAGTAGTAAGGTGGAGGATGTAAAGAAATGAAGATTACTAATATTTTTTCAACATTAGGTTTAGCTTTTAGGAGTATTTTTTCTAACAAAAGAAGAAGCATTTCAATAGGCGCAGGAATGATTTTAGGTGCAGCAATATTCTCAAGTATCTTCTTCTATGGTTCCATGATAAACTCAATTACAGTTCAAGATATAATTGATAATACAGAAGCGGAGATAGCGTTTTCTCCAATCAGTGATGTTTCAGAATATACTCCAGTGCAATTTGCGAATATGATTACAGAAGAAGTGGAAATAGACAATAGTATTGTTTTGTATGGAGGGATGCAACAATCGGATGATGAACTTGAGATGTTCTATGATTCTCATATTACGCCAGAGGTGAATTTTACAGAATATAGTGGTGTTCTAAATGCTAGACCTTTCTATATACCATTCATAATTGATGATGAATTTCTCAACAGTAGTATAGTTAACTCAGTAAATATGGTTGCTGGAGAAAATGATCTGAGTGGAAATAGTTGTCTTTTATCTATCGACCAATACAAGTCACTAGGAATCCAACTTAACGACACCTTGCCATTCAATTTTACTCTCTATAAAGTGGATTATAGTTTAGGTATTGAAAGTACAGTATTATTGGAATCTTATACTTTTAATTTAACAATCAAGGGTTTCTTTAGAAATAGTCTTCTTCTAGGAGATGAGTTTCTACTAATGGGAAGTCACAATCTTCCAAGTGGTAGTATTGCCAATTTAACTTCATATCAAATGTTTAGAATTGCTTCCAAGCTTAATTTGGAAGAATTTCCTTTAAGTGATTTAATGGACCTTAATGATGCAATTGAACAAGTTATTAGAAGGATTGAACAAAAATATGCTCTAGAAGGTAATAACCTCATTTCTGGACAATTGTTTGTTTTTATGGGAATGATAACTATTATGCAGTTACTTGACACAATATTATACATACCTGCAATCGTACTATCAATTATTCTAATTAACCTTGGAGCAGAACTTGCATTACAAGAAAGAAAATTTGAAGTTTCCGTACTTAAAGCTCAAGGAGCAAGTCCTAAACAGATACGGCGAATGATTTTTACTGAAGTGTTTTTGATAGCTATTATAGGCGAACTTATTGGTTTATTTTTGGGAATGCTAGGTGCAGCTATGGTTCTTTCAACCTATCGTTTCATGGTGATAGACTTTCAAACTTTTGCTTCTGCATTTTCATCACTAAATATTAGCGCATGGAGTGTAATCGTAACGGTGATAATAACGTTTGGAATACTATTTATCACTACTCGAAAGAAGACTAACGCTTTCATCAGACAAGAAGTAGCTGTTGCTAAAACAATTGAGAAACAGAAAAAAGGCTGGTTCAAAGCCATTTACGGTGACATAATATTCTTTACATTAGGACTGATTGGTGTAATGTTAACAATTGTTGAAGATACAAATCCTGCTGTTTCTTATAGTTTTGTTGTCGAATTGTTACAATTCTTCACACCAATATTATTGTGGTATGGTGGAGCAGCTGTAGTCAGCAGATTATCTACAAAGGTTCCAGAAAGGCTTGACAAAGTGCTAGTTAAAGTGTTCAAAGACATTGGAAGTTTACTTAAAGGTAGCCTTTCAAGAAGACATCAGAACTTTCCAAGAATGACAGTTCTAATCTGCCTTTCAGTTTCTTTGAGTGTTTTTGCTGCTATACAAGGTGAAACTGGTGCTGCGGAAATCCCAAGACACGCAGATTATTACATTGGAGGAGATATGAGAATAGATCTGATAGGTTATTATCAAGATCTGTCTATATCAAACTTTACTGGGTTCGAAGATAAAATAGAATCAGTAATCCCGATATATTACACTCCACTCCAATCAGGAGCAGATATGGTGCATTGTTATGGTGCTGATCTCACGCAATATGGAGAAGAAGCTCTATGGCATCGTGATTCAATTGTCGATTATCCTAATTGGGAAAAAGGATTAGAAACCATTCAAGCTGATCCATTGAGAAATGTAGGTATTGGTCGTGAATCAGCTAGATATCTAGAAATTGATAATAATCCAACATTTAAGTTAGATCTTTTCAATGGTTCCGAGATTGAAGTTGAAGCTACAATTGTGATTGATCATGCCCCTGGTGGTGTTAAAGACGAATTTGCTGGTTTCGCAGGATATGCCATTCTAGTTGATAAGGCATTCATCTTGAACTATGCTCCATTTACACATACCATAGTAAGAGCTATTATTAATTTGAAACCTAGTGTTGATCCTATTGAAGAAAACCTTTCATTCCAGTTCAACACTAAATTTGATTGGATTGTTGATGCTCAATCTTATGAAGAAGAAATAGAGTTTATAGCTGGTAGAGAGGGTATGAGATTTGGTTTTCCAGGATTACTTACAATTAATTTCATAATCGCCATAGTTGCAATTGTTATTGGTATAACTATATTCATGTTCATGATTATAAATCAGAGAAAGAAAGAATTCGCAATTTTGATTGCTGAAGGAGCGTCAAAGAAGCAATTAGTGAAACTGGTCATAACTGAAGTACTTTCTATGGCTATTTTTGCTACGGGATTTGGAACGTTGATTGGATTCTTATTTGGTTATCAGATAAATTCCTTCTTTGACACGTTTAGTGTGACGACCTTTGATAGATACCTCATCTTCCCACCAATAATACTCACAGCGACGATTGTAGGTGCGTTTGTAGTTATCTTATTGGCTACTCTAGTACCGGCTCTCATAGCGGCAAGAACAAATGTAGTGGAGGAAATGAGGACAGTTTAGGTGATGAATATGTATGGAGATCAAAGACAAAGAATAAAGATTCAACCTCTGCCTGAGAATATGGCATTACAAGCCTTAGATATTTATCATGTATATGGAATGGAACATCAGAATAAAGTTGTAGCTCTGAAAGGAGTTAGTTTTGATATTAAGAAAGGAGAAATTTTGGGGATAATAGGTCCGTCAGGAAGCGGTAAATCAACTCTTCTACTATCTATGGGTGGAATGTTGAAACCTTCTGCTGGACAAATAATTTTCAATGATGGCACTGACATAACCAAGTTACCTGAAGAGGAACAATTCTCATTTAGACGACACAATATTGGCTATATCTTCCAAGAACAAAATTTAATTCCTTTCTTAACTGCTGAGCAAAACATCGAAATGCCAATGAAGCTTGTTGAAATCCCAAGAACCCAACGTAAGGTTAAAGTAAAAGAACTCATGGAAAGATTAGGCATCTGGCACAGAAGATTACACACACCTAAGCGTATCTCTGGTGGAGAAAGGCAAAGGGTTGCTATAGCTAGAGCACTAGCAAATAACCCTAAACTAATACTAGCTGATGAACCAACAGGGTCGGTTGATTCAGATACTTCTACACAAATACTACAACTTTTTCAAGAGTTGAAAGATGAGATGGGTGCATCCTTTCTAATTTGTAGCCATGATCCAATTGTTGGTGAGTTTTCTGACAGAACTCTAGAAATCCGTGATGGCATAATTATTGGAGAACACGGTTTAGGTGTTGATCTATCGAATTTGGATAGTTCTAGATTATTAGTAATCGACAACCAAAACAGAATAACTTTACCAGAAAAAGCTTTAATTGGATTAAGAGGTTCTTTGCTGTATACTTGGGAATTGAAAGATGATGGAATTATGCTTAAACCATTATCTCAGAAAGATGAAAAAATAGAACGCAAAATAAAGTTTTGTACATCATGTGGGGCTGATATCAAACCTGGCACGTACACCTGCACTCGTTGTGGCGCTAAATTAACAAGAATAGTGAGATGAACTCTCTATTCCCTAATCTTTTTTAATCAAAACGTTTCTATGGTTCTGATGAATATTTACCTAGTGAGACATGGAGAGACAGATTATAATAAAGAACGCTTGTTGATGGGGCAGTTAGATATCCCTCTGAATGAGCTAGGACTATCTCAAGCGGAGAAAATTGGAAAAATACTAGAAAATAAAGAGATATCGAAAATTTACTCTTCTGATCTCATTCGAGCTTCTAAAACAGCTGAAATTGTTAAGAATACACAAAATATCCCACTAGAGTTAATTCCAAATTTCAGAGAGCACACTTTTGGAAAAATGGACGGTATGAAATGGTCATCAAAATGGGATGAAATGGAAAAGAATGAATTTGATAATATACTCTTAAAGGAAGGTGGGGAATCATTTACTCATTTTGAAAAGAGAATATGGGATACATACATCAAAATTACATCGAAACACTCAATTGATGAAAACTTACTGATTATCTCACATGGTGGGTGTATTAGGGTGATAATTATGAAAATCCTTAATGCAACTGAAGAAATATTCAGTAATCTGAGCATTGATAATTGTAGTTTAACAACAATAGTTCATCTTCCGCATCGCAAAATTCACAAATACCGTATCATTAACATCAACTCTAATTGGTATCTTGAATAAATATATAATCACAAGCCCAAAATTAATAAATAAATAGTCTATTTTTATCTCAATGAGTGATATAATTATTCCTCCAATTGGAAAAGGTCCTACTCGAAAAGAAAAAACTAAGCTTCAAGAAATCAGAAAGAAAGATGATTCTGAAGAAGAGAATTTCTACGCTCTTGAAGTTAAAGATTTCGAGAAAGTTGAATATAGACCTTATGATACAAAAGAAGAAAAGAAAGAAGATTTACCCAAAATGGATTTCTTTGTAGATAAGATCTATATGCAGAGGATAGTAGATGATCCTTCAAAGGTTCTAGTAACAGTTTATGTTGATTATGGTTTTCTTAAGCCAAACAAGGTCAATTTATTAGTTGATGTAAATAAGAAACTCCCTTTCAAAAGTAGATTAAAAGGAAGTTGTATGATTCATCTCTTTAACGATGATTTATGTGAAATTGCTGAAATTCCAATGAAACATTCATCTGAATTTCAATATCATCCTGTAGCTTCAGCACCTGAATTATTCTTAGGATTGATTGAAAACTTAGAGGAAAAAAAGAGTTACTATTATAGGATAGAGTGTTTTGATGAAAATAATAAACTCATAGGAGTTTCAAGAATTAAGCAATTCGTTGGCAGCGTTAAGAACGTAAAATCTCCTACTTTCTACGTTTCTGTTTCAGACATACATGCTGGTAACAAAGCCAAATTCAAGAGAGGAAGAGTTAGAGGATGTAAACCCAAACCTACTGAAAAACTTGACCTGCTTATGAGTCACATACATCTAAATGAACTAGATTATACATTTGATAAAGGGTATCAAGCTTTTACAACCAGTGGAGATAATGTTGAAAATGGTTCGTATCACGAATATTGGGCGGATCTTTTTGCATGTGGGAGTGTTAATTTTGCAAGAATACCCTTTTTCCCAACTTTAGGAAATCATGGGTATTTTAATGGAGGAATGGGTAGAGGATCGTGGTTTGGCACTAAAACACCAACTCAAAAACATTTTCACATGTTTGTTCAAACACCTAAAAAACAAGGTGGAGCTTACTATTCTCATGTTGAAGGCAATGTATTGATGATTCATTTAGATTCTGTTGGTCTTAGGTGGGGGAATGAACGAATAGATTGTGAAAGCAGGCAATGGAAGTGGTTGTACTCTGTTCTTAAAGAATGGAGGGATAAACGAGCAGTAGGTAAAGGACCACAATTCTGTATTGTCCATCTTCATTCAGCAATTTTCTCACTTGGTATGTATGGAATAACAAAAAATAACTCTGATGATTTTGCTCAAAAAACTTTAACGCCACTATTTGATGCGTTTGGAGTAAACGCGGTTATTTTTGGCCATGATCATGTATACCAACGTTCGCAATTCAAAAAAATTACTTACATATGTATAGGAGTTTCAAGTAAAGGTACTAGAAATCTATTCGAGAGTGAAATTGATGATGCAAAATATGATATAGAATGTTGGAACGAAGGGGATAAAGCTAGAGGATACGCAGTTACCTATGTTCCTCCAAACATGAATTTAATGTCAAGTAGTGAAAAACAAGAATTCGAATCATGGTTAGGAGGAATTAAACAAACCATTCTTGATGGAGATTTACTAAAATATTGTACTTTTGAACAAGGTATTGATTCTCCTATATACAAGGAACTTATGTCTAATAAAATAAAGAAACTTGAATTTATTCAGAAAGAAATCATTGATAAAATGAAAACTCAAATATGGTTTAGATTCTATAACGTAAAAGGTGTTTTGAATGATCAAACTTTCTTAAATCCTATTTCTTTAGCCAAAGAAGTTACAGAACCTCCTAAATGTCCCAATGAAATTGTTAGATAACTAACTTTTTCTTCTTCATTTTATTTTTGATAAAAATAGTAAAAAAATGGAATAAAAAAAAAAGAAAAAAAAGAGAGGGGGGATTATTTTGCTGGTTTTAAAGATGCACCACATTTGATACAGAAGAGGGAATCAGGAGGGTTGTCAGCATCACAGAAGGGGCATTTGATTTCTTTAGAAGAAACAACAATGTCCTCCTTTTTCTCCTCTTTTTTGTCTACTTCAGCTACTAACTGCTGGTGTATAGTTTCAGCAGCTGGGGATAGTTTTTCTTTTTTAGAGGGGTCAACTTTTGTGACATCGAATACTATACCGTTTTCAGTATCAAAACCTATTGGAGCTAATCCTAAACGAATAATTTTCCATGTGTTCATCCTTAGTAAGTCACTTGAGGTATTCAATATTCTAGCAGCATCACGGAGGTATATAGCCTGATAACTTTCAACTGTTCGAATCAGCTTTTCAGTTGTATTTTTGTTAGCAAAGAATACAATTGATGCTATACCTAGTAGGGTAACTGGCATAACTACAATAAGGAACCAGGAAGTTGTTACAATACCTAGAACGAAGAAGAATATAGCTATTAGTCCTAATACTCTTTCAGGTATGCTAGTGTAATCCCAAAATCTGTTGATCTTATTGAGGATGTCACTTTTGTTATCGTATCGTTTAGTCTGACCTGCAACAATATAATTACCAATCGCATGTTCAGCAGGAATTTTAGCCCTTGGAGCAGTACGCGGTGTAGGAGTAGCAGATTTTGCTACAGCAGCAGGTGTGGCTCTGGAGGTAGTTTTTGCAATGGAGGAAGTTGGTTGAACAGCTGTTACATATTGATAATCATATCTGTCTTTCTTACTCTCATAGCTATCGCGTTTCTTTGAACTAGAACCGTTTGAATAGTATTTACCTGCACCAGTGATGGGCCAAATTATTAAATACTTGATGAAATAACCAACTGTATTTAAAACCAGTATTACCATAAAGAATGCGAATATGACTGCTAGGATACTACCAGCAATAATTAATCCTATTGGTGCTGAAGCAAAGTGAGATGTATAGTATAAAGCAGAAGTACCGTCATTTATAATATATACATAGTGATCCCCTGAGCGAGGTAGTAATCTATACATATCCTCACTAGTAGAACTAATTTCTATACCAGTTGGAATACTATCATTGGTATTTTGCCATATTAAATAATCATCATCGGTCATCACGTATACCCTAAAATCAGAAGTATCGCCTGAAATCCAATAAACAAGAAATATCCTGTTGTATCCATATGCATCTAACATCATTGTTTGATTAGAACCTGCATCGACTGTAGTGTCTTGACTGGAATATGATCCGCCAGTTGAGACTGCTATACCAGTTAAAATCCCTAATGGAATTCCTGATAATAGAATGAAGACTATTGAAACTATCGCCAGACCATTCAGATATTTTACGCCTTTTGACATTTTTTTTCACCGTTTGTTTAACTTTTTTAATACCACCACAGTGGTAACTTGACTATTTACTACTGGAGTGGTAACCTTTATAAATGTTGTCTTTCCAAGTATTATTAACGATGAGTAAGACTCCACATATACTTGATAAGTTAAAATTAATAGGATTTACAGAATATACATCAAGAGCATATTTAGCATTAGTAAAACTTGGTGAAGCAACTGCGCCAGATATTGCTAGGGAATCTAATATACCTCAATCTAAAATTTATGGAGTTCTAGATGACTTATACGATAAAGGTTTTGTAGGTAAAGCAGGAAGCAAAGATAAGAAAAAAGATCAAAGCAAGAAAAAGACTACTTCCCCCACAATTTACTTTGCCCATCAACCTCTGGAAAAGCTTTCTTCTTGGTTAGATCAATTCAAAGACTTAGCTAAATCTTTAGAAAAGATGTATGACTCAGCTGGTCCTAGCTCAGAGTATGGCTATTCTTCAATTGGGAATTATTCTATCAAAAGTGATTCAGATAAGTTTGAAGCTGGTGACTTCATCTATATTTTTGAACAACCTGGTGACGAAGATACGAATCTGTATACTAGATTTTTCAAAGGACGAATAAATAATCATATCATTGTAGGTGGGGAAGATAATATTGTGCTAGGTATAACCAATAGAAATACTATTCTTCTAATTGAAAAAGAATCCAGGGTGCAATATTTGGCAATTGAAGAACCGATATTCTCACGAATAATTGATGTTCTTTTCGCAATTACACCAATTAATAGATCTATTACAACTGATATGTCAGAATTATCCAGAGAAGAGAAGATATTATACATAGATAATGTTCCTTCTGCTTCTGGAGTTGCATATGGTAACGATGGTATTTTGTGGATAACAGAGGAAAGAATCTTTGTTCAAATGCCTGGTAAGCAGATTTATGCTAGACCAATTTTCACGATAGATTCCTATTATGTAAATGCAAATAACCTCTTAACAATTATTATTAAAAGCAAAGATGGAATTGCAGAAGAAAACGAGTTTAGCACTTCATCAGATCCAGCTATTATTGTTAATATATTAGACTTCATTAAACGATGTAAATAAAGAAAAAATAAAGAAAAAAGTGAAAATTATTTTTCTCCCCAAATTTTTACTTTTGGTTCCGGTCTAGGTACATATCTCTTGAATTTATTCTTTGGATAACCTATAGCTAAACAAGCGTATAAACCATGTTCGCTGGGAAGATTTAGCATTTCTTTAATCTTATTGGAACGTTTCCAACTATGAACTAGATAGCCTATGAACGTGCCCCCTAAGCCTAAACTTGGTGCTCCAAGCAATATATTCTGAGCAGCAATATTACAATCTTCTACAGGTGCAGCAGTTCTATTTGTAACATGAATTAGAATCAAAGTTGACGCATTATGAAAAACTTTGTCAATCCCTTTATCCCAATGATTAACATGACTATTAATTCTATACATATTCTTTTTAGCTTGATTGAAGGATTTTCTTTTACCAGTAAGTGCTGCTAAAATATTCCATAAAGGACTACTAACTTTCTTTTGTAATTCCTTAAAGAACAAAATCATTTCATTTAATATGTCTTCAATTTGTTCTCGTTCTTTAACAATAGTATAAGCTACTTTTCGAGCATTATGCCCTGTAGGCGCAAACCTACCAAGTTCTATTAACTTACCAATCTGTTCGTCAGAAACCTTTTTTTTGGTAAAATATCTGATTGAACGCCTCTGTCTGATAAAGACTAATGCATCATCATAATTAATTCCTTCTTCCACTTTCGGAAAATCTTTCTCTAGTGATTCTATAATGAGTCTTTTATGATTTATAGCATCAACGGGACATACGGCTACACAATGTCCACAGTCATGACAAGGTTCAAAATTCGTTATTACAGCTTTCTTATCTTTGAGTGAGAAAAGGTAACGTGGACAAACTTCAACACAACTATTGCACCCAATACAATTATCTAATACTTCTATGAAAGCTTCAGTTGACATTAGAGAAATAATTTACTAGTACTAAAAAAAGATTGTCTGTTATTTAGTTTAGTTTGGTATGGTTTCTAATTTTGATAATGGTACTGGAACTGGATCAGGATAAATCATGTCTTGAAATATCTTCTCTTGATTCATAAGAGGGGTATACCCCAAACCTTTCAATTTATCCATGTTCATTGTGCATTCTTTCCCTATAAGTTGTGCATACTCTCTATTGAATACTGGGTCCTTTCGCGGAGTAACTATGTGTGTGAGCATCTCAAGCAACCATGCTCCGAAGTATACTATTGGATAAGGCACGTAATATTTGAATCTGTTTTTCCCTTTCAAATGCATCTCAATATCTATTATCAATTCCTTCAAAGAAATATCACAAGATATCGCATTAAATGACTCAATTTTTGACATGTTTGTATTGAGTATTGATTCAAGTGCTCGTCCAATATCGTATGGGTGAATAATCGAAAAATTGTGATTAGGGTTTCCCATAATCGGAAAAATATTGGCATTTACAAGTTTTCCAACTATCGGATAGAAATGTCTATCATCTTTACCAAGAACAACAGGTAAACGAACAATTCCTCCTTTTATCCCTACATCTTCTGATAATGTCTTAACTATGTTTTCAGCTTCAACTTTTGATTGAGCATAGTTCCCTAGTGGTTTAATTCTATGTTCTTCACTAATTGGGGTTTCTTCGATTTTTCCGTATACTGCTATTGAACTAGTGAAAAGAAATGATTTTACACCTGATTCTATTGCAGCTTCTAGAACGTTTTGAGTCCCTTCGACATTGATTTTGTGAAATAACTCTTTTTTTGTGTGAGGATGAACGGCTCCAGCTAAGTGCCAGACTGATTCAAATTGACTTTCTTTGAACAATTTTGTAAGAGCATCTTTGTTTGTTATGTCTCCTACGATATACTCAACATCAGTAAAAGGATCCTCCGGTATTTTCCTTACCAATCCGGATAAATCTGTATAACCATGACTAAGAAGATAGTGTAAAATGCCTTTAGCAGAACATCCCGTTGCTCCTGTAACTAATATCTTAGTCATACGGAATATATCAAAACTAACTCATTCAAAAATATTATCCTTTATTATTAAGAATCATGATAAAAACTCGTTTTCTGAAATATTTTTAATAATGAATAGGTTAAAATTATAAGTTGATTGATATTCAAATAAGCACTTTGTCGTTTATATAGATATGGTCAGACAGTTAGATTTTAAACAGTCGTCCAAACATTCTCCAAGAAATTAGAGTATATTCAAGGTGTAAGATTTAATGGTAAAAAAAGTATTAATTATTGGTGGTGTAGCAGGTGGTGCGTCTACAGCTACTAGACTGAGAAGATTAGATGAATTTGCGGAGATAATCATCTTAGAACGAGGACCTTATGTCAGTTTTGCTAATTGTGGTCTTCCTTATTACATTGGAAGAATTATTGAGACACAAGATGCCTTAGTTCTTCAAACCCCTGTAGATTTTCTTAACAAATTTAATGTTGATGTCAGGGTTAGTTGTGAGGCGATATCTATAGATCGCAAAAACAAAGAAGTTCTAGTAAGGAATCTTATAGAGGGAGAAGAATACAAACTTCCCTATGACAAACTAGTTCTTTCTCCAGGGGCAGAACCAATCCGTCCAGGATTTGAAGGGATAGATTCAATACCTGTTTTTACTTTAAGGAATATTCCTGATACAAAGAAAATCGAGGAATTTATCAGCACCAATAATCCAACATCAGCCGTAGTAATAGGCGGAGGGTATATTGGTTTAGAAATGGCTGAAAATCTATCTCATAGAGGAATAAGGGTAACAATTGTAGAGCTATTAGATCAGGTTCTACCCACTTTTGATAAAGAAATGGCTCAGTTTATAAACAATGAAATTATACTCAACAGGATTAAGCTTGTATTAGCTGATGGCGTTAAATCTTTCTGCAAGAATCCTAAAGGAGAGAAAGGTGTTTATCATGTTTGTACACAAAGTGGTAAAAATCTTGAAGCAGATATAATTATAATGTCTATAGGTGTCAGACCAGAGTCTATTCTAGCAAAAGAAGCAGGTTTAGAGTTAACAGATAGAGGTTTCATAGTTGTAGATAAACACATGCAAACTTCTGATAAAGACATTTATGCAGTTGGAGACGTAATTCAAATAACCAATTTTATTACAAATGAATTAACTACTGCGCCTCTTGCGGGTCCCGCTAATAGGCAAGGAAGAATAGCTGCTGACAATCTAGCTGGTAGAGATTCAGAATACAAAGGAGTTTTAGGTACAGCAGTTTTACAAATATTTAGCCAAACAGCTGCTCAAACAGGTCTTACCGAAAAACAACTATCTAAAACAGACATCAAATTTGAAAAGATGTATGTTCATCCAAAAAACCATGCAGGATACTACCCAGAAGCTTTTCCAATTCATTTGAAATTACTTTATGAATTGGAGAGTGGAAAAATCCTTGGAGCTCAAGCGATAGGTGGAGAAGGCACAGAGAAGAGAATAGATGTCATTGCAACAGTTATCTACTACGGTGGAACGATTTATGATCTTCAAGATTTAGAACTTAGTTATGCACCTCCATTTGGAAGTGCTAGAGATGCAGTAAATATGGTAGGATTCGCTGCTTCAAATGTTCACATGGGTGACGTAAAATTATGGCATTGGCATGATGCAGAGAAGATATCTAAAGAAGATTGTACTATAATAGATGTTCGTCTACCTGAAGATTATGAAGCTGGTACTCTACCTGGTGCGATCAATATTCCACTAGGACAAATACGTTCAAGGTTAAATGAGATACCAAAAGACAAACCAGTCTATGTCAATTGTATGGTCGGTTTCTCCTCATATATTGCATACAGAATTCTTCAAGCTAATGGATATGATGTTAGAAATCTAGCTGGCGGATATCAAACATATCAAATGGCGAATTTACCACCTGGTGGCCATGTAGGTGAACTAAAACCATACGACCCACAGAGACACTAATTTTTTCCCTTTTCTTCCTTTTCCTCTTTCTATTGATAACCACTAAGAATAATCATACTATGCTAATTATTTTAGTTATTCATTATATTTAATAGGAGTAGCATAATTGTTATAGTTATTCATTATTTTAAATAATATAGCGTTATATTAATAGTTTTTATTTCCATGTTATCTGCAAATACTTTATATATTCTTCAATATTTGCAAAATTATAATGAAGACTTACAAAATGGTAAAAAGTGCGTTTCCCGACTTCATTGAGTTAATCAAAACAAAAGGGAAACTGTTTGGACCAGTTAAACAAAAGAGTAAATACTCTTTTGAAGAAATCAGTGATGTAAAAGATCTTGATTTTGACTACCAACGTACAGTTTTGGGAGTGAAGAAATTCTTAACACCTCCAAAGTACAAAACCTTGACTTTCAATAAAGAAGGTACAAAGGACATTATTGACGAACCTGAAACAAATATTGTAATTGGAGTACATCCTTGTGACATTCATGCAGTTAAAATCTTGGATAGACTTTTCCTGGGTAATATAAAAGATCCTTATTATGCAAGTAGAAGAGAGAATTTGACAATTATCGGTCATTCTTGTCTTCCAGATGATAAATGTTTGTGCCAATCAACGGGAACAGATATGGTTGAGGATGGATTTGATCTCTTCTTAACAGAGTTAGACGATTACTATCTAGTTTGGGTAGGTTCTGACAAAGGTCTTGCTCTAACAATAGCAGCAAGTGATCTACTATCTGAAGATATTTCAGATGAAACTATAAGAGAATATGTCAGATGGCAACAAAAGCGTTCATCAATGTTCAAAACCGTTATGCCTTCATTCAAGTATATGGCGGATATTATAACTTTGAACTATGACAGTGAAATATGGGAACAATTTGGTGAAAAATGTTTGTCATGTGGGACTTGTAGTTTAGTTTGTCCGACCTGCAATTGTTTCAATGTTGACGATAAAATTCTAATGAATGCAGAAGAAGGGTTCCGTGAAAGAATGTTAGATAGCTGCACTTTACCATATTATTCGATGGTAGCTGGAGATCATGACTTCAGACCAGATAGAACAACAAGGTTGAAACTATATTATACTCATAAACTCAAGGAATACATTGGACGATGGGGGCAGCCAGGTTGTGTCGGGTGCGGACGATGTGTAACATATTGTCCCGTTGATATCAATGTACTCACTGTCTCTGAAGCACTTTTTGGAGAAGTATGTGAAACAAAAGAGGTGTGTGAATAATGATTGATGGAAAGGAATCAAAAATCGAAAATACATATAAATCACATCCTGTAGAAATAATAGGAATTAAGAATTTAACAAGTGATACTAGATACTTCAAAGTTAGATGTATGACTGACGAGGTGAAAGACCAGTTCATTTACAAACCAGGTCAATTTGTTTTATTCTCAATTCCTGGACTTGGAGAAGCACCATTTTCTATATCCTCTCCTCCTACAAGAAGAGATTTTATTGAGTTTGGAATTAGAAAAGTAGGAACATTTACTGAAGCGTTATTCAAGCTCAAAGAAGGAGACACATTTGAGATGAGAGGACCTTACGGTAACGGTTTTGATATGAAGAGTTTACAAGGAAGAGACCTAATCATAATTGCAGGTGGGCTTGGAGCAGTTCCACTTAGATCTGCTTTGTTGTATGCTGAAGATAGAAGAGAAGAGTTCAATCAAGTATTCTTCTTAAATGGAGCACGTTCTCCAGACGATATGCTCTTTAGAGATGATTTCACGGCTATGGCAGCTAGAGGCATTCTTGACACAAGCCTTTCAGTTGACGAAGATCCTACAGGAGAATGGCCTTATGAAGTCGGTTTTGTAACAGCCTTAATTCCTAAACTAGTAGAAAAGATCAATTCTGAAAAAACTACTGCGTTAATTTGTGGTCCTCCTGTGATGTATAAGTTTGTTATTCAAGAATTGTTAAAATTAAACGTTCCAAAAGACCAAATCCTAATGACTTTAGAACGTAGAATGAAATGTGGTCAAGGACACTGTGGTCATTGTGCAATTGGGGCCAGATATACCTGTCTAGATGGTCCTATCTTCACGTATTACGATGTACAACATATAAAGGAGTTAATCTAAAATGTGGAAAAGAGATAAAAAACCTGTTGTTGGTGTTTTTGGTTTTTCAGGATGTGCTGGTGATCAATTAGCTATACTTCACATGGAAGATAGTACGATTGATTTCTTCACAAGCGCTGATATCAAATTCTTCCATATGGCTCAATCTCATCAAGAAGTTCCAAAAGTTGATATTGCTCTTGTTGAAGGAAGTATTAATACTGAAAGACAATTAAAAGAACTTAAAGAAATTCGTGAGATGGCTGATGTTGTTGTAGCTCTCGGAACATGTGCTTGCTATGGTGGAATTCAATATCTTGGTGAAGATGTAAAGACATTCAAAGAGCGAATGAAATATGTTTATGGAGAAAGTGGTGAAGTTCCAGAATTTTTAGATCTTGTAGGAAAACCCAGACCTGCTCAACCAATCAGTGAGTACATAGATGTAGATATTATGATTCCTGGCTGCCCAATTTCCGCTGAAAACTTTGTTCCAATTTATACAAAATTGATAAGTGGATTATTACCTCAAAAGTATCCTATGCCAGTTTGTGTTGAATGTAAATATGAAGGAAACGATTGTTTCTTACTCCATGGAAAATACTGCTTAGGACCAGTAACCTCTGCAGGGTGTAATGCTATATGTCCCAGCATGGACATTTCCTGTGTTGGATGTTTTGGTACATACGAAGGTGCAAACTATCCTTCCATGATAAATAAATTAAAGGAAATTGGTTTGACTGAAGAAGAAGCAATTAGAAAATTGAAGCTGTTTGGTGGTAATAAAATTGAACAAGCGTTAAAAGGTGATTAAAATGGCAGAAAAAACAATTAGTGTTGACGTTATTTCCCGAGTAGAAGGTGACGGAGGAATTCAAGTTTTTACTAAAGATGGCAAAGTGGATAAAGTCCTTGTTGATATCTTTGAAGGACCACGTATGATTGAAGCTCTTGTTAGAGGTAAAACATACACAGAAAATCTTTCCTTAGTCTCTCGTATCTGTGCAATTTGTACAGTTTCTCATAGAAATGTTTCAATCAAAGCAATTGAAAAAGCTCTAAAAGTAAAGGTTCCTGAGAAAGTTAAACTACTTAGAGAACTTATGCATCTTGCTGAATATGTAGAATCACACATTCTGCATGTTTACTATCTTGCAATACCTGATTTCTTCAAGCAACCATCTGCTATAGCATTATTGCCAACTCATGGTGAAACTGTTATTCAAGCAGTTACAATGAAGAAGTATGGTACAGAGTTAATGCAACTTCTTATGGGTAGAAAGATACATGGAGAGAATCCTCAAATTGGTGGATTTGGACGAATACCTACAAACGAAGAATTAGATAAATTCCTTGAAAACGCTGCTGAATACCAATCCTGGGTATCAGGTATTATTGATCTAATGGCTACATTACCAATACCAGAATATGGAGTTAGAGATACTACTTTCATGTGTTGTAATCCTGCGGATGGTAAATTTGGTTTTGAGGGTGATACAATTCTTATTTCTACAGGAGAGGAATATCCAGTAGAAGATTATAAGAAAATGACAAATGAAAGAGTTGTTCCTCACAGCTATGCTAAACGATCAAAATATCAAGATAAACCATTTTCAGTTAGTGCTCTTGCAAGACTTGCTCTAATTGGTGATAGATTAACAGGTGAAGCAAAAGAGAAGTATGACAAATATTTCAACGAAAGCTGGAAGTTAAATCCGATATATAATAACTTATGTCAGGCAATTGAAGCGCTTTGGGCTTTTGAGCAAATACCAATTCTCATTGAAAAAATCAAAGCTTTACCCGATCCAGAAATGGTTGTACCTGAGGTTTTAGATGGTACAGCGACTGCCGCAGTAGAAGCTCCAAGAGGTACTTTATATCATACATATGAAATCAAAGATGGGAAAATAGTCAATGCAGATATTATTACCCCTACTGCTCAATTCCTAGATGATATTGAAAAATATATTTGGGTAGCTGCGGAGAAGTTATTAGCGGAAGATAATCCTGATACAGAACTACATTTAGAGATGATTGCTAGAGCTTATGATCCTTGTATATCATGCAGCTGTCATATGGTAAAATTGGTGAAAGAGTAATTGCCTATACCCCTCCCTTTTTTTTCTTCTTCAGAAATTGAAAAATACGCCTTTATTTGTCTTGGAAATATCGATAGAGCTGACGATGCTTTTGGAATATTAGTAGGTGAAAAACTTAAAGAAGAATACCCAGAAAATGTTTTTTCTGAGTTAGACAACGACCTATCTGTTTTTCTATTCGATTTGATTGAAAATAAGCAAGTACAGCACGTTTTTCTCATTGATGCCGTAGATTTTCATGGTAAACCTGGTGAAATCATCGTAAAAGACGATTTTGATACAAAAATAACACAAATATCAACTCATACTATCCCTTATGAACAAATAAAGAACATCATTGAAGTGAAAGGTAAGAAATTTCATCTTATCGGAGCTCAAGTAAAGGATTTATCTTTTTTGGGTGAGGTTTCAACAGAGATTCTGGACGCAGTTGAAAAAGTAGTCGAGTTTTTCTTTAATGATTAAACATTTTTATATTACTGAAGATTTTTTGTATTGGTTTGCAATCAGATAAAAAAAAACGAACTCTCAATATTTTATCATATGCTTCATTAGCAATTTCAGGTGCTATACTCATTAATTTCTTTAATACGAGAATTTACAATTTTTATACTGATGAAGTGAAACTAAATATTATTTATATTCCGATTGTTATGACCATCTATGCTATATGGAATGCAGTTAATGATCCATTATTTGGCTGGTTATCAGATAAAACACGGACTAGATTTGGAAGGAGATTCCCATATATATTATTTGGATTCATACCTCTAACGATAGCTTTTGTAGCTATTTGGTTTATACCAATATCCTTAGTTGAAAGTCTAAATCAAGTAAAGATTTTTCTATATTTTATTACAACTCTACTTATCTTTGATACTTTATACACAATTGTTATTCTTAACTGGCAGACATTGTATGCTGAGAAATTTAAAACAACAAAAGAGAGAAACCTTGTTGCTGCATTGAGACAACTGATAGCTATCGTAGGTGTAATAGTATCAGTTGTAGTTGGCCCGTTGATTTTTGAATACAACAACCTTGAATCTTATCGTAGAGCCATTTTAATAATCGCAAGTTTTGTTCTTTTAGGTTTTGTTTTATCTATTTATGGATGCAGAGATAAAGAAATAATGAAAAACATTAAACCTCAAAGTAGGTCATACTTAGCTGAATTGAAAGAAGTTTTGAAAAATAAGAATTATATTGCTTTCCTATTTGCTTTTTGCTTTGCAAATATCGCTTATTTAACTCTTCTAGCCATGGTTCCTTATTTCAATAAATGGATACTAAATCAACCTGCAAAATTCGAAAGCTACATCTATGGGGCTGGAGTAGTAACTACAGCAATTTTCTTCATTGTTTGGGCAAGAGTGTCATTTAAAAAGGGTCCAAAAGTTGTTTTTATTACTAGTGCTACACTATTTTCATTAATATTAATACCATTATTCTTCTTTACTAGTGATTTAAGCACAATTGTACTTATGGGAATAATTGGTGCTCCTTTAGCTGGATTGATGCTTATTCCAGAGATTCTGATTGGAGAAATCATCGATGATGATTTTCACAAATACGGTAAAAACAGAGAAGGTATTTTCTTTGGTTTTTATGGTTTTGCTGTAAGAATTGCAATGATCTTGGAAGCAGTAGTGATTTCTTTAATACTTGGTTTGACAGGTTACAATGCAAATGCATACAAACAAACTGATACAGCAATAATTGGAATTAAACTACTTATTGTAGTAGTACCAATAATTTGTTTTGTTGTTGGTATCATTTTAATGGCAAGTTTCTATGATCTTTCAAAAAAGAGAATCTTGAGGGAAAAAGCGAAACAATCAGATAAAGAAATTAAGAGTACCATAGTAATTGAAAATTATAAATAATGTAAGAAATGCTACCCAAATGAACAATCTACTTACATCCATCCATGTCATTTTTATTTTTCTGTAATGAGTTCTTTTTTGAATGCCAAACCCTCTGAAATATAGTGATTGAGCTAAGAATTCAGATCTATAAATTACCGAAGCAATGAGAATTGCTAATGTTTTTGGTAACCAACGGTAAAAACCTCCTTGAATTTCACCTCTTAATCGTAAAGTGTTAAATGTGTCTTCAGAATCTTTGGCAATTCGAGGTATTATTACAAGAGCTAAGGAAGGTATCAGAACTACTTTTGAACCTACGTACAGTTTTTCTAAAGATCTAGTAAGATCTGATGGGTTGGTGGAGGTAAAGAAAAAGGAAAAACCTATTGCTCCAATAAGGAATCTAGATAGTACTCGAAAACAGAGTATCCATCCTCCAAAAAGAAAAGTTAAACCACCAAGAATTATAATGACAGGTAGGAGTGACCATAGAATGCTAAGTGCTCCTCTAATATTTCTAAAGATTATATTTTCAAGAATAACAAATGAAAGGAGAAGTGCAAGAGACCAGTTGATATTAGGTATTAGAAAACCAAATTGTAGTAGAATAATTGTTAACCCAAGCAAAGGATGGATATGAAACCTATCTGGTTTGAACAGAAATCCATCATATATTCTTCTCAACATAAAGGACATCTATCTAACACTCCTTAGAAATTCATTTACTTCATCTGTATTTACGAAATGAGGTAATTCTAATTGGAATTGTTCTTCCATCATCTGGACGAAACAAACAATTTGATTTGGAATTAAGTCAGTTTTGTTTTCTAGTTCATATAGAACTTTTCTTGGATCGCCGTCTAGACATATTTTACCATCTTGAATAACAATTAATCTATCTAGATCAACAAAAATCCTAGGATCATTAGAAGCCATAATAACTGTCTTATTTCTAGCTGTAGCACTTTTAATTAGATTAGAAAGAATCTTTCTTCCCCGTCTATCTAAACCGATGGTTGGTTCATCAATTATGATAATATCCTCTGCGAATTGGAATGCGTTCACAATAGCGAACAACCTTCTTTCTCCTTCACTTAAATGATACAGTTTCTTATTCATAAGGTGAGTTAATTTGGTTTCCTTATACAATGAGTGAATTGTTTTAGGTTCCTTAATAATACGGGATAAATCAAAGTAAGGCGTTGGGCCAATTAAAAACAGTTTAGCATTTTCAGGAACTAAAATCACGTGATTTTTGCTTTTCCTTATGCTTTTGACTCGTAAATCATTAAGGTAAATCTCACCGCTTGCAGTTTTATTAATGCCTGAAATGACTTTCAGAAGAGTAGATTTTCCACTCCCATTAATACCCATCAATCCAATAGATTGACCAGCATACAAAGATAGATCTATGTCTTTCAGAATCATAGCTGTTTTGGAGTTATATCGAAAGTTAATATTGTCTAATCTAACTGAAACATCATTTTCATCACCTGCAATCTTCTTGTCGTTAGATTTGTTTTGACTCTCAGGTATGTTTGAAAAAAGAGCTCCACATTTATCAACTGCTTCCTCAATTAATAGTATTTGTTCTTCTGATGAACATTCGAGTGTAGATATTTCCGGAGGATCAATGTTCTTCAAGATATCAACCGTTTTCTTTGGTAATCCATCTGAAATTATTTTACCTTCATCGAGTATTATCAGTCTATCAGCTTTTTGTAATATGTAATCTAATCGGTGTTCAAAAGCTATAACTAAATGACCTTTGTCTGCTATATCTCTTAACAATTCAGTTAGCATAACTTCAGATTTTGAATCAATTCTTGCAATAGGTTCATCGAGTATTATCAAGGGTGCTTCTGTTACAATCGCAACAGCCAAAGCTACTCGCTGCAACTCTCCAGAACTTAATTCAGTAATTAACCTTTTTTTCAGGTGTTTTATCTTTAGTAGATCAATAATAGAATCAAGTTTTTTATTAATTTCATTAGCTTCGATTGCAAGATTCTCTAAAACAAACGCTATCTCTTCTTCAACTAATAAAGATGTAGTAAAATCACTAGGATATTGAGGTACATATCCCAACAATTTAATCAATTTTTTTCTGTCCAAGCCAAATATAGATTCATCGTTATATTCTATGATTCCATCAATATCTGCTTTAATGAAATTAGGTATCAAACTCATAAGTACATTTGCTAGAGTGCTTTTTCCACTCCCACTTGGACCAGCAATAACAATGAATTCACCAGCTTTTGCATCAATATTTACAGAATTGAGAGCATAACTCTTCTCTGATTGATATTTGACTGATAAATCCCTTATATGGAGCATTATAATCCTCAGTGATTGGTAGATATTAAAAATTTAACTTGACGTTTCTTTTTGTACTTCTTCTTCTGTTACATTTTCATCGTTAATTATATCAGAATGAATCACACCTAATTCTCTTAGATATGATACGATGGGAATTGCAATTGCAGCTCCAAATATAACTTGTGCAATATTGAATGGGATTTCAAGAGCAACTAAAGTTGGATCATAACTAAGAATGTAGATTTCATATAAGTAATAACCTATAACAATTATAATCCCACCTAGACTACAAGAAAGTGCCATTTCGCCTTTTTCTTTGAGTAGGACAAGTACTAGTATAATTATAGCACTCAGAATAATAGAAAAGATCAGAAATACATAACCTGGAATGTTAATTGAAAATTCTCCTGCATTATAAAATGAGAAGCCAATGGTAAATGTTTGAGTAGTTAGAAATGCAGAAAAACCAATTAAGAATGAGCACACTATTCCGATAAATACATACTTTAGCCAATCATAAACTCTTCTGCTATAATGGAATAGAAGTCCAACCACAAAACCTTCAAGAAACTTTAGTATTGCCGTTGCTGGAGCAAAATGGCCAAATCCTAAAGCTAAATCTGCCATTGAAGCACCTAATCCTCCTGCAATTGCCCCAGTTATTGGACCACCAATCAATGCAGCCAAATAAACAAAAGCTTCTCCTATGTTAAAAAATCCATTTGAAGCTGGAATGTAAATGAAGAAAATTGATGTAGATAGGAATACCAGCGCTGTAAAAGATACAATCAATGCAATCCCACGTATAGAAGAGACTTCTTTTAGAATTTTATTTTTTAATAAATTATCTTGATTAGACAGATTTGTTTCTTGATTAAGGCTATCTTCATTTATACTCACAGTCTCACCAGCAGAAATATATTCAAGTTACAACTTGTATATTCCTATAAAACCTTTTAGGTGGATATTTGAGGAAAAGAGAAGAAGAGAGAGTCATGATTTTCTAATTTTTGTACTGATGAGAAAATACTTTCCTTACTTTAATTTATTAAAGGATAACCTATTCATATATCTGAAAAAAGATAGTATTGAGTATTATGAAAAATAAGAAACTACTCACTGGTATTAGTTTTCTAGTACTACTAGTTTTAGCTACACAGATTTCAATGATTGGATATGCTGATGAAACAGTAATTGTAAGAGATTTTGATAGAGATCGAGAACAATATCAAGATGGTACATGTGAAGATCCTAACGAAAATAATTACAATAGTACAATTATCCCTCCTGAAACAAGTAATGGTAATGATACATGTATCCCCCCTGGAGACGGAGATCAGATAAGAGAAAGAGATCGCATTAGGGATCAACTTCAAGATGGAACCTGTAATTGTACTTGTATTTGTGAACAAGATGGAGTTAAAGTACAACTTCAGTTATAAGATGGAAGTTGCTAATTGTAAAACAAATAATCCAATTATTTTTTCTTTTATTGTTTCTTAAATCAAAGATAATCTATCAGATTTCTCATATTATCCAAAGTGTCTAGACCTTTTCTTGTTAATTCAAAATGTTTTCTTCTAGCTTCCTTCTCGCTGGGAGAAATCAACCCCTTTTCTTCTAATTCTGTTAGGTGCTGATAGATTGATTGTAGAGATTGATTTTTACCTAAAGAAATCCAAATGGAATAGCCATAATCAGCTTTTTTACCAGCTATAAGATTGAGAATTTCAAACTTTGTAGTTGAGCTTTCCGATAATCCCCAAACAACCTTCTTCTTTCCTCTTAATCTAGCAGCGTAAACATTTAGTGTACTTAATCCAGATCCTGACAAGATTGCAATACTAGATTTTGAATCTATTAACCCTTCTTTAATGAGATTTTTAGCAGCAACTAATACTGAGGCTGAGGCTGGTTCAATAAACAAACCTTCCTTTTTAGCTAAAATCATAGCTTCATCTAGCATAGACTCTGCGTCGATTTCTATCTCTTTCCCTTTTGTTCTTTGAATTATTTTTTTCACTTCTTCCAAAAGAAATACTTTCGTAATCTCTAGTGATTCTGCTAAATGAGCTACTTTTGTTTTTTCTAATGATACAGCGTAAATTTTTGGATATTCTGTAATCCACCCTGAAGCAATTGCATCTTCAAAGCCCCTAAAAATGGAATAAATTAAAGATCCTGAACCTCTTGGCACTAGTATACTATCTATTGTGTCTTTCTGTAAGACTAGTTCTAGACCAATTGTTTTCTGGCCTTCAATAGTTAGAAGGTTGTTATCTGGAGATGCATGATATGCGTTGTGATTCTCTGCAACTACGAACGAATATTCAATAGCAGCTTCAACTGATTCACCTTTTTCAATAATCTGACTTCCATATATTTTGATTTGTTCTATTTTTGAAAGTTCAAGATTTTGTGGAATAACACTTATAGAGTCGATTTTAGCTTTTGCAGCATAAGCTGCAAGACTAATACTAAAAGCCCCAGTGCTGGCACCAACAATAGTTTGTGATTTGTTCTGATATGCATCAGAAACTAGTAAAGAGCTTGCTCTATCTCTAAAAGAGCCAGTAGGATTTCTGAAGTCGAGCTTTAAGCTTAAGTCTTGATAATCACTTATGTTTTTGACAGGTAATAAGGGAGTATTCCCCTCAAAAAGAGAAATTGGTTTGGAAAAATCTGGAAGAAAAGAATGCAAAGACCACATTGAGGATAAACTGATACTATTAAGTGACGGTCCACTAATTGGAGGAATAGCAACTAATCCTTTACAGTTTGGACACCGTAATTGTGTATCTTTGAAAGTTTTTCCACAATCCTTACATGTCGGTTGATTCTTCCACATTATTACCAACAATTAGTATGATAAAATATAATGTTATTGCTATACAGACAATGCCATAGGTTCCTCATTTTTATCAACTTCAATATCACAAGAACATAACTCATCCATAACTTCTTCAATCTGGAAGGAAAGAGGATCCTCAAATTCAAGAATAAAGTTATTGTTTTGTTTAGATAAGAAATCTACCAACTTAATCAACAATTGTTTTTCTTTTTGAGATTGAACAACTATCCTCATAATTTAATATTTTCACAAATATACAAAAAGATTACCTTGCCATTTACTTCATACTTATTAATCATGAAGTTTAATATGAATTTGTGATTCAAGCTATTTACATTATCTCAAGAAACGGCGTTCCCATCTATTTTAAGGAGCTTATGGGAGAAGATGAAGATAGTGTAACTAAAGCTACATTATTTACGGGAATTATATCAGCAATTCAGACTGTACTAAGAGAAATATATGCGGGTGATGCTAATTACTTCACCACAGCAACGCATGAAATATTTCTTGAGGTAACTAATGACTTTGCAGTTGCTCTTGTTACGAAAATTGATAAAGACTCAAATAAGCAATCAATGAATAATTTAATGTCAGAAATTATAACTGCAATAACTTTTCAATTTGAAGAAATACCAGAAATTGGTTTCTTAATGGAAGAAGATCAAAATAGAATAGAGGAAATTGTTGAAAGTAAATTAAATAAATGGGAGAGAAGAGACGAAGAGGGATCAGCAACAAAGAAATTAAAAGATGCATTATGGTGAATATATGTTAGAACAAAATGGAATTCCAATATTAGCCTTGATAATTGAACCACTTGTTGCAGTAGGTATGTTAATACTAGCTGTAGGTGGTTTTATGAAATATATAGAGAAAAAGAGACAACCAACATTATACCTTACTCTTAGCTTTGTTTTCTATTCATTAGGAATTGCAAGTAGTGGGATAGGGAAATGGATACAGTTCTTTGCAAAGGTATCACCAGAGGAAATATCCTATGCAGATGGAACTATTCTAATAGCATACGGGCTGACTGCAATTGCAACAGTTTTCTTGATGGTATTCGTGGATTTGGTGTTTCTAGAAGTTGGACCATGGTTTATTACTTTAGTTGGTATAGTAAATGGGATCACAGTAGGAATGTTGCTTACTAAATTAAACTTCTCAAGTAATGCTTATGATGAAGCACTGTCTATCGTAATATTTCATGCACTAGTAACACTGGCTTTAGTTCTATTATTAGCAATATCGTCCTTAAGAGAAGCTAAACAGAATAAAGAGAGATTGCCTAAGATAGGATTTACATTCATAGGTCTCTATGGTTTATTCGTGAGCATGGTATTTATTTTATTTGCAGTAGATATTGCTCTCGGAGGAGGATACTCAGCATTTTATTATATGGCATGGGTATCAGCAGGAATAGGTTCACTATTTGGATACGTAGGGTACATTATGCCCGATTGGTTTAAAAAACTTATAAAAGTTTAAGAAAAAACCAGTTATCCATCTCTTTTTTCATTTTAACCTTAAAAATTGTATTTTTGAAAGATTATACGAGAAAATTATTTAAATAAGCTACAATTTTGAATAAGAATAACAGTAAGTAGGGTTATACATGCCAAAAAAAATATGGAATTATTGTGAAGGTATTCCTGAAACAGTTGAAGTACCTGAAATAAGTATGAGTAAGCTGTTCAGAAATACAGTTGATAAGTATCCTGAAAGGAATGCAACTCATTTTAAAGGCAAATTCATGACATATACAGAAATTGAAGAAGATGTCAATAGATTAGCAAACGCTCTTCAAGATTTAGGTATAAAAAAAGGTGATAAAGTAGCAATTTTAACTCCTAATTCCCCACAGTTTGTAGTATCATTTTTCGCTACAATGTCTTTAGGAGCAGTGCTTACCGCAATTAGTCCTCTGGCTACAGTTAAAGAAATAAGATTTCAACTACAAGATAGTGAGGCTAAAGCAATAATAGCTATGGATTTATTTCTAGATAAAATAAGAGAAATTAAAGATGAAACAAACATTGAGCATGTTATAGTCTCATCTGTAGCCGATGCATTACCACCAGTAACAGCATTTCTATATAAATACGTTATTGGAAGAAAGAATCCAAAAGTAAAAGGAGAATTAGTCTATAAGAAAGTTCTAAAAACAGCTGAGAACAAAAGAATAAGTACAAAGATTAATGCTAAAGAAGACGTAGCCGTCCTACAATACACAGGAGGGACAACTGGGATAATTAAGGGCGCGATGCTGACTCACTACAATCTAATAGCTCAAGCTACTATTTTACCCTATTGGGATAAGTGGTTACCTGAACGACCTAAAGGTCAGTATCAAATCCTAGGAGTCTTACCACTATCACACATTTTCGGTCTATCAACATCTTTCTTCTGGTCTATATCCGTAGGTGGTTGTTTATATCTAGTTCCTGATCCTCGTGATTTGGATAGCATTTTAACCGAAATTCATAAGAACGGAATTCAATGGATGAATGCAGTACCTGTACTTTTCCAAAAACTAGCTGAGCATCCAAAAATCGGAAAGTATGATTTAACCTCTTTGTACTTGTGTATTTCCGGTGGTGAAGCACTTCCCGAAACAACAACTCAAAAATTCGAAAAAGCTTCAAGATGTATTCTAGTCGAAGGATATGGTCTTTCTGAAAGTTCCCCCGTTACCCATGTCAATCCAGCTAATTATGATAAACGCAGAGTTGGTTCAATTGGTATTCCACTTCCAAATACAATCTCAATGATTGTTGATATTGATACACACGAAGAGATCTCTGAATTTGGTGTTCCTGGAGAACTTTGGATTCGCGGTCCTAGCGTTATGAAAGGTTATTGGAATAATAAGGAAGAAACTGAAAATACTTTAGTTAAGGGTTGGTTACGTACTGGTGACATTGCTACTTATGCTGAAGGTGGTTACTTCTCTATTGTTGACCGAGCAAAGGATATGATTAGCGTCTCTGGTTACAAAGTATGGCCAAACGAAGTAGAAGACGTTTTGTATACCCATCCTGACATCAACATGGTCGCTGTTGTTCAATCTAAAACTGAAACTGGAGAGATGGTTAAAGCAGTTTTAGTAGCTGAAACTGGAAGTAAAGAATTAACCCAATTAGAAATTAAAGAATTCTGTAAAGAACAACTTGCACCATACAAAATCCCTAGAATAATCGAATATAGATCTGAATTGCCTAGATCTCCAGTTGGCAAAGTCTTGAGAAAATTATTAAGAACAGATGTTTCAGTTCCTGATAGTAAATCTGTTTCTCCTGAAATGACTAAAAAGGCAATAAGGAATTAATCTCTTTTCTTTTATTTTTTCTATTTTTGTTTTATCTAGCTTTTCAAATCAATTAGTGAGACTGGTTACTTTCTAAACATTTCTCATTTCTTGGGCTTTTTTTAGTATTATCCTCTTAATTGGTTTCAAATTGAAAATGAATCGTGGAATAGGTATAATTTGTTGGTTTACTTTTTTTTGTGTAGTGGAGGTAATCTTGCTTTGGAGTGCTAGTTCGACCCCTGCTTGTGTAAGAGCTCCATAAATAGAGAATATTCTTGGAAACTGGTTTTCCTTCTTTTTATTTTTGCCATGCCCCGTTAGAACACCTCCTTGACATGTAATCATGCCCCTTATAGGTGCATCTAAAAATTCAGCAAATCTCTTGAAATACATGATGGATGTTTGGGTAGTTTTAGGTTCGATATTATCCGAGCAGATTAAGGCTACAAATGGTTTTGAGTTGATTTTTTTGTTAACATGGTGAAATAATAGACCACTTTTAGTTAGTTTTAAATCCTGGGCTTTACATGTCCCATAAAAACGTTCAAAAAATATTTTTAAAAGTCCTGAAATATTGAAAATATAAACTGGAGATGCATAGATGACAAGATCTGCTTCCTCAATCTTCTTAAAAATAGCTGCAACATCATCCTTTTTGCTATAAACACAATTTAATAATCCATCTTTACTTTGACAATGTTTGCAACCTAAACACCTCTCAATTTTATAGTTCGCAAGGGGAATAGATTCACATATCGCACCATTATCTTTGGCTCCAGCAAAAATTTTCTCAATTAAGAAATGAGTATAACCTTTAGTTCCACTATGGCTACCATTGATAGCAACGATTTTCATGACTAATATTATTTGAATGTAAATAAATACTTATACCTAATGATTACAAAAAATAACTGAAATCTTTAGAAAATAAATGATAAAAAGTATTGATATTTAAGATAACTTATCCACCTGGAGTACCATGTGTGAATGCATCTTTCCACATGTCATCCCAAATATCTTCTTCTATTAGAGTTTCCTTTTGCACTATAGTTTTGAATATCCATCTTAGCAGTTCATGGTGCCTGAGTTCATCTTCATAAATTGCTTTGATAACGATTTTTTCTTTATCGTCAGAGCAACAAAGATTATCAAGAAAATCTTTGTATTGTTTCAAAGCCTTTGCTTCTAAATCTATATGTTCTTGAACAGCTGCAGCTATTTCATCTGACACTACTTCATCTATACCCGGCATTGGTCCAGTTAACCTGTCACGAAGAGCACAAAGCATTGTTTCATGTTTTTGTGAATCTAAAGCAACTGCTAATATCATCTCTCTGACTAAAGGATTTTTTACTCCTTTCACAATTTTATTTGCTGTTTCGACTATTTTCTTCTCTACTTCAATTTGTTCTTCAAAAAATGCTAATCTTTCTTCTTTACTCATATATTGCACCAGTCAAATATCTATAATTCGTGTTTATCTTGGATATTATATATATAAAGATTCAGAAGTCTCAATTGAACCTCTATGTCTATCGATTAGAAAAATCTTTTATGCACGTCAAAATTCTTATTGTTAATGAGTTTAGCAATAGATGTACTATTAATTCTCATACCCTTCTTCATCGGCATTGTTCTACTCATTTTCTTTAAGTTTAAAGCAGACATGGTTGGAACGATAATCTTTGTTATTGTACTCCTCCTAAGCATTTTCTATTTTAACACAGACTGGAAAGTAGCGTTTATCGTATCCCTAGCAGGGATAATAAAATCATTCCCCATCTCTTTAATGGTATTAACTTCTATTTTGATGATGACTTATATGCAAAAAACTGGAGCTTTGGCTAAGCTAGTAGTATCTTTTAAGAAAATTGGTGGTGGGAATCAAGCTTTTCAAATCATGATCATTAATTTAGCTCTTGGAACATTTTTAGTATCAATAGGAGCAACCCCAATTACAATGTTACCTCCTGTATTAGCAGCTATGGGATACTCTGCTTTTGCGTCAGTAGCTCTACCAGCTATAGGATATGACCCTTTATGTACTTATGCGCTTCTAGCTGTCCCTGCATCAGTCTTTGCAGATTTCATGGGAATAACATTAGTTGAATCAGGAAGAGCATTCTCATATTATATGCCATTGGTTACTTTAGGAATTGCAATGGGTATGTTATGGTTAGCTGGTGGAAAGAAACTTCTGTTTAGTAAAGATGGGCTATTGTTTGGACTAATAGGCGGATTAACAGCTGGTATGACTGCTTTAGGTGCTAATCTTTTAACTCTCTTACCATTAGGCAATTCTTTTGCTGAAGTCTTAGTACTTCTAACTGGAGTAATTGCAGGAATAGTTACAGCAATGAGTTTGATTATTGTTGCATTAATAAAGAAAATTAAAATCATAGATGCAAGTGTTCTCACAGATGAAGAGAAAAAAACAGATAAATCTATGTCATTGATCAAAGCTTTATCACCTTGGCTCTTCCTTATCGGTTTTGTTATGATAACAAATCTTATCCCTCCAATATACACATTTCTACATTTTTCACTTCCCCTAGCAATTACTCTTGGAGAAATTACGATAAACACTGCAATATTCTCTCATGCTTATTTTTGGGTTCTAATAGCAACTGTCTGCTCAATCCCAATCTTAGGTAGAGGAAAGCAGACAATGAAGGTGTGGATTAAAAGATCATTCAGACCAGTTTATGCTGCGGCTATCTTCTTCGCAATAGCTTACATCATAATTTACTCAGGAACAAGGTATTCAAACATAATTATGGATGGGAGCATTATCTCACAAAATTGGCATAAATTTTCTAACAACAATATGGTAAATATACTTGCTTTGACCTCAGCAGCTGTTTTTGGTAACATGTATCCTCTAATAGCTCCATTTATCGGATTATTTGCAGGTTTTATTAGTGGTTCTGAAACTTCAGCAATTGCAATGTTTACAAACCTCCATGCAGAGACAGCAGCTGCTTTAGGGATAAGTGCTTTAGCAGTTGGCACAGCTAATGGGATTGGAGGAGGACTTGCATCAGTACTATCTCCTGCTAAAATACAGAATGCAGCTGCTGTAATAGATCAAGTTGGAATTGAAGGAGAAGTGATAAAGAAGACAGCGCCAATTGCTATTCTTATGACTCTTTCAGTTGCAGCAATTTGCTTATGCTGGGCCAACAGTTACATCTGGTGGAAATGGATAATTGTATTCGGAATATTCTTAACAGTACTAGTAAGTCTTGGATTATTTATCTATTATCGTAAAGAAAAACAAAAATAGAAAGGTAACTAAACAAGACTATGATTCACGCTTAACAGCTTTTGTTATTAGTCTTATGATAAAAGTAACTAATAATATTGCAAGTATATTTAGTGCTAAGAAAGCAAGAGAAAAAAACAATCCCATCCAGATTGATGAATATAGTATTAAATCATAAAAGATAGATAGACCCACCAATAGCTCATAAATATTTGTAATCAGCCATAGTACATAGATTAATGCAGCAAAACAGGCTATGAAGTATCCTATAACTATACCAGAACCTATTAGAGAAACCATAACTGAATCTGAAAGATTCTTCTCTGATGTCTCTGTTTGGACTAAAGAAACTTGTTCAACCATTAAGATAAATTAAGTGGAAATGATATAAACTTTTCTCAAAAGAAACATCTTTTACTCAAATTCTAGTATCACTATCTCAAATGGGTTGAAGGTCATTTCAAACTGATTTGTAACAAGTTGTTTTTGTTTTGTTATAGTACTATCAATTTTCATTTGCTGTATGAATCTCAGTTTCTCATTTAGTTTTAAAGTCGTATTTTGTTTATTTTCATCTAGATTGTACAGTGTCACTCGAATTTTTCCATCTTTCATTCTTAAAGAAGATATTCTTATCCAGGGATTATCAGCTCTAATTACTGGTTGAATGAGTTCATCATTTTTCTCGTTTATTTCTATTATAACACTTTTTGGCTGAAGAGAAGCTGCTTCACCGTAATCTGATGAAATATACATCGGATCTTCTTTTGAGTGTAGAACAATACTATATTCATATTCAAATTCTTTGTTTAACTCTTGAGCGCCAGGAGTTTCTAAGAAAGGTCCTGCATGAATAGGTCTCTCTGGGAAATCAGATCGTGACAAATATCCTACTGAACGTAATAGGGTTAAAGCTAGGCGTTTACCTTTTACAACCTCAATCTCGGGTAAACCCTTGTTAATTAAAGTAAGTGACGAGTTTCCTTTACTATCTTCTAACCGAATAAATCTTTTTTGAGCTTGGATTCCAGAGGCAGCTTCAACATAACTTTCATCACCTATGGGTTCAGTTTTTCTTTCAATAACTCCGAAGTGAGTTGCAGTTAGAGAATGGAGATTATAGTATGGAGTTTCAAAACAAATTCGAAGTCTATGATCTTTAGCATAATTAGTCAATATTGTTCTAAATTCTATTTTAGGAGAGTTTTTGTGAAAAGTGAAATAAGTTGTAACTGGCAACAAAACCATTCCTTTTCTTCCATCTCTTTTATCATTTAATTCTTTCTTAATTTTCAAAAACATAGTTTGCTTTATCTGATAAACTAAGGGTCCATTGGAAACAATTTTTCTTTTTACTTTTAGCGGTTTTGCGAATTCAGGTAAAACTCGACCAAAAGAATATTCATCTCCTTTATCTCCAAAATCTTCAAAGAAGTGAATATTATCATAGAGAGTATCAGTTTTTTTATCAAATAAGCAAACTGAACCATCTCGTTTAAATTTGAATTCAAAGAACTCATTTTCTACAATATTCTTCGTGAAAACAAAACTTTCATCTGTTAAAACTATCTCTTTTCTCTGTTTAATTTGGAATCTATTAAAACTGAAGGGTTGCAAAGGCAGTAAAGCTCCATAGTTCTGCTTTGATCCTCTTGTTGCTCTTATGTGGTATTTTTTGTATTTTTTACTATCAAGTAATTCTCGAGTTTGCTTTAACAAGTCTGCAATATCAAAGTCCCCTATGGGCTCTTTACCCAAAATCAAGCGAACTTCACAAACACTTGGATCACTAGTCTCACTAATGTGCGCTTCATTCAAATAATCATCAATCAACTTCCTTCCTGGTAACATTTTCAATCCAGAACGAAGCATGATTGGGCTCATTGTCAAGTCAAAAATAATATCTTCGTCTGATTCAAAAGGTTGTACTTCATATTCTATATTATCTTCTGATAGTAGACATTGAACTTGCATATTAGATGGTAAAGAAAATTTACACAATACAGGAATATCAGCACTATTAGTTGGATTGAAGACAAGTAGTTGGCTATTATTTTCTGTTATATTGTTATTTTTAAGAGATATCAGATTATTATCTAAAGAACCTTCAGCTAAGCTCTCAGCCCAAAAGAAACGAGATTTCATTTCTTCGTGAACTTGATCGATACTGCACCCACAAATTCCATCATGAGTATGGTTTTTGAGTAACCACTTCCAAGCTAAATTAACATACTGCACAGGATATTCATGAAACTCATTTAGACACATAATAGCAGCTATGGGCTCTACACAATTAACTAGAAGATCCTCTATTTTTTGGTTCCATTGTTTAATCCAAATACGTGTCGAATAAGTATCTTGGAGAAGAGGAGCCGTAGCAGAGGACCTGAATTCACCTTTGTGTTCTTGTGGTAGGTAATCATTCTGTTTAACTGCATCGATTAAGCTCTCAACAAAATCGTTAAGTAAACTTAATTTAATGGACCTATCATCTTCAGTATAGAATTTAATTGTATTAATCAATCTAGGGTTTGGGAGTTGGTGATCAGTGCCATTCATTAGAAGATACACTGGAACAGGGGAAAATTGTAAAAGCTCATCAACATGTGATTTTAATTCTTCTTTGAAAGTTGAGGGATCGCCTGATAATCCAGCTGCATTTCCATAACCATGTGGCATATAAACTGAGAATAGTGAAGAAGAAGCTTTTGAATGACTCTTCCAGTAAAAAGGAACTGTTACAACTTCTTTTCCTACTCCCCTCCATAGAACAACTGCTTTGAAATCAGTTAAATCTGTAATGATTTGAGGAATAGCTCTAGAATGTCCAAATTGATCTGGGAGATAAGCTATATCCATCAGGGGTATGTTAAATTTCTGAGCTAAATCAAAACTTGTTTCAAGATTACGAATAATACTCTCTCCACCCACTAACCATTCATCAGGAAGCAAATACCATGGACCGACTGCAATTCGTCCTTTGCGTATCAGCTCAAGTAGAACTTCTTGTTTCTCAGGTCTTATTTCTAGATAATCTTCAAGGACTATAGTTTGTCCATCAAGCATAAAATAATAGTCTTGATCTTCCATAATCTCAAGAAGATTATCAATTAACTCGATTAATCTATATCTGAATGTTTGAAAAGGTAAATACCATTCGCGATCCCAGTGAGTGTGTGGTACAATGAAGATTTTATCTGAAGTCATGTTATCTGTCCCTTATGATAAATAGTAATTCAAGAACAGAGGAAATTTTCTAATTGTTAAATATTCGCATGAAAATTTCATGCACATCTATAATTTCAGCAAAAGCTTAGCGTTCTCAATTAATTTGGGAGCAGTTGCTGCACCAATTCCTTTAATCTTAACTAAATCTTTAGGAGAAGTAGTTGCCAAGTCTTCAGCGGTTTTTATTCCTGCTTCAATAAGAGATTGAGCCTTTTGTCCTACTCCTTTCACTTTAGCTACAGGTGTACTCGTTTTGACGACCTTCATAGCTACCTTGACTGGCATTTTAGCTTTTGCAGGACTTAGAATCTTTTTTAATTCTGTCAATTTGGAAGTTCTTAAATCTCTTTCTGTTTTCTTTAGTTTCTTAATAGTCTCTAGAATATCTTCACTTTTTCTGACCATTTGAAGAAACTCCTTTTTCTCCTTTGCGGAAGACTCTATTAACAAACCTAACCCATTAACAGATTCTATAAATGTAATAGTTGAATCAACGACTAACAAAGGACTATTTAGTTCCATACTCTTTCTGAAAGCCACTTTTGAAAGCATGAAACTCTTGTCAAAATTACCATTTTTATTTAAAATATGACTGTTGAGAAGCATACAGGCCAATTTTTCGTCCTCGTTTAATTCGATTCCTTTTTCGAGATTGTTCAATTCGAACATCGCATTTTCCAAATCTCCTTTGTTCATAAGATCTTCAATCTTCTCTAATCCCTTCATGTAACTTCCAAACATAAGCTTTACCTCAATAGTGTTCTCTTCAGCTGAAGATTTCAACACTAACTGAATCTAACTATACAAATAGGAAAAATAATAACTTTTCGATGCTTTTTCAAGTTTGCAATTGTTAAGGAATTGATTTTTGTTCAAAGATTTCATTGACAATTTTACTAATCTGAGAAAACTCTGCTTCATTGATAGGTTTGTTAGTTTTTCTTATACTTAGAAGAGAATTCCACAGCTGTATGTTAGAGTTTAATGTAAATAGGGTTAAGCTCAATTTATTTTGAGCAAAGAAAGATCTTCCTTTGAAAATATAGCAGAAAAATAAACCTTCCTGTGATTTTATCAATAGAGTATAATCTTGATGTTTAATCCTCTCAATGTGTCCACTCGACTTGAAAGTTTCTTTCATGAATGTGTTAATCGCTGTGAGAAATCCACTAAGGAGAGTTTCATCATATCTTGATTTCGATAAAAATCTTTTAGTAAAAAGATTCAAACCATTTTCATCTAAAATAAGCAAAAGAATGGGTTCTTCTTGTTCCAATTCTTGAATATCGAAAATACCTTTCTTATCCATTTTATTTACTATACTCTCTATTTTTACAAGTTCCATCCTTTCTTTTATGGAAAGACCTTTAGAACTATATTCCTCCCATTTTTCAAATTGTTCTAGCAAAGAATCATGTTCGTTTGAAATTGTTATTGCCAATTTAAGAAGCCCTTTCTCTTCAGCAAGAAGTTGAGCTTGAATCAGTAGTGCCTTTGCTTGATTAATGTCAAAATTAATTACGGCTAATTTAGATTTTAACAAATAAGATTGAACTAATAAATAGTATGAATTATTCACTTTTGCAAGTGATAATAATTTATCTGACAGTTCTTCTACCTCGGTTAATACACTCGATTCACCTGTAGTTTTCAGTTCGAATAGAAGTAGTTCTGTCAGATAGATCATTGCATTCATAGTAATAGAATACCGTATAACTTTCTCATTGATTATCTGCTCGAATATCATCTGAGCTTTGAATTTGTCCTTTAATCTGTTACTTGAAAATAATACTCGGCCCCTTACGACATTGAAAAGCTGCTTAATCCTTAAACTGTCACTGTTTGTACTTATTCCTTCAAATATTGTTAAATACTCTTTAGCTTTGCTTATTGAACCACGATCAATGCAGGTAGAGATTAGAACATAAAGAGAAAGAGATATTGAAATGCTATCCTTAGATTCTTTGATGACTTCATAACTTTGGCTGCAGTAACTCATAGCTTTGTTGAAATCGCCCATATCACGATAGATACTACCTATATTACATAATCCGGAGGCTATGGTATTAGGATTGCCAATTTCCTTTCTTATTTCAAAACACTGAAGATAGAACTCTAATGCTTTTTCAAGGTCACCACGTTCATGGTAAACACCGCCCATATTACAACGGATGTTAGCCATATCTGCATTAATTCCTAATTCTTCCTTTATAACCAAGCTTCTTTCTAGATTGTGAAGAGCTAAATCATATTCACCTTGATACATATATGTTAGGCCAATATTATTTAGAGCTTTGGCGATATCGAATTTATTTTCACACTCCTCATTAAGTTTAAGCCATTCTTGAAAATAATCCAAAGCACTGTTAATATCTCCTTCTTTAAAGAAAACTGAACCTAGCATATTTAGAGATGTAGATGAAAGATGCTTGAAGTCTGATTTTCCACTAATTTCTAAACATTGAATTAAGAACTCTTTTGCTTCTTTTATCTTTCCACTAAAATTTGCATACCATCCGTTAAGAAATTGTAAGGTTGCCTCTCTTAATTGTAACTCTCTAGAGGATAGTGTGGAAATAACTGTGGTTTTTTCGCCTAATTGTTCGATTAAGAAATTAACCATTTCATAATTCCCAAGATTACGATAAGCTTCAGCAAGAGAGAGATTTGAATCATATAATAGAAAAGCATCGCTTAATTTAGTACTTTTCTCAACGGCTAATTGAGCTGACTGTAAAGCATCGCGGTATCTCCCAAGTTTTCCTAAAACAAAGCAATATGTTATGATCCAAGAGACTTTGTTGTGTTCATTCTCTGCTTCATCTAGCTTCGCCTCTGTTAAGGACAATGCTTGTTGATAATCACCAACGCACAACATGCTTTCAATTATTTCGAATTTTTTTTCACCGCTGAAGAACAAAGTAATACCTCCATTGTTCATCCAAATATGTTTAGCAATTATCGTACTATTAATATTGATTAATATAAAATATGTGATAATACTAAACCATTAAACAACATGTTAGATGGCAAAAAACAAATGAATAGTAAATTAAATTATTTTTCTCGCAAACACTAAGATTATTAATAGATTTTATTGCTCGGAAGTAAGTATTGTTAACATTATAAGTGTATAAAGAATTTCCAAAGTGAGATAGATGCAAAACGAGAATAGCTTGAAGTATCCAATAAAGAAGTATACTAAATTAATTTACTTGAGTGCAATAATCCTAATAGCTGGAGGAATATTAAATTTCGTAGATAAATATTTTATCGGATGGTCCTATAGGATAGAACTCATTGGGTTCTTAATTTTCGGTTTAGTGACCATTGGTTTGATCCCGCTAGCAATTTCATTACGAGAGATAACAGACATCTACTTTGTTGATCATGTCACAAAAGAAGGTAAAGAGACAGCAATGTGGTTATTTGTTTATGGTGCTTCTGTAGCGGTTAATCTAGTTATGTATGGATGGTTTGTCACTGCAATAATCGCAGGTTTTTTCATAATATTTGGAAGAGTTATAGGTTTCATCAAGCTTAACAAACTTCTCACTCGAATTAAGCTGTTATTTGGTATTAAAATAGGCAGTGGGTTTTACGTTATTTTCGGTTATTTTTCTATTATAGTAGCATCACTAGCCACTATAGCTAACTGGGCGGACGATGTTGTCTTTAGTTATTTCCTATTTGCTCTGAATGGAATAATTGAGTCCATATTGATAATAATTGTAGCTGTAAAATTAATTATAGATTTCACAAGAATTCAAAAATTTATTCTTGTTGAAGACATCAAACCATATTCTGCAAAAAGTTCTCTTTTCGAGAGAGATAGAAGGGAACACGTTGAATTATCAACAACCAAAGAACATGTTCAAACACAAGTTAAGATTGCTCAATTACAGGAAAGAACAAGGGATGTTCCTTCTGTGGTAGCTAAGAAGAAAGCAAAGCAGCACATAACTGTTAAAAAAATTGAGAAAAAAGATTTGTTTGATCAATACATCTTCTGTCCTCATTGCAATGAGAGAACAGATAAGAACCTGGGATTATGTACAAATTGTGGTGTCGTTCTTTCAAAGAAAGAAATAAAAGAAATTGAAGAAAAAAGTCGTCCTGTGGCAGACGTAGGGCAAAAGAGTAGAAGAGTTCTTTCGACAAAGAAGGAGAAATATTTACAGCAACTTGTGATAGCTATTTTTCTCATAGTATTCGTAACTTATTCCTTTATAACTGAAGATGCAGTTTTAATCACTTATTCATGGATAATCATTGCAATATTTGTGACTTATTTGATTATAAATTATATCGTGCTATTCCTTGTTGGAAGTGGTTTTGCTATACTCACAGCAATAACTGATATACTTTTCATGTTTGTAATCCTACCCATATTATCAGCAATGTTTTCTTACTTTGCGCTAACATCAATTGGAAACACATTAGATGATGGTATTTCATATCCAGTTTTTCAAGGATTGATGATAGGTCTAACTCTTACACTATCATTTTTCTTAATATTCCTTGTACTTAGCTTCAAAGTAAAAGAATCAAATATGAACATAAGAGAATATCTAAAATTTAGATTCGATTTCAAAGCTAGAGCTGAAGAATCTAATGTTGATAAGACAAGAGTGGAAAAGAAGAGATCCAATTTTGATAAATTAGATAAAATAGAGGCTCATATGGTAAAACAAAGAGAAGAACGTATGATGGATTATGAGGACTTTGATTATAAAACAAGACTGAAGGATTTAGGCAGTCCACTTGACGATATTGAACAAGATAACGAAGATGAAATTTAATTAAATAATTTAAGGAAACGTTTCAAAGATAAGAATATAAACAACCTTAACTCATACCAGCAAATGCCTAAATTACCTACTCCTCAAAGAGAAGAATATTTCTCTGCATACTCACATACAATAGCTTTTTTTGTTGCAATAATTGGTGCTATTTTTCTATTACTAAAAACAATTTCTACTTCGGAAAATTTAGGAGTAATTTTGATTTATTGCTTTGTTTTGTGTTTTCTTTTTGCAGCTAGTGCACTCTATCATACCTTCAAAAAAGAGGAAAAAGAAGAATCATTTTGGAGAAAGATGGATCATGTTGCAATATTTTATATGATAGCAGGGACATATACGCCTCTTGTTTATATCTATTTAGAAGCACCATGGAAATGGATAATCATAGGTTTACAATGGGCTTTTGTATTATTAGGAACAATTCTAAAAGTATTCACAGTCAAATTACCCAGTTGGCCAGATGCAATAATCTACCTGATCATGGGGTGGATGATAATAATTCAAATAAAACAACTGTTCTTACTTCTTCCTTTGTCATCATTCATTGTATTATTTATTGGAGGGATGTCTTACACAATCGGAGCAATTTTCTTTGCGATAAACAAACAAAAACCATTTCCTGGAGTCTTTGTTTTTCATGATATATTTCATGTATTTATCATAATTGGGGCAGCTTGTCACTATTTTATCATTTATGCTGCAGTTTGAGATTCCAATAAATAATTTGAAGGAATTTCTTGAATTCTTACTAAATAGCTTTATTGCGGATACTTCGACTAGGAGTTTGCAAACAGATAAATTCAGCCGAAACAATATATAATTACAAGCGCTCTGTAGGGGAAGTTTTGAGTTTCAAATCTGACATCAGACAAAAAGTGGAATATCTCTGCAATAACTGTGGTAAGGGACGAATTTTATTCATTTCACCTGCTTTACAGAGTGATCAAGTTGCAGAAACGGGATATCAGGAATATATTGATGTACATTACTGTAATGATGAACACCTAAATGCAATTAGATTATACGTTGATTCGCACTACAATGTCAGATCACAAGTAACCATTAAAGCATCAAAGAACAAAGAAGAAGCAGAGATCAAAGAACTGGAAGGATTTGCTATCCCTGTTCCTAAAGCATCGAGCTTTGTTCAATATCCTATAAAATCTACAAATGATTTTGGTTCATATAATTTGAAATCCTTAAGAATCAAGGATAAATTCCGTCAAACTGACTATCTAATAGAAGGATCAAAAGAAGGGGAGAAAATAGAATCATTTTCAGAATTGGAGTTTATAGAAATTGAGGCTAATATTTCGGGTGATTTGGAATCAGAACAAGTTAAGGTATGGTTAACCAGTTTGGCAAATTCCTTAGAAACATTAGTTCTTCTAGATGAAGATCTTCTCAAGTATATTGGAACATATCTAGATCAGATAATATCCGAAAAACCCAAAGATAAAGAGATGTTAGAATTAGATTTACTCCTAAACTCAACCATTTCTATACCCCACACTAATCAATCACATATTGATATCTTTGAAAAACACAAAAATGAAATTTTCTATGAACTATCAAATATGGCTTATAGAATCCACAAACGTATTCTCAATGCTTGTTTGGCAAATGAACAAAAAACAATAAAGCAAATTTATAATGAGGTAAAGAAAGACATGATACAAGTGCAAGCTTTTCCATTTTTCTTATCTGTACTTAGTACGCTTGTGACTTTTGGATTCATCAATCTAGAAAAACTGGAGTTTTACACTGTTTAATGAACTAAGGCATTTTATTTAAAGAAACCAATATTAAACAAGATTTTTCCAATCTTCCTTTTAAATCTTCTACCGACAATATATATATGGAGACGTTTTATTGATATTTAGATTTCATAATCACACATTGAGAGTGGAAGCTTGAGTAATAACCAAACACCAAATAATGGCGCATGGGAAGCATTACAGAACATAGCTAGAAAAGAGAAAGAAGAAGCTTTGAAGAAATATACAATTATCTCTGAGCTGATAACTGAATTTGGGGAGGAAATCCCAAAAGATAAGGTTCTAAGCTATCTAGGTTTCAAATCTATTGATGAGATGATTGACTGGGAATTAGATTGGTTACCCAGAAGAGAACTTAACGTCAAATTTGAATATCAAGAAAAAAAGATAAAAATAATCAAAGATGCCTTCGAAGATGAAGATTTAAGCATTTACGAATTCTTCTAACCCTTCTTCTAACCTTTGAAGACCCTCTAATAGGTATTCTTTCTCTGAACCTATACCTAGCCTTAGGTAGTTATCCATTCCAAAACAATCCCCAGCAACAATAAGCAGACTCTTTTCTTTTCTTAATCTTTCAGTGAGGACTGTAGAATTCATATCAAAGTGGTAACGAACAAAAGACATTGCACCAGCTTTTTGTGGAATGAAATCAAATAGATGTTTACGTTTATCCAACCAGTTTTGAAAAAGAGAAAGATTTTCGTTTAGCATTTTTCTATTTCGAGAAAGAATCTTTTGTCTTGTGCTTGGTTCTAAAGCCCATGTAGAAATCTGCTGGCTTAATACTCCAGGAGATATAGAAGTATAATCATGATATAACCAAGATTTTTCTGCAATATCTTCAGGAGCGACAATCCAGCCCATTCTTAATCCAGGGAGACTATATGCTTTTGATAATCCCCCAACAGCTATTACTTTATCATACTTCCCATAGAAAGAAGTAGTCTCCTTTCCATCAAGCTCTGCTCCTCTATAAACTTCATCAGATAAGATCCAAGCAGATGATTCATTTGCAATTTCAATTAATTCTTCCATGTTAGATTTAGTCATGATAGAACCAGTAGGATTATTGGGATTACAAACTGCAATCATCTTTGTTTTAGGAGTCATTAGGTTCCGAACTTCATCCATGTTAGGTTGCCAATTTAAATCTTCTTTCAAATGAAATGGTTTGACATTTACGCCAAAAGATCTTGCTAGCCCCCAGATTTGCATATAATTGGGCAACATAAGCACAAGCTCATCTGTAGGTTTAAGATTACTCCAAATAGAAACAAAATTTGCCTCAGCTGAACCATTCGTAGTAAAAACATTTTCTAGGGAAGCATTATTGTAAAGCTTAGAGATAGACTCTCGAAGCTCAATTGAACCATTAGTTTGGCCATAACCTAATCTCAAATCTAGAAGCTGTTTAACTTGCGAATCGTCTAACAATTCAGAAATCGTGAAAGGATGAATACCACTCTCTGTTAAATTATACTCTACAGTATTTTCCCAGAGAGATTGTCTTCTCTCTAATTCAAAGGTATCAATTTTCATCTCAATTTCAAGTTCTACATTTCATTTAAAAATCTTAGCAGTCCAAAGAAGTACTCACTAATACAATCTTATATGATTCTTATGATTATAATACTGATGACTGGTCGTTTAATTGTTGTAATATTGTTGCAGAAAACATTTTACCGATATTTGATGTAGTTTGCAGTTGCTATTATTCACACAACAAAGTAAAAATGAAATGAAAGATAAAATGAAAAAAACAGTAATTTCTTTTTATGTCGCTTGTAAAATTGCAAATGGTTTTCATTATTAATTGAAATCAGTACGTTTTATGACGACATGGCAAGAAAAAGGTGAAAAAAATGAAAATGAAAAAAATATTGAGAAAAAAAGTTTTTGTTCCAGCTATTTTTGTTATCACTTTGCTACTAATTGCTACTAATTCTACTGTAAAAGTCTCAGCAGCCAACCCAACAAAAAGAGTAGGCCATTGCTCGGTCTATGATTCAGTCAATGACAGAATAATAATGTATGGAGGACAAACAGACGCTACTTACGTGAGTTGGAAAACAGATACGTGGGTTTACGACTTAAATAATAATACGTGGACAATAATGAGCCCAGAATCAGTACCCTACCAAAAGATTACAATCCTTATGGGGGTAATATGGGTTACAACGATACTTGGGGTTATGATTATAATACAAATACTTGGACAAATATTACACCCTCAATCTCACCACTAGGAAGATCAAATAGCATTTTAACATATGACTCTGAAAGCGATAAGATAGTGCTTTTTGGAGGGTATCACTCTCATACTGTTTCAGCTTATTATGATCCTACGGGGGAAGTATACCAACGAGATACTTGGACATATGATTATAACACTAACACTTGGGAAAATGTCACACCATCAACAAGCCCTGATCCTAGAATAGGGACAAATATGGCTTACGACTCGGAAAGCGACAGAATAATACTCGTTGGAGGATCTACACATCTAGATCCCACTGGAATGGAAGATGAAGTGTGGTCTTTTGATCTTAACAGTGAAATATGGACACAAATGAATCCTTCAACTAATGGAAGAAGATCTTTTTCGATAGCTTACGACGCAGAAAGTGACAAAATTGTCGTTTTTGGTGGAACTAATTCAACAACATTGACAAGCTATAATGCTGAGACCTGGATGTATGACTTTAATACAGATGAATGGACTTTGATGCCTATTCCAGAGATTACAACTGATACAAATAGTTTCTTCATTCCAACACTAATAGCTACCTCAATAATTGCTGTTGTATTAATAAGAAGAAGAAAGAATAGATAAAAAACTCTAAATCTTCTTTTTTCCTTTATTTTTTTCAATCCCATGTAATCTCATTAAGAAGGGGAAATTCTTTTTAGATAAAACAAGTATATTATTTCTATTGAACAGCAAGGCTACTAGTAGAATAGTTGCATTGTTTCTCTTTCTTACAGTGTTATTTTTACCTATTAATGACGCTAGTTGTAATTTGAATACTAAAGGAGACACTAAGAAACTAACAATTTCGCCAGCTGATTTTACAATAATTCATCAAGTTACTAATATCAGAATTATTGATATTAGTGAGATAATTGTTTTTGAGGATTTTGATATAAGGAACAATAAGAACACTTCAACAACAGAAATACGGTTCTGGTTAAATCAGACTATTAAGCAAGTTGAAGTAGAAGATGATTCGGGGAATCTAGATTGGAGTGTAACTACAGATTATTATTCAACGAATCTTATAATTGTTAATCTTAGAAATAGTTTAGAAGCAGGTCAAATTACAAGTTTTCGTGTGATTTATGTTCTAAACATTGATGTAAAATTAATAGATGATGGAAATACTAGTTATTATTCTTTTGAATATGAATCCACAAATTCCTACTATACTGAAACTTATGAATTAGTTGTGAGACTTCCAAGATCTTGTTTTATTCACATAGAAGATCCTTTTTGTATTTATCCTGATACATTTCCACCTATTGTTTCAGGTGATTATGTTTCTATTACCTGGGTTCTGAAAAATGTTACACTTGCATCAAACCAAGCATTTTGGGTTCGTTTTGATCCCTCAGGAAATCCAGTCCCAATATGGGTTTATATTGTAGGTCCTACTTTAGGAGTAACTATAGGAGTTATTATTGTTTTCTGGCTGATGAGAAAAAGACAAAAAAAGGCTATGAAAAAGATAGGAAAGATTTTTCTTTCTGAAGATCAAAAATTGCTCTTAAATCTCATACATGAAAATGATGGAAAAATATCTCAACAACAATTAATAAATCTCACAAATTTTACAAAATCTAAAATTTCAAGAAATTTGACACCACTTGAGAATTTTGGATTAATAGAGAAAGAGAAATGGGGCAGGGAATACCGCGTATTTCTGACAGAAATAGGGAAAAAGATGATAAAATGATAAGTTGTAAAAAGTTGCAAAAAAGTTATATCCAATCTCTCATAAGGAAAAAAATACAAGTAATATATAGGTGGAGAAAATGAAAATAAAAAGAAACATAGTTTTGAGTATAGCTTTCTCCATAATATTAGTTGTTTCTACGATTATTGTAGTGTTGATAGTAATTGAACCAACTGATCAGAGGATTGAGCATGAGCCGATTATAATTTGGAGTGATAGAGATTTCAATAACTACAACTTCAGAGGAAAGGGAAGTGAAGAATCTCCATATCGTATCAACAATCTGAATATAACAACTACAAGTAGTAAAGGGATATACATCACAAATACGACTAAATCATTCAGCATATCGAATTGTATCATCTCAGCAGGATATGCTGGAATTCACATCCAAAAAATTGCTACATCAACTGCTCAAATAATCAACAATACATGTAATGACGCAGGTGTTGGAATACTTATTCAAAATTCTCCAAACATAATAATTTCTAATAATATTTGTCAGAAAAATGATAAGGAAAATGGTATTTTTATTTCTAATTCACCTAATTCTCTTATTACAAATAATACTTGTAATGGTAATTCAGGAATCAATTTCATAGAAAAGAATTTTGGGAATGGAATATCTTTAATAAATTCACCTTCAAGTATTCTTTCAGATAATGTTTGTATTCTCAACAGTGGGCATGGTATATCTTTATCTCTCTCTGATAATTCTATAATTAGTAATAATAGGTTCTCAAATAATAGTATTACAGGTTTATGGGTGGACTATTCTCGAAACAGTTCAGTAATCAATAATAAATTCCTTAACGATGGTTTAGCATTTGAAAGTCTATTTACTTCAAATCATGATATCTTTGATAAATTTGAAGAATTTACACTTGATTATTATCTTTCAATGAAAATAGAAGGCAATTTTGTGAACGAAAAACCTTTAGGATTTTATTCCAATTTGACTAATCAAATTATTACTTCAACAGGAGATGGTCAGATGATCTTTGTAAATTGTTTCAATTTAACAGTATCTGATTTAACACCAACAGAATTCTACGGAGTATCATTTTACTACTGTAGTTATTCGAAAATTATTGGAAATAATTTCTCTAATATTGCAAAAAATGGTGTGTTACAGGTATATTCGGATTACACTTTGATTGCAAATAATACCCTTAGTTTCAATGGAGAAACAGGAATCATACTCTACAATAGTAATAATTCAACAATTTACAATAATACTTGTTTATCAAACTACTGGGGAGGTATTACTATGATACAATCCAGTAACATCACAATTAAACAGAATATATGTAATAATTCAGGTTCAACTAATTCGGATGGAATAACCGTGTTAATGTCTTCTAATATTACGATCACTGAAAATATATGTAAAAATAATCGAAATTCTGGAATAGAGACTTGGGAATCTGAATACCTAATAATAACAAACAACACTCTAATTAATAATCGTTGGGGAATATTTGGTGGTCCTGCTTCTTTCTTCACCATATCCTTTAACACAATAGAATTAAGTAGACAAGAGGGAATAATGATGATTACTTCTTCAAGTAACGGATTATCCAAAAATAGTACTATTACATATAATATTTTCGCTAATAATACTTCTTATGGAATTGCTATTCAAGCAGGTATCAACATCGTAATCCATCACAATAGTTTTACATATAACAATCTAATGAGTATTCAAGGATTCGATTCAGGTTCAGACAATTACTGGTATGACATCAATCTACTAGAAGGAAACCACTGGAAAGACTGGTCAAGTGGAAATTACTCCATCGATGGTTCTGCTGGATCTGAAGATATTTATCCTCTTTCAAGCAGTCCAGTTTAGGTTTCCTTTCTCTTATTTTAAGAACAAGCATTAGTTGTAAATAGTCCCAAAATAGTTCTGATATTTTTTTAACCAATCTTCTATGCAAAAAGCAAATATAACTTGAATAAATAATCTGTTTAATGACTAAGATAGTAAATCTCGATGAAATCAAAGCAATTTTAGAGAATATCAATCCGATAGAAATTATAGAGGAAGGCTTCATGGCTTATTCTCAAGGGAAAGTTGAGGTTCCTCCTGTTGGGGAAATGATTTTCGATAAACCTCCTGGAGAATGTCATATCAAATATGGTTTCATTAAGGAAGATGATTATTTTGTTATAAAGATAGCAACTGGATTTTATGACAATCCCAAAATAAATTTACCTGCTTTTGATGGATTGATGCTCTTGTTTAGTCAAAAAACTGGTCAGTTGCTTAGTGTTTTACTTGATGAAGGGCATTTAACGAATATTCGGACCGCATCAGCTGGTGCAATTGCAGCTAAATACATGGCACCTAAAAATGTTAAAAGAATAGGTGTTTTCGGAGCAGGTACACATGGAAGATTACAACCAATATATTTGCAGAAAGTATTAGATTGTAACAATATTATTGCTTGGGGAACAAATCAAGAAGAATTAGATATCTATGAAAAAGACATGAAGGAGCTAGGATTCAATGTCCAAACTACGCAAAATCCTGAAGACATCACTTCATCTTGTAATCTAATAGTAACTTGTACTCCTTCAAAAAAGCCTTTAATTTTTGCCGATCAAATTAGAAAGGGTACCCATATAACTGCTATAGGTTCAGATACTCCTGAAAAACAAGAATTAGATACTGATATTTTACAGAAAGCAGATTGCTTAATTGTTGATAGTATAGAACAATGTATGTCTAGAGGAGAGAGTTTCAAGGCAATGAATGATGGAAAGATAAAAAAAGAAAAAATGATTGAACTTGGACAAATAATCATGGATAAATCACTTCGACGACAATCTGAAGAAGAGATAACAGTAACTGATTTAACAGGGGTAGCTATTCAGGACATACAAATAGCTAAAGCAGTGTGGAAAGCGATTAATGGAGAAATAGAACAATCCATATGATACTTTGAAAAGTTTTAAATTGTTATAGTTAGTTAAATCAATTGGTTATGTCATCCTTAGAGAGAAAAAAATGCGTTAATTGTCATACAAAGGGGGTTTCAATTTTAGAGAGAAAAGAGACATTTCACCTTGATCAAGGAATTTTCTATAAAATTTATCATATCACTTATGTATGCAAAAAGGGATGCTGGCATGATTGGACTGAATATTATAGAACTGAACTTAAAGACTTTAATGAAGATGATTCAGAACAGATGGTATTCCCCGAAGAAGAAATTATCACACCAGATAGAGTAAATTTTACGAAAGAGTAATCTCAAGCATATAAAAAAAAGAAAGAAAAAAATTTTAGCCTTATTTAGCCCAAATTAAAGGTTTATCAAGAGCAACCCAAATCACGTCAATAAGCCAGCCTATTCCTAATAGGCCTCCAGTTAGTAGCCAGACAACGCCTGAGAGAATGTGTCCTTTATAAAACCTGTATATTCCAAAAGCGCCTAAAAAGAAAGCTATCAAAAAATCTACTACGTCTACCATGTTTAATCACTTTTTTCATTTGCGACAAAAGTCACGGAGTAAATGCATATGGGTTACTTAAAAATTTATGTGTAATTTTTTCTTGACCTTGAATATTAATCATGTAAAAATTCATTAAGGATTTTTAAGAAATAGAGAGATTATTCTCTTAACGCATTCCTAATTCTGTCCATACATTCTTCAAGGATGCTTCTAGGGCAAGCAACATTAATTCTTTCGAATCCTTCTCCTCCTTTCCCAAACATTGTTCCACCATCAAAAGCAACTTTTGCTTTATAAAGCATAAATTCTCTCCTTTCTTCATCATTCATACCTAAGCTTGAGAAATCAACCCATGCAAGATAAGTACCCTCTGGGTTAACCATATGAACATCAGGTAAATGCTCTTGAAGATAAGTATTAAGGAATTTGAAGTTTTCAAGAATATACTCCATAACTTGAACTAACCACTCTTCACCATCATTATAAGCACTGATAAGAGCACTTATTCCAAAAGCATTAGGGATGCCAAGACTGTTTCTCCCAGACATACCTTGAGTGAAAGTCTCACGTAATTTTTTGTTAGGTATAATAATGTTGGAAGTTTGAAGACCAGCAATATTGAATGTTTTACTAGGTGCTGTACAAATTATAGTGTGATCATCATAATCTTCACTTAGTTTGGAGAAAACTTTGTGTTCATATCCGGGTAGAATAAGATCATGATGGATTTCATCAGAAATAATCAAAACATCATTTTCTAAACATATGTCCCCAAGTTTCTTCAATTCCTTTTCTGTCCAAATTCTTCCAACAGGATTGTGAGGGTTACATAAGATGAACATTTTAGTTAAAGGATCTTTGGCTTTTTCTTCAAAATCATCAAAGTTAAAAGAATATTGATTGTTTTCATAAACCAGTTGATTGTTTTGGATATGTCTTCCATTATTCTCTATTGTTGAGAAGAAAGGATAATAAACAGGAGATTGCACAATAATCTTATCACCTGGTTGAGTGAAAGATCGAATCAAAACATTAATTGCAGGAACTATGCCTGGACTATAAACAATCCAGTCTTTATCTACTTCCCAGTCATGTCTTCTTTTCATCCAACCTATAACAGCATCGAAATATTCAGGAGTCTTGTGCCAACTATAACCGTAAATTCCTTCATCAGCTTTTTGTTTCATAGCCTCTATCAATGGTTGTGGGCATTGAAAGTCCATATCAGCGACCCATAAAGGAAGTACATCAGAAGTGCCAAAAAACTCTTCAAGTAAATGTTTATCCCACTTAACTGCATGAGTGTTTTTACGATCAATTATTTTATCAAAATCATACTTCATATAAAACCAAGTAAATCATTGAAAACATCTTTTAAACATTTTTGAGAAATGATGTATAAAAAAATAGAAATGAACAGATATTATGTCTGTTTCACTTTTTTCTTTGTAATCCAACTTGTGATACTTATGTTCTTCATACTCTTTGTTTCCTTCTACGCACCTTAATTTTAAAGAGCAAAATGACAGATGATCCAATAAACAATCCTGAGATAAGAGCAAACTCGAATAAAGTGGGCATCTCATATTCAATGTATTCACAATTAGAGTGAGTACTGTTTCTTAAGCCATCACTAGCCACAATAACATAGAAATAAATTCCTTCATCAGGGAGTGAATCTACGTAACTATTTGTTATAACTGTGTCAATAGGAGTCATTCCTTCCACGGACCAGATATATGTTAGGGAGCGGAAAATATAATATTGTGTCGCATCATCAACTTCATTCCATACTAAAGAGATACTACTAAGTTCAGTAGGATTTGGTAGAATATAGGATAATTCAGGAGCATCCAAATCAGGAAATGTCACCTCGACATATTGGCAATTAGAGTGAGAACTATTGCCTACAGAATTTCCAGCAACAATCACATAATAATAATACCCAGCACCTGGTACATTATCAGAATATTCGCTAGAAGAAACAGTAGCTATAGTGACTAATTGATCGATTGACCAAATGTAGGAAGTAGAACGATAAACATTGTAATAGGTTGCTTTTTCTACATCATCCCAATCAAGGTAGATACTTGTAATTTCAGTAGGATTAGGGACAATGAAAGCTAATTCAGGAGTTAGAGGAGCATAAATAAATTGCTTAAAGAAGATGTCCGGATCTGTTCCACAACTAGCTAATTCAGTATAATCCTCCCAAAACACATAGATGACACCATCAGAACCTGTAGTGATTACTGGAGCACGTGAGGATTGATCACTTTCTGTTGAAAGTGCGCCAATTGAAGACCAACTTGATAATGAAACGTCCCAATATGTATAAGCAATATCTGTACCTTCTCCAATAACTATGTTATCATCACTCTCTTGCCAAACTACATGCACATTTCCAAAAACATCACAAACAAGCGAAGTATCCCAAGAGTAATCTGCACTTGTACTAGATAAAACCTCTGTATCAGTCAAATTTGCCGAAGAAGAAGTGTTCCAATGTTTGTAAAAAACATCAATATCTGTTCCGCTACTTAGATCTGTATAATCCTCCCAAGCTATATGTATATCTCCATTAATATCTACATCACCAGCCATTGTTATACCACTACATTCAAATTTAGGTATTATCGTATCAACTGTAAGATTACTGATATTATCCAAATCCTGATTTGTTCCTGGTATGGAGAGCCATTATCCTTGAGATTAATAGTAAGAGGGCCGGAAATACCGTATAGATTCATGGAATCAATAACATGCTGAATACTTGTCAGTTCCTGGTCCGAACCAATAGTAATGGTTCCTGTCAGGGGAGAGCCTGTGGCTGTAGTGAATTCATCAACACCAATGC
>JABCTC010000033.1 GCA_018238545.1 Candidatus Heimdallarchaeota archaeon
ATGTTGATGTTTCTCTCTCCACTCTTTGGTTAGTTCTCCTGTCATAGCAGCTTTAAGGACAGCTTGACGATATTGATTCAGTAATAGTTTGGTTTGTTGAAGGGAAGCTAGACCTGAATCAAGTTGAGAGAAGAGTTCATCAAGTTTAGAAACAATATCATTTTGTTCTTTTAACGAAGCTAGAGGAATAAGAATACCCCCTAGTTTTTTTGCATTTACATTGGGTTGTGCACTACCAACCTTTTTTTCAGTTATTTGTTTCCAGTATAATGGTGATTGAAAAAAATAGTAAACATAATTATTTAGTATATTTTTTAGTAAAACTAATCTTATAAGATATGAAGCAAAAATAGCTGTAGGAAATTGTTCTTTAATTAAATAACTTTTTCCAACAGTAGCGCCTGTTCTTGCAAAAACTAAGTCTCCAGGATTTAAGATATACTTCTTAATTTCAGTTTCACTAATTTTACAAAATGGAACAGCCTCCCAGTTTACGTTGTTATTTTGAATATCTGTAATCCTTAAGTATTTAGGTCCTTTTGGGTCAGAAGATGCTTTAGCTGTATAACCATAATGTATCCTTTCTGAAATATCCTTAATTTTTTTCCAATTCCAATCTTTTGGAAGATCGGTTCTTTGTAAATCGCTGCTCATCCTACTAGAACCTCATTAAGTTCAACAATTATCTCTTTTAATTTATCACCGAAAATTTCAGAAGTTTTGTAGATTCCACCTTTTAGATTGAATGGTACTTCTTGAAAGTCTTCTTTTTCTATGCTTACTGATGTTTTTATGTGCTCTTTTATCATTTCCAACCATTCAATCTGTTCTTCTGTGAATCCTTCTACTATTATCTGTTGATCTATTAACCATTCTTGAAATCTTTTATCTACTGTGTCTTCAAATGGTTCAAGTATTTTCGTTTCTTCCAAGGCAAATCTGATCAAAGCAACGATATTAGTTAACAATTTCTCTGGTCTTGCTCCTCTTACTTTGGCTATATCTAATTGTTTGTAGGCTTCCCACAATCTTTCCGTAGTTAAATTATAGGGTGGGGATCTTATTGATTCTGCGAGCTCTTTTATTTGTTTGAACGTTAAATGTCTTTGACCAAATGGTCTGTTGTAAATAATTTCTAATGCTGAAATTTCATCCTTCTTTTCTAGTAGAAATTCATTGAACGTCTTAACTAATTTTTGTGCTTGTTGTGTTGTATAACCAACCTTTACTACTTCATCAATACTTTGAACATCGATAATTTGTTCTCTTCTTTCTTTAGTTTCTATCAGAAAATTGCGTAATTTTGGATCATCAAAGGGAGAACAAGCAATATCAGTCATCTTGTTTTTTACTTCTTCTATTTGTTCTTTTGTTGGGATTTCTGTTTCAAACTCTTCTCTTGCCGTATCTATATTTTTATCTATATTTATCGAATCTAATAAATTCTTTATTATTTTGGTAATCGGTTTTCCTGCAATTTGCTGAAACCTTTGCCGATCATCACTATCAAGCTTGTTATTCAATCTTGATAATCTACTTGCTAAGCTGCTTAAAGAGTCATCATCTCTTGGACCAAGGATTATTTGATTAAGCAAATTCTTGAAAGACACCAATGGTTTTCTTTCAAGTGGTTGTGTATCAGTTTTATCTTTTAATGTAACTCCAATGGCGTCAACTATTACATAGTGTGTTTTAAACGCAGCGTCTGGGGTGACAGCTTTAAGATCGTTTGGATCTATTGTTCTTGTTCCTCTTCCTTTCATCTGTTCAAAGTATACTCTAGATTTAACAGCCCTCATAAATAAAAGGCATTCCAAAGGTTTTATGTCTGTTCCAGTCGAAATCATATCTACTGTGACAGCTATTCTAGGATTGTAAGAATTTCTAAATTCCTTAATTAGATTCTCCGTTTTTCCTGCACTTCTATACGTGATTTTTTTGCAAAACCTATTTCCCTTGCCAAATTCCTCTCTTACTATGTGAACAATATCTTCTGCATGAGAATCATCTTTGGCAAAAACAACTGTCTTTGGTACTTCTTCCCTTCCTGGAAAAATTTCTGTAAAGAGCTTACTCTTGAAAGTTTTGATAATTGTTCTAATTTGATCCTTTGCGACTACCTTTCTATCTAATTGAGATGCATCATATTCCAACTCTTCATCTAGTAATTCCCATCTCTCTTCTCTTGTAAGCTTATCTCTTTTGAATACTCTTTTCTTCGCTTCTACCTTGCTTCCTTCTTTTGTTATTTTTGTCAATATTTGATATATCTCACAACCTACATTTACGTTATCAGCTACAGCCTCTTCATGACTGTACTCCATTACAAGATTTTTATTAAAAAATCCGTATGTATGTTTAGCAGGGGTAGCAGTTAACCCAATAATAAATGAATCAAAGTACTCTAAAACCTGCCTCCATTTATTGTAGATAGACCTATGACATTCATCAACAATTATGAAGTCATATGTTTCAATGGGTATATTTGAATTGTATTCTATATCGACAGGACTCTCATCACCTGCTGAATAAGTAAAAAGAGATTGATTTTCTAAGTCTTCATCTATGTCTTCTTCCCCCTTTAACATTGAGAAGAAACGTTGAATTGTTGTTATGGTAACTTTACTTATTTTATCAAGAGCATTGCTTTTTAATAATTGAATATTATATAATTCCTTGAATTTTCTTCCATCATCAGGAGTAACATATTGTTCAAATTCTCGTAGAGCTTGTTCTCCTAAAGATCTTCTATCGACTAGAAACAATACTCTTTTTGCTTTCGCATATTTTATTAATCTATACACGGAGCTAACTGCAGTATACGTTTTTCCGCTTCCTGTTGCCATTTGTATTAGCGCTCTAGGTCTAGCTTCTGAAAATGACTGTTCTAAATTCTTAATTGCTTTTACTTGACATTCTCTTAGTCCTTCAAGATTAAGTGGTGGTAATTCTTTTAACCTTGCACGTAGAGTATTTTCTTCTTGAAGAAGTCTAGATAGTTCTTCAGGTCTGTGAAAATTGAATAAGGATCTTGACCTAGGTTCTGGGTCTCTTTCATCTCTGAAATAGATTTCATAACCATTGGTTTCATAAGCAAAAGGAACTGGGTTCGAATAAACGATATTCTCATCAATACCATCCAAATATCTAGCTGATTGTCCTGAGACACCACTTAAGGTATAACCAGCTTTCTTTGCTTCAACAACTCCAACTGCTTTCCTATCGATAAATAATAAATAATCCGCATAACCTGTTGTTAGAGGATATTCTCTGATTGCTATCCCTTCTCCTGCCCTAAAATCAAATTGTTTGTAATCTTGAATAACCCACCCAGCTTCTTCTAGTTTTTTATCTATTAAGATTCTAGCTTCTTGTTCAGGATCCACCATTTATCCCCTCTTCAACCTATATATCTTCTTTGTAGAAATTTAAAAGAGTATTGCATAAGGAATTTAAGAAAACATAACATTAATAGAAAAAAAATAAATTTAATCGGTTTGTATGATTCCATTCCATTAAGTAAGATAGTAACTAGCATTAAGTTAATTTGTTTATCCAATCATAGAATTGCCTGTAATTAGTTTTTTTTACTTTTTTGCTTATTCGTGTGCTTTTCTTGTTTTTGTTTGGACTCTTAAGTAGTTCCCACTGTCTAATTTTCTCTTCAAGAACTTCCATTGTGTCAGATTCTAATACGTTATTAACAATAATATCCTTGTTTTTTGTTAAAGCTCCAGGTAAAAACATTTTAGTTGTCAATAGCTGATCTAATTGCTCTGCTTTCCGCAGTGTCAATTTATTTGTATGATTACATATCACTGCTTGCTTTTTCTTGTCCCACTTCATTTCATAAACTGTGAGGGATTCCCCATCAAACTGGTTTGATAGGTAGAGTTTTTCCTTTTGTAAAGAATCATTCACTTCTAATTCTCCTATTTGTTGATCATCATTCACATTTGTTTTAATCATGTCTAGAAGAATCTCTCCGTATGAGGAATGTGCATGATATATGAAATGAAATATCAGAGCAATTTCAAGAGCTACTGAAAGCTCAGATAATGAGCTTCTAGAAACCACTAAATTTCTAGTAATTGGTACAATTTTTCCTTTTCCTAGGAATTCTTGTCTATATCCTTCTCTAATGCTCATCCCTTTGGGTAATTTCTTCTTGAGTAATCTCTCTCTTTTGAATTTTTGTGCAACAGATAAGCATTTTAACAGTAACTCTAATGATTCACTAACTCCTGCAATAATGTTGTTATCATTCATCTTTTGATTGATTGAAACTGTTAGTTTGTGGTTCTTCATTTGTAAAATCTTAATGTAATTTCTTAAGATTATCTCATTAATTATTATTTGCCTTTTCCATGTATCATTGTAGATAAATTCCTTAAACGAAATTGAGTCATATTTTCCGTGGATTTTTCTATTTACGATATTTGGAAATGAGTTGTATGGGGCATAATACAGTTTTACAGATGAACGCTGCTTCAAGATATTAATCATGTTATTATCAAGCATCTTCTCGAGTAATTCATTTCTTCTTATATCTTTTAAGACAATTTCTTTAATTACATGACCCTTCCTTCCATCGAATCTTCTTTCAGATAATTGATGGCTTAAATGTTTCAATTGTTTGGTTGCCTTTTTACATACTCTATCTAGTAATTTCCGCATTTTTTCATTAAACAAGAAATACTCTAATTGTGAATTATAAGGCGATGTTATGCCTAATTTGAATATTTTTTGTATTCTTTGTACTAAAATTCTTAGCTTCTTTCCTACAAAACCTTTCTTCCAGAATTCTAAGATTTTGTTATTGGCTAGATTGTTATTACTAATAAATTTAGATACAAATTCGCGATTTGTTTTTCTTCTTATGATTACCAAATCTGTGCTTTCCATTGCAACAGATCTCCACTTCTTATAATCGTCAATAACATCTCTAATTTGAGATTCTTCCTCGCAATTATTTAGCACTTTACCATCAAAATGAATTAACCCTTTATTAACGGAGTTAAAAGCTTCTTTGTAGTTTTTCAGTATAGTTAGTATCTGTTTTTCATTTCCTTGAAGATGATCAAATGACCAGAAATGGGTTGTAAACAGCGGTCTAATTATCGGTAAACCATTTTCAAGTAGTGGAATAATTTCATTTTTCTTATTGATTGTCGAATTTGTGAAACTCACAAGCCTTGGATAGTATGTAATAATTTCTTCGTAATAATCAATTGTATCATCAATTTTTGTTGATAGTTTTGATAATCTGAACATTCCTTTCACTGCTCCAACTTTCTTAAGACACTCGAATACTTTTGAAAGTAGACCATTTTCTTTTAATGTCCTATTTTCTTTAGTAATTAATTTTCTAATTCTTTTTAGTTCCACTATTGCTAATCGCGCGTCAACAAAATCGATTATTGGAATATGGTTATCCTTAAATGAAAATAAAAAAACAGTTGGAAGTTGACCTGTTGTTACGAACCTAAACATTACCTCCTTTACACTTTTTATAGTCTCGATTGGTGGTTTGTTTGAGGTACTAGGATGTATTCTATTAATGCCTCGTGAAAAATAAAAAGCTCCTGGAAAGATTTCCTTTTCATCTGAAATTGTTTTCTCAAATATTTGTTGCTTTTTTTCATCAATGAAAGTGAGTACAAACACTTCTTCTATGTTGTTTCTCTGTATCTTGATTGGTTCCCAAAAACTTGCTATGCTCAGTAATCTATCCTTAAGGGAATCTCTTATCCAGCTCCCTCTCGCGTTTCTTATGAAAAAATCATAAATAACTAACTCAGAAGTTGAAATAGTGTTTTTTTCATTTATTGTTACTTTTTGCTCTTTTCCAAATGTACAGTTAGACGTTTTCCAGTAGAGTTGCTCCATTTGAACATCTATGTTTGGATTTCTCTTTATTCTTTTATAACTGTTAATTAAGTCCTCATAAACTATATATCTTATCTCATCTTTTTTTGTATTCTTATTCATAAAGCCTATAACAACTAACTCTTCTGTCTTCTTATCTAATTTCTCAATCTTAGAATAGGTTGAGAAAGCAAATTTGATGCTTTTCTTACTGCTTATAACATTAAAGTGACTTTGCCCTAAGACTTCAGCAATTATGTGAAGATTAACACTTGGATAATATCCATTAGGAATATGTAATTTTGTTTTGAAAGTACTATCCCTCATATAGGTTGAAATTGGAAAAATTGTGGTGAATTTCTCATCTGTTGAAGTGGTTTCAATAAAAACGATTTTCTGGTAAATGTGGTCAAATACTAAACTTATCAATTGATTTTTTACTGCACTTTGTCTCGTTCTAGAACCACTAATTTCATTTGAAATTTTGTGATTATTTATTGCCGATCTTCTTAAATTAGTGAAACCTTGACCATAGATATACATTGATAGAATTTTCTTCGTTGTCGCCAATGCTTTACCATATGAATTTTTTTTCTTTATTATTTTTGTGAAATCTATAATTTTTCCATTAACAATAATCGGAAGCCTTAACACGCCTAACAATAGCTGCTTTGCTATGCCTGTGGACTTTAGACTATAGCCATTAATAAGTTTAGAAATTCCACTTTGTTTGTAATTCTTACTTTCTATCTTTCCATTATCTAAATCTAAATCTGTTCCATATCTAGAATCCAAGAAACGGTAATAGCTTTTTAAATCGGTTATTTCAATATTTAAAGATGAATCGGTTAGTTCTAGTGATTTTCTATCTAAAGAAATTATTCCTTTTTCTATATCAAAGAGAAAGACACCATTTTTTGTATTAACTGTGACATTGTTGCCATTTAATTCCAGTTTCTTCTGCACTATATTTCCAAGGAAAGGAAAATCTATGACACCAAAAACGTAACTTAGTTTAGTTTGAAACTCTTTCCATTTCTTGATTTTATCTTCTAAATTATTACAGTAGCCTAATTTCGTGTTGCAAGCATAGATATAGCGTTCCAGTGAAAAGATAATATCAAAGAAAGGTGTTTCTCCTTTCAGTGTTTGTAACCCCCCTTCATTTCCTTTAGCTTCAACTAAATCATGATATACTCTCCCTATCTGCAAAAATGCTTTATTTTCAAAACTGTGTTCCTTTATCTGATCTGATATCTGTGTAAATTCTTCAAATAAAAATTTAAATCTCAGTAATTTTTCTATATCTCCTTGATTCTTGGTTGCATCTGTAAGGAAATTTAGTACAAAATCTATTATGTTGTCGGAATAGAAACTTTGTTTATTATCTCTAAAATTCTGTAGAGATGATTTAATCTCATAACTTCTCAAATCTAAGTTGTCGGTTTGATCTATTTTTGGTATCATTACCTCAGAGATAAAGAAAATTACTTGTGATAAGGCATGAGTATTCAGTAACCCCTTCTCATTCTGAAGAATTTGTGCAATATTGCCAGTTTCATCCATTGGTATGATGGTTAAGCCTTCTTCAAGCTCATTAATTCTTGTTACTATGTTTTCAGTTTCTATATTATTCTCTTGAAGAGTCGAATTGATGATGATGTTTTCGATTTCACTATCAGAATTTTTGATATAAATCTGTTCTAGCTCATGATATTTTCCTAGTCTTGGAAGTTCATTTGATATTTCTATTAACAATCTATGTGCAAAGACCTTTTCTATGTTCAGAAATTCTGCAACTATCGTGGAAGAAAGCTGGATTCCTGGTTTGGAATCAGAAATTATCATATGTTTCAGTCTACTTTTTAGTTTGTCTCTTTCTTCAGTCGATATTTCAGACTCGTTTATTGAGTTTGATTCCTTTGGATTGCTTAAACTAGTTTTAGTAACTTGTAATGTTCCAGTTTTGAAGAAGTTATTGAGAAACAATTTGAACTGTTTGTCTTTTATCTTTCCTAACCATGTGAACATCACTATTACTGCTATTGTTATTATCGGTAGAACAACATTCCAAAAACCTTCAAAATTAACTGAATTAAGCTTAATAAATATTAAACTACCTATAAAAGAAAGCACTAGAACTATCTTTACTGCTATGCTAAGGAATTTAGTTATTTTGTAAAAATCCTCATAAAAGGTGGTACTGTAACTTAAGTATAGTGTCGAAAAACCTGTAAAAGACAGCGCATATATACAAATGATGAAAATGTAATAACACCATTTTCCTCCTTCTAAAAACAGAATGTTTTCCAAATTGTTTTGTGCAATTGTAATTACCTCATTTGTGATTTGAAATAGCACAATTGTCTTCAACACAATTTCTCCTAATGATAAAAACAATAAAGTACTCTTCAGAATAGACTCCGATATCAGTAAGATTTTCTCTGACACGAATTTCCTAATTCTTCCACGTCTTATATTTGGAGAATCAAACTGTATTTCTGTGATACTTTCTGTTGCTTCATTTTTCATTCTTTTGCTATTTGACCATATTTGACTTATCAATATAGTAAGTGCAAGTAGAAGAAAACCAAATTCAAGATAGATAATTGTTGATTTTGATGGATTGAAAACAATATCATTTATTTTCTCCTCATTTGGTGTATCAAATGGATTTGTGATTGTAACATTGGAATTCGAAATGCTTGTTATCAGATACTTCAGATTTTCTAAAATAACGGTATGACCATCCCCGTAAATAGATATCACAATAGTTACTTCATATGACTTTGAAAACAGCATTACATTTTTTGCAACCCAAATATTTTTTTCTTCCTTGATTTGTTCATCTATTGAAGTTTGAAAATTGAGTTTAAGCTGAATATCTACTTGTCTAACGGGTAAACCTTGCTCTGTTGTTAGGTCAAATGATAGATTTATACTACAGTATAATGAATTAGGTACAAGTATAAAATAATCCATGAAAGTCAGAATAAGAGGACTTAAGAGAGGTGTAATATAATTTTCACTCTCTACCAATTCTCTCTCCAAACTTACCTCTTCGGACAACTCATGAATGGGATTAATAGTAATCTTACTTGTGTTAAGGATGTAAAATGCTCCTTGGCCAGTTGTTGTTCCTTGAATCGTCATAACAATGGAATCAAAAAAATTAGTGACAATTTTTACTCCATTCAAAGATTGTGGTGAATTCGTCTGAGAAGATTCAGAAATTTCTCCACTTTCTATTGTCTCTGCCCCTATAAGTATTTCATAAGAAATGAACGGTTCAACAACCTCGCCGATGCATCCATAGTTAATAGAATACTCTAACACTTGGTTTTGGTTGGTTGATAGTGGTTTTAGTGAAGAAAGATCAAAAGAATAATCTATCTCACAATTTTCCCAGGTAAACCAACACAAAGTATTTTCAGGTAATTGATCTCCGAAGTTAACTCCATTTCCCTTTGTCCGTATTGCGCTTATTATAATTTTGTCAGTACAATATCCAACACTGAAGTAAATCGTAATGATATTAATTCCTGGAGAAATAGAGAGTAAGAATGTTTCTTTTGCCACTTGATTCGATCTAAAATCACATGAAGCAACAATCTTTCCATTTACTTCAATTTCAAAAAAACGCTCAAGAGAAGAGAAATCGCTAGAGGAAAAAGAAGTTGTAAAATTCAATTTTTCAAAATTAAGCGTGTTATTAATTACAGTTTGAATACTTCTGGTTCTAAGGGAAAATGGTCCCACTTTAAATTCTAACCAGTCTGGTATTACTGGAAACTGCGTTGGATATTCTGATAGTACTGACGGGATAATCTCTTCTACTTGTGTAGAACTTCGTATTATTAAGGATCCAGCATGATGCTGATAATCTGTTTGAGCCTCACAAATTATCGTTAAATACATGTTCCCTTCAAATTCATCTGGATAGCTGAATGCTTGTGTCTTGTTGTGCATGAGAGTGTCTTGAAACATGGTCTCAATTTCGAAAGTAATTTCTGTTTGATCAAAGATGAAAGTTACCTTTATTCCCTCACTATTACTACTATAGTCCACTGTTTCGAAAAAGAGAATTAAACTATTAAAGGAACCTAGCCTAAGATTTGAGACATCTATTACGAATTCTTCATGGGAAAAAGTAGAATTATATTCAAACACTATGTCAGATGGAAGAAGAATAGTACTATCAACGATATTATTATTGGAGCAAGATATGTTTGAATTTACAAAAATACAATTAATAGATATAAGGTTAATTGTGAAAAAAACAATTATTAGACCAAACCTCTGTTTACTCATTACTAGTTAATCCGAAGTTTAGTTTATAAAGGTGGTAAAAAGCAGGTTTTGTTTATGAATTAATAAATCCAATCTAATCAAAAAAAGAATCGACATCCATTATGTTTAAAAACATATGTCGTTTCAACCAATAAGAAGGTGGTACGAATCGGAAAACGTCCAGCCCGTTGCTATAGACATGTTAGAGGCCCTGCAAATACAAGAGTTGGTAAATTCGTTAGAGGTGCTCCCGATGCTAGAATTAGAGCATATGATTCTGGAAACCGAAAAGGCGATTTTCCTGTTCATATTCATTTAGTTTCTAAAGAAAAATGTCAAATCAGACACACTGCTTTAGAGGCTGCAAGAATTGCAGTAAACAGAATACTTCAGAGACATTTAGGTGTTGAAAATTATCATATGACCATAAGAATTCATCCACATCACATCTTACGAGAAAATAAGATGATGGCTGTTGCTGGTGCAGATAGAATTCAAGATGGTATGCGAAGATCCTTCGGAAAACCAACAGATAGAGCTGCACGTGTCAAAGAAAGTCAAGAGCTTGTAACTGTTAGAGCATATGCAAAAGATTATTTTATAATCTTAGATGCCTTGAAAAGAGCTGCCGATCGTTTTCCAACTGTATGTAAATACAAAATTGGAAAAGGTCAAGAGCTAGTTGAAGAATTCCTGAAAGAAAGACAAAAATAATTTTCCTTTCTTTTCCTATTTTTCTTATTATATTTACAAAATCAATAATGTTTTTAGTTCTATCTTCTATGATAGTTTATGGTTTCAGAGTTTATCCCAGGATTGAAATTATCTGAAATGTTCTTTGATGAAGTAGTAAAGAAAATTATTGAGAGTGAATTCCCCTATCTAAGATATACTGCCGCATTAATAGGTTCTGGGTCTGAGGTATTTGGTCTGGATGACATTGTTTCTTCTGATCACCACTGGGGGCTTCGATTATATCTGTTCATAGATTCAAAAAGTTATGATGCGCATTATGATTCATTAATTAAATTACTCAGAACAAAACTGCCTTACAAATTCAGAGGCCATTCTACTCACTGGAGTTTTCCTGATCCCGATGATTCAAGAAATCAATTCCCACAATTCATTAACGAAGGAGAAGTAAATCATCGGATAGAGATTTTTACTGTAAGTGAATTTTTTAAGAAACAACTTAATCTTGAAAATACAGACCTAACTGATATAGATTGGCTTCTATTACCTGAACAGAAGCTGTTAGAGCTCACCTCAGGAAAAATTTTCTATGATACTCTTGGAGAACTAATGAAAGTTCGAGACAAATTTACTTATCTTCCTGAGAATGTCTGGAAATACAAAATTCTATCCGAATGGGAACACATTACTCAGGAGATTGCTTTTGCAGGAAGAACAGGTGAAGTAGGTGATGAGCTTGGATCCAAAATAGAATCTTCCCGCCTTATTAGATATATTATGAGACTTGCCTTTTTGTTGAATAGAAAATATGTGCCATATGAAAAATGGTTTGGGACAGTTTTTAGCAAGTTGAAGATTGCAGAAAAACTAGAACCTCTGCTCCTAGCTATTTTTACTGAGGAAGACTGGAAACAAAGAGATACGCTGTTATGTGAAGCTTACATACTTCTAGTAAAAGAGCAAAATAAATTAGAAATAACGCTAAAGATAATAGTTGAACCCTTGCCTTTCTTCAACAGAAATATGACAATAATAGACATTCAAAAGATAATCGATGAACTAAAAAAAGCAATTAAACCACCTTTAGATAGTATTCCTCCCATTGGTTCAGTGGATCAACTGTTGGAAATCGGTGGTGGTTTAAGCGCAAAGTTTGCAGAGAAAGCAAGAATTTTCTATGAAAAATGAAATCTAAACCTAACTATTCTCTTCAACGCTTGCTTCCCAGCCTAAAACATCAACAAACTGCTCTTCAAGCGCTACAACATCTTTATTTGTTAATGGGTTCCATTCGTCAACTGCAAATTCAATAGCTTCTTCTTCGTTCCTAGCAGTTACTCGATAATGATAATCCCTTCTCTCTGTTCTAGTTACGATCACTAAATAATCTTCAATTACATCTTCGTCCTCAAGTACTTCTTCTATGACAACGATTTTTCGCTTTGCTTTTTTCTTTTTCTTCTTTTTCTTAGGCATAATATCTTGTCAAGCTATCTAGTATAAAATAATTATTCCAAAAACAGTGTTCGAAATAATATTATCGATACCTGCATAGATGCTATAGAACAAAAAAGATAAAAAGAATGGAATAAATTTTGGTCTAATAACTGGCTCGGTAGCTCAGTTGGCAGAGCGCAAGACTCATAATCTTGATAAAAAAAGGGTTAGAACTGCAACGTGAACCTCAGATGCGAAATCTTGAGGTCGGGGGATCGAGTCCCCCCCGAGCCACCATCTTCTTTTCAAATTTAATTCTATTTCCTTTAATTTTATATTAATCAGCTTAAAAAACGGAAATCAAGGGAAATCACTCCCTTTGCTTCTAAATTTAAAATTAAAGTTTCTGCAATTGATGATTGGTAATTATATCAGATTCATCCTCAATAGTTACTTTAACCATCCTATCTCCTTGACCAATTTGGTATACTACTTTCATACCATCTACAACCTTTCCAAAGATGGTGTGTTTTTTGTTGAGATGTCTACAATTGTCTGGATTGAGAACAATGAAGAATTGTGAACCATTTGTATTTGGTCCAGCGTTTGCCATACTCAGATGCCCCAAATTATGTAGTTGAACAGGGTTATCCACTTCGTCTGCAATTTGATACCCTGGTCCTCCTCTTCCAGTACCTGTGGGATCTCCTCCTTGAACAACAAATTCGGGAATCACACGGTGAAAAATAACGCCGTCATAGTAGTTAGACTTCGCTAAGGATACAAAGTTCTTTACAGTATTAGGTGTATGTTCATCAAAGAACTCGATTGTTATTACACCTTTGTTGGTTTCCATAATTGCTTTAGTCATTTAAATCGCCTAACTGTCAATGACTACTCCTTATTTTTATTTGTAGTGGTTAGGCAATAAATTCTTAATTAAAGTATTGCACTTGATATTGGTAGATTGATTATATTGAGTGCTTTGGAAGAGATACCTAAACCTGAACCAAAACCTTTAGTGAAATTCTCTCCATGGATTTCTGCAATTATAATCTTAATTTATTCTGTTACAGTACAATTTCTACTTGTCTCAAGTATGGAAAGTGCGTTTGACGTAGTAGAAGATTTCTTTGAACGATGGTCGTCTAGTTGGATATTAATTGAAATCCCCATCCCTCTGATATTAGCTGTGATTTTTTATAACTACAGCCAACATAGTAAATCACAGAACATTAGTCTATTTCTCTTTAGTATAACCGCATTAGGAACAACTGTATTGGGTATTGTCATTTATCTTATTTTAGAACAATTTCCCATTCATGGACAATATACCAATTTCATCTTTAGCCTAACAACGACAACTGTATCGCTCATATTTGCGGTTGCAGCTCTTGTAATAAGAAAATTAGTTCTTAAACGTAAAACCTTGCAGTAAGGTCCCTTCACCAGAAAGTTGACCTAAACAACAAGGTTACATTTGGAAAAATTCACTCTTCTAATAAGGTCATCTATCCCTTTCTTTCCCCTCTAGATGTGTTCATTTATGATTTTATTTTGCTGACTAGATTTGTAACAACCTTAGGTAGTTCATTCATATCTTTAATATAATACTGATAACTTGGTTCGAATTCACAAGTTAAACATGCTTGAACAACATTGGCACCACTATTCAAAGCACATTCAAGGAACTTTGGATTATCTTCGATGATTATTGTTCTATCTGGTTCAAACCATATATCATCTAAAACTCGTTTAAAGAAATTATCATTTGTCTTGTGTGTATTAATAAGATCTGGACCATAAAAGTTCTCGAAAAGATCTTTTACCCTCATGCCCTGTAAATATCCCTTTAGCTCAAGAGAATCTTCCCCTGAAGCTGTATAAAGCTTAAAACCAAATCTCTTTAATTTTTTAATAGCATCTACAACACCCGGAAATGATGATCGAATATTTGGTGTGATGTATTCAATCGCTTCTCGATATATTTGTTTGTATTCTGATTTTGCAGGAAGTTTAACTCCAACATAGTTGAACATCTCTTCTATCCATCTTTTTACAAAATCAGCATGATATGTTTTGTAATCAATGTCTCTATTATCACAAATCGCTTCGTTATATTCTCTCATAATTTCTCCTACAAAATTTAAATTACCTTCAGCCCACAAATAGGGTTCTCCCCCAAATTTAGGCGTGAAATACTCCCCAACTAACTTTTGATATTGTACCCCTCTAATACGATTATCATTCATTACTCCCCCATCATCAAAAAACACAGCAAATTCAGAGAATCTCGTCTGTGACATCACTATTCGCTTGAGTTAATAGTAAATAAAGATATTCCAAGAAATATAATGCATCGCAAGACTAGTTAAGATTTGAATACTTTCGCTAACCTCTATATCTTTTAAAACCCCCTCCTTTCGACTGGAAATTAGAAGATCAGCTTATTAGAAGATGGTACCATTATTAGTATATCACAAATCAACAAACTTCTTTCGAACTATGAAAAATTTAATAATAGAGTGCTTCTGAAGAGGGATAGATGGTAAAACAGATTTACGAAACTCTACACACTGAACAGTCTATGTTGGATATAACTCCAGAGTTAGAACAAAAAGTTCACAAAATGCTCTTAGCTACTGAAAGACAAGTTCCAAACTTCTGGGAGATTGATACAACTGACAGTTTCTATGCCCCTGTAGATGATGGTGAAATCAGAGTATACCATTTTAAGCCTAATAATCCAATTTCAAAACGTCCTCTAGTTTTTATTCCTGGATGGGGAGGAACTGAAATAGGATTTATGGATTTTTACGAAGTCATCCATGATAAGGTCGAGTGTTATTATATCGAAACTCGTGAAAAGAGAAGTAGCAGATTGGATAGAAAAAGAGCCAAAATAGATATGAGTCAAAAAGCTAAAGATATTCAAGATGTGATTAACTACCTTGAATTTGGCAAGAAAGATTTTGTTCTCTATGGCACTTGCTGGGGCGGATCAATAATTTTACAAGGTTTAATTGATGAAGTAATAGACGCTCCAACTATTATTACTAATGATCCTATGCATACTCTATGGTTTCCGAAATGGTTTCTTAGATTTGTTTCACCCATATTACCTGTTTTTGTAGTTGAACTCATTAGGTCCATAGTTAAACGAATACAGTTGTGTGGTATGAAGGAAGAAGTTCAAAGAAAAAGAGCTGAAATTTTTGCGGATAATGCTGAAATTTGGAAATGGAAAAGAGCAGCTGACTCAGTAAAGGATTTTGAGCTCTTTGGTAAAGTTTCTGATATAACAAAGGAAGTTTTTGTAACCAATGGTACTAAAGATAAGATCCATAATCAACTAGATTACCCAAAAATCGCTGCTGAACTTCCCAATGGAAGATTCATTTACATGAAGACAGATGAATCTAGAAGAGAACGCACGTTATGAAACTTGGTCAAACTTTCCAGAGGCGGTCTAACCGTCGTTTAAGTGGGTCCCCTCACGTGCGTTGAGGGGAAGAGGATCATAGAGGCGGAAGAGGTGTACCTGAGAGAGAAGCGATATTGTGCGCGGCATTAATATGAGTATTAACTTTCCGTCCGCATTTAGTGCAAGGGGCAAGATCATACTGACCTTGAAGACGAACTAACGTTCCTCCACAACCATAATGAACAGAACTAGTATGATAAGGACGAACAGACTCTAATTGCACTTGATAACCTAAATCTTGAGAAGCTAACCAGACAGCTTTCTGGTAAATGAAGAGATTATCAGGCATGGTGTAAATAGCTTTAGCTAATGCACCCTTAGTACCTGAGGGGTCAACAGTTAACTGCTCAATTTTCAAGGTTTTACACTGTTTTTTCACCAAAACTGCTGCAAGAAGGTGGGGGAGAAGACGAGTAAGCTCGCGAATGATTCGCATACGGCGAGTATAAACTCTATTAAGCTCTCCCTGCAACTTACAGAAACCAAGAGTGTCTCGAGCTTTGCGTTTGCGCATCAATCCCCGATGGAGTTCAGGGAGAACTTTAGCAGTAAGGTGGGTATAACGTTCAGCTAGAAGCAAGATGTCTGGAGGGAGAGAAACAGAGGTGTTGAATGCCAACATATGTACTCCTAAGCGATTGATATCTAAACCCAGAATAGCTTTCTTCTGACTTGAGATAAGCGGGAGATAAGTGTGGAGAAGGGTAGAGGAGTGGAAACAATCCATTGCTCCCTCGAGAACTACATCCACTCGAGGTTTGTAACTAGGTGCTTGACCACTGCTAACTTGGAAAAGTTTGATCTCTGCACCATTATGAATATACTCTCGTATTTTGGAGGGAAAAAGTGTTTTTGCAACAAGCTTCTTCTTCCCTTTCTGGGAAAAACCTAGTTCAGTCCCTCCTTGCTTCTTAATTTGTGTTGTTAGTGTTTTCGCATTCCCTTGTCGGGTGATAACATAATCTTTTTTCATTAACAATTTTACTGGTAATCTTCCTTTCTTTTTTCTTTTAAATGGTAAAGGAACAACTTTTGCCACTGGGAGACCTTTAAGTAACTGAGGGACACTCTGCATGAAATGGTCAAAGAGTGTGAAAACAGTGATCAGCCTGATAGCTGAAAAAAGTTTTCGGGAAGGCTTCCCAAGAGTTTTTGCTAGTTGTTCTGCTAGTATTTTGAGACTTTTCCAACGAGAAAGTTGGGGACTGTTAATCCACGAGGCGAGAAAAGGGATAACGACTGCTTGCTCTTTTTTTAGTAGTTGGAGTTTGGCTAAAAAGGCTTGTTGCCTCTTGGTTATTTGGGGAATAGTAGTGAATTCATTAGTGTAAAAGAACAGTGCATCATCTATCGCTTGTACTATTGCTTGTTGTGTTGTAGAGGTGAGGAAAGAATTATGGTTTAAGTTATTAAGATGATAAGTTGCTTTCTTTTTCTTTCTCCAATATCCATCTGCTTGTTGTCTGGTGCTGGTTAAGAGGTTGATAACGTACCTTCGTTTAAGTTTCCAATAGTTCCCTAAACTGCTTTCAGCATAAGGTGATCTACCAAAGATCATCCATTCTACAAGTTGTTGAGGGTTCTTGGCAAGGAAATTGAGCAACCCTTGCACTTTTTGTTCCTTATCTTTTTTCCCTTTGATTGCAATATGCAACCAATGGAAAGCACTTTCTGCTATGTTAGGACTCTTCCCCACTTCTTTGCATAGTTGGCGGGTGAAGAACCCTTCCTTAGGGTTGGATTTGTATAATGTTTCTGCTTTCTTTACTATTTTCGGAGAAAGGAGGAGCAGTTGCTGTTCTTCTAGCTTTCTTATCCTTCGGTTGATCTCTTCTCGTTGTTGCTGGTCTACACATTTTAGCGCCACTTGGTAGCTTCGCATCACCGTCTTTGAGTGAGTGTTGACAGCTACTTGTGCTTTCTTTGTTGCTTGTGAGACCATCGTCTTCACCTATTTATCCACAGAATGGTATATAAACGCGAAGAAAAGTCAGCTAGGAGGAGTTTTTCCTCATAACAAGATTGGGTAAGTTTCTGCTCATCAGTTGACTACGGTCATTGCATTAATAATAACAAGCAGAGAAGCACCAAGATCACCTATAAGAACAGCTAACCATAGTAAAGAATCGCCGAAGAAACTTCCAATAGCTGCAATTGAAACGCTTAGAAACACTAATACAAAAAATGAGAGTTTAATGAAGAGTGAGAGAAAAATATTAATTCTAATCGTTCTTTGGGTTTCTTTGCTAAGTTTGAACAAATATGGGAGACTGAATAAATCATCAGAAGCAAGCACTATATCGGCAGTCTCAATCGCAATTGCTGTACCAGCTACCCCCATCGCTATTCCAACATCAGAAAGAGCTAAAGCTGGAGCATCATTTATTCCATCTCCAATCATTGCAATTGATTGACCATTATCTTTAACTTCTTTGACATATTGCATTTTATCTTCAGGAAGTAATTCTGCTCTATAATCAATCCCTAACTCGCTAGCAATTTTTGAAGCTACCTCCTCATTATCTCCAGTGAGCATTACAATATTAGTTATTCCTATGTCTTTCAGAGCTTCAATAGACATTTTTGTTTCTAATCGCAGTTCATCAGACATATGTATGTGTGCTATTACTTTCTCATCAGTTAAAACATAACTAACGATGCTTTCTGATTCCTCGCAATCCAAATCGCATGATTCAAGTGTTAAGACCTTATCAACCAGTGCTTCATTTCCAAGATAGAAATTTGTGTCTTTTCTTGTACCCTTAATTCCCATTCCGGGGAGAATCTTGACATCTTTATAACCAAACAATCTGGAATTGTTCCTTTCGCCAAGATCTATTATAGCTTGAGCAATCTTATGCTCTGAATGGTATTCTAGACCATAAGCTATTTCAATTATTTCTTGTTTTGAATAACCTTCCAAAGCTTCTACTTTATAGGCACGCAAATTTCCTGTGGATAAAGTGCCGGTTTTATCCATAGCAACTGTATCGACATCAGAAAGTGCTTCTAGAAATTTTCCACCTTTGATCAATACTCCACGTTTGGAGGCACGTGTTATAGCAGTAACTACAGTGATGGGAGTTGAAAGAACTAGTGCACATGGGCAGGATATAACCAAAATAACCAAACTTTGATACAACCAGTAACGAAGAGTTTCTGTATCTATTGGAATATTAAGAAATACCCCTGGTACAAGGAAAACTAACAATGCGACACCAACCATAATAGGTGTATAATATTTTGCGAACCTCTGGATAAACAATTCTCTTTTTGACTTCTGTTGTTCTGCATCTTCAATAAGCAGTCTTATTCGGGCAACAGTAGATTCTTGTGGCATTCTAGTAACTCGGATTATAATATAACCATCAAGATTTATAGAACCAGAAAAAACTTGATCTCCAACGGTTTTGACTATTGGTGTTGATTCTCCTGTGATTGGACTCTGATCAACATTAGTATTGCCCCAGTCTATTTTCCCATCTATAGGTATTTTTCCTCCAGGTTTAACACTCACTCTATCTCCTACAATTAAATCTTCTAAGGGTACAGTTTCATGCTTTTTACCTTTTATCAGTCTTATTGCTGTCGGAGGAGTCAAATCCATTAAAGATCGTATTGATTGCCTCGCTTTATCCATAGAAAAAGCTTCCAACAATTCAGCTAAAGTAAATAGGACGATGATCTCTGCTGCTTCTTCCCATTGTTCAATAATCATTGCACCAATTATAGCTAATACCATTAGTAAATCGATATCAAATGTTCTAGCTCTTAGTGAGTTGAATGCTTTTGTATAAACCGGTATCCCTCCTACTACAATTACAGGAATATAGAACAGTGGGTGATAATGTTGTACATTTAGAGAATCTATTATTAATGCCGTCACTAAAAATATTGCTCCCACAATGAAGAAAATCAAGTTTTTGTTGTGTTTGAGATTAAAAAATGATTTTTGCACATAGGTGTGATCAAATCCATAACCGGCTTTCTTGATGATTTTAATAATATCTTTCTCAGAAGTATTTTCACTGTTATATTCAACGATGAGTTTTGTTGATACAAGATTAAGTTTAACATCTTTGATACCTAGAGTATTCTCTAAATTTTTTCGTACCTTGGCTACGCAATTTGCGCAATCCATTCCAGCTACTACTCCACGTAACACAGGCATATTATTCAAAATAATCTACAATTTATTGCACTTAAGAATTCTTATCTAGCAATAATTGTAAAGAAAAAGAAGAACTAGAGTTTATCTAGTTTCTGTAATTTCAACATCTCTGGCATTGTTGCTTTGACTTTTAGCTTCTTTTGTTGATAAAGTTTGAAGCCAGAAACTTCACCTTTGTTTAAAGCTACAAATGTCTCAACATTCATCGAATACATAATAGTTGGATTATCTAGTTTTTTCTCTTCAAGAGGTTGTGGGACACCATCAACAAGCTCAATTACATAATATTCATCAATATCTGTAAAGTGGTACTGCAGTGTTTTATTCCAACCCTTAAAATGTCTAGCAACTTTTGGATTAGTGTATTTTTCTGCTTGTTTTTTTAACAATTCAAGAAATTCTTCTTTGTCTGTCATTTTCTTATCTCCTTTATCCGTATTCGAATTTTACGCCTGTTCCACCTTTAGGTTCATTGAAGATAACAGCATCAAATTCACAGACATTCCAACAAGCTCCACATTCAACACAATCTTTCAAATTTACTGGACGATAGATTGCACCATCGGGTTGCCAAACATCTCTTGTACAGAATTTAGCACATTCACCGCAACCAGTACAATTCTCTTCAATAACTTTGATGAATTCTCCAGTGTCTCCAGGATAATACTCTACTTTTATTTCGAACTTCATTTTCTTTTCCTCTCATTGTATAAATTCTCAAAATATGGATCTACTTGAGCATATGGTTGCATCAATTCTAAGAAATCATAAGCATCTTGAATTCGTTCCATATCTTGGTCTTCGACACCTTTCATCCAATTAGTGTGGACTGCGTTTGAGATGAAACCTCCACCCATGATTACTTGTTGCATCATTTGGGTTATTTCCTCATCAGTTTTACTCAATACAGTTTCTTTATTCACAGCCGCAATGTGTCTAAAGGTTTGCATGAATAAGTTTTCACTAATCAGTGTTTCATAAGTTTCTGCAAGTTTCTCTTTTGAGAAATCATTTGTTTCGATAGCTTTTGCAGCTGCTTGGGCAGCATAAATTCCAGTAAAATACGCTTCGACCATTCCCTCTCCTAGGAATGGGATAACAAATCCTCCTGCTTCTCCAGTTAGAATTAAACCATTTTTCACTCTTTGTTCAATTTTTTCGTCATATTCAAGGTGAAGTCCCCATGCAACAATCTTTCCACCTTCCAATTTTTTCTTTACAATTGGTAGATTCAGATAGTTTTCCATATACTTATTGATATTTGGAAACTCATCATTCAAAAGATGCTCATCCATGTACCCACCGGTTCCTAAGGTGACGGTGTCTTTCTTTGGAAAAATCCATGGCCAAGTCTTATGTTGAATTCCTGGCGATAGATAGTATTCAATACAATCGCCAAATCTTTCATTAATAACTTCTTCACCTAGTTCAACACACACTGTCACATAAAGAATCATGTTTGTTCCTTTTCTTTTAGGGATAAGACCAGCTTTTCTTCCTACTATAGAGTTAACTCCAGCTGCATCTATTACCACTTTACCATAGAATTTTTCTCCTGTATCTGTGACAACACCCTTTACAGAACCATCTTCTTCGATTATGTCTAAAATTGTGGTTGATAACCTTACTTCTGCTCCAGCCTTCTTAGCTTCTTCAACATGCCATGCATCATGATGATCTCTTCTTATAGATAAAAGTAAAAGACCTTTTGAAGGAATTTCATGAAAAACGGTAGTTCTATCTTTGTTTATATGGTAGGTTCGCATTTCACGAATTGCTCTTTCTACAGGTCCTTCCATCAAGTAATGTAGATCAGGGTCTACAAGAGCAGCTCCATTCAAACATGTGCCTGAAACATTCTTTTCTCCAGGGACTTGTGATTTCTCAAAAAGAATAACTTTGAGCCCCAATTCAGCAGCTTTCTTTGCAGCTGCAGGTCCAGCGCAACCTGCGCCAACTATAACAATATCATATTCATTATTACTCATTTTCTTTTCTCCAATAGATGTAATATTACTTTGTACCATAAGATACAATTTCTCGTTACTTCTCTCTTATATCGGGATTTAAGAAATACAAGAGTATTATAAACATTATGTGCTCTAACTTGAATAATTTCAACTTTCAGAGGTTTTTAATATGTTTTTATAGAAAAGTAATTCCATAAAATTGTAAATAGTAGATTCATGTTTTGGTTATAGAAAAGTAAAAATATTATATCTTCTGAATGCTCTTATGGATCTCGTTGAATTCAAACAAAAAATAATTGATGAATCAAAATCAATTGAACAGTATGTTATCAATACAAGAAGACATATTCATATGCATCCTGAAACAAAATTTGAGGAAGAAAAAACTGCTCAATTCATCGAAGCAGAATTACATAAAATTGGTTATGAGACAGTAAGAACTGCAAAAACGGGAGTAATTGCAGTCTTGGAAGGTGCAAACGATGGAAAAACAGTTGCGCTTCGTGCAGATACCGATGCTCTGGACATTCAAGAGGAAAATGATGTTCCCTATAAGAGTAAAATCCCAGGAAAGATGCATGCATGTGGTCATGATACTCACATTGCAATGTTATTGGGTGCTGCTAAAATCCTTTACGAGAATAAAGATAAAGTAAATGGAAAAGTAAAGCTAATTTTTCAGCCAGCAGAAGAAGGAGGCGGTGGTGCAGCAAAGATTGTAGAAGAAGGACATTTAGATGATGTTGATTCTATCTTTGGCATTCACATATGGAGAGAATTAGATGCAGGAGTAATTGGAACACGAGTTGGTCCTTTTCTTGCGTCAGCTGATCAATTCAAAATAACTGTTAAAGGAAAAGGTGGTCATGCTGCTGTACCACAGCAAACTTATGACCCTACTGCAGTTATTGTTGATATTTATAATGCTGTACAAAAAATAGTTAGTAGAGAAATAGACCCATTAGAAAAAGCTGTTATATCACTTCCTATGATTTCAGGGAGTGATGCTCATAACATTATTCCTTCTGAAGCTTGCATGGAAGGGACTTTTCGCACGTTCAACAATGAAATAAGAGAATTTATTATTAAACGTATATCAGAGATTGTAGAAGGTTATAGTCATGCATGGAGATGTGAAGGGAAAGCAGAATTTGAAATTGATGGCATATTCTATCCGGCAACGATAAACCATAAGGAAAGCGTTGAAAATGTCATAGAGATCTTGAAACCTTTAGATGAAGTACAAGAAGTAGATTTAACCATGGGTGGTGAAGATTTTGCATTCTATTTGAACAAAACAAAAGGAGCTTTCATAGCTTTAGGCTTATACAATGAAGATAAAGGCATAATACACCCTCACCATCATCCAAAATTCAACGTTGATGAAGAAGTACTTTGGAAAGGTACAGCTATATACGCCCTACTTGGTTTTTACCATTTATTTGTAAACAACTAAAAACAGTGTAAGTTTGGACCTTCCCAGTCTTACACTTTGTTTTTTTCATACTTCAGAACGTGTCGTTTGAAATCCATCCAATCTAGAACAAATTTAAGTAAAATTAATTATAAAATGTTTAAACAACCTTACAAGAAGGTTAAATCTCTTTTTTGCAGTATAACCTTCACTTGAAAGTCATCTTAACAACAAGTAGGGTTTTAAGAAGGAAGTTCTCTATTTTTCTCGAATATTGAAGCTCTAACCCTTCAAAGAGTAACATATATATAATTAGAAATGAAATATCTAACTAGTGATAAACGCGAGTGTTATCACTAAATATAGCAATTAACGGGGATTAAAGTGGTCAAAGAAGTCAGTTCTTTCGATAGTAACTCAATTCATCAATTGTTAGAGGATTATGCTCTAGCACCAAATCAAGTAAATGCCATGAAATTAGGACAAGCAATTGCAATTGAAGAAGCACCTATTGAAGTGAAGAAATGGCGATTTCGTATGGCTTTGGATGTTCTTACACCAGACAAGGGAGTATATGCAACAATCAAAGCATGGTCTTCAATCACATTATTAGAAGACAATATTCCCCCAAGCATGAAGATCGTTACAATAAAAGAGATGTTGAATAATCCAAACTTAAGTCCAGGAGTACTGGATGTAGTTTTGAAGAACATCTTTGAGAGAAAAGAATTACCTCGAAATTTACTTAATTATCTTGCACCTGAATTCAAAAGAGCATCAAAGATATCAGATGAATTAAAGTCTTATGTTCTCAAAAAAGCAGACAAAAAATAAGATAGAAGGAAGTTATTGCCTCATTTTTTCAAATGTTTTTACAATAGTTTTTACAAGAAATCGATCTATCCCAAATTGTAGAAACTGATAATTTTGTAATTCAAGAGCCAAAATGTCAACTAATTCATCTGAATTTAGCGTTGATTTGTATTTTTTCTTAGCTCCTTCAAAACAAACTATTAGTTCCTTATCGGTTAAACTCTGTAATCTCCACAGTATTAGACATCTTGAAAGAAAAAGAGCTAGTTCGTCAATATTCCTTAATTCTTGGTTTGGATTTAGAGTAAATTGGTAAAATAGATTTGCTACTATCTGAAACATCTCATATAGTTTGCTTGGATATCGGGGATAGATTTTGAGGATATCTACTAAATCATCAAAGGAATTAATTTTTTCAATGGAAAAATCATTGCTATTGATTTCTTGATAAGTACAAATTTTATGACATTCGTGTAAGCCTTGATGAATGTCCTCAATTTCGCTTTTGAGATAATCTGGAATTTTCTTTCCTAAAGGATATTCCCGTGCAAGATAAAACAATCTATGAATAATTCCCCCCAAATAATTTAGAAGATGTTTGCTAGGGTTTCTGTTTTTCTCCCAAACTATTGGTAGGAATTCAATGAGGAGATTGAAATTGGTATAAATATTCACATTCTCTGCTAAAATATCAACAACAAAACTTTTTGATATATTTTCAATATTCGCCTTAATAAATTTGAGATTGCTTGATGAAAGCCCTGTCTCTAAAACGAGATCATAAATCGATTCTTCTGCTTTGTTCATCACAGAGTATACTCCTATATGGCTTATTATTTCTTTTTGAAGGACAACAAATGAAGCGAATAATTAACCAAAATGCTTTTTTACTGTGATTAGTTTTTTACATATGGATTTCTCTATCTTCATTCCTACGATAGAGATAGGACCACCGTTTGTAGGTCCTATGGCTGGTCTTCGTAGGTATTCCTATTCATTAGTTCAAGCTCTTGTTAATCTAAATGTTGACATCCATGTAGCAACAACAACTGAACTTCCAGAAGATGATGAATTACTAGAAAGAGATAACGTCCATTTTTACTATCTCCCATCACAGATTTCTGCAAAGGGAGCCTATAGCACCCAAACTCATTTTTACGCTCGAAATCATCGAAAGTTTTCTAAGCAAGCTTACGAGATTTTTGAAGAACTCAGTGCGGATACAAAGTTTTCTTTAATTCATTCAACTGAAGTATCTGCATATTTCTTTGCAAAAGCTAAACGAAAGAAAAAATTATCGGTTCCATTAATAATATCTGTTCATGGAGCTGTAACAACAGGCAATCTAAAATCAAGGTTATTTGTTAAACGACCGTATTCTAGACTCTTGAGAAAAACAGTAGCACAATGCGATTACATAGTTACCCATTCCCTTTCATTACTAGACAAAATCAAACGTATGCCAAAAGCCGCAACAGAAAAAGTGAAAATTGTTCAAACTTCTTTAAATTGTAAAAGATATTCACAAATACCTAAGATAGAGGATAAAGAAGCTTTCATTGATAAATATGACATAGATACTAGTAAGGTGAATATCTTGTTACAGGGACCTTTCATTTCGAGAAAACAGCAACTTGAAGTTGTTGATTATTTTCCAGATATTATAGAAAAACATTCTAAGATTCATTTTATAGTAATTGGGGAAGGACCACTATTACAAAAACTGAAAGAGAAAATTGTTAACTATAATATAGTTGATTACGTTTGTCTGACAGGTTACATAAATGAGGAAGAGTTACTACTCGCTTACCATATAAGTGACATTCTTCTTTATCCTGGAAAAGAAGGAAGTTTTGGAATTTCCATAATTGAGGCATTAGCTTCAGGTTTACCGATAGTTGCAGCTGATAAACCTCCAATGAATGAGATGTTACCTCCAAAATGTGGATGGTTATATCCACCAGAGAAAGAGAAAATTCTTGTTGACAGAATAATGAAAATCATTAATGACAAAGAGAAGAGCCAACAAACAGCTTTTAAATCACAGCAACACGCTCTTAAAAATTATGATCATTCTATTGTAGGTAAAAAATTGTTGAAGGTATATAATGAAATTATAAAAAAGTAAACTTCAAGTAAATTGGAATAACCTATTTTTAATTTGGGGAAACTTACACTATAAAACTATGAATAATAACTGGCAGGTCAAGCTTTTGAAACAAGAAAAGAAGGAAAAAGTGAAACGGAAATGGGCTCTTTATCCTTATCGATTAGCACATCATCCATTGTGTGAAAGGTTTTCTGATCATGTTTACCACATCAAGGGCTATAAAATTTGCAAGGGCTGTGCTAATCTCTACATTGGTTTAATTATAGGCATTATCCTTGCCCCAATAGCTATTTTTGTTCTAAATATTAATTTCTGGATAGCACTTATAGCTACAAATATACTCTATATTTTTACGCCCTTAAGCTTGTTAATCAACCCACCACGTGTTTTAAAAGATTTTTTCAGATTATTGCTTGGTATTGCTATTATAAGCATGATGGCAACAATAATTCTCGCAATTGTTGAGCTTTATCGTGGATTTAACATCTGGGCTCTAGTAATTATGATGATAACGATATTAGTCTATATTCTAAGTAAAAGGTATTTTATGAAAATGCGAAGCAGTGGAAACGAAAAAATTTGCAGAGAGTGCGACCAATTTGAACTTCCACTTTGTGAAGGAATGAGTCAAATTGAAGAAAGTAAGGAAAAAGTTTCTGTGCCATCAGAAATAAGTTAGATAAATAAGCAGTAAACTTTTATTTTACTTGTTTTTCTTTGAAATAGTAATGGAAATCCTTAATCTACCTAACAAAACCTCCTTGGAGCATTCAGAATGAGAACAGAATTTACTTTTACCATTATGGATTTAATAGGGCTTATAGCGTTACTTATTTTTGTTCTTGCTACATTAACTATAGCTGAAATTCTACGAAGAAAAAACAAGGTTCAAGGGAGTACTTCACGGAAAATTGTTCATTTAACTGTTGGAAATGTTATTCTCGTTTTTCCCTTTTTCTTCTCAAACGTGTGGACTGCCTTGATTGGTCCCTTGTTCTTTATTCCTTTTACTTATTTTACTTCGTCAGCATCTCCAATAAAGAGTTTCCGTTTGAAAGGCGTTGGAGAAGGTCATGCCTATGGAACGGTTTTCTATGCCATTTCTCTTACAGTATTAGTTGGATTATTTTTCTATCCTGATACTACCGCCTCTAATCCGTATAATGTAATATTATTGGCTTCTTTCATGCCTTTAGTCTGGGGGGATGGAATGAGTGCTGTTATTGGAACTAAATTTGGTGAGAAGAGTAAATACAATGTTTTTGGTAGCACTAAATCTCTGTTAGGTAGTTGGACGGCAGCTTTTGCGACCCTAGTAGTGGTTGTTATATGTTGTTTAATTTTTCATCAAACACTAGAAGTCGCAATTTATATTGGATTGCTCACCGGTTTCATAACAGCGATAGTAGAGGCCATAACTCCAAAAGGGTTTGATAATATAGCAATTCCAGCTGCAAATGCTTTGGCATTGTTCTTATTATACACATTCGCTTTAGATAAAACCTTGGAAAATTTGAATACTGATCTATCTTTGTATTCGATAATTGGAGCCTTTGTGATTGGATTGGTGTTAGCAATTCTTGGTATAACCTTGAAAGCTTTAACCTGGGATGGAGCTATTGCTGGGTTTTATTTTGGGTTCATCATTCTCGGTTTAGGATCATGGACATGGGGAGCAATGTATGTTTCTTTCTTCATTATTGGTTCTTTATTTACATTCATTGGAAAAGACAAGAAAAAAGATGCAACGGAGGAGTTTGAAAAAGGAGAGACGGCGAGAGATAGTATCCAAGCAATGGTAAATAGCATAGTACCTGCAACACTTGTATTTATTGCAATTTTAGTACGAGAACCTATTTTCACAATTATGGCAGGGGGAGCTTTTGCTACAAGTTTGAGTGATACTCTAGGCACTGAGATAGGAGTATTGTCAAAGAAGAAACCTAGACTATCCACAAAACCTTGGATAAAAACTGAAAGAGGCACACCAGGAGCTGTATCATTAATTGGTCTACTTGCTTCAATTATTGCGGCTGCAGTGATAGCGGGAATAGGACTTGGTGTTATTTATCTGGACAATTTTGTAGTTATGTCTTCCTCTAAAATACTGTTTTTGATTGCTGTTATTATTGGAGGATTCTTAGGTGCGTATACTGATAGTATCTTTGCTTGCACTATTCAAAAGATGAACAAATGTAATAAATGTGGCAAAATAACCGAAAAAAAAGTTCATTGCAATGAAGAGACAATATTCTATTCAGGCAAGCACTGGATGCATAACGATGTAGTTAACCTCTTTAGTGTTGCAATTGGCGCATTCATTTCAGCACTTGTGTATATCATTGGTCACTATCTAATCTAAAATTGTTATTTGTCACTTAGGCATTCAATTGCAGGAAGGAAAGTACCTTTCATTACTTCTAAACTTGCCCCTCCTCCAGTACTAATGAAAGAAACTTCATCTTGAAATCCAAATTTTTCAAAGGAAGCAGCTGAATCCCCACCTCCAATAATTGTATAGATGTGATTCTCAATAAGATGTGTAGCAATCTCTTTAGTCCCTCTCTCAAATTCTTCTTTCTCGAAAACACCTAAAGGTCCTTGCCAGATTACTTGCTTTGATTCACTTAATATATTTTTGAAAGCCGTTATTGTTTCCTCACCGATATCGACACCAACATGATTTTCGCGAATCTCCGTAATTGGAACTTGCTCAATTTTTGTTGGATAGTCCAATTCATCACATACAATGACATCTCTCGGGAGATAAATATTGGTGCAACTTTCGTCTGCTTTTTTCATATATTGACGCACATCATCAAGTTTTGAAAGATCTCTTATTGATTTACCTATTGCATAACCCTTAGCTAATAAGAATGTAAAAGCCATTCCTCCCCCAATCAAGATATTGTCAACGACTCCAATAAGATACTTGATTACATCTAGCTTGTCTTCAACCTTCTTTCCTCCAAGAACAACTGTCAAAGGACGTTTAGGTTTAGTAATACAATTTGATAGAAATTTCATCTCTTTCTCAAGCAAGAAACCATATCCTTTCTCTTCTAGATGTTTACACACACCATATGTAGAAGCGTGTTTTCTATGAGCTGTTGCAAAAGCATCTGTTACATACACATCGGCTAATTCCGCCAGTTTTTTTGAAAACTCTTCATCATTTTCTTTTTCTTCTGGATGAAAACGAGGGTTTTCTAAAAGGAGTATCTCTCTAGGTTTAAGTTTCATAGCCATTTTTTCAACATCTGAACCAATGCAATCATCTGCTAGATAAATATTTGAAAAGGGGCAATATTCCTGTAATCTTTTGTAAACATTTACAATACGCATTGCTTCGTCTACTTCACCTTTCGGTCTTCCTAGATGGCTTATGAGCATAATACGACAGTTTTCATTTAGTAAGTAATGAATAGTTGGTAGAGTATATCTGATTCTTCGAGCATCAGTTATGTTACCATATTCATCCATAGGTACATTGAAATCTACACGCAATAGAACTCGCTTGTTTCTTAAATCCAAATCAGTTATAGATTTCTTATCTCTAAATTTTAGCATGTTTGTGAGGTCATGTTTTATATATCCCGCATTTTCATTAATTTCCGAAACAAGCATTTATACTTCTCCTTGTGTTAACTGATACATATTGCATATACGTATCCGACTACATGTTATAGTGCGTTGAATAAAAAGATTATCCATCAATCTTTTGAAGAATATTGAAATTTCAACTGAATCAGCAGAAATAAGAAAAGCATTAATTATTTGTTTGTCATGGAATTTCAGATTACTGAGAGCAAATCTTCAGATTTAATCGAAATATCGAGAATTTGGACAGAAGTAATAGATTATCATGCAAAATTTGATAATACGTTCACATTAGTTAAAGAAGGATCGCTAAATTTTCAATTGATGATAACTGCTGCTTTAACTGACTCCAGTCAGGTTGTATATGTAGCAAGAAAGGGAGAAGAAGTAATTGGATTTCTATACGGTTTTATCAAAAAATATTCAGGTATGTTTAAACCAAGGATAACAGCTCATGTTTCAGATATAGCAATCAAAAAAGATTATAGACGTAAAAACATTGGAACGGCATTAATGTCTAAATTTGAAAATGAATTTGCTAAATCTAGAAAGGCAGACGAGATATCACTTAATGTGCACTCGCAGAATATAGAAGGGTTAAATTTCTACAACAAATTAGGATTTAGTAAAAAACTTATTACTGTACAAAAGAGTTTAAGGAATGATTAAACCTAGACCAAGATGGTTCATGGGAACAAAATCTTTGTTTATTTTTTGAAATCCCATACCACTCCCAATGGCAGATACAGGTAATGAAATAGAGCCTTGTTCAACTTTAAAAACCACTTCAATTTTTATTTTTGGATTAACTGTTTCTTCCATTTCATAACAAAAACACTTCGATTCTGCAGGTGAAAAACGTGTTGTCAAAACAACAGTATCATCAATAAGCAGTTGAATAATAGCCTTTGGATGACCTTCAATCTTATCAATTTGAACACATACTCCTTTTACACCATCTCTAAATAACAAAGCAGAAAATACTTGCTTCACTTCTTCTATGCCAGCACCCAATATTTTTGATAAAGGCAATGTAGCAGATGGCGTATAACCCCAAACTTTAATCATGTAGTTATTATTTCTTATTCTATTATTAATAAATTTACTTGAAAACAAAGAAGAATCACTAATTTTTTAATAAAAAATAAAAAGGAAAAAAGAAAAAAGAATTATTTTCTCTTTTTCATTAAGACATAGACTGCGCCAATTATTGCTAATGGGATTACAGCGAATGCAAATTCGTATGATGTATCAACAGGAGTTTTAACGAAGAAGTTAATGATATTATTGACAAACATTTGTCCATAATTGACACCATCGTTGTAAATACCATTTTCAGTTACTTGATCATACATGAACTTGTAGTGAGTGAAAAATGCTTCTCCACCTACAATAAGATGACTGTCGTTAAGATCTTTCAAGTCTTCATATACAACGGCTGGAATGTAACCTGTTTCACCGGCATATAGATCTAAATCACCGTCACTTACATCTGAATCAATTGAAGTTGCGTTTCTACCATAAGTTATTAGGACTTCCAAAATACTTGGAAAGACTGATTTTCCGAGGCGTAGATCCTTATAATAGGTTCCATCAAAAGCTAGAACGGCACAAGGTCCATGTAGAATAATACCGGCTTCCATACCTTCAGTAAGGTTGTAAACTAGATCATCATACAAGTCGTCTCCATAACCTAATTCATTTGCTCCAACTCTGTAAGCGGAACCATCATTAAATTCTGGATCTTCGATAGAAGTAGCATCCAATCTTAGATGTGAATCAATGTACGAAAGTACACTGTTTATTGGATCAGGACTAAAGTAACCACCATAGTCAGAATCTCCAACTGCAATTAGCAATTTGTCTCCAAGTCCTAACCAAGCTTTGATGTCAGCTTTTTCAGCTGCTGTAAAGGCATCATCACTTTGGATTAAGAACAAAGCGTCTACAGCATCGGGTAGTTCCCATGTCTCGTTAATGAGTAGCACGGTGTTACCTGCTGCTGTTAAATTGTCCATTATGGGTGATAGATCGTCCATAGTTGTATGATACCCACCATGTGAAATGTCAAATGCAAAAGTTGCACCAGTCACTGTAATGGAGGTAGTATATGCCATGGTAGGAGCAACGCTCCCGTACATCATTCCCACAATTAGAATTAATGCGAAAACATATTTTCTATTCATTTATTTCACCGCACATATCTGTGCACGTAATACAAAAGATAACTACTATTTTAATGTTTTGCCTTACTTTTAGAGAGAATAGTTTCCCGACAAAAAAGCCATCTTTAACGCATTTTGTAGAATTATTTTAACGTTTTAATTATTAGAATGGATTACATGCTATGAAGTATACACTCCGACAATATTACGTATATTTAAAAAAAAATTTCAGAGCTGTTTTCATAACCAATAATTAACATTTATCTGCTGTAATTAAATAATTACGCAAGTGCTAGTGATTCATAGATGATCGAGATATTTCATGTAAGGCATAACAAATCACGTATACTTACTCCACAAACTGTTCTTGAGGTAGGAGATAGCATATTAATTGCAGGTAAAGAAGAACAACTACCCTTTGTACAAGCTAATCAAAAACTCAGACTACATATATTGTTTATTTCCCCTGTTGGAACAATTATTGATTCAGATCAATTACGTTTAGATGAAACAGGTCTCCGCCACATTTATCGTTTTCCGATAACACCCGACCTTTTTTCTGGTACCTACATCCTTCAGTTTGATGGTGATTTTAAGCGTGTAACAAAGGTCAATATTAAAACAAAGAAGCAATTAATGCATCGATGGATATTTACATATGGTGTCAAGATAATAAATCCAAATAATTATCCCATAAATGAATTCACCATAGATATCATGATACCACCTAACATTTCTCCCATTCAACAAATTACAAAGATTGAGTGTAACTTTCAACCTAGCAGATTGATTACAGATAAAGAGGGAAATAGATGGATGAGATTTTACTTTGCACAACTCAATCCTAATGAAAAAATAACTGTCGCATATCGTGCGCTTATAATCACTAGATTGGTCTCCTATGATGTTACAAGAATAAAATCAGAGGAAAAAAACATAGAAAATCTTTATCCTGAAACTTTTAGAAAATATACGCAAGATGAACCATTTATTGATTCTTCGAACAAAAAAATCATTCAAATAGCCCAAAAAACAATTGGTTTTTCTGCGCTAAGCAAGGTTTTAGCGTTTCTGAAATTTCTCAGAGAAAATATTCAATTCCTTCCTCAAAGTGGTGACTTTGGAACACTTTATGCACTAGAAAATGGATACGGAGATTGTACTGAATTCGCTTCACTTTTTGTAAGTCTTTGTAGAGCTGCTAATGTACCTGCTAGACTTACTACGAGTATTATGCAAAGTGAAAATGGAGAATGGCAACATCATTCACAAGCTGAGTTTTTTGTAAATGGCATATGGATTCCAATCGATCCTACTTTGCAGGAAGATACGAGATATTTATTACGAAATCCTGGTTGCATAATGTTACAACGAGGTAACACAATGGGAGATTCTCCAATTAGGCAGATTCGTTATTTCTATGACGACATTCAAAATAACAAGATAACAATACACACTTTCATTGACATATACAGCGATAAAGGAAAAATAATGAAAAAGATGAGAGAAATCCCTTCAGAATTGGTGCTAGGAACAAAAGGTACGCTTTTTGAGGATATATCTTGGAAACACACCATACCAAGTTTAGAACTAGAGCGACAGGTTCACAGTATTGATATTAGAGTAACTGCACCAGAAACTGCACCTGTTCACAAACCCTTCAATATTCCAGTTCATATGTATAATAGAGGGGATGAAGATGTTACTGGAACGCTTCGGATATCTTTTGTTCGTGGTGGAATCTATACAAGCCATCTCTACCCGTTATTACTTGAAAGGAATTCTCATGAACCAATCATGATAGAAATCCCAGCAACAAATTTTCTAGGAAAAACTCTTGTTGAATTTATCTTCCAAGATGAAAATGGAGAAAAATTAGGCTACGAACAAAGAAAAATTCACTTTCAATAAAAAAAAGGAAGGGAAAAACTGGCATTATATACCAGTTATTGCTTCTGCTCTTGATCCCAAGATAACATTGGTTATGAATAGACTTACAATTTGTAGAAACATCAATATAACGCCTAATGCACAAAATATTTGGAATTTCAAAGGATTCCAGGCCATATACCATGTTATTGTTCCAGCATTAGCCTGAAATATCAGAAATATTGTTGTTGATACTTCAGATAAACAATAGAGGAACGATACTAGAGACCCTGCAAAAACATTTAGGGAGATTAGTGGTATAGTAATACTTGTAAAAGTTTTAGCTCTACTTGCTCCGAGGTTAAATGCCGCTTCCTCTAAGACTTCATCCATTTGTTGCAATCCTGCATAAGCAGATCGTACCGTAAAGGGGAATTTTCTAACAGCATAACTCAGTATAAGTAATGTAACCGCTACTCCAATAAATGGATCTAAACGAAGAGATGATGTAATCCATGCCATTGAGTTCGTAAACCAGTTAGGATTTCGTGAGGCAATTCCACTCCAATCAAAAGCTCTGTAATAACCAATCGCCAGTACAATTCCGGGAATAGCTATAGGTAAAGTTACTAGAGCATCAAGAAGATTCTTTCCTCTGAAATCTTTTCTACTTATCACATAAGCTGCTAATGATCCTAGAACAACTATTAGTAACGTTGCTATTACACTGTATACCAAAGTATTAATCACATACCTTGGTATATTGTACGTTGAAGAAACGAAAACTAATCTATAATTTTCAATCGTGAATTTTATATCACCCGGGCTTCCAACACCCAGCGTTTCCATCAGAGACATAAGAATCACCCCCACATGCACCATGAGTGAATATGCAAATAACACTATAAGGAATGGATATATGTATAATAATTTCCATCCTGCTTTTGCCATTCGGTATTGTCCAGCTCGACCTTTTGATACCATAGAGTATTTCCGGAGAGAGATATATTTTCTAATCACAAAGAATCCGATAATGGCCATTATTAGTAAAATCCCACCTAAAACACACACTTCAGGCGTGATTACAGCAGACCCTGCTCTTGCATAGTTTTCAAAAATATAGTACGTCAGATAGTTTTTTGCAGCACTATCTCCCATCGCAGCAAAGATTATCGGAGTTCCTACATCTTCCATTGAGAGGATTAAGACCAATATTGCTCCTGCACCAATTCCGGGCATTGCAAGAGGAAGTGTTATAGTCCTAAATAATTTGAAACTACCAGCACCCAAATTTTCTGCTGACTCCTCCATTGTTGGATCAATATTGATAAAAGAAGAAAATGCATTAAGATAAACTAGAGCATAGAAATGTGATGTTTGCACAAGGGTAATAGCTATGAACCCTTCAAATATTAGTTTGAAGTTAAAGACTGGATCCAAAAAGAAATTGTTAAGAAAACCATTTGGACCAAGAATCAGACGGAAGCCCATACCAGAGATAAATGGTGGTATAATAAGAGGAGCTAGTGCTAAAATACTCACCAATCTTTTACCAGGGAACTCAAATCTTGCTAAGACAAAAGCTAATGCCGTTCCTAATAGTACAGAGAAAAGAGTTGTAGATAAACCCAGTATTATTGTGTTTACCACGACGCCTCTATTTACTCCACTCAAGACTAAGACATTCACAGTTCGTGTATCCTCATATTCTCCTATCAAACTTAAAGCTAGAATGCTTGAACTATCTAGAATATGGATACCACCTTTTTCTTGAGCAAGGATTATCTGACTCGATGTTTCGTCGACATAGATATCTTGTGTTCTATAAATTGTAGTGTTGTAGTAACTTATTTCTGAGATATCTGAAACATTAGATGAATCTAATATTGTTAGTCCATAATCTAGCTTTATATCATCACGAATAGTTACATAACTATAATTATCTACAACCTCTACGCCAAAGGATTTTATGTCAGATTTATAATCTAACAAAGAAAATGATAATGGATCAGAAATATCAAAAGTAGCAAAACCAAAAAGACCAAGTGCTACATAAGCTGTATTTCCCTCAATTTTAATATCTTGTGCTCTAATGGAAATGGTCTTATTAATACTATCCTCAACATAATCATAAGAGTTTATAGTGTTAACTTCGATTGGGTCACTTGGGTCACTTATATCATATACAATTATTCCAGAGGCATATCCAATTAAATATGCATAATCACCAGAGATAGCTATTGTTTTTGAATCAGTTTCTATAGATATAGTTGATAGTACCTGTGGATCAGTAACATCTGAAACATTTATTATGGAAAATCCTTTGTTATTATTATCAAGATATACAAGATTATTGTCTATATCTAATGTTAAGAAATCTGTAGAATTAACTAAATCAGGAAGGAAACTTACAGGATAAAAGGTATCAGATATATCTGAGATGTTAAAAATTGTTAATCCACTTTGACCAGCTGCTGTATAAAGATAATCACCTTGTATTTCCATATCCGTGAAATAACTCACTTCATCATAATAATTAACAACTTCCGTAAGTGAATCTGGGTTCGTAATATTGATAATTTCAATACCAGCCCCTCTTTCAGCAACAAATGCAAGATTATCTCGAACAATTACAGATACTGAGGGACCTCCGATTTGCTGCTCACCTATGTGCCACAGGTGAGTAGTGTTATCTCCTGGAAAATTAAAATGAATAGGATCGGTAAACACGTTTGTAATCGGTTGAGTAGACCATATTCCATTGAAGTAAACTCCACCTGATAAAACTAGGACTAATGGAACAACCATCCAAATAATAAAGACAATTGTTACAATAACAATAATTAAGTTAGTTGAAGGGTCACGAAGTAGTTTTACGTACAATATATCAAGTAACGATTTTCTTCGTTTAGTTTTTTCTGTTGACTGGCTTTCATTCTTTTCTTTCTTTCTCGAGCTTGCCATCTTAATTCTTCCAAAAATCTTTAGTCAAAAGCCAATAAACTTAATGCTTTTTGAACTTTACTTAAAATTTCAGTAAGAATCATGAAAAATTACAGAAAAGTCACTAGAATTAATAATTGAAAATATAAAAAGAAAGAAAGGAATTAGAGTAATAATCTCTAATTTCTGCGTTTTTTACGAATTATAGGAATAGCAGCTAATACAGCAATGGCCAATACAACAGGTAATGTGGGTAATGGATTTTCAGTTGGTTCTCCAGCTAATGCTTGATATATTGCATTATACTTTGTTCCAGCGAAGGTTCTCCAAGCACTTTCATATTCGGCAGCAACTAGAGGATCACTGATAAATTCCTCATTAATAATAAATGCTTCCTCGAAAGTGAAATTCACACGTCCTAAATCTACAACTAATTCGTTGAAATAAGTTTCATTAATTTCTCCGTCTCTTAGTTGAGAGACCATTTCTCCCCATGTTTGACGTAAGAGAGTGTGCTTTGAAGTTATTGTGTTGTGGAAATAGTAAATAGTCACATCAAGTAGGTCTGTTGCTTCTGTTTCATTGAAGTCAATACCTTTGTTGTCTAATGTGGAATTATAAAGAACATAAAGTGGTTCTTTGGTTAGACCAAATGGGGTCCAAAAAGCGCTTTCCATTACGGGAAGACGGTTTACACCTTCAGTTAACCAGACAGATTGTCCGTCTGCTGAGAATAGGTATTCAAGAAATGCTTCTGCTGCTTCTTGATCATCTACATTTACACCTAGTGCTATAGGATCTCCATTTACAATTGATTGACCTTCAGGAATAATGTATTCACAATTTGGATTTTCATCTACAGCAATAACACCATAGAAATCTATTGTCATAGCGATTCCTACTTCACCTTGAACTACTGCAGCACGAGTATCAACTGAACCAGGATATATACCAGAATTAGCTCCCATACGTGTCATTATTGACCATCCTTCTTCCCACCCAAATGCTTGGAGTATAATTTGATATATTCTTGTATTTGAGGTGGTTAAAGGTGGATCACCCATACTGATAGCTTTTACGCTTGGATTTATGTAGTAAGTTGGTGATGCTAGTTCTTCCCAAGTGTGTGGTACAGGAAGTCCATGTTGATCAAGGAAATTATGGTTTACAGTGAAACCAAAAGAGGATATAGCATTTGCAATCCAAATTAGTTCACCACTTGTGTTGTTTAATTTCATACCTGCTCCAGCAATTATATCGGGAACATTTGTATTTATGTAATCAATTAAAGTTGTATTATCAACTGCTTTGAGCAATCCCCAATTATTCATGGTATTGAACAATGCAGGACCACCGCCCCATGCAAGATCTACAGATTTTGAAGGATCTTGTAAGAGTTTTTTCCACCCTTCATCTGTAGTGGCTTGTAGGAAGACTATGTCAGTGATACCAAGTTCAACGGCTCTTGGAGTTGCTAGAAATGCAGTTGAAAATGCTGCTTGGATTGTTGTATCATGCCTTGTAACAACAGTTAACGTGGTAGCATCCGGTGATGCAATAGGAGTAACTGGATTGTTAGTTTCCGCATTCACTGATAGAAACGGTCCGACAGTTAATGATGCAAGTAAAATAGCAATCAATGTTAAATTTTTTATTTTCATATTATCTTCAACCTTCTTATTGATATTGGATTAATATCGTGTACCAAACTAGAAATTAATCTATAAAAGTATTTCACTTCATATTAAAGTAGCATTATATGCTAAATTTTCTAGGAATTACATTGGTTAAGCACATATTGTCAATTTATTAACACAATAAGATTTAATAATTGAAAAATTGAGCAGAATTATAACTTAAGTTAGTGATAAGATGAAAAAGCGAATCATTATCTCTGTAATGATATTATCGATATTTATTGCATCTAGCGGTTTGAAAATAACGGCCAATGAGCTTAGTTTTGACAGCATAGTGTCAATTAATGAGGAACAAGAGAAGCCTTATTTTGATAATGTTGTATTGATAACATGGGATGGAACTAATTCAGAATGGTTCAACAAACTCATTGATAACGGAACTCTGGTTAACTCCCAACGTATTTTAGAAAATGGTTATAGACAATTTGTAAGAGTGGCTTCTCATAGAACAAGTACAGATCCTGGATTAACAACTTTAGAAACAGGATATGGACCAGATATCACTGGGATTTACTATAATCAATTTGGGGCAGGTACTTTAAAACTAGCAATCCCAGAAGGATTATCAACATTCGAGCGTTTGAAGAACAGTTTTGGTACTGATATACAAACATCTTTGTTTTTCTCATGGGGTAATGCGCCCATAGATACTACCTACATGGCACAAAGCGCTGATTATTGGGGGTCAATTTACAATAATACAATACGAGAAGAAGTTGATTATTATTGGGGTTCAGAAAATCTTAGCTGGGTGCCAGATGACCCAGAAACCTATAGCGCTATTATCACTCCATTTGACGAAGATGTTGGTATGTATCGCAACCCACTCCTTAAAGCAGAATATTTAGGAAATAAAGCTGTAAATTGGGTAGGAAATCATACTAATAATCGATTTTACTTAAGAATGCATTTTACAGAGCCAGACCAAGCAGGTCACGGTTTTGGTGTAACAGAAAGCGAGTTCAGCAAAAGTATTACTCCCGAATATATGCAATCCTTAGTTACTTGTGATATTGCAACAGGCATGGTTTACGATGTTCTTGAATCCGCTGGTGTGCTCGACAAAACATTATTCATAGTTGGTTCAGATCATGGAATGTATTATCGCAGTCATGATGCTAATCCTTGGCCAGCTGATCAATGGCCAAAGTCAGAGACCACTTTCCTTTTCAGTAATTCGTCAGTACAACACCCACTAGGAGATGTTCCAATAAAACAGAAAGACATCTCCCCTACAATCCTAGCATCTATGGGTGTTGATTTATCACTTCTCTCGCCAGCATATGTTAATGATGACGATACTGGGATACCTTTATGGGACTTCATAGAAGATGATATTCCTTCAATACGTGAGATAACATTCCAAGTAGAAGATGAGGATTATCAAGTTCTTGATAATGGGGTTAAAATCGGAAAAATTTTCAATATTAGTATGAATGTTTTAGAATGGTGTCGAGATTATGATGCAACACTTGAAATTGATGGAACTGTTTTTGATGCTAATATAACGAGATCTGATTTTGTTAGATGGTATAATGTTGATACTTCATCTTTGAACGCACGTTATGAAACTTGGTCAAACTTGCCAGAGGCGGTCTAACCGTCGTTTAGGTGGGTCCCCTCGCGTGCGGTGAGGGGAAGAGGATTATAAGGA
>JABCTC010000101.1 GCA_018238545.1 Candidatus Heimdallarchaeota archaeon
GTGTTTGAATTGGGTATTTGAGGCTCTTGATTATCCGGTCCGCACGAACCTGATAAAGATAGCATGATTCCCAAGATAGCGATAGAAATGGCGGATTTCATTATACCTTCCTACTTGATAACAATTGGCATAACCTGCACGGGAAAAACACTGTTCTTGTAAGTACCCGAACTTCTGTGACAGGTTCATGCCATGGTTAGCATTCATATTATATACATGCACTACTAAACTATTAATATTCATATATATAACATAGTACTGCTTATAGATATATGTAGCACATCAGTAAGTAATGATATTGAAGTTTCTTATTTTATTGATATGGGATCTGTACATATATTTGGTTACCTTCTCTTTCTTCAATCGTGATCTGCAACTCATTTCCGTTATCAAGATAGGCTGTTGCTTTATAGAATCCATCGGAGATTTCCCTGTCTATTGTAACAGCTTTGCATACGGCTGAACCACCAAGTTGCTCTTGGATTATCTGAGTGACCAATGGGCAGGCTGTTTCTACTAAAGCATCTCCATAAGCATTTTTATTTAATCCATATGTTAAAACTATCGAAAGACTCAAAGCAATTATCCAACACCACAAATAAAGCTTTTTCTGTTTAAGAAAATTCGCTCTTTTCCAAAGATACACTGGTATAAAGAAAGCCCATACCGTATTTGGGGCGACATGTCCAGCGGACTTTAACTTTCTCTCATCAAGTATGCAAAAGACAATGTTTAGTGCTAAATAAATCCACATTAGCACAACACCAGTATATTGCTGTATTATTATACCTAATATTGGCACAGCTACAACTAACCAGACATATAAATTGTTCACATCAGAACCGGAAAGAGGTGGAGGAGTACTAGAGGGCTTAATGAATAAATCGGACAACTCAGTGTTCTTTGCGGATTTCCAGTCTCCTTCACCATTCCAAACGGAAGTTTCAGCATTTATTGTGCCATTGTCAACTAGAGATTTTATCTCCAGCAAACTGATAGGTCCAACTTGATTTCCCTTTTTTGCGTAGAACCATTTACTTGCATTGTCAGTCATTATCTTCTCCTTTCTTAGGGTGTTAGAATATCCTGTACTTTTCAGCTACCCAATTGCGGAGGGAAGCTCCACAGGCTAAAGCAATCTCCTGCCAAAAAATAACTCTGCATTTATTTCGATTATCCATCTCTTTCAAACAAGAAACCGTTTGCATATACCGCCGGACGAGATCAGGTCGTCGCTCATCACATAGAAGGATATGCTTTTTGCCATGCTGGAATGCCGCAAGAAGGTTTCTGATAATCTGATAGTTGTCGTACTTCTCACCAACTCTGGGGAGATCTTCCGAATGGAAAATGGAGCGAAAACAGTCGTATCGTTCAACAACATCTGCAGCTTTACTAGTGAAGTCAGCCTCTGTTAGCTTTGCTTCACAAAACACTCCCGGAAGAACTAAATCGATCTCAGTCAAATCACCTTTACCATTGTTGATATGAACCTGACCTGGATACCCGAAAAGAACAGTCTCTGGTCTTTCACCAATCAAATCCCTTAAACCACGCCATCGACTGATATCTGGATGGCAGAAGATATTCATAAGGAGAGCGTCGCTACTATTGGACGATTGCATTTCCTTTGTATTCGCAACATTTGGGTGTGTCTTGGTTGTGCGACATCGCCATTCGGGATTGCTTAAAATGCTCTTGAAAGATTCTGGATGAAAATTATCGCAGAGATTCAAATAAATCAAAGATGAAGCGTGTGATTCGTCTACGGGTATGTGTCGTTTGTGAGCGTATTTGAGAGAAGAACTCCGTATTTCAAGTTTAAGTTTGTCTGTTTTCATTTTGTCCTTATGCTAACGCTCTGAATAACCAGAACAGTACTTAAAAAGCCGGAAACATGACCGCTGTTTCTGGTTCATTCAGTTGTTCAAAAAGTATTATTGTCTTATTCCTATAATTGGCATAAACGTATAACTAAATAATGCGCTATTGATTCAATAACACGTCAGTACTTTTGGTGCTGTCAAATACAGATAAGATGCTATTTCTCTCGATACTTGATAGTCAATTCGTCTTCAAAGTCAAAAACTGTTAGAACTCTCTTAATCCTACTAAATTTACTAGCACCATCTAGGTTAGATTCGATATAGTAGGTTTCATTAATTGGTGTAGCTTTGCGACATTTTTCTGGATCTTTTGTTAGAACGAGAAGCTCTGCTAAATCTGAAGTAAAAAATGTTTGAGGTTGGAGGTCAAATAGTGTAATAATGACTTCCTTGTACAACTTGCTTACTGTGTATATGTCCAATTTTTGATCGAAGAAAATAGCATACTCTAGTTTTTTATGTGTTGGTTCATCGGCATCAAATATATTTACCTCGCTAAAGTCAATACTTTGCTGAACATCAATTTCAGGCAATATCCAAATTTTAAGAAACCTATCTTGGATAATTCTCAATCGTTCTTCGATTTCATGATTGCCCCATTTTTCAATTGTCGCAAGATAGCGGCTAAGCCAAAGTCTGCTGTATTTGTAGCCTTGCTCTTTCCCATCAATATTCATATTCTTCTTTGCTAGAAAGGATTTGTTTCCTAATTTTCCGTTATTTCCAGACAGAGTAAGGTTAGCAATTGTATTTAAGTGGTATTCTTTAATGTAATCGTACTGTTCTTCTCCCAACTCTATTTTCCACTTCGCCTCTGGGTTTTGTGGGAATATGTGTTCAATTGTTATATTGCTATTACCATCAACAACTATCATTTCTTTGTTTTCGTGGTTTTCCAATCTTTCCAGGAAATAAACTCTATTTTTCGGCTTTATTCCGTACATGTCTTTTTCTCTTAAAGCGTTAATAACTTCCTTGTCATTAGGAAATCTTTGATTACCTTTTTTTGTCAATAGTGAAAATTGAATTGATACTAAGTAGTTATTATAATCAATATCCTCATGTAGTTTCATGAATATCTTATTCAAAGCATTCGTTGGGAGGCCAATAATGAACCTTCTCCATACGAATGATTGAATAAACTCCAATATTTCTACAAATGTGTTTTTGGATATTTTGTTCGATGAATAGTCATCATATACTCGTAGGAGAAAAGGGAAGGCAACATTGATTTCTAATCGACCAATGTATTCTAATTGCAGCCTTAAATCTGCATCAGGTTCATTAGAAGGATTTAGTAATTTATTATAATGTTTTACATATTGCTTGATAGGAGTGAGATTATCCTGCAATACCCCAACCGTGCATGTGGGATACATTTCTTTAAATTCATAATATACTTTGCTCTTATTGGGTATTTTCTTGTTTTCTAGAGTTAGATAATCTCTTATATAGTCAGATACCTTGCTAGTATTAGTGGATTCATCTTTGGCTTGTTGTTCAATATGCTCCCAATAATTCTCATAAATCGAATTCTGGACTTTCCTTTTAAGACCCATAAGAATGTAATTTCTGATAAGATCTGCCTGAGATAATTCCAGTCCAGTAGAATTAAGACTTTCAAATATTCTTTGTGGGTCATCCTTTTCTCTGTCGAGGGAAACCTCGACAAACATTAATTTGTCAATGCCAGCCATCACTTCTTCATAATTCTCATTTAGTA
>JABCTC010000102.1 GCA_018238545.1 Candidatus Heimdallarchaeota archaeon
GGATTTGAACCCGTGTCTACTCTTTTACATGTACCTATGATATCTTTGCTACATGTAAATAGCAGATCCTTTATTAACATGTAAATAAAAGGTATTATCATGCCACGTAGAAGTAATTGGAAACATACAGGACCTATTAAGGTCAAGATATCTAAAGTCAAAAGAAAGATTAAAGGAAAAATATACGAACAAAGAATCATATATGTTCCGCAAAATTTTCAGGATGTAGATGAGGCAATGCTTGACACACTTCCAAAAGATTGACCATGTTCCCCTCCAACCTAATTTTTGTATGTCACTAGAAAACATCATTGTATGTCACTAGAAAACATCATTGTATGTCACATATAGAATTAGTAAAATTTCTCTTTAAAATTACCTTTTGTATTATTGGTGATTAAATACTTTCATCAAAATTAATTATTGCAACACTATGATTAGCAAATACGACTTCATTCATATACTCATGGCTTTGCGAGATAAGATGAAAAACAAAGAAGATAGCGACACTATTCACCAAACCATTACTGATCTAATAGAACTGGATCATGAAGTAGTTAAAGAAAAATATAATCTACACTAATCTTCTTGAAGGATCTCTTCTATTTCTGCTAGCTTAGCAGCAACTTTTTTTCCCTTATCTGTAAGGCAATAAAACTTCTGGTTATACTCTCCTCTTCTAACACTAATTAAGCCTAATTCCTTCAACAAACTTATTGAACGATAAGCTGATTGACTATGGATTGTTTTAGTTATTTCCGATATCTTCATCTCTTCTTTCAATAACAATATCAACATTTCATGTACTCCAGTTTGTTTAAAAGATGCTATTTTCATAACCCTACTACACATTTCAACATATATAATATATATTGACACTTTTTGACATGTGAAAATCCGCAAGGTTTAAATAATTCTATGTCATAACTATGTCATATAACACATAACACAAAGTGAAAAGTTATGAAACAAAAAGAAGAATTTGAAGCTACAATCGACTCTCGTGGATCTATCAACATTCCTGTCTTTCTACAAAAACAAAAAGGATTCGAACCAGGAGTTAGAGTTAAAGTAATTCTCGAAATTATTGAAACGAAAATCAATCAGGAGGTTAAAGCTCTTGCCTGAAGGAAAGGTTACTATTACTATTTCTGTCTCTTTTGACGAATCTGTCAATGGCGTTAAAAAAGGTAGCAGTTTCAAATCAACAGTTAATTTTGAAACTCTAGAAGGATTACATGAGAAAACTGATGTTGAAAAGTCAGAGCTGAGAGCTTTTCCTAAGAAAAAGAAAACTCCATTCAAAGAGTATGTTCAAGAAATTAAGAAAAATCTTAGGAGGACTAAATTCTAATGTCTCTTAAACTTCTAGACGAACCTAAATTCTTTCACATAGACATGCCTATTTTTGAATTGAATGGTATTCGCTATCTTTCTCTTAAAGCAATAGGTGAGGTTCTTTATCCTGCTTCACCTAAAAATATCTATAAAATATATCGTAACAGTGAACATCTCTTAAGCAAAAATGTAACAGTATTCGCGGTAGATACCGTTACTGGAACTCGTGAAACTATCTTCCTCAACCTCAAGGGCGTTACTCACATTATTATGAAGTGTAACCAAAGTAAATATGCTGAGAAGTTTCAGGAGTGGGCTGTTGATCACCTTGCTAATATTATTGAAACTGGTTTTACTGTTGAATCTTCTTTAGTTGCTCAAGAACCTCTCTATTTAGCTGAGCAAATAAACAAATCTGTTTCTCTTGTTATTGAATCTACTAAAAGAACAAATGAAAGGTTAGATTTACAAGATAACAAGCTCGAGAAACTAGAAAGCAAAAATGAAGTAGTTGAACAAGCTTTACGTGTTACTAATATAGATCGTTTTCAGAGAAGAGCTATTCAGAATAGAATTAACATTATTGTTTCTTGTATAGCTGAAGAAAATAATTTGGATAAGAAACATATCTATCCTAAAGTCTGGTATTGGTTCAAAGATCTCTATAATGTTCCTAGTTATGAAGATTTGCCAAAATCTCTTTTCCACGATGCTATTGAAATTCTCAATTCTAAAATTATTGAACAGGATGGGATTATCCCCTCTGATAATTATTAAGGTGAACAATATGGGTAATAATGACAAAAACGTAGAAGACGTCTATTTGAATGAAAGAGGGACATATATATTTGGTTTTCTTTCAAATTCTCTCGAAGCTTCTAAAGCTACTAACTTTCGTAGAAACGCTGCTGAAGTTTTGAAAGCTGTTAGAATAAAACTAGGTTACATTGAATCTGAAGCTCTTACTTTCTTCAGTTACCTTTGTGATACTCCTGAAGCAGAAGTCAAACAAAAATTGGAGGTAGTCTTATGATCTCTCAACAACAAATCCGCAAGCTTCAGGAGCATAAGGAGATCGAGGCTGAGTTACGCTACTGGGAAAGGCAAGTAACTATTCTTGCTCAAGCCAAAGAAGAAGCTCTTGTGCACATTAAAAATTTACGAAAAAGAATAATCAAAAACAATAGAAAAGGTTAGGAAAATGTCAGAACAAGTCCAACATTCCCTGTTAGATATAGGGATTAAAGAATTAAAAACTTTGCTTATCGGTGAAATAGGTGAGCCATACATTAATTGTGATGGTAATATTTTATACCCTGAAACTGAATTTAAAGAGCATGAAGAAATTTTGAATCAGGAACTAAGGATCTACTTAGTTGCTAATATAACAGCTCAAAGTATGGCTTACAAGTACAATGCTTACGGTGTAGTTACTATTGATGTGCTTTTTGGTGCTAGAACCTGGTATTATCGTTATGATGGTTCTAGCTTAGATAAACGAGATGCCAATACTGAAATTGTTAAAATTGCCGAAACAGCTAGACACGCTCTTGAAGAAAAGTATTATTTTATCGTTCAGGAAGAATGGTCCAGAAAAGAATCTATACTTTCTTCTGTTTTAGGTTCAAGACGAGCTTTGAAACTCAAAAGACCAAAGCATTTTACTCATAATGGTTTTAGAGATATCTATTCTGGTATCCCCACTACAACCGTTGCAGAAAGAGAGCAATTGAAAAAGCAAGGCTTAGAGATAGGTCTTTTTCAGGAGTGATAAGAATGGCCGAATACGATTTAGATAATCTAATTGCTAATTTTGAAGAACTGCTCAAGAAACCAGCAGCAAAAAAACGATTTCACATTCACAAAGTTCAGCTCTTTACTTCAGATGTTTATAACATTATTAAAGGTCTGAAGTTGCTGAAAAACAAAAAGAAGGAGATAGGCAAATGAAATTAGAAAAACAATCTTACACTTTTCCTACTAATCAACATTGTAAGCTTTGTCCAGTTTGTGATAATTTTGATTCTACTAAATATAGCGAATTGCCAAATTGTTTAGGGAGCTGTGTTATCAAAAAACCTCTATTAAGAAAACAGATTACTCCTCTTTACAGATTTCGTACTGCTTGTATTGATTATCTTGCTCTTATACCTGATATAACAAAGGAGCTGAAAGAATAATGGGTGCTTACAAACTCACTCCTTGCAGTATTTCTGATTCTGATGAACCCATTTCTATTGTTGAAGCAAAAATCT
>JABCTC010000010.1 GCA_018238545.1 Candidatus Heimdallarchaeota archaeon
AAATTATCTCCAGATGCTTTTTCATCTAAGACTATAAGAAAATCACAATCAGATTCACCAGCGATGTGCTCTGCTGTGACATAACTTCCAATTAGAAGAAGACTCTTAACTTCTTTAGACAATTCCTTTTTGATATCGTTTGTAAATCCATCAACCAGATTTTTGTATTCATCTCGCAATAAGATAGGTCCCATTGGCTTTCCGTCAGGACCAAGTGGTCTGCCATCAGGACCGGCACGACGAATACCGGGACTAGGCGTTTTAGAGGGGGGTGTGCTCATAGTTAATCACTTGTAAATTTTATTATTGTTTATCGCTAAACAAACAATTGTGGATACTCTCTTAAACTTTACTTAATTTGTAAAAGAAGTGTTGGTTGTTAAATATTTCTCAATATATCAGCTTAAAGTTTATATTGCATAGCATTGTTAATTTCTTACCATAGCTGGTTGTGTGCCCATGCGAAAAAAAGCCAAGCAAACAGAATTTTTAACTCAAAAATACTTGTGTCCTCATCATCTTTCAGAAGATAAAATAAGTGGGGGACTCAATACTGATATCAGATTTGGTTTACATGATGATGAAGCAGTTAAACGATTAAAACAATATGGTCCTAATGTAATTCCTAAAATCAAAGGATCAATTTGGGAGATATATCTAGCTCCATTGTTTAATTGGTTAATCAATATCTATCTGATTGTTTCTTCTATTCTAATATTCATGGCAATATGGGTAGACGGCGTTATTGGGCAAATTGGCTTTTGGTTAATAATAATTGTTTTCAATATTGGTTTTACAATTTTTCAACAAATAAGAGCTCAATTCAAATTGGATGCATTACACAAGCTAGCTGCTCCGAGATCTACAGTAATACGAGATGGTGTCCCTAGACAAATAGTTGCTGTAGATTTGGTACCTGGTGACTTAATTGAATTGGATCAAGGAGATAGGGTTCCTGCCGATGCAAGAATAATCTATTCAAGTAATTGTTTAGCAAATGAAAGCGCATTAACAGGAGAATCGGTAGCTGTTGAAAAGAATCACAAGCCCAAAAATACTCTTCAAGAAGATACTCCTATATCGCTTAGAGTTAATATGCTCTATACTGGTACATTTGTTGAAGTAGGTAGGGCAAATGCTATAGTAGTAAATACAGGCATTTATACAGAAATTGGAAAATTATCAACAGAATTACAAAAGATAGGAACTACAGATATCCCGATTCGAGCTAAAGTAAACAGATTAGCTAAATGGTTGGGATTAACTGTTCTAGCTTATCTGGTGATTTCAATAATATACAAAACAATCTATTATTACACTATTGGAGGAGATATACCTCTACCAAATCAGATTGTAGATTCTATAACAACTTCAATGGCGATTATGCCTATTAGTATCCCTCTATTGACGACTTTGATATTACTTACTGGAGTATTATCGATGGCAAAAGACAGAGTGATAATTCGGAATCTTTCTGCGGTAGAGACATTAGGTAGAAGTTCTGTTCTATGCAGCGATAAAACAGGAACTATAACAACTAATATGATGACTATCCAAAGGATCTGGGATACAAGTCAATTTTATGGTGTGTCAGGAATAGGATACAGTAACAAAGGTGCTATAGTTCCTCTTGGTGATGAACCGGGAAATTTCTCGGAAGACATGTATATACCTGACACGATAAAACCTTTTGCAGAAGATTCAAAATTAGAGTATTTGCTTGTTGGAGGTATGTTAAATAATAATGCTCATTTGATTGTAGAAGAAGTTTTCGAACCTCATCATCAAGTCTCTTGGAAAACTACTGGAGATCCTACAGATGGGGCATTTTTAGCATTATTCAATAAATCAGGATTAAATGAGAAGGAAACTAAAAAACAATATGGATACATTATGGAATATAATTTTGATTCAACATTGAAACGAATGAGTAAAACCTATCAAGATAAGGAAGGGTACTCACTTTTTTGCAAAGGTGCAACAGAGACCATTTTACCTTTATGTAATAGGATTGGTAGTCCATCAGATTACAAGGAATTAACAGTTGAAGATACTAGGAAAATAAATGATTATGTTAGTGAGTTTGCATCAAAAGGTTACAGAGTAATTTCTTTAGCAATAAGACCAATGGATAAAGATACGCTGTTAAGTCATGATAGAGCAGAATCAGAACAAGAATTAATTTACAATGGTTTTGTTTGTATGTTAGATCCAGCTCGATATGGTGTTGGTGACGCAGTGAATGAGTGTTACAAAGCTGGTGTTACTACAATAATGATAACAGGCGATAGTCCACTGACTGCAAAAGCAATTGCTAAAGATGTAGGGATAGTTCAAAAAGATGAACTAGCAATAGAAGGAAATGATATAGCAAAACTTTCAGACGAAGAATTCTTCAACACAAGAATATTTGCAAGAGTTTCCCCACAACATAAACAAGTGATCATAGCAAAATATCAAAGCAAAGGTAAAATCGTATCTATGACAGGTGATGGTGTAAATGATTCCTTAGCCCTAACAATGGCTGATGTTGGAATTTGTATGGGAATTGCTGGTACTGAAACAGCGAAACAAGCTTCTGATGTTATCATAGCTGATGATAGTTTTACCAGTACTGTTTTAGGTATCAGAGAGGGGAGGGGATTGTTTAACCGCATTAGAATTATGATTTTCTTTTACATTGCATTAAACATAGCTGAAGCAATTTTATATTTCTCTAGCTCTTTTATTCCTGATTTTGCACTTGTTACAAGTTTTCAGAGAGTTTATATTTTCTCCACTGCTCATTTAATCCCGCCCTTTGCCTTTATTTTTGATAGTATAACTCAGGAAATAATGGAATATCCTCCAAGAGATGATGAAGACATTTTCAACAGACGCTATATAGGCGCTCTTGTAGTACTTGCACTTTCTCTAGCATTCGCAGCTGGATTGATCTACTTCTTAGCCTTTTTTGGTATTATACCTACAACAACTAACCCGTTGAATGAAGTTAGTCTACTAGCAGATTTGCAACAAGCTAAAGCAAGAACTATGTTTATTTCAATAATCGTCATTTCAGAAAGTTTAGTTGTGTTAGTGCTACGTCGACTGAACAAACCTGTTCATAGATCCATAAAAGAAGATTGGAGATGGGTAGTTATGTTACTTGTAATAATTGTGCCGATTCTACATATTTTCCTAATGTACTCTGGTTGGCTCCAAGACATTGTTCTCATATTCTTTGATGACCCTTATGTTTTTATGCCACTTGGATTTACGGATTGGTTGATTGTTATAGGTGCAATAGCTATTCCTCTTACAGCAATAGAAATTTACAAATGGATTGTCAGAAGGAGGAATAAATACTTCTAGTTCTTTCTATCTCTCTCTCTTTTCTTTTTTACACTCTAGTTCTAGAAAGACTAACTGAAAAAGATGAACAACCTTTGAATGAATTATAACATTATAGAATTTTCAGAAAAGTTGAAACTCTACAGTAAAAACATAGTTTCTTGCTCGTTTATGAGTTGCTCTTACAAATAGTTTTATAATCAAAAATCGATATATGTAGCTTTAGGGTTCAATCATTTCACAAGCTGATTGCTAATGGATTCAAATCACAAAAAGAAACTACTTATTTGCCGCGAAACCGACATTATTTGTACGGGTGGAGTAGTATTCATTGGTGATGGTGCAGTTGGAAAGACTCATACAGCTTTGAATTTGGCTAGTTATAAGAAAGGATCATTCCATACTGCTGATTGTGCTAACTTATCCAAATCCGTTAATTTGGAATTCGATTACTTCATTCTCTATTCAAATATTGAAAAATACAAAGTAACTATAAGTTCTCAATTATTCATAATGCCTGGACAGAAAGGGAGAGCTGAAGCTGGGGAAGGATTAGCTTTTGAAGATGCGGTTGACATGTACTTCAACGTAAGAAGTATAAATGATGTAATAGCACTAATGTTAACCTATAATCTTGCTGATATTAGAACCTTTCAAAATTTAGAATATTGGTTAAACAGAGCAATTGATCACGAGTTGATCTCAGATTATACTAGCATAATATTACTTGGAACACATCTTGATCATGTTATTTCATCGGATGTTTCTGCCAATATGGTTGCAGATGGTGAAGTTTTTGTCAGACAAAGAATAGATGATAAACTTGGTATAGATATGGGTTCGGATAGAATAAGTTCAGTGGAGATTTCTAATTTACATAGAACGGGAATTGATGAACTACAAGATAGCGTGTCAAAAGCCTTCTTCAGGGCATTTGAGATAGAAAAAGTAGTATATGGGGTAATAAGTCAAGATAATTAGAAGCTTGCAAATGTAATAATCTTTATTATTTGCATGTTATATTGTTAAATACAATAATAGTACAAAATCTTAATAATTCAGATTAAAGAAATCTTGCGATAAATTGAGGTATTAGAAATCAAGTCTAGAAGAGGATATCATGTCTAAAAATATGTCAAAATTATTATCAATTTTTATAGTTACATTATTCGTCAGTTCACTAATCTATTTTGAACCTTCATTAAATAACGAAAATATAACTGATTCAGTATTTCCTAATGAACCTATTCTTCCAGACAATGATAATGAATCTGATGAAAATATAAATGACGAGGATGATAGTGGAACAACTCCTATAAAGAAGTTAGAAATTCCCGGAGACTACAAATCTTTCGCTTTTTTCAGTGGCGGCGGAACAGAACAAGGACTAGAACTAATCGCTGATCCAGAAGGGGAAGAGCAAATCTACTGGGGTGATTCAAGAGAAAATGTTATCGTATGGGAAACATATGATGATATCAAAGATGATGCTTATTTGGCTAAGGAACTATACTGGAGAGCACTAAGTACAGCATCTCATACTTGGCCTACTCAAGCAAATGTATGGTTTCATATGCACGAACAAAATTACCCTGATGAACCTTCAAAAATGTTCAGTCCAGTTTTCTCTGAAGATTGGTATATAAGTGGAAGAGTACATTATTTAACTTATCTTGAAACGTCAACTTTTTCTGAATCAATAACAATAGGTGTAAGATTAAGTGTTCACCTTTTCAACCCAGCTGATCAAAGCACCTCCTTAATTACATCAACAACATTTACCGTTCCAATATCTTATGCTATGACTCAAAGGACCTTTTCTTCTGACATAGCTTCACCAGTATTAATTCCTGCTGGCTATAGGTTAAAGTATGACATTGAGTTAAGATTTAGCAGTATCCCTACTACTGGTTCTGTACTAATGTTCACTGGATATCCTGTTGGTGGAGGAGGATCGATGACTTGGAATATAGTCGATGGGATTTATTCCAACAGTTATACTTTATTAAACAGAACTAGGATGTCAGGTGTTCAGTTGTACATGAGGAAAGATGTTTATCCCGATATACAGATTTTCAATGCTGTAAATGAGACAGTATATTCTTCAGCTAGAGATATAACAATTGATGTAACAGATGGTTCAACAAGTAGTTTTAGATGGAATGGGAATCCTGTCTGGACTCCATTTGACAATGATACTTTAACTTCATTGCCTTTAGTACATGGATGGAATACTTTAGAAGTGAAAGCAAGCGATCCAATTTACAATAACACGATAGTAGAGCTTTATCAGTTTGGTTATGATGAATCTCCAGTTAATGTTGTTTTAGATAATGCTATAAATAACTCAGTTATAGCTGGTGATTATGATCTCCAGTTCAGCGTCTATAATATAACCTCTGCAAAGTATAGGTGGGATGGTAGTGGCCCTCAAATAGATTTCAATTCACCTTATAATATTACGGCAGATAATTTTGAAGGCTTACATGATTTAAGAATCATTACAACTGATTTCTATACTGAGGAGTCATATTATTACAAGTTCACTTTTGATTCTACGGCACCTACCATGATTTTACAATCACCAAGCAATAATACTTTACAAGCTCCAAGAAAATCAATTAATATAGATGTTAACGATTCATCAGGAGTTGACGTAGTTACTTATCACTGGGATGCAGATGCGGAAGCACTGTTGAACCTTATTGGTGGTATTACCTATAGAACATTCTTACCCTCTGCAGGAGGGTGGCATGATCTGTATGTTACTGCAAATGATACCCATGGAAATCAAGTAACTTCATATTATACTTTCTTTACAGATCCAACCATACTTAATGTAGAATTAAGATATATGATAGATGATTCATATTTTGTTGGTGGTAATGATGTCGAGGTTACAATAACTTCTTCAAATGATACAATAAAATATCAATGGGATAATGATGTTTTTTGGAAAGATAAACTTGACGCAGTTTGGGATGGTACATATCTTAAACTTACGAATGTAGAAGGATTGCCTTCAACTCTAGGTGTTCACATTTTAAAAATTCGAACAGGTGATCTTTCACATGTTGAACATATTTTTACTTTTAAATTCACAGTAGATCAGCAAGCACCAGAGTATGATATTTCTGTGTTCAATTATAGTAATTTAAGATATTTGGGGTCTGAAGCACTCACGTTTACTGTAACAGACAATTATACACTTTCAGCTGAAATCTTAATGGACATTTCAGTCGATGGAGGATTTAATCAATCTCTATTGTTTCCTTTCATGCTACCACTATTTTCATTCTTTGATGGTAACCATAGCATTGTGATATATGTTTGGGATGTTGCCGGTAATGTGAACGTGACAACAATATATGTTATAGTTGATAACACAGCTCCATATATAGATTATCTTATCACAGAACTAGTCAATTATATTCATGTAGATGGCAATAGATATGTACCAGCAGATGCTCTAGTTGATGTCACACTAACAGATGCGGATTCAACTCTTTTCAGTTATTATTCAATCAATGGAACAGCATTTTTACCATTCATTTCCGATTTTAATCTAGGTTTTCTTGAAGGTTTTCTAGAAGTAACTGTAAGAGCAAATGATAGCTTAGGTAATCAATTTGATTTGCTTTTTAGTTTAATTCTTGATAATAGTCCTCCAACATTGAATCTCATCTTTCCATTTAACTATATTTCAGAAATAAATGACCTAACACCCTTGCAATTCAATACACAAGATCTTTCTGATAAAACAATCGATTCAGTTGAATATGAATGGGATATCTTTCCAGGATTCACAGCAAATGCATATCCTGAAACAGATGGCGATTTCGAATTCAAACTGCTCTTATTTATACAAGATGCTTATGCACCAGGTAGTACTGCACAATTGACATTTTATCTTGAAGATATAGTTGGAAATATTGCTATAACTAAGTATAATTTTACTGTTGATAAAACAAAACCAATTGATTCATTCTACATTTTTAATGAAACTATTCTAGACTATGAACACATTAGTCAGTTTTATTATGTACAAGGAAACACAGAAATTATTTATGACAATACAGAAAATGATGATGTTCTTAAGCTGGAATATTATTGGGATGGAAACACATCAGAGGGAGCGGTTATAGTACTTCTGAATGGGACAAACCTATTTCCGTGGTTCATAAATGTACCCACAATTGATGGAGAACACAATTTAACAATCAAGCTATATGATAATACAGGCGAAGATCAATATCCAAATATCAGAACTGAAACTTATTTCTTAAAAGTCGATGATATAACGATTAACTATATTACACCCACTGATTTTTCAAACAACTACCATACAACAATCTTGTATGAGGAAAGTTTCAATTTTAGGATAAATGTTACAGATACTTTAGATGGGCAACCTCTTGATAATGTGAATATCTCTTATAACTACGATTCCACCTACAATCTCAGTTTTGAAATTGTCCAGATTGATAATATAACTTATGATTTTACAATAACGGCTTATAACGTAACAAATGGTTTAGAAACAGAAATTGAATTTTATATCTCTCAATATGCTGACCATAAAGATATGATTGTTATACATCTTAGGGTTGATAAGAGAGAAGGGAATTTACTTGTCTTGCAAGGTGGTTATGATAGTCTTTACTATGATAGTATAACCAATCTCACACTGCAATTGAATGATCATTTGAACATTTCTGCTCAAGAGATTCTAAGCATTACAGTAAATGGTACTGAAGTATCTTTTCTATATTTTTCAGAAAATAAAACAGCAAGTATCTCTCTCTATATACCTGATTTTATTGATAAGCAAGGCAATTATACTTTCGAAATTTACGTAGAGTCCTCAGAATATTTTGATACAATGATTGATTCCTCTATTATTACTATAGATGTAAAACCAATGTTAGTTCTATTAGATGTATGGGTATTAAATTCAACAATTCTAGAAGGTAATCCTGTATCAATTATGGCAAATCTAACCTTAACGGATGGAACACCAGTAGCATTTGTGGAAATTTATTTTATAATTTATATCTACCTAAAAACCAGTCCAGAACTTCCATCTACGGTTGTTCGACTATCTTTTGAGGATTCTGACTACAATGATACACAACATGCAGATACTGGATCTAATGGTTTGGCATTTTTATCTTATACTCTGAACTCCAACATTTCTTCAATCAAAATAGAAGCTGGATTTCTGGGTGATGACACACGGGATCAAACACAATTTACATTTGATGGCATAGTGATTACATATCCACCTCCTGAAGCTGAAGAGCTCCCTGTCTGGCTATTAGCTTTAATAATAGGTGGAAGCATTTTAATTGCTGGAATCATCTCCTTCATTATTTACAAAGCTACACGACCTAAACCTTTCGAAGAATTAATGAAGAAAATAACTGATGAGGAAATAGTTCTAAATTATTCTATTCTCTCTCCTGGTATTATGTTGTCAATATTTGATCAACGGAAAGGTCCGATTCCATTAGTAACTGATCATTCTTTGAGTGTTGGTCGATACTTGGGAAGAATGCAGATTGGAATAGAAAATTTTCTACTTAAAATTGCAGATCAAGCTTATTCCAGCTTAGGTTTTGAGGAACATACCAATGAGAGGAGAGTTGGATCGATAGTACTACCTAGTGAGAAAATGATCGGATTTTTGCAAGGTATTCAACTAAAGAATCCTCAATCTCGAGGAGGTTTTGAGAATCTTTCTCTGATAGTTCTTGCTGATAGAGAATATGGAAACCTACTTCTTAACTACCAAGAGTATCTTTATCCAAAAATAGATGAATTGGAAGTTGCACTCAAAGGTAAAGATACTCTGAAGAAAGTAGAAGAGTTGATGAAAGAAATCCGTAAGATATCTGTGATAATTGTCCTCGCTGCCCAAAAAGCTGAAAAAGCACAAGAAAACGGAAATAATTCATAACAATTCCCTTTTTTTTCTCCAGCCTTCATCGATATATTGATATTTTAATATAACTCTATATTTTTAAAGAGGTCAACAACGCTGTTAGAGGTTACTACTTATGTCATACCTATTCGATGAAATATACGGCAAAAATGAAGAAGCTCCTGCTATCGAAGATAAGATTCTACTTATGGGTCTCCAAGCTGCAGGGAAAACCGCAATAAAAGACGTGGTTTTCTTCAATAAATCTCCAGAAGATATGGAAGATTACATGGCTACAGTACACTATCAACGTCATTTTATTGACGAAGAAAAATCAAGTATGGTTATTGATTCAGGTGGCCAAGAAAGTTATTGGAACGAAGCTGTAACACATTTTCGACATCTTGTATTTTCAAATGTCAAGTTACTTATGTGGATTGTTGATGTCACTCATCCCGAGATGTTTGAAGAATCAGAAAGAAGATTCAGTTTTACAATACGACAATATAAAAAAGAAAACCCCAATGGAAAAATAACTGTATTGTGTCACAAAGTAGATCTTGTACCACCAGAGAGAATGGTAGTTATTCATCAACACATACGAGAATCATTTGATGATCCCCGTTTTGAAATAGATTATGAGAATACAAGTATCTATTACGGAGAAAGTCTAAAGGAATTAGTTTTTACAATTATGGCTGAAGCTGGTATCGATACTAAACGATTTGAGTTAATTTCCAACTTAGGTCAGAAAGTGGAGGAAAGTGATGAGTTCCAAAGCTATCTTATGGAACATAAAGAAGATCCAAGAATTGAACAGCTTTTAGATTTTCTCAAACCTGAAGCTGATATTACATTACCCACATTTGGTAATTTAGATCTACAATTTGACTTAACAGAATATGGCATTGTAGAAATTGTTCTTATTGATAGGGACACATTTTCTCCTATAGTAGGTGCATCCTCTAAAACCGATGTTTCAACACAAAATTCAATGGATTATCTAATCGCTCTTCATGATTTCAAACGTTATGTTAAGGAGAAGAGTCAAGAGATTGAGCCCACGGGAACTATAGTTACATCATCAAATGAAAAAGTTCATGGAATGATTTTCAATCTTGCTAGTAATTTCTTACTTGTAACTTCTTTCTCTGAAATTACAGAAGAGAAAAAGAAAATGTTTTTTGAGCTTATACTCAAGTTTGCAAAATCAACTGCAGATTCAACTCAAGAAACTAAACCTGAACCAGCTCCTGTTGTTGTTCCAGAATCTGCACCAGTAACAGTTCCTTCAGTTCCTATTACTGAAGAAACAGTAACTGTTGATACTGAACCAATAGTTATTGAAAAGACAGTGGAGGTTCCTCACATGGAGATAATAGAAACAGAGTTGGTTGTAGAAGAAGCTAATACTGTTGAACCAGAAATCATGTTACCACCCTCTCCATCTCCTGTTAAACTTGTTTCAGAGGAAACAGAAGGAGAGAAAGAACAAGTTAAATCAGAACCAATTGAAATAGAGCATATTGAAGAACCTGCTGAGACACCAAAAATTCCTGTAGAATCAGAACCCACTATTGTCGAAGAAACTCTAGAAATTTTAACTGAGCCAACAACTCCATCAGTTCTAGAGTCCAATACTGTATCAGATATTCTAGATTCAACTGAACCTGTAGCTACACTAAGTGGTATCGGAGATTCAAGTGCAATCAGTTTTTCAGCAGATGATATAAAGGACTTTGCTAATTTCTTAGTTAACAAGAAAGAAACAGTACTAGAAGAAATATCATTAGATGAGGTTAAAGGTATGTCTGACTTTCTGACAAAAGGATTAGTAGCTGAAGAAGATGATACAATTGAAGAATAAGAAGAACAAACTGTAGAATAAATTACTTCTAATCCAGAATCTTTTATGATTGTCTTTTTGTACAACTTTTGGATTTTTCTGTATTACTTTATACTGGTCGACTGTCACCATATCTTCTATATTCTAGTTGTGCATCTAGGAAGATTGGTATCTCTCGCATCTCTGTAACACATTCATGAATAGGATAAATCTCAATAGATGTTGAACCAAATCCTTTCTGAACCTTAATCCCTCTTTCAAGTTGTTCAGAGTTTTCAACTGCCACATCAAGCATTGATTTCTGCAGGTTTCTTCCACAAACATCGCACCTAAAACTAATTTTCTTGTCAACTCTTATTTCAACAACCTCGTCTTTAGGAATACTATTTTTTGCTAAATAATTGATGAGAGTGTCTTTCATCTTGAGTTTAGCTCTTCCAAGAAGTTCGTCAGGTTGGAATAGTTGTTGCATCTCAACTGCTAAGGTATCGAAATATTCCTTTTCATTTACTATATCAGTTGCTGGAGGAAAAACGGTTGTTAATACTAAATCTTCATTTATTTCTTTCATATAGACTCTGTTTTCTTCAAAAGAAAATATAACATGATCTAAAACTAAAGTTGGTGAAAACATTTTTGCAAGATCATTTTTCAATTTAATGAAATTATATCCAGCATACCTTTCAGGTTGAGAATATAACATTAAACCTTGTGCTGTTGATAGCGCAATAAACACTAAATCTTGCTGTTGGAACTTTTCTTTAATTTTACTGGATTTACTGTCATCTTTTGGGTAAACATAAGCTAATACTTGTTGCATTGCATCCCATATTGTATCTTCAAAAATTGATGTTCCAATGATTTCTGCGTTTGGGAAATCCTCAATTTCGAAAATCTCTTTAATTGATTGTAAAACCGATTCTCGTTTATTAGGTGGGACTACATCCATCTTATGTGCAAATACGTATATTCGTGCTTCTCCACTTATCTCTTTTGTAGATTTAACAGTAAGATCAAAATAGTATTTTGAACGCATGATATTTGATGCATCAGAGATATCAACAACAAAAATCAAAGCTTTTGCATCACTGAATGTTCTTTCTTTGTATTGATCAAAAACTTCGTTCAAGTAATTGCTCTGCCCGCCGACATCAAAAAGATTAATCGCACTACCTGCAAGATTAAACAATTTCCGGTTTATACGGACTGTGGCTGGGTTCATTGATGTTGCTTCGGGAGCAAATCCTTCAAAAACAACTTGGCGAATGGAGGTTTTCCCTGATTGAGATAAACCTAAAACGACTATCTTCGATTCTAATTCACTAGTACCGCCGTACATTATCCTCACAACTACAACGTTTTTTTTCTTATAAAAAATTAATGTTACTCCAAATAGTATGTATTGCACTTCTTTATATACAATTTTTTCTAGATTAGAAAAATCAAACTATTATTCGAAATAAGAATTCGTGTTTATGATTCTTTAATTCTCAATGCAATCTCATCCATTTGCCTTGTACTGGCATCTAGAACATTATTTTGGAGTTTGTATTAAGGAGATCTTATTAGAAGATATCTCTTCTTTCCGATTTATTTCTTTATTTCCCTAAGGACCTTCTTGTATCGGGCACCTTTTTAGTAGGTAACTAGCGTTGCATCATAATGAAACAGCGTATTTCAGAATAATCTTATTATTTTTTCAAATAACTTTATATTTCCATTTTTGATTGTACAATTTGAGTAGATTACATGAAGGACATTTTTAGTATAATGCATAATAGAAGGTCTATAAGAAAATTTACTGATAAAGAAATCACAAAAGAGGTATTAGAGCAAATCCTAACAGCTGGTTTCCGTGCTCCTTTTGCAGCTCAATTGTGTAGTATAGTATATACATCAGATAAAGAAAAAATGAAGAAATTCAAAAGGATAGGTGTATACCCAACAACTCAGATTTTGATGATATTTTTTATTGATTACGATAGAATGGAGAAAATCATTAAAGCGCGAGGATACGAAAATATCTTTGACGATAGTATGAGTCTTTGGTTAGGAATCCAAGATGCTACCTTAGTAATTGAAAATATTATTCTTGCTGCTGAAGCTTTAGGTTTGGGTTCTGTACTTTTAGGTGCCGTTCCACAGAGAGCTGATACTGTATCTGAAGTATTCAAGGTTCCACAAAGAGTTTTTCCAGTAGTGGGCTTATGTTTAGGTTATCCTGATCCTTCTGTGGAAACAGAAATACGTCCAAGATATCCTTTAGAGTACAGTGCGTTTGAAGAAGAATACAAAGTATTGGATGAAACAGAAATCAAGGAATGCATGAAATCAATGGATGAAGGTTATATCACTCAAGGGTATTATATTAAGAACAAGGCAAAAATACCATTACCAGAAGATAAAGAAGACACAATTGATTATGATAAATATTCTTGGTCAGAACATATCTCTAGAAAACACTTGAGAAAAGGATGGGGAGATAAAACATTGATTGATATAATAAGAGAACATGGGTTTAAAATAAAATAAGAAAATTTTATTATTCTAAGATTCATTAAGCCGTTGAAAATTCCTGTTGGAAACGTTTAACTAACTCTGTAAGATTCTCAGAGGGAAGTTCATATACTTCTCCCATCATGAAAGAATTAACATATATTTTAGCCATCTTTTCAACTAACTGTGCACCAAAAACACAGTGTTTAACACTTCTTCCCACAATAATTAACCCATGATTAGCTAAAATGACCGCATTTTGTTTTCCCATCGCTTTCAAAGCATTTTTCCCCAATTGTTCTGTTCCAGCTTGAGCATATTCAGAGCATGGAACCCCTCCTCCTAAAAATACACCCATTTCTTCGAAAATCATTGGAAGAGCTTTTCTTTGAACAGCTAGTATACTTGCATAAGTTGAGTGAGTATGAATAACACAATTTACTTTGGGTCGTTGTTTGTAGAAATACTTGTGAAGGAAGAATTCTGATGATGGGTTTTTTATTGGTGAGAGAACTTTCCCTTCAAAGGTTATATGTACCATGTCTTCAGGTAAAGGATTTAGATAATTGTTCATTGAAGGAGTTATTACCATCTCCTCTTGATTTTTAACCCTTAGACTGATGTTTCCCTCTCCTATATTAACTAGACCACATTTATAGATTTCTTTGGAAGCCCAGCACATCTGATTTTTCGTCTCGGAGATACTTAAATTCATACAAAATAAAAACCACATTAATCAATATAAGTTTCACTCAATCAATGTGTAAGGTAAAGGAACAGAATTTTCCGGATTACATGGCATTCCCAAACTCCAAATACTTCTTAAAATCAAATAGCAAGTCTCTAGCAAAATACTTTTAATTTTCTAAAACATTTGAAATACATGAGAAATCTTTCCCCAATTAATTTTGAAAAACATTGTTTAGGGTAGGTGGAATATGTATTCATGATAAAAGATAATTTTGAACTTCAAAACTTTCAACTCTTTTATATTTAAAAAAAGAAAAGAATGAAGTCTATTTTATCTTTATTTCTTCAGGTAAAATCATCCATACATTCGTATTCTTAAATGGTTTAAGCCACTCCTCTAAAGTTAGATCAATTTTTCCATCTTTATACCAAATAGGTGCTTCATGATCAGATTTGTAAATATCTACTATTCTATATTTTTCTGGTTTTAGATGAGCTAGCTCTGCTGCTTTTTCTATTGCTTTAGTAATACTTCCTAGTTCATCTACTAACCCTAGGTCTTTGGCATCTTCTCCCGTCCAAACTCTTCCTCCACAATGTTGTTCAAAATCCTTTCTTACCATCTTTCTAAATTCAGCAACATGATCGAGAAACAAGTCATAGACGCTAGTAATTTGCCTAACAACAATTTTTTGTTCCTCTTTTGTAAAAGATTTTTCAGAACTAAAAATTCCTGCTTTTTCTCCTTTTTTAAGAAAGACTCTGTTGATTCCCTGTTTTATTAATGCTTCTTGAGTTATCATTTTTCCTGCTAAAACTCCTATAGAACCTGTTAGGGTCATAGGTTGAGTAACAACCCAATTAGCTCCAGTTGCGATGTAATATCCCCCAGAACCTGCTACATCGCTGAAGTAAACAACTAAAGGTTTGTTTTTTGCTAGTTCAATTGAAGCAGAACGCATAGCTTCAGAGGAAGCAGCAGATCCTCCACCTGAATTAACATGTAAAACAACAGCTTTGATTTTTTTATCTTTAGTAACTTTCCTCATGTGCTCGACAATAGTTTGATCTCCTGATTGAACATCACCAAAGATAGGAATAGGTAACTTTACAGGTGGCTTCTTACTTTTGCCGTCAACTATTGTGCCTTCAACACTAATTATAGCTATTTTTTTTCGTGATGGGGGTGGACGAGGAATAGTAAGCATTTTAAGTGATTTTTTCCAAGTAACAAGTTTAAATTTGCGGTATTTTGAATACTTATTCGTGATTATATCAATCAATTTTTCTTCATTTGTCAATTCTTTTACAAGACCCTTTTCAATAGCTTCTTCAGCAGTATATGGGGCATTGTTAACAATGTTAATAATTTCTTCTTGAGATTTGTTAAGTGAAAGACTCATGTCAGAAACTAATGATTCAAATGAAGAATCAATAATACGCTGATATTGTTCTCTATCTTCATCAGAAATATCAGTTCTAGTAAACATGTCTAAGGCAGATTTATAAGGCGAAATAGGGATAGCGTCAAAAGAAAAGCCATACTTCTTCAAGACATCTCTCATAAGTAGTCTGGACAATTGAAAACCAATAATTGAAATACTGCCACCGTATTGTAGGAAAATTGTGTCTGCAGCTGTTGCTACATAATAACTTCGGGTATCGTAATTATTTGCATAAACAATTATTTTTTTCCCTTTTTCTCTAAATCTTAGAATAAGATCTCTAAGAGATTGTAATCTAGCATTTCCATCAGGAATTGTACGTAAATGAAGAACTACTCCTTCTAGAGTTCTGACTTTTATTAAGCGTTTAAAGTAATCATCAAGAAAAGCAAGGTTAAGTATCTTTGTAGGAAAAAATCTTCTAGTAATGAAGTTTTTAGGTGGTTCTGGGCGTTCATTAAGGGAAATATCTAAATCTAGATATATCCAACGTAATTTATTGGATTTAATCTTTCTTCTAATATTTCGGCATCCTCTTATAAATATCTTGTAAACCATAATAATCAGTATAACTAATAAATAAGATTATTTTAATATTTACTAAAAAATCCCATATTTAGGTTTAAAAAAGCATAAAATACGTTTAAATTGGAAACTCGTATTTTGTCTTTGCTATTTTCTTCTAAATAATTACAATCGTTAATAACTTGAATCTCAAACCCTAGTTTTTTTCCTACCTTTCTTTATATTTCAATTAAGCAACTATTTTAATGATTAGAAAGCCTGCAGAACGTTTTTATTAATTGAAGAGTAATTGTTTTAATTGAAAAGAAGAGTAGAAAGGAAACATGAGAAAGAGGAAGATATTAGCAATATTGATTATTGTTTTTGTAAGTATTTCTCCAGCATTAGCAGGTGACGACGAAGGAGATGAAAATAGACTAGCCATGTTTTCTATTTCATTATTGTCTCCTAATACGTTGGAAGCTAGAAATCAGTGGGCAGTGTTAATGCAGAAACAATTGCCCAAAATTGGCATAGATGTTTATCTTCATGAATCAACTGGTTGGGGGAATATCGATCCTCGTACATGGAACTACCCACTAATTGATTTTGATTATATTCCTACCTATGCAGAGGGTGGTTATGATATTCTTTCTGTTGGTTGGAATTGGGAGATGGACTTTAACCCAACAGGACATTATGACACGGGATGTTGGATTAGTAGCGAAAATTATTACCAATATTCGAATCCATTTTACGACGGCAAACTGAATGATTATTTAACCTCTTATAACCCCGATGAAAGAGATCAATTTGCCTATGAACTTCAGGCAATTCTCTATGAAGATTTACCTGCAATAAGTATTCTTTATGAGTCGTCTCTTTTCCTTATTGACAATGGCATTTCAGGGATAGTCCCTCTTCTGCATAAAGTGCGATGTGATCATTCAGAAAATTGGAATAATTCACTAAGTACTGATTTGATTTATTGTAATAAAAATGAACTAAATTCTTACAATGCATTTCAACTTGAGAAAGAAAATTTTGCTATTTCAAATCAGAACTTTGATCATCTTTGGGCTCAATGTGTTTATGGTTCACTCTACAAACGTAATCTTCTGGATTATAGATGGGAACCTTCTATTGCAAAGAACGCAACTATAATCCCCCATTATTATGATAGTAAGTATATTCGTAATGTGAGTATTTTTGTTGATATCGATCCAGAAGCGAAGTTTAGCAATGGTGATCCAGTTCTTGCAGAAGATATAAAATACTCATATGATTTACATTTTTCAACTTCTGCTCACTCAACCTACGGTAACTTACTCACTAAATATTTCTCCTCTAATGATTCCATTGTAGTAATTGATTCAGATACTGTTCGATTTGATTTTCGGTATATGTATAATTTTCCTTTCAGTCTACTGTCCTATAGTTTAATAGATAAAAGTACGGTTGAACCAATTGTCTCTATTTATGGTTATGAAGTCTTAAAGGAAGCTCCATTTTCTGTGAATGCTAGTGATTCTTTAGTAACCTCTTGTGGTCCTTTCAAACTTGATTCTTATAATGTTACAGAAAATAAAATAGTACTAACTAAAAATGAATATTGGTTTGGTTCTGCTCAAAAACTAAACAATATTACTTTCCTTTCTGTTCCCAATAGGGATGAAGCATTTTCTATGCTTGTTGAAGGAGAAGTTGATATTTTAGATGTAACTTATGATTATCTCTATTCTGAGGTTGTTAATCCCCCTGACTTTGAATTATCTTATAAGGTGATATTGTGCGATTCTTTGTCCCATCAAGAGATGGGAATCAATATGAGACATCCTATGATAGGAACTGGTGAACTTACACCAGTCGGTACTGCTGACGCCGGAAAATATCTTAGAAAAGCGATAAGCCATATAATACCTAGACAAAAAATAATTGACGAGTGCCTAGAAGGACTGGGAATCCCAGGAGTAACACCTATACCTCATGGATGTGTAGGTTTCGATGAATCGTTAGATCCTTATGCTTATGCTTTGGAATTAGCAATTGAATATACTGAAAAAGCAGGATTTATTCTTTGTCCACCTTTGAGTACTTCCACCATATTGTTATTACCATTTCTCGTTAGTTTAGTCTATATTTCTATCTTAAAATGGAAGAAAAGATGATGTCCTAATAATAGAAGAAAGTTTCTATATGAAAAACTGTAAAATATCTTATGGTAGAACTTGCTTTAGTAAGATATATTGTCTTGATTTCATATCTTGCTTTTTACCTTCTGGTTCATATCCCCTTAGACCTCTATATGCTAATACACAAAGGAAAAGCAAGTTATCCTCGATCATCTTTCAACTCTCTTTATGAAGGTATTTTAGTTGTTATACCAACTTCGATATTTTGGATTTTTCTTCTAGTAGCTCCCATAGTCTACTTTGTATCAGATAGTCCAATACTAACATTAACTTTCGTTAATGATACTATACAATTACCAATTTTCATAATAGGTTCCATTTTCATGTTTTTAGGATTGATTGTTGGGTGTTTAGGTAGGATAAGTAGGGGAGTTTATCTAAGTAATGATGAACCTGAATTAGCTACGAAATTTGGACACGCGATTGTTCGTCACCCTTCCTATTTTCTCTATATCACAGGTTTTATTGGTCTCCCACTGGTTGCTTTCTCTCCCTATCTGTTTATTCTATTATTTGGAATCCTTGGATATTTGACCACTATCAAATATGAAGAGGAAGGGTTATTGGAATTCTTTGATGAGAAATATATTGAATACTGTGAAAATGTTGGGAAGATTTTTCCCAAAATAAGGAAAAGAAAATCTTGATTAGTTAAATGGCCATTTCTCAAGCACTTTCAAATTATCTTCTAGATTTGCTTCCCTTAGAAGTGTGATTACTTCTTTCTCTGAAATTCTTTTGGGGAACTCGTCTATAGAAACAAACAACGTAAGAAAACTGAAAATGAATCCTAAAGCTAGTTTTGCATCTAGTTTTGTTATTTTATCAAATGTATCTGCTGAAGTGTGTCCATATCCTCGACCTGATTTAGGGTCTGGATTTTGACCGTAAATGCAAACGTTGGGAATCCCCTTGAGTAAAAATGGGTAGTTATCACTGGCAGTGATTATTGTTTTTAGTATTATAGGGTCATAGAGTAGTTGATCTCTTATATTTTTAACGAGATGAACCATCTCCTCATAACCTCCACACGCCACAATTTTTGGGATATGTCCTACTAATCCATCTACATTGATCATTGCAACAACATCACTTACATCTGTTTTATTGACATAGATTGTTGACCCTACGACACCGAATTCTTCAACTCCAAAAGCAATGAAACGTATCGTTCGTTTTGGAACATAATTTATTTCTTTCATCAGTTTAGTCAGTTCCAAAAGAGCTGCAACTGATCCTGCATTATCTGTTGCTCCTTGAGCCAAATCATGACCATCATAATGACCACCAATTACAATAATTTCCTCTTTATCCTCTCCTTCAATTTCCCATATGATATGCTTTGAAGTGGTTGTTGATGCATGATTTAAAATATAGATTTTTCCGTTAACATCCTCTTTTCTTCGTATTTGTTCTTTGATATACTCATAAGTTTCTTTAGAAATCCCTATAGCTGGAATCTCTCCCATTCTGTTTGATCTAACAGACCCAGTTGGGAACAGCTGACCAGGATTATGATTTGCAAATAGGAAAGCTTTTGCTCCGAATTCAACAGCAGTAGCATATTTTATTCTTCGATGGAGCCATCCTTCCTCTGTTTGACCGGAATGAATCATTACTATGTTTCCTTTCACTTCTTCTTGAATACGCATTAATTCAGTTTCAGATCCACCTCCGCCATCAACGATTTTTCCCACAAATCCTTCATCTTCCGTGGATGGAGAATATACTAATGAAAAAGCAGGGAAAGGTTTTGTTTCTTCAGCTTGTAAAAAGAAAATACACGTACCTCTATACCACCCCATGTATTCAAATTCATACTCTATGGGCTCTATACCTAAATCTCTGATGTAATTCTTCATATACTCTTGTGCTTCTTTTTCACTAGTGGTACCCGCAAATCTACTTCCAAGAAGACACAAATCTTTGATTGTCTCATAAATTGAGCTCGACGCAAAGATTTTACCGTGTCCAATCTCTGTAAACTTATCAAGATTATCCATAAGAGAAATTCTGCGTTAAGCCTTATATTTTTATCCCATAATCAGATAGAAATCTAATTGTTCCCTAATGAATGCCTCATCAGCTGCTCCAATGATGCGCTGATTATTTGGTAAAATGACTGTTGGAATTGCTACAATTTCCATTTCTTCAGCTCTTTCAATATCTTTTGTGATATCTATTATCTCAAGTTCTAAATGGGGAGCCTCCTCTACTATCCTTTCTAATACTTGTTCAATGAATGGGCACCAACTACATGTTGCGCTTGTGAAGAATAGTATTTTCAATCCCATTTTTGCTACCTAACCTATTATCTCTATTAGTGGATATTTATCTTTGAATTTGACTACTTTTGGAAGGAAAGTTGCCCCTGTAGAGCTTTTCATACATTCTATATAATTTGTGTAATTAATTCTAGAGAATCTTATGATAATATCAGCTGTTGTTCTCAAACGTGCTAGAATCTCTCTGCTAATGGCATTATGGTTGATAAATGAAAAAGCGACAGCTCTTTTTTCTTTCACATTGAAAGATTGAAGAGCATAATATCTTAAGAAATCTGTCTCCGAGAGAATATTAACATCATCGGTTAAATCTCCATAAATTACAGAACTCTGTCCAGTTCTAGTGAAAGCTTCCATTAATTCAACTGTAACAGAAATCATGTCATCAGTAGTCATCAGTTGGCTCATCTCTCTTGCTTCAACGGCTGTAACAGTTCTGTTGTATTTGTCAATAAAAACTAGATTACCTTCATTAAGATGGGAGGATATGTCACATTCAACTCTATTGAATTCCTTCAATATCCTTGCTGAATGCATATGAACATTAGAATGGATAATTACTCCTCTGTTCTTTTTTAGTTGATGTAATAGTGTTGTTAGAAATAATGGAAAATAGTTTGTCTCTCCATCAATTTCAATAAGAATCACACTTCCTGCTGGTATCCCTCCTCCTAATAATTCGTCGAGTCTATCAATACCTGTCTTTTCTTCTTGGATATGGATAGTGGGAGGATTCTCTGATCGAAGAATCATTATACCTTCTTTGTTTATGATAAATCTGTTCTCAAAACTAATTGGTTGAGCTGATCTTAATTTAGGGACTGAAATTCTCTTAATAAGCTGATTATCTATAAGTTCGGTTCGTATTTTGATTACACCGTCAACTAGGAATTCCTCGAGTGTTGCATATTCCTCAGAAATTTGCGATTCAGCAGTAAGAATTAAAGCAGCATCCTCTTTAGTAATTTCTCTGATGAAATCCATAAATCCGCTTCTAGCTGTTTTTTCAAATTCAAACTCTGCAATAAATGCAGAGATAGAATCAAATACAACAAGTTTTGCCTTAATTGATGCCATTTTAGCTTTGGTTCTTGCAATAATGGCTGATAAATCAAACTTATCCGTTTGGACAAGATTGACACCTTGGGGTTTAAGAGAAATTTTATCAACGACAAGAAGACCTTTTTTGATATAATCATCAAAATCCATCCCAAAGGATTTGACATAATCAATAATTTTTGAAGGGTCAACTTCTGTTGAAATGAAGAGCACAGGAATGTTTTGTTTAAGAGCACCCAAAGTCATGAAAAGTGACAAGACAGTTTTGCCTGCTCCAGCAGTTCCTTTTATGGCATAACATTGTCCAGTTCTTAATCCTCCATCAATCATATTGTCTAATTCTTTTATCCCAGTTGAGATATTCATGATTCTCAAATTAGTAACTGTTAATCGGATATAAATTAGTTCAGATTGTTTTCATTGTGAAACTAAATGAACGTTATCTATTTAAATAATCAAAAACGGTTCTATTTGTCTATGTCACCGAAGTTTACAGCTCAATTCATTGGAAATAGAATAATTATATGGGATGTAACACAAGGTCAGTCTCTCTACAAAAATGGTTTTTATGGTAAACCAATAGGTGTTAGGAAGCCTCAATTAGGTGATGAATTTCGTGATCCTTCAGAGATATCGTTTTTTGAAGGACTTTATTTAATAGAAAAGAAAAAACTGAAAGTTCTTGATGAAAATGGCGTTCCTTTAACAAAGAAGTTGTTTCATGAGAGGTGTTTGACCAAATACACCGGTTTTGATAATAAAATGTTAGTATACAAACATCTTAGAAAAAAAGGATATGTAGTTAGACCAGGTTTAAAATTCGGTGTAGATTTCGCTGTTTATCTTAAAGGTCCTGGATTAGAACATAGTCCTTACATGGTTCAGATTATCGAAAGAGATGGAAATCTAGATCCAATTGAACTGGTAAGAGCTGGAAGATTAGCTACAACTGTTCGCAAAAATTTTGTTATTGCTTCAATTATCAAGAAGAAACCTCACTTTTTCGTTTTTAATAGATATAAACCTTGATTGTAATTGCTAACATAACCACAAAGCATTAAAGGAATAAAACAGTTTTTTTTAATGTTTATGAGTTCTGTAAATGAATGGCAAGTTGATATTCTCGAAGCAGTACAACAATGTGTTTATTGTGGTTACTGTGCTGTATGTCCAACATTCAAAGAGTTGAAATGGGAAACTTACCATCCTCGTGGCATTTTAGACCAAATAAAAACGTATTTTCTAGATACTACGAAAGAGGAACTCAAAGGTGACATCTCTAAATCACTTTTCGATTCAATTTTTGCTTGTACAATGTGCAAAGCATGTGAAAATATCTGTATTGCAGACATCCCATTACTAAAAATATGGGAACAAGTAAGACAAGAATCTTTCAAAAGGGGTAGATGGAATCCTGATTTGCTTTCATTATACAACAAAGTAAAAGACACACAAAATATCTTTGGTCTTCCAAAGGATGAGAGAGTTTCTTGGGCAGAATTAGCCAACATGGTCATGACAAAAAGAACCCAGAGAAAAGCTTCATTAGCTTATTTTGTAGGCTGTCAAGCCTCATATTCAGGAAAGATGGAAGGCGTTGCAGCTAGTGTAGTAAAAATACTGCGAAAAGCCAGAGTTGATTTTACAATTCTAGGAAATGAGGAATGGTGTTGTGGATCTCCTGTGTTTTTAGCTGGAGGATACTCTGTTGGAAAATCTTTTGCAAAACATAATCTTGATCAATTCAAAAAACTTGGTGTGAAGCGAATAGTGACTGCTTGTGCAGGTTGTTATAGAGCTTTCAAAATTGTTTATCCACGTATTCTAGGCGACAAATGGGACTTAGAAGTTTTGCATATCTCTGAACTTGTTGCTGAATTACTAGAACAGAATAAATTAAAATATAAGAAAACAATCAAGGAAAAAATAACATTCAAGGATCCATGTGAATTAGCGAGACATTGTGGGTTAATAGAACCTCCAAGAGAAATTATAGAAAAAATACCAGGCGTTAGATACGAAGATCTTCCATCAAATCGGGAAGAAGCGCTTTGTTGCGGAGGTGGAGGTTTGCTCAAGCTTAATAACCCAGATTTAGCCCGACAAGTTAATTCACGATTAATAGAAGAAATAGAATATTCAGAAGCAGAGATTGTAGTAAATGGTTGTCCTACATGTCTAGATTCAATACAACAAGGTGTGAAAAAGAAAGGTCTTGACGTGGAAGTTATTGATATTGCTGAACTAATTAAAAGAGCAATAGGAGAATAATGATAATGAATAAGAAAACTAGAACAAAATTTGTTAGATATCTGGGAAAACAGATGAAGGAAGATGTGGCTGCATTACAAATTTATTCTAGAGATATGTCAAAACTCCCTAATCTCACTAAGTTACTCTTCAACAGTACACCAGATGGTATCATCTTACCCAGAAATACTGAGGATCTTCAACGAATATACAATTTAGCTACTGAAACAAAAACTCCTATTATACCTCGTAGTGGAGGGACAACTGGTTTTGGAGGAAGTATACCTTACAACAAAGGACTAGTTATAGATTGTAAAGGATTGGATAGAGAACTTCTAATTGAACCTATTGATCAAACTGTTACAACATCTCCATCAATCATCTTCTCCGAATTACAGAAAAAATTGAAGCTGCAAGGATTCTCTCTCTGTTCATATCCATCCAGTTACTATTCTGCTACTGTTGGTGGTTGGATTTCTCATGGTGGTCATGGTATTGGTAGTATAAAATATGGAAGCGTTGTTGATCAAATTGCAGAAATGCAAGTTGTTCTTCCAAATGGAGAAGTGCAGGTTTTTAGTGAAAAGAAGGATATATCCTTATTTTTTGGATCTAATGGAACCTTAGGCATTATTTCTGAGATAAAACTTAAAATCAAATTTGATATTCCTTTGAAGCAATTTGGTTGTATTTTTGATTCGCCTGTAGAACTAATGAAAGGATTGAAAGAATTGCAAGAAGTTGATCCATACTCTGTTTGGTTTCTAAATCCTTCTCAAGTTTCAGCATTTAATGATGCTTTTGGATATAATCTCCCTCATAGTTATGTTGCTATCATATCAAAAGAAATCAGCTATGAGGAGGAAGAACACACATTTAGTAATAATTTCAATAATACTATAAGAAAAGCAGGAGGGCAAATTCTAGATAGAAGATACATAATAGATATTTGGGATTTCCGATTCAAAACATTCGCATTATTAAAGGAATATCCTGATTTCCTAGTCTCTGAAGTGATATTGCCAATTGAAACCAGCGCAAAATATCTTAAAAAATTAACCAGTCTTTTTGAAGGATCATTAAGAGTTGAAGGTGAACTTATTTCCAATACTCATTATTCGCTCTTACTCTATCTTCCAATAGAAGAACCAATCAATGATTTCAAGAAAACTCTCCTAATGCTTAAAATCAATAAACACGTTTTAAAGAGTAAAAGAATAGGTGGATTTCCATATTCTACAGGTTTGTGGTTTGCTGGTTACTACTCCCAAATCTATGGGAAGGAAATGTACAAACGTTATAAGAATTTCAAGAAAAAAGTTGATCCTAAAAATATAAGCAATCCTGGGAAAGTATGTTCACCTAAGATGAGAATTTTCCCGCTATTTAATCTAAAATTCGTTATAAGAATAGCAAGTGAGTTTTTATGATAAACATAGAACAATATATCTTCCCCGATAACCTGCTTTATGTGACAGGAGAACCTGGACATATTTGGTTAAAGAAAAAATCTAACACTGAAGTTATTTTGGGTGTTGATGATTATGTATCAAAAAAAGCAGGAGACATTGAATATGTTCGTACAATGAAATTAGAAAAACGGGTGAAAAAAGGTCAGGTGATAGGGACATATGAAAGTGGGAAATGGATAGGGCAACTGAAAGCTCCTTTTGATGGAGTGATTATAGAAAAGAATGAAAAACTAAAAAATTCTCCAAATCTCTTAAATTCTGACCCATATGGTGAAGGGTGGATTCTTTCAATAAAAATAAAAAACTTTGAAGCTGCCATTGCGGAAAATGAGACCATCGTACCCGTTGGAGAAAAACTAGAAGTATATATTCGCTGGAGAATTAGCCAAGAATAGCTTTTTATAACCATTTTTTCATTTTATTCTCGAGATGCTTTTCTGGATACTTTTACTACTCGCTTTTATTCAAGGCATTCTAGAATGGTTACCTGTAAGTTCTGAAGGGCAAATAATAACTGTTTCAACTTTGTTAGGAATTCCTTCTAGCAGTGCTTTAGATCTTGCTTTGTGGCTTCATTTGGGGACGCTTATCGCTGTATCTGTAAAATATCGAAAAGAAATTTATCTCTATATCAATCCAAAAGTTAGGGATTCTGTTACAGTACAATGGCGATGGTTTTTAGTTTTAAGCACCATTGGGACAATAATCATTGGGGTGCCTTGCTTTCTCTTAGTTTACTATTTAACTCTTGACCCATCTATAGGTGAGTATATTATGCTAATTGTAGGAGTTGCGCTTCTTGTGACAGCTGGATTTCTCTTCTACGCGAAAAAACAGCAGAAGGCGGGAAAGAAAATAGAAAATCTCTCAAAAAAAGAGATGACATTTATTGGTCTTCTACAAGGATTCACAATCATCCCCGGCATTAGTAGATCAGGTGTTACAATGAGTGGTTTGTTATTCTTTTCTGTGAATAAAGAAGATGCAATTAAGGGGAGTTTTATTATGAGTATCCCCGCTGTACTTGGAGGTTTTATTCTTAATCTTATAATCAAACTGATTAAACATGAAAGCGTATTTCCAGCTGATTGGTGGATGATTATTATAGCAATATTGGTAACTGCTATAATCGGTTATCTCACTATGGAATTATTTGTCTTTATTGCACGCAAGTATAATTTCGCAATTGTTTGTATTATTCTAGGTGTTTTAATACTCATTCTATTTGCTTTAAGATGGATTCCAAGTTAACCTTCAATCTCCGCCACTTGATAGTTTGGAATGACTTAAATACGATACACACAATGTTAAAAAAGATATTACGAGTAGCGAAAACATTAAAATAATTAATAAGTATATTCAGTTGAACTAATAGTATGTCCAAGCTCCGTTACTGAAAACAAGATAGGTGAAAACATGTCTTTCTATGAATTTCGAAAACGCATAATGGAAGAAAAAGCTAAACGAGAAAAACGAGGAAAAAAAACTCGGACAGAAGCAACATCTCAACAAGAATCAATTGTTGGAAGAAACAAATTTAGTGTAGCATTATTAGGGTTAGAAAGAGCTGGAAAAACATCGTTAGTTAAAAAATTATTAAAACAAGAAGATATTGTTGTTAGACCAACGTATGGTGTTAATCTAGAAAACTATCAATATCGAGATTTAAACTTTACTTGCTTTGATCTAGGAGGCCATCAGCCTTTCAGATTGAGCTTATGGAAAAAATTTATTGAGCGAGCCGATGCAGTAATTTACTTAGTAGATTCAGCTGATCATGTAAGATTTGATGAATCTAAGCAAACTTTTTGGCATTATATTAATTTCGCAAAACAGAACGCTCCTGTATTATTCTTAGCGAACAAAAGTGATCTACCCAATTCAAAAGAATTATCTGAAATCAATGAACATTTCGAACTAGATAAATTTTTAAGAAATCTCAGACCATTCAACATCAAAAAAGTTTCAGCTTTAACAGGTCAAGGAGTCTATGAAGCTTGGGATTGGATGGTGGACGTTCTATGCGGAGCAGCTCAGTGGAAGGTTAAGATAGGCGCTGCTGTTTTGACAGATATTTCAGGTAACATTATCTCTGAAGCTATTTTTGGTAACCCTAATGAGCAAGCTACTGTTGCAAACGATTTTAAGAAATTAAAAGAATTAACTAAAATGTTTGCAGTTGAAGCTAAGGAAAGTATTCAATCAATAAAGCTAGAGAATTTATATAAAAAACACGTTAGTCATGTTAAACGTGGAGCGTATTGTCTTTCAGTAATGATCGACCCTATTGATCCTGTTACAAGAGCCCAACAGATTCAACTTCGAATTTTAGAAAATTTCAGTAGGAATCCTGCTGAAGTAAGTAAAGACTTAGGAGATGTCTTCGAAAGTAAGTTCCCACTTGAAGTAGAAGGAGGAAGACGGTAATTGAGTAATTATCTCTCGTTTATACGAGATAAGATGATGTCTGAGAAGAGTAGAAAAATCCCCCAAATTGTTATTCTTGGGCTAGAAGGTTCAGGAAAGTCAACCGTTCTTAATCGTCTTTTGTTTGGAACTATTGCTGAGGGACAACCTTCACAATCTACTTGTTTCGTTAATGTAAAATATGGTACGACCATTCTTTCAGTTATTGAAGCTAGTGAAGAAACAGCTCGTGAAAGTCCTTACTTCCAAGATATTCTTGGTGAGATAGATGGGGTTGTATTCGTGATAAATTCTCAGTCACTTCGACATATAGAAGCCTCGTTTGAATATGTTTTTACCTTATTTGATAAAATCCCTCAAAAGACATCAATTCTTTTCCTTGCAAACAAAATAGACAAACCAGGTGCTGTTCCTTTTCCAGATTTACTTCAAGATCCAGCATTTCAAATAATTATGGACGATATCAATCGTTCTGTTTCAATTTATCCAATAAGTGCCAAAACCGGAGAGACTTTCTATACCGCTTTTGATTGGATTATTTCAAGAATGACAGGGAGGACACCTTTACGTGAAGATGTAACTCCAAAGAGAGTTATTATTCTTCAAGAAGGAGGAGTACCTGCATTTGATTATATCTTCGATGCTTCTGGCGAGGAGCATGATAGCACATTGCTTGGAGGATTGATTAGTGCATTAAATATAATGGCTACTACTATCTTTGAAAGCGAATCTGTGATGGATGTTGTAAAACTAGGCGCTATGAAGATGATTATACGAAAAGTAAGTGGATGGAGCATAGTATTATTCGTTGGTAGAGATGATAGTGAGTCTAAAGCACAATCTCTTGCCGAGGAGATTCTTCAAGCATTTATTGAAGAACGGGATAGAGATCCGACTAAAGAAATGCCAAAACAAGTTAAATACGAAATTTTGCGCAAAATCCCTGAAATCGCGATTGCTTTAGATCAAGAACCAATAAAGGATGATTAAAAGGAGAAAAATAAATGATAAATCCAAATATTTCCAAAGAACCAACTTTGGTGTTCAGTATATTCAAAGATTATGGACCAGAAATATTATTCAATAATTCTATATTAGATGAAAATACAGCTCTAACACTAGTTATGACAGGTATGACCCTTGTTGAAATGAACAAGCCTTCAATTGGCAGATTAGATGGAAGTCAAAGACCAAAAATGCTTGGTCCCATACCTGTTCCAGATAATGAAACTTTGAAAGCTATAGCTATTCCGTTTGAAACTGAAATAACCTCATCTACTGATGTGAGAATTGAGCAAGCAGGATACAGATTATGTGTCGCATATTTCTTATTTGAAGGCTCAGCTGTACGAGAAGTATTAGATAGTTATGGCCTAATTATACCCTATTTCACATTAATTGCAAGAAGTCTTGGCACAGAAGCGAATATTAATCCTTCATCCATTAAACAGGTCTTCGTAAAAATGGTTGATATGTTCTCTGGAAAAATCCCCAGGATCTATGGTGTTAATCAAGATAATTCTCTGAAAGAAATGATAGGCAAAAGATTAGAATACGCAGATACATACCTTCTTTGTGATTTGCACAAAAATGAGATGTACATACTTTTGTATAATCCTTCAATGGATGTGTGGAGAAGAAGAGAGATCTACAAAGTGGCGTCCGAGTTAAATTCTAATATGTTCAAGAGTTCTATGAGAATAAAAACAGTTGAAGATGTTAAGGAAATGGTGAGGATTTTAGACATTCTTAACATAGAAATATCTCCCGTATAAGCATATTCTCGCTTTTCTATTTTATTCCTTTTATTTCTTGTTGATTATGACATGAATTTTGTACAAATTCTTTAGAAGTGCCTGGGCACATCATGGGGGACGTCACATCCCCTCCTACACCGCCCACATCTTCTTGCAAAGATGCTTACGGTTCGCTTTTGGCAGTTCGTTGGATGTAGCCCCAAGGATCATCGTGAATTTGATGCTTAGCTACAATCCTTCAAAGTATAATCTACACTGCCTTATTTAAACACCAAAAAAAATGTACAAATTGCAAGTTATAATTAGCACGTAATAAAATAATCTTTATTCAGGTATATAGCTCATCATTTTGAGATCGTCTCTTACATACCAACCTATTTTTTTGTAAAACTCGATCACTCCTTCAGTATCATTTTCTACAAATAGATGAACTTTAACCACTCCTTTTATTAGAAACCTTTTATGCAACTCCACCATAATTTCCTTCCCATATCCCTTCTTTTGAAACTCAGGATCAACGGCTAAATGATGTACATATCCTCTTCTTCCGTCGAATGCACCCATTACAACAGCTATAATGTTGCCTTCAGCTTTCCCTACAATGAATAACTCAGAGTTATACTCTAACAATCTTGCAACCTGTTCTTCAGTATCAGAAGCTGTCAAAGTAAGACCTGTTATCTCCCACAATCTGTGCACATCCTCATACATATCTATAGAAAAATCAGAGATTTCCATAAATTAAATGAGAGTGTTTCCTTAAAGAATTTTTTCCTTATCTAAACATTCTAAAAGGTTGAAATTCAGATAACTTGATGATAAACCGCAAAGTTATCTTGTTGTTGAGTGGTGGTTTTGATAGTAGTGTAGCAGGTTATCTACTTCAAGAACAAGACTATCAAATTATTCCTTTACACCTCTCTAATGTTGACTTTGCTGGTGAAGATTCAATAGATAAGAGTAAAGAAATAGCAAGGAATTTTGGGTGGGAGAAAATATATGTAATTGATATTGCCGATACTCTCCAAACCTTTGTTGATAAGTGTAAACACTCTTACTATTTCGTACTGATGAAACGTTTCATGTTGAGATTAGCTGGAGAAATCGTTAAGATTGAAAATGCATACTATATTGGGACTGGTGAGAGCCTTGGTCAGGTTTCAAGTCAAACTTTGGCAAACATCTCTGTTATTGAGCAAGCTGCAGAATACAGAGTTTTGAAACCACTGATTACGTTTGATAAAGAAAAAATTATCGATTATACTCGCTCATTGAAAATCTTTGATATTTCAGCTGGGCCAGAAATATGTGATTTGTTAGGGCCAAAACACCCAGTTACAAATGCTGTACTAGAAAATGCAATAAAGGAAGAAGGTAAATTGGATGTTCCTAGAATGATTGAAAATTCTATGAAAAACCTTCAAATGTTATCAAGTTAATCTTATTCTAACCTTTTTAGAGATTCAAGTATTGTTTCTGCTATTTTTATGTAATCTTTCGATGCTAAGAATTGCAATCTATCCAATTGTACTTTTTCTGCTGCAAGAGCCATACCAAATGCAATAGACAATTCAAGATCATCTGTTTCAACTAGTTTCGACAATATACCTGATACAAGTACATCACCAGCTCCAGTGGGGTCTCTCTCTATTCTAGATGGAGCAGATAACTTGTAATATCGTTCGTTTTTTGAAAATAACAACCCTTCTTTTCCAAGTGTTACTATTTGAGTATTGTGAGAGGGTAACCCTTCCATGATATCAATGTATGATCTCTTCTGAGTATAGTGTTGTGCTTCGTTTAAAGAATACTTCACAAAGCTTGTATTTTTAGTTAATTCAGATAATAATTGTGGATTGTATAGAAGAATTATTTTGTTATTTGCATCTAAACCTCTCATAAAACCTTGAACATCTACTCCAATATAATCGTGTTCTTCGCATGCCCATTCTACAGTTGTTGACGTAACCTCGTGATAAACTGGAGATATTAAACAACCTTTAGCACCTGGAATTTTTGTTACATATTCATCTAAATTTGATGCTTGTTTTAATAAATATAAAAATCTAAAGTCCTCGTAAATTTTGTGGAGAAACCGAGTGGTTTTTTCACTGTAATCAAACTCAAAATGGCAATTTTTAATTTGTGAGAAGTACTCTAAATGCTCTTTTGGAAAATCCCTTCCAACTGTAGTTATACATCTCCCTTTAATTGATAAAATAGGAAAAATAGTAGATGCAAAAGAGACTGGTCCCCCTAATTGATTTTTCACTTCTTTTTTATCCCCTTTTGTGAAAAATATTTTATTATCTAAAACTGCATGACTAATTATATTGAGGTCAACATTCACAAGTAATATTGCTCTGAATCCTTTCTTAAATCTTCTTGCGTGCTTAACCCTGTAATCCTAGCAAACATTTTTGAATAAGGAATAGAAATGAATATTCATGACTGAACAAGAAGAAAAAAGAGTAAGAGATTTTGGATTAGTCTTCTACTTATGGGCTCTTTTAGCTCTTGCGGCATTGGCTTTAGGGGTTATTGCTATCGTAGAATTTGTCAGAAAAGACATCGGTTTTATAGATTATGCAATTGCTTTCATAGCTGATATAGATATCTCAACAGTTCCAGGGCTAGTTCCAGATTTAAACGCAATAAAATACTGGATACTAGGCGGTGTTGCTGCTTTGTTCCTAATTGGAATTTCGCTAGCATATCTAGAAATTTGGATTATGAGCTTTATTGGTGCTGAATTTGTTAGTGCAGTTGTATTTGGTATTCCTCTAGCAATCTTAGGTGGAGGTATATATTGTATTATAGATTTAAAACCGATTTGGATAGGAATTGGTATAGTCGCCTTAGCTGCTATGCTTATAATGGTGATACTTCTAGTTTCAAGAAGAATAGTTCTTGGAGCTAAGATATTCGAAACAAGCTGTGAGGCAGTAAATGAAAATAAACGTACGTTGATTCCCATTCTGATTTTTGCTGTTGCATCAATTATCACATTCATTCTTGGAGCAGCAACAAGTGTGTGGGTCATAAACCTATCTTGGTTGAATGATCAAGAAACATGGGTTCAATGGTTAGTATTATTCCTTGTTATCTATGTGTATCTGGCAATTTACTGGACAACAATGTACTTCCTCGATGCTATCAACATTTGTATGTTCAAAAGATGGAATAATTACAAAGACGCCAGTATTCGTTATGCTATGAAGGAAGTTTGGAAAGTGAAAGGAAGTATAGTAATGTTTGGTATGTTCATGGCTTTCTTTGATTGGATTGTAAAAATAGTTCAATACTTTGGAGCGAAGAAAATCAAAGAAACTTCAAAATTCTATAAAGCTTTTACTATCATTAAAAAGGTACTTTACTGGGTATTTATCCTATTCGTACTGCTCTTCAAATGGTTGTTCAAGATTATTAAATTCCTGAACTATTACACTTTAACAATTATAGTTGTAGAGAAACAAGGCTTCATTCGAAGTATTGCTAGATCTTCCGATTTAGCTTTAGATTCTGGTGCAGATATCATCATAGGAAAAACTGGTGTAAATATTGCTAAAGGATTATTCTCAGTGATGACCTTTGCTATATTTGTTGTTGCAGGTTTCTTTGTTGGACGATATTGGTTCGGTATTTCAATCTCAGTTTCAACTGATTTTGGGGTTTTAGCTCTATTTGGAGTAGTTGTAGCAGTGTTCTTCTTCATCTTTGGTTATTTGCCAATGTCTGCATTGCTCAAACCACTAAATACAGCATATCAAACTATCCTATTCTTTTACATCACAGATCCATTCAGAGGAAAACCAGGACGCAAAACAAGGTTGTCAACTGATGTTCAAGAAAGCATATCAAAAGTCAGAGAAAACATCATGGAAAGTTACGATAAAGAAGAGAGAACCTCATGGTCATCAGACAAGAAAGAACAACCAGCTGAGGTTTAGACCAATTTTTCTCCTTTCCTTTTTTTTATTCCATATTATATTTGTTTAATTACATAATAAAATTTAGAAAAATCATTCTAAAGGATTATAAAGAGATGGAACATATTTATTTTGTGAGAAAATGTCATCGCGTCTACAACGTAGAAGTTTGATTGGAAGTTATAGATATAGTGTCGTTATTAAACCAAATGAGAGTGAATTTAGTGAGCAAATGACGGGTGTTCTTGATTTATATGATGGCAAACATGTAACACAGACACACAAATATTCTTCGTTTGATCAACTAGTCTCGATTATAATTAATTTCTGGGAAAAAATGCTTGGATCTGAGGTGAATATTCACCGTTTTGCCAACTGGTTAGCAGAATACTTCTCAGATATAGGTGTTTCTAATATAAACTTCTATCAACTCATAGAAATTGTTAGAAATTTGGGTAAAGGTGTCTCTTTACACTCTTCTGGTATGAAGATTAGAGAAACTAAAGTTGTTCCTGATCCCATTATACCATCTTCAAGGAAAAAGGAGATGACTACTGACGTTGAAAGCCTTATATCTCCAGTTACAGAAATTGTTAAACCAAGTGAACTATTCAAGAAAAAGGAAACAGTTTCTCCTAGTGTGAAAACTATGCCTCCAGTGAGAGTTGAGGAAGAGGAACCTGAAGCACCACCTGTGAATACTTTACTGAAACCAAGTGAAGTAATAAAAAAGCATGATACAATTTTTGAAGCAGAAGCAACTAAACCAGAAACTCCGAAGAAAGTTATGGGAGATCCTATCGTCACACAACCCAGACCCAAAACAGAGAAGAAAGCTAAACCTGTTGATATACTCAAACCCACTCAGTATCTAAAAGGTCAAGAAACAATAAATGCAGTATCAGATACAATAGTTAAACCAAGTTTACTGTCACATGAAAAAACCATTGAATCCGCAAGAACTGAAACAAAAACAGCGAAACCTGTTCAGCAACCATCCAAGAAAAAAGACGTAGTAGAACAGAAACTAACTCCTCCTAGTAATGTGTTGTTAAAACCTTCGGATTACCTCAAGGATAAGGATGTTGTATTTGAAAAAGTTGAACATCTGAGGAAGCCAAGTGAACTTATCAGAAATAAATCCGATGCTTTTATTCATCCTGTAAGAAAAATAGATCCTGAAGTAGATGTAATCCCATTACCTCCTGGAAGTGAAAGGAAGAAAGCTGAAGGATTCCCATCTAGTAGCAAACCATCGGTAAAAACAAAAGAAGCCATGCCATTTGAAATAGAAGTAATGGATGATAGAGAAGAAACAAAATTCCCAATCGAACTGAGGATAACAGATATAATAGGAGTAGGAGAAAAAATTGCTATGTTACTCAAAGATGGTGGTATCGAAACAATTGACCAGCTTGCCAAATCCAAACCTGAAGAATTATGCAAAATAAGAGGTATAGGAATAACTTCAGCAAAGAAACTTATCTATGGAGCAAGTGCTTTAATCACAAGACAATAGGACAGTTAAATCCTCCTCCAACTTTTTCTCGTCGATTCTTAATACATTATACTTAAAAAGTTAAATGAAAGTATTAGTAAAATGAAGAAATCAAGAATTGTACAGATTGTTGGTCTTTCAAATTCTGGTAAAACAACTTTAATTCTTGATATGATAAAAATTTTCGCAAAACAAAATCTTTCTGTAGCAACAATAAAATCTGCTAGAAACCATACTTCAGTCTCATCAGGTAAAGATTCAGACATATTTCTTACACAGGGTGCAATGTCTTCCACCATCTCATTTTCGAATGTAACACAAATAACAACAACTAAGAAAACCACTTTGACTGAACTTATTGGAGATATTCAGTCACTGAGTGAGCCTGATATAATTTTTGTGGAAGGTTTCAAAGGAGAAGAGGGCTATGACAAAATACTCGTTTGGTCTGAAAAATTTAAGGAAAATATCGATTTATTTAACCTTACTAATCTCAAGCTAGTTTATTGTCAAAAGGATAGATATAACACATATTCAGTTGCCCTAAAGAAACTTGAAAAAAGCCTATCCACAGTTGTACTGTCTGATCCATTTGATGCTTATTCCCACATAATAAATAACTGATTTGAGGATTGATATGCATAGTTCATTGAGAAACCTACTAGAAAAAGCACAAGAGAAAATCTCTAAACATAAAGTAGATAGAACAAGCATATCTGGAATTATTTTTTGTTATAATGTAGATGATGATTCAACTAATTTAATCGTAAATAAGATATCTCTTTTACAAAAATTCGTAAGCGAAATTGTATTAATTATCCCAAAAAACGACATTATTGATAATAAAAAAATTGATCAATTGAATTTTCCTATCAAAGTTCTGGAGTTAGAACAGAATATTCTTGAAAACGAAATTTTCGCTTTTGAGATGGCTTTAAAACGATGTATTAATGATAAAATAATAGTCATACCCACCTATTTGTCTATTGAACCTAAAAGAATAGAATTATTGGTCTATTACGGTTACCCTTTAACAACATATGTAGGCCAAAAGGGTGGCATCACCTCTAATTTGTTCTACTACGATAAATGGAAAAATAGGTTCATAGTGCAGTTATTGCGTTTAAATGGTAGAAAGAAACTAATCGAGTTATTTAGAATATCAAATAAGACCGCTTTTCTACGTATAAGTGATAATGATAAAATTGTTAAAATATCCTGTGAGAATAATACTTCTGAAATAAGACAGAAAAAATCTGAAAAGAAAATCATCTCTCCAATTCTCTTTCAGAATCCTATTGATGTGCAAGAAATTGTAAAATTAATTGCTCTACTCAACGTAATGAAAGATGATGTTATAGAAAATAGAACCATTACTTCTCACTTCAAGATTGGGTTACTACTAACACAAAGTCAGAAGCTTTTAGGTTTGGGTCATTATGGATTAGCCTTTCAAGCACCATTATTCTTTAGTAAAATTGCAGAAAAAATAGATAAATATCCACCCGATTGGGATTTTGCTAAAACGCTTGAACTAGGAAAAATTTCACTGGAAAAGGAGCAGAAGCGCTATTCTGTTGAGGGAATTGAAAGTTTACAATTAGTCTGCTTAAAGGATCTTCAAGTGTTGGATTCTAGAAATTCTAATGAAATAGATCGTATAGAACAAGAGATAAAATTATTGAAAGAGCAATTACTTCAAGACAATATAGAATTGTGATTCATTAGGGAAAATGGTCCTTTAATGTAATCTCTTCTTACCATCATACATTTAAATGAAGAATTGTTTTTTATCATAATGAGCCATAAGTCGAGTTCAAGTGTAATTCCTTTACTTATCAGGGTAGTTTTTGGATTAATTTTGCCGTTGTTACTTGAAATTTTAATCTATATAGTGTATACGGGACTTAGAACTGGTGATTTTCAGTTTTCAGCAATTCTCTACTATACTTTTCTAGTTATTCCAATCCTTTTTCTCTATCTATTAACACCAAAACTACTTTTCCAAATAGGAGGAGTTAAGAATCATATAACTCAAAATCTTACCGAAAATTATGATGAAATCTTTTTGAAACCAAGAAAATTCAGATTTCAAGAGAAAGCTGTTCCACTTATCTCCATGGAAATAAAATTGAAAAGAGATGAACAAGAGCTCTTGGAGAGAAAGATAAAGAAGGATCTAATACCTGAATTATCCAAGGAAGCACAGAATCAATATAATCAAAATTTCATAGATCGAACACATACTACAAGAAATGAGAAATTATTGACATATAATGAGTCTTTGTTCCTTTTTAGCTTAGTTTCATCAATTTTACTCTTACTCAACTTTATTCTAGTGATAGTTATGAGATTTACAACTATTAAACTGGATTTCATTGAACTTGATCAGATAACAAATCTAACAAATGTGATAATCTTTGCATGTTTGTTTGGAATTCTCCTAGGATTTAGCATATATCTTTTATATGCTTCCTCAAAGAATCTGTGTTCATTAATCCCTAGAGTTCTCCCAATAATTTATTTTGAGCTAGAAGAGGAAAGAGAAAAAAGAATTTTGCAAATTCTAGCAATTGCTGAATTCCCAATCAGCAATTTATTTGTCAGAAGAACACAAAGAGAACTTTTTGGAATAATTGATGAAGCTAAAAAACAGCTTCTTTTTGTTAAACTGGTTGAGACAATTTCCTGGCATTATCGAGATGAAATGGCAAAATCCATAGCCTGGAAGCTATATAAGGAGGTATTAGAAGAGATTAAAATTCCTGAGGAAACAAGAGAGAAAATTGAAAAACAATTCAAGTTTGACCCATTAGCTCACCTAATATCCAGCGAGATACTTACTGCAACCGAGGAACAAGCAATTAAAGCTGATTTAGATTATATCAAGGAAAAGATAGTGAATTGGGATAAAATTAGAAGTGAAGAACAAACCTTATCTTTTCTCTTAATCTATAGAAGTCTTGAAACAATTTTCAGAAGATCACTATCAAGCCTAAAAACAGATGCTGAAGATGACGAAATAAATTTCTTAAAACTAATCGATATTCTAGAAAAGAATAAAATGTTAACAAAAGATGAGGTTACTCTTTTGCATGAGATAAGGTTCAAACGAAATCTTCTATTCCATGAACCTGGAAAATCAATAGACATAGGTAAGAATACTATGGAAAGACTCCTCATGTTAATAAGTAAGATTCTAGACCGTTTGAATAAATAACATGAAGGTGAGAAATTGTATCAACCTATTTGGAAAACTTCTGGAATTCCTTTCCTTAAAGGTAAAAGACCTCTGGTGATGGCTCATCGAGGAAGAAGCGTTTTCACACCAGAAAGTTCATTTTTGGCATTTAATGAGGCATATGATGTAAATGTTGATGTTTTGGAAACAGATATTAGAATCACCAAAGATTGCACCCCAGTTATATTTCATGATGAAACTTTAGACAGAACTACCAATGGCAAAGGAAAAATCTCAGATTTTAATCTGGATGAGCTTATGGAGTTTGATCTTGGCTATTGGCACACAAACAAGGGGAAAGATGATTATCCTTTCAGGAATAAAGGATTACATATTTTGCCTCTTTATACATTCTTCGAGAAATTTCCAAAAGTGAAAATTAACTTGGATATCAAAGATGATTTCAAACAAGCTCCTTCTATATTATTCGAAACAATAAGAGAAAGTGGAGCTGAACAAAGAGTTTTGGTAAGTTCATTCCACAATAAACAAATTCTTAGATTTAGAGATATAAGCAAGCATTCTGAAATACCAACTAGTGCAAACAAAAAAGAAGTTTTAGCTTTTGTTTCCAATCTTTGGATATTCTCGAAGAAGGATTACTGCGCATTACAAGTTCCTTTAACACATTCTTTTATTAGAATTGTAACTGTTAATTCTATAAAGAAGGCTCATCGAAATAATATTGCAGTGCATCCATGGACAATAAACAGTAAAGAAAACATGCTTTCTTTATTGTCATGGGAAATTGATGGAATCTTTACTGATGATCCAGAATTATTGATTGAAATTCTTGATGCTACAGATTGAAAAAGGATTGTATCTGCAAAATATATTCTTTTGGTACAGAAACTCCACCCAGTGTTCCTTTGTCACCATGAAAATCACTTCCTCCAGTTACCAATAAATCATTTTGTTTACAATAATCTAAAAGAAACTTTGTAACTTTTTGAATCTTCTTTGCAGGAAAATTTGAGAAAGCGTTTTCATAATTATAATATACTTCAATTCCCTTCAACCCCCATGAAATAAGCATATCTAATAATTCTTCCATTTTCTTCAAATCGTGTTTTTCAACGAATAGTGGGTGGGGAAGAACTGCTATCCCTTTTGCTTTATTGATTTGTTGAATGGCTTCTTCTGGTTCTATAGTCAGTCTAGGCACGTAAGCCGGTCGCCCCTCTGCTAGATATTCATTAAAAGCTTCTTTAATAGAACTCACATACCCTTTTGTTTTTAGTGCTCTGGCAAAATGTGGTCTTCCTGGGCTAGAGGCATCACCGATTTCTTTGATTACATCATCAAAAATAATATTTAATCCAATTTCTTGAAGTTTTGCTAGTATTTTGTGTGTCCTGTCTCTTCTAGCGTTTTGTAGTTTCACTAAACTTTGTTTAAAAGTAGAATTATTGGCGTTGAAATTGTAACCAAGTATCTCGATTTTTTCTTGTTTATGTCTAGCAGAAATTTCTATTCCTGTAATATATGAAAAGGAGTAGTTTACTGAATCCCTACTTGCAATTGCTGTTCCCTTAATTGAATCATGATCTGTTATTGAGAAAATGGTGAGTCTCTCCTTTTCTGCCATTTCTAGCAGTTGTAGAGGTGTAAATATTCCATCTGAAAAACTAGAATGGCAATGCAGATCAATTTTCATGTTTCTATACCTCTACTCTGTATAATCTCTTGTTTATTTCGTCTACTTCAACAAATGTCTGGTAGATAAGACAAATAACTACCATAATCCAAGCAATACCTACAAGGATGAAAGTAAGGGCACTAAATTTGTTAACAAGTGTTGAAATTCCATAAACTATTGCTTCAAGTGCTGCTAGAATAGGTATGGATAGAAGCAGTATTGGCAGAAAGTTGATTGTTCTGGTAACATTTAAGCAATTATTTTCTTCTTTCACATAGAATGTGATAATTGATGCTGGTATAACTATGAAACAGATTATTTTCATTTCATTGTCAGTTCTTTTTTTTTGTTTCAATGTACTTCTTTTTCTTGATATCTTAGCTATCATATCAAAAAATTCTTCGGTTTTTAGGGCTAAAAACTGAAACTTCTTCATTCTCTATTCTCCTCTTGTAAATGTTTAATTGTTGTTGTTATTGCAATTTCTAGAGCGTGGATAATTAATTCTAATGTCATTGATGGGGAATTTTTACCAATAACCTGCTCAGGGAGTGAAGGAACATGAATGAATCCAGCGGGAATATTAATCTCATTGTTATTTATAAACTGCATTAAATGGTAAAAAATCTGATTACATCCAAATGTGCCTGCTGAATTCGATATTTCACATGGGATTTTATTTTCTTCTAGACACTCCTTGATTTTCCTAATCGGTAATGTGGAGAAATACCCTTCTTTACCATTATCCTCTAATATTTCATCGATTGGTTTTGTACCACAGCTATAAGCAGATTTTTCTAAGCTAGCGATATTTATCGCAATTCTTTCTAAAGAAATAACTGATCTTGGTGATTGACCAGTACATATTACTATTTCCGGTTTTTCTTCTGTCAAAATGCGCTCAATAATATTTTTAATTTCATTATAGCGTAGTGGAATCTCAATAGCTTTTATTTTGTATCCATCTATAATCTTCTTATTGAAAGCTTTACATGCTACTATTGAAGGATTAACATCTGATCCCCCAAAAGGCTCGAAACCGGTTAATATTATCCTTTTTGACATACTATATCAATTCTTTAGCTTAGATTTGCGTTTGAGACTAGTTTTAATTAGCAAAATAAAAGCTTTCACGTTTTTCTTATGATACATTCAGTAGATAAAAACTTTGCAATCTAAAGATTTTTAAAAAGAATCATCTCAATTTTGACATTCAGAAGGGTTACGCAATGGTAATTAATGAAATTGAAAATATTAGCGGAATTGGACCCAAAGCAGCTAAAACACTTGTAGATTGTGGTTTCAACACTATAGAAAAACTAGCAAAGGCTACAGCAGATGAATTATCACAATTACCTGGTATAGGGAAATCAACTGCTGAAAAAATGATTCTAAATGCAAATGAAGCATTAACTTCAAACAAGAAACCTGTTACTAAAGCAGTCACAAAGAAAGCTGAAGTTAAACCAAAGGTAAAGAAAGTAGATAAAGAGTCAATTCCTAAACCTCCGGCTTTGAAGAAAAAAGCAGATGAAACATCCATACATCCATCAGTCAAAACTACTAAACCAGTTGCTAAAACCCCACCTAAAAAGCCTGCTGTTAAAAAACCAGCAATAAAAGCTGAAACAAAGAAACCAATAACTAAAAAACCCGCAGTCAAACCCAAAGCAACTATCGCTGTGAAGAAAGGTATATCATCAGCTGCTAGAAAAGCTATTAAACAAGCATCTGGTATGCCAAGGATAAAATCTAAGACTTCTAAAAAGAAATCGAAAGTTAAGAAAAAGGTTACTTTGTCTAAAACATATGGAATTGTCCATTCTGTTCTCCATGATGCTTCAGGTAGATCTTCTAATAGAGCAGTGATATTACATCTTTATGATATGGAACTGCCAATTTACAGTTACTTAGGAAGAAAAGTAAGCCTAAAATATGCTAAATCAGATAAACAACTGACTGGAACAATATCACGTGTCCATGGTAAGAAATCTTCCAGAAATAATGCTGTTATAGTACGTTTCCAAAAAGGAGTAAGCCCACATATACTATCTGCAAGAGCCACCTTAAAATAAACTACCCCAATAATTTTAAAAGGGATTATCTATAGTGAAATACAATGGTGACTAAACAAGGTTATATCAGAATTAGTCAGGGAATTTCAATAGGTGGAGGTATACTATATATTATAGGTGGTATCATTCTAATTGTAGACTTTTTTATGCCTAGTTTTGAGCTGCCCCCTGTTGCAATTGGACTGATAATTGGAACCCCCTTTTATATTATACAGCTGGATATTTTAATCCTAACTGTTATTTGTATAGTAATTGGGGCTTCAGCGGTAATTTTCGTGAGTAGGGAAAAGCATATACTGCTTGGAGGCATATTTGTTATTATAGCAGGTCTTATAGGATTAGGTATTCCAGGCCTGGTAATTATTGTAGGAGGAAGCATCTACATTGTTGCTTCGACGAGAAATCGTTGATATGTTTTTTTAAAAACAAATCCATTTTCCTATAAATTTAAATATAAATACCATTTTCTATTAACATGGCAAAACGAAATAAATCACTTTCTAATGTAGGATCCATTCTAGCTGTTCTAGGAGGAGCAATTGAAGTCGTTGTAGGCGTTTTAATGCTGATAGGGGAAACCTTAGGTGGTATTGTTGATATTTTTAACACTGCAAACTGGCTAGGTGATCTAGTTGGAGGATTAGGAGCAATAGTTGGTGCTATAATACTAATTGTTATTGGTGTTCTTTCCATTCTCTTGGCACTTGGAAGATTCGGATTAGATTGGATAGTTTTAGGTATCCTATTAATTGTGCTCGGTGTTGTAGGAAGCGGAATCGGTGGGTTATTAGTAATAATCGGTGGAATACTATTCCTAATTGCTGGACTGTAGAAAGAGTTTACAACTCTTTTTTTTTATACCCTAATTCATTTTACAATAGTTTTTATACATTGATTCTTCTTTTTAATTGAAGAAGATGACAGAGAAAAATGCACAGAATCCATCGATGCATATTGGAAAAGAACATTCAACACAAGAAGATGTTTATTTGCCTGTTAAAGCTTTGAGCAAACATATCAGTGTTTTTGGTCAGAGTGGTTCAGGAAAAACTGTAGTATGTAAAATCCTTATTGAAGAAGCTGTAAGGAATAACATCCCAGCGATTATAATTGATCCTCAAGGGGATATTAGTAGTCTTGTTATTGTTGAAGATTATGATAAATTGAAACCTTATGGCATCTCTAAAGCGTTTTTTGAACAATACAAAGATAAGGTGGAAGTCGTTGTTTTCACTCCAGCATCGGAGAAAGGAATACCTCTTTCCATAAACCCACTAATCATGCCTCCCCAAGAGTTGGACAGAGAAGAAAAGATTCTTGCAATAGATGGAATTGCAACAACCATTGCTAATGTTTTGGGCTATAAACTAAATTCTGAAAAAGGAGGAGCAATTAAAGCTTATTTAGTGTCTCTTTTTGAACAGTGTCTGATCAAAGATATTCTGATTGCAGATTTTGAGATGTTGATTGATTTAATAAAAACAGAAATTGCATACTTACCAGAAAATATCCGAACACTGCTCTCACAAAAAGAAAAAGCTTCGTTGATTAAGAGAATAAAATCTATTAATGTTGGAGCACCTTCTTTGGTATTCAATTTAGGACCAAAGCTCTCAATTCAGACTCTAATAAAACCAACCAATCCTAATAAAGTAAGAATTTCAATAATTTATCTAAATACTTTAACAAATTTAAGGCTGAGGGAAATCTATATTACTACTTTAGCTCAAAGCCTCTATACATACATTAGATCCAATCCTTCACCAGATCCTCAACTGATTTTTTACATTGATGAATTGGCAGGACCACCACAACTTATACCACCTCATCCAAAAAATCCTGTAACAAAACAATGGTTGCAATTATTATTCAAACAGGGACGTAAATTTGGTTTATCAATGCTTGTTGCAACGCAAAATATCAGTGATGTCGACTACAAAGCTTTTGGACAAGTTAGTACTTTCTTCTTCGGTCGTTTTGTCACTCCCCAAGATCTTAGAATTGTTGATAATATGCTGCAATCTCATCCAGACGCACGGTTTATTGTTGACCAGTTACAACAATTCAAAAGCGGTGAATTTTACATTCTTTCACCTGATGTCTTCCCAGAACCAGTTCACATAAGCACTCGCAGGCTCTATTCAATCCACAAAACTCTTTCAGATGAAGATGTCGCTAAAATGTATGATTTTCCCCCACCAACGTTATGTAAACAAATTGGAACTTATGATCACGATATCGACTCAATGGATTTAGAGGATATTTCAAAGGAACTAAATTTGGATGATTTAGAGAAAGAATTATCTTCAATAAGAAAGTTTTCTAGTAAAACAAGTCTCTTGGATAAACAAGCAGGAATCGATAAGGCAGAAACTTCTGATTCAGAATCAGAAACTCAACCTGAAGGGCTAGAAGCATTACCCATAGAAACTAAGGAAGGTTTTCAAGAAGTAATTGAAAAGGAACCAGAGATGGAACCAATCGACTTTTCCAATATAATAAAAACAATGAAAGATCAGTATCTGAAATATGAACCAGTAGAATTTAAGGAATTATTAGAAAAATTCTTTGGGAATAAAAAATTAAGTTATCTCGGGACTCAAAATCTAGAATTGGCCTATATACCATTTTTGTATTTGGATTTTAGAATTAAAGCTCAACGAAGAATTCAAGTAAACTATGCCAATGCTGATCGTTGGGGTGAAGTAACTCTTGATCTACCAATTAAACGAATATTCCCATTACTAGATAAAATTGAGTTAGGGGGAGAAGAAAAAATCTGGGGTCAGAAATCCATACCTATTCAAGCTGAAGAGGTATTTGATGAGCTCATTTCAGTCCTTCCTCTGAAAAACCTTGGTAGTTTATATGGCACTAAATCCTCAAATATCAGAAAGCTAGAAATTCAAAGAACTCCTGAAACAATATTGGAATCCTTCCACGATGTGTTGCTTAATGATGAAACTTTCTATGGACAAGCATGGAAGAAAGCTATTGAAGAAGGATTAGTGAATATTGAAAATGAACATAAAGCTGAAATTAATCACTGGGCAGAAGAATTACAAAAAGAAAGAAAAGATATTTTCACTGTAATTGATAGTAAGCGAAAAAGAGTGAAGAAATTCAAAGCTCAAATTGAGAAAGCTAAAGGAATTTATGTTGCACTGAAACCTTTGATGACAGACAAATACAAATTTAAGAGCAACCGTGATGTTGGGGATTACAACAAAGCTCTAGAAACAATAAAGTTTGGTCCTGAAGTAATTAAGAATCATATAAAGGAAATTGAAGATGGAGTTGAAAAAATTAAATCAATAGATACTCAGCTTAAATCATATCCAAGAGTTAAGCTTCTTCAAGATAGCAATTTTACTCTAAGTAAGAAAGATTTTAGCATTCCAAAAGCTAGCGAAATTAAAGATATTTATGCTGCAATAATTTATATTCCTGTTTCACTCGCAGAAATATCTATAGTAGATGAGAAAGGCAATAAATTATTGCTTGAAGGGATTGCTGAATCTACTTTAGGCACTGAAATTCATCTTCTATGTGAAATATGTCTAGAACAGAAATCTTCCAAGATGTTATTTGTTTCCACTCCAGATGTTTGTAGTGTTTGTGGAAAGGTTTTATGTCAAGACCATTCTATAGAAGGTTCTATATCAAAAAACATAATTTGTACAAATCATGCTGTCGTGTGTACATCGTGTAAAAATGTTGTTTCTACCGAATATGCAGAGAAATGCGAATTCTGTGATAATTTTACTTGTAATGATCATATTCAAAAATGCTCTCGATGCGGAAAAGTTGTTTGTAATAAGCATGGAAGAGAAGTAGTTAAAAAGAGTCTTTTCAAAGAAGAAACAGTGATACTCTGTCCTGATCATCAGAAAAGGAAGTGAAATAAATAAGTTCTCGAATGGGTAGAAGAGCTCCTTTAGTAATCTTGTTAGCAGGATTACCTGGAACTGGTAAATCGACGTTAGCTAGAAAACTTGCTAGAAAGTATAGATTGGAGCATATAAGTACAGATTCTGTCAGAAAAAGAATCTTCCGTGATGTCAAACAAAATTCTTTTGGTAGAGGATCTTATTCACAAAGACAGAGGAATGTGGTTTATGATACTATCTGCTATGTTCTCTATACTCTTCTGAAACATGGAGTCGGTTGTGTATTAGATGGAACATTTTACCAAGATAAACTTAGGAGCAAGGTAGGTAGAATCTGTGCACGTTTTGATGCTACATTTGTATTAGTTATAGTAGAAGCCCCAGAAGACTTAATACGCAAGAGGTTTGAAGAGAGAGCGAAGAGAAACAGAAGAACTTTAAGTGATGCTGATATAAAAGTTTTAGAAAAATACCTAGATCTCTTTGAATCAACAAATCTCCCACATATTGTAGTCAATATGGCAGATGATCACTACAAAACACTTGAAATGATTGGAAATGCTATCTCAAAAAGAAGTAGTAGAAAAACTTAGAATCCCGTCAGCTTATCCACACGAGGTTCTAGAAAATATTGATGTAATTGAAACAAACATTAGTTGGATTTTTCTTACTGGAAACTACGCCTATAAAATGAAGAAATCTATCAAATTTGGTGATGTTTTGGATTTCACATCCTTAGAGAAAAGGCACGAAACAATAAACGCTGAGTTAGTATTAAACAAAAGAATGGCTCCAGATTTATATCTAAGTGTAGAAATGGTTAATTCTCAAGGAAAAATAGGTTTGACGTCTGATCCTATAGAATATCTTGTAAAGATGGTTCAACTTCCTCAAGCTTCCTTACTTCTAAATATTTTGAAGGATGAAGGTTCCATAGATAACAGTATTCTACAGAAAATAGCAGATGAAGTATCTGCATTTCATAAGCAAAATATCGTTTATCCTGAATTCTCAATATATGATAGCATTTTTGAGAAATGGGATGAGAATTTCAGAACTACTAAAACGTACCTTGGATTTCCATATGATAAAAGTTTAGAAAATAGAGTTTACACGTTCCTAGAGACAAATAAGGAAACCTTCGATAAAAGAAAGGACGAGGGAAAAATAGTAGATGGACATGGAGATTTAATTGTAGGAAATATATTCTATAATCAAAATGAAATAATAATTTTTGACTGCATTGAATTTAACAATATGTTGCGGATTCAAGATATTTTAGAAGAAGTAGCTTTTCTTTCCATGGATTTAGACTTTCACAAACAGGTTCGATTATCTGAGTTCTTTATTCAACAATATATGAAAAATATGGGGGAAAAGATCGAAAATCATATCGAACTACTTTATTTTTACAAATCATATCGTGCTTATGTTAGAGCCAAAGTTTATTATTCTTTAGCCTTACAAGAAGATTCAAATAATCAAAAACAAAAGCTAAAATCATTGACATCAGATTATATGGTTCTTGCATCATCCTATAATTTCTAAATCATTTCAGTAATCAAGTAAGTCTACAAATACTTTATTAGTCATTTGTCACTAGTTGCGTATCATCATTTGAGATAGTGAAAGAATTGGTTGATGAAATGAATATTGGTTGTCATGTTTCTATCGCAAAATCTGTTGATCTGGCATTTGATAGAGCTAAAAAAATTGGCTGCTCGACATTTCAAGTTTTTTTAAAAAATCCTAGAGGGTGGGCTTTCAAAGAAATTTCCAAGGAGGAAACTGAGCGTTTTAAGAAAAAGTATTCGAATTATAATATCTCACCAGTTGTAGCTCACATATCTTATCTTCCTAATCTAGCTTCACTAGATGATGAAATTTACACTAAATCCATGGATTCATTTCGTCAAGAAATAGAACGATGTGTAATTCTAGGAATTCCTTATTTTGTTATTCATTCTGGTTCTTATAAAGGCGGGACTTTTCAAGAAGGTTTTGAAAAATATGTTGAATCTATTCAGAAGGGTATTGATTTTGGAAAACGCAAAGTTACTATTTTAGTTGAAAACTCGGCTGGGGGAGGAAGAACTCTTACTGGCTCTTTTGTTAATATTAATGCTATTCTCAAGGAAATTAATGATTCTAAAGTAAAAGTTTGTTTTGATACATGTCATGCTTTTTCTGCAGGATATGATATCAGCAGCCAATTAGGTGTATCTAATTTCATTGCAGAAATAGAAACAACAATAGAGATGGAATCAATAGCAATAGTTCACGCAAATGACTCAAAAACAGGAGTGGGATCAAATCGAGACTTACATGAACATTTGGGTTTGGGGAAAATAGGCAAAATAGGCTTCTCTGAATTGATTAATGATTCAGATCTGAGAAAGAAACCATGGATTCTTGAAACTCCTATCGACGAAAGACGTACAGATGTAGAAAATATCAATTATCTTCGTTCTTTAATAAACAAATAGAATAGAAGAAAGAGAATCTTCTCTTAAATTGGTGGGAAGATATTAGAAAACACAATAATAAACATAGCTGCGAGGATAATTGTGTAACTACCAGCTAAAAATGAAGGGGCAAGTTTTGCAATACGTTTCTCTCCAGGTCTAATATCTGTATCAACAGCTTTACCTGTAGTTTCGTCAAGAGCTTGACCTGTAGCCATTTCTTTTACTATTTTCTCTTTTCTCTTCGCTTGAACTTCGAGTTTAGCATCTTCAAAAGTAATTTTTTCTTTTGAGAACCATCCTTTAATGAATTTTCCAACAACACTGAAGAAATCTAAAGATGCTGATATACCATACAATAAAGCTGATGCTCCATATATGAATAGGAACAAAATAGTAGAAGATAATGATGTACTACTAAAGCCTAAGCCTAATAAAACTCCTGTAACCATAGCTGAAAACCAGAGCATTGCTGCTAACAACCATGAATTAAGAGGCATTTGCATCATTTTATCATAAAATATGGCTGTTTTTCCAACTTCAAATGAATAACCACAATAACTGCATTTAAAGGTAGAACCATCTTCTAACAAATCGATTTTCTCAAGTTTACAGAATTTACAATCCATTAATAATCACCACGAAACTCAATTTTAAGTAAATTTAATGTCTTTATATTCTTTGTGGAAGGAACTTCTTTTCTCTTACAATTTTTTCTTTGGTAAATGGTCGCTCAACAGTGCATTCAATTCTGTTGTCAAATCCTTATGTTCATCTTTCAGATACTCATGTAACACTATAGAAAGTCTACGGGCTTCTGGTAATGCTTCTTCTCGATCTACAGCGATGAGCACAACATGGTCATCAATCTCCGAAATAAAGAAATGGTTTTCATCAACTTTCAGAACTTTAAACCGCTCATGCCCTAGAATCTCGTTTGCAAATCCGCTCAAAGCTTTAATGTAACCTACAAACATCCCTGTGTCTTGTGCAATTTCATCAGGGTCATGAATGTATAATGGGTTTCCAAAAATGTCAGAGATGATGAGTGCCTTGAATTTCTTAAATTGAAGTTCCCTAAAACGTTTAATCTTTGAAGTAAACCATTTAAAAGCAAGCTCAATATTTTCTTCATTTCTTACTGATATTTTGAAGAATTGGAAAGAAATATTTGGATATGAAGACATTTCATCCAGTTTCATGTCACTAATTATTTTATCAAGACTAAGAGCTGTTTTCAGATCAGATTTATTAGCAAGAAAAAGGATGGCTTTATCTGAATAAGATTCACCTAACCATTCTTTCACTATTTTCCAGTACCAAGTGGAAGCTTCTTCTAATTTTGAAGTATCAGAAGAATCAATAACAAAAATAATGCCCATGGATGTTAGCACATTGGATTCCCACATATTCTCTCGAGAAGATTCTTGCCCTGATATATCGTAAATATTGAAAAGTATATTGCCTATCTTTATGTTTTCAACAACCATTCCAACAGTAGGTTTAGGGCGAGTAAATCGTTTATTCTTAAACCAGTTGACAAGTGTTGTTTTTCCAGCATATTGAAGCCCAACAATTACGATTGGCACTGTATCTTGTTCATACCGAAATAGGTTCTCCATATTGCTTCCCTAATTATCTAATCATTGAATTTTGAGTGTTTAAAGGTTAAGTATGAGGTAATCCAAAGTTGAAATCATATCAGAGTATGGCGGTTCTTGTCTTTTTCTTCTGTTTCGTATAGAGGAGGCATTTTCTCGGCAGAACAATGAAAGTTGGTAAATGAATTTTGGAAGCTCTGCTTGATCTTCTAAATAATTTATGATTTTACCCATAGATTCACTAACTTCAAAGAATAATTTGTTAGCTCGATTGTAACTGCCTTCAGCTCTGGTCATTTTGTTACTTTTTGCAAAAAGTTCTCCCAAAATGATATGTTCGACTGCTTCAACCATTATTTTAATAGAAGGTATGAAAACTTCTCTTCTTCTAACAAAATCAAAATTGATGGCATTACCTTTTATTGAAACGTTTTCATTAGCTGCTAATAGTTCTTGTGTATCGAGTAGAATTAAGTCAAGCAACTCATGGAAGTCTGTTTTTTCATTGAACTGAGCTTCAACGGATTCCGCAATAAACTCTGGTAACTCCTCTGCTTCAATAACAAGGGTTATCATCTCTTCCATCAATGCTCTCTTAGTATTCTTATAGGAGCTTTGAAGCCCTAAAGAAACTAAATTAGATTCTGTAACCATTCCGGAAATTTTTGTTTCAACCAATCTTTGATTAATTAATTTCTTTAGCTCTTTTTCTCCTTTTTTAATCTCTGATATGCTCTGCTCTGCTTTCTTTACATAATAGTGAGCTCTGGCTCTTAAAATTAAATCTAGGACTATATTGTAATCACTGTATAGGTAGATTTTATTCTCTGCAATTATTGATTTGATATAATTTCTCATGGCATGGATTTTATTTCTTTGCGCATCTTTTTCCTGAATGAACTGTGGTAATAGTTCTATTGCCCTTTCCAAATAAGAAAGTTTTTCATCTATTTCTTGCAATTCATCTAAACTAGCCATTGGATTGTCGTGATTAACTTTAATGTGCGCTATTGGTACATCAGATAATGCAGTACTCATAGCTCTTAATGGAAAGTTAAATTGGGAAATCAACCTGTCGATAACATTGAAAGTTACATTTTCTTGCGTAAGTAAATCATTTATCATAAAAGCTGCGGATGAATAAGTTACACTAACCCCATAAATATATGGAAGTGATCCTGCACCCTCAATATTTTTTAGTATTTCTGTTATTTCCATACAAGATGTTAGAGCTCCCTCAGTATCTTGAGCATATAACTTATCAACTATCTCTGTATATTTTAAAGCAAGCTCTGTGATGGATTTTAGGATTTTAAGTTCAGATTCTTCAGCTTTTATTCTTTTGTAAAGATTCTCACTCTGAGAACTTTCTGATTTCTTTAGAATTTTGTAAGCTTTCTTGTATTCAGACAATGCTCTCGAATAATATCTAGATGCATGACCAAGATCTCCTCCTTCAAGTGCGCTTTCTGCAAGTAATTTGAAATGTTGGACCATCGAAACAGAACTTTGTGCATCAACTATAGGCATAAAATCCATCTTGATTGCCATCCCCTTACTTCCTACAGATTCTGGAGCTTTATTCCACAACTTGATAACTGTCTTAAAATGCTCCTTTGCATGATTTAGGATGGACAGTTCGGAAATAGGATCTGACCACCAAAAATCTTGAGATGTTTTTCGGGAGATATCTATGATATGAGTTAATAAAGTGACACCTTGAAGGTAATCATATTCTCCTTTCTTAGAAAGCACTCTAGGATCGGTATTACTATTAGGTAAACTATCATAAAGAGGTAACAATCGCTTCAAATTTTCCAATTGAACTAAAGGCATAATAACATCAAGAAGATCCTCCCTTGTTGGGGTGGGAGTTAGCCCAGAAATTTCGACATCTGGTAATGAATCGGTTAGGATTCTATATAAAATTCGATCAATTGATTCTTTTGCTATAATATAGTACGTATATTGACTTGTTGCTGGTTTATGATTGAATACTCCTCTATTTCTCACCTGGGAATAAACATAGGTTAAAACTCCTAGCTGTAATTCAAATTTATTCAAAGCCATTATTTGATTTGGAAAATCACCATAGAGTAATTCATGAAGAGCTAATGGATTATCTTTCCCTTGCTTAATGTCTTGATAAACGTCATATATTCTTTCTATTGCCATATCTGCTAAACTGTTTATTGCTGACAAGTTTTTTGAACATGATTCAGCAAATGTAACCCACGCTTCAGATATTTCCTTTGGTTCATCTAATTGAGTAAATGAACTGTAGAGATTATCTCTTTCTAGCTCCATCTCAACAAATTTGTTGAATGGTCTAGTGTCCAATAGTGATAAGTTCATAGCTAAAAATAGTACTTTCCAAAAATAAACCTTTTGCACATTCTTTTCGACTTATATTTGAATGCAAAACATCTAAATATGGTAATTTTAAACGGACGATGTGAAACCTCTAGATTTTAAGAAAAGACAATCGACTATTGTAGAAGATATGAATAAGTCAGAAATAGATTTATTCCTTATTACTCCTTCAATAGATTTTGGTTATCTGTTTAAGTCATTTATGTCTATAAGTGAGAGACTAATATGTGGTGTTTTGAGTATTCATGATGATGCTAAGATTATTGCACCTTCTTTTGAAAAAGAAAATATCAAAAATCATACTCCATTTGATGATGTGATAACTTGGAAAGAAGAAGAAGACCCCTTTGTAGTTCTCAAAGAATCTATCAATTTTAATGTGAAAAAAATCGCTTTGGAGCCAACATTACCCTTTGAAATCTACACCAAACTAAAAAAACAATTTCCAGAAACTGAATTTATAGATGGGAGCTCGATTATAAGGAAACAAAGATCAATCAAAACAGAAGCTGAGATTGAACGTTTGGAAGAAGCTGGCAAATATACTATCGCAGGTATGATGAGCGCTTTGGAATTACTTAAACCAGGTTTAACAGAATTGGATGCTTTGAAAATATTCCAGAAAGAAATGACCTTACAATCAGGTGAACCAAGTTGGGTTCTTGTACAGTTTGATGAGAACAGTGCTGTTCCCCATGGACCACCCTCTGAAAGAAAAATGAAGGAAAACAGTGTTGTGCTCATTGATGCGGGAACGATGTGCGATCATTATTTTGCAGATATAACATTGACAACATTCTATGGAAACGTTACTGATGAATTTCTTAAAGTATATGAGATCGTCCAAGAAGCTAATGATGTAGCACTTGAAGTGTCAAAAGTGGGTGTACGATGTGAAGAAGTTGATTTTGCTGCTAGAAAAGTAATTGATAATGCGGGTTATGGACAATACTTTACACATCGTTTAGGGCATGGGCTAGGCTTAGAAGTACATGAGGAACCTTACATGGTAAAAGGAAATAAACGACAATTAGTCAAAGGAAATGTCCATACTGATGAACCTGGAATTTACATGCCAAATAAATTTGGTATAAGAATAGAAGATGACGTTCTTGTGGGAGATAAGTCTAAGAGATTAATAACATTTGATCGATATTTGTGGAAGTAAAAATGAATTACATCAATTTTGATAGAGTAGCAGGGGTTTATGACCGAACAAGAGCCGTTCCTATGGAAATTATAGAAATATTAATCCAAGAGATAAACAAAAAACTGCAGGCTGCATTTGGGTCACCTCCCTATCAAATACTTTCTTTAGGAATAGGTTCTGGTAGAGTTGAGAGCTACATTTCCTCTACAAACAACCATCTTTTTGGTATTGATATTTCAGAATTAATGTTGAAAGAACTGAAAAAAAAGGATGCAGTTGAGGGTATTTCTATACTGCAAGCTGATGCATGTAATCTTCCATTCCGAGGTAAATTTCATCTAACTATAGCCATTCATGTGATTCATTTAATAAAAAACCAAAAAGAATTTCTGAGTGAGATAATAAGAACTTCTCAAATGGCTATTTTTGGTGATGTTTATACAGATGCATATCAAAGCAAATTATATACATCATTCCTTAACATTTTGTCAACATTAGGTTGGACAAAACAAGAATCGAAGCTAAAAAACAGTTATATCGTAACTGAAATGTCAAAACACGGATTTGGAGTTGAGGGATTTTCTGAAACAATCTCCACTTCCCAGACTCACGCTTCAATCTTTGAAAGTATAAAAAAGCGATACTTTTCTTGGTTATGGGATGTTCCTGAACCAATCTACAAACAGGCAATAAAACTTCTGGAAACCAGAATTAGAAATGAAGAAATAAACCTGAATGAATCATATAATACAAACTCTAGTGTCAAATTGCAAGTTTTCAAGAAATTAGATGATTAAGGTAGAGTATGTTTGTAATGCTGATCGGTTTCAGTATAATCTTTGCCATCAAAAACTAAATATTCAGCATGAACATCATGAATATCTCCATATTTTTGGTACCATGGAGATGTACTCAACATTGACCACTTCTCAACAAGCTCTCTTGTAACAGTAATAGGCTGTTTCCTTAATTCAGCTATCTTCATAGCTTCAATGAAGGATAAACTAGCAGCCAAAATAACGGAAGTTGGTGTTCTTCGAGATATATGTAAGTTCCATAGTCTTGTTTTTTCTACTAATATTTTTATTAGTTTTCTGGGAAATAACCCTTCATCAATATTGGAAAGGTGTAATAAATTCTCGATTAATTCATAATACTGGTCACCAGAAAATGGATATTCTTTGCTAATGTCGAATAAATCAAATCTATTTTTTGTAAAACTGGGTATATCTTTACCCCCTGAAATAATTAAATATGAAATTCTAGCTTCAGTAAATTTCTCTTCCATTTTTTTCTCCAATAAACTCAGTTCAACATCTACTTCATCCAGAAATATTACCACTTTAGGAGTTGAAATGTTCTTGATTAACCAGTATGCTACTTCTTCGCTCACATTTTCTGGATTTGTTTCAATATCTTTATAGAGTCCATTCTTATCCTTCCAAAACTCAGATCTGTAGACGAACGGTAATTTGAGTTCTTTACATAATTTCATTAAGGAATATATTATCTGTGTTTTTCCTGAACCACCATATCTGCCATAAATATGTGCAAATTTCTCTGGCTGAATTCCATTAACTACTTTTTCAAACTCTCCCCTTAGAATGCCAACAATTGAATGATTTATAGTAAAGTTGTGCCTTTGCCAGCAGCATTCTGGATCGATTAAAGGTTGATATTTCTTATACCTGTTTGCAATATCCTTTGCTTCTTTTCTAGTCAAACCAATACTGATTTTTAGAATTTCCTCTTTGTTATGTGGGAAAGACATTTCTTCTATAATATCCTTGCCATAAACTAAAACACCAGTTTCTCTTAGGTTTAATTGATCCTCAGGTAGCAAGCATTGTGGATTTTGAACATTAATATGCCATAAATTTGCTTTTGTTCTAACATAATTCCTCGAGAAGGAAGTTGCTAATTCTAAGCCTCCTTCCCATCCAAACTCATCTTGGATTGAATCATAGATTAAATCAATTAATATGAAATTTTGAGCAGAAAAATCTCTCCCTTCTAAGATTATTACTAAGCCATTCTTATCCTTAAGCAAATTATCAAACTGGGAAATATCCCTTGTAAAACTATATACTGAGATTGTATCTGGTGCAACTAATAGAAGTTTCTCTATAAAAGATTGAAGTGCTTCTTCTCTAAATTTCATGATAGTTCCTATCGCAGATTATCAATTATATTATGTACTTCCATGAAAACTCGGCTGAAATTTGCAATATCATTTTCCACCTTCATCAAATCTTTCAAGTGTGTCATTTGGATTCCCTTTATTCTAAAAGCTCTTTCTAATGCAAACATCATTAATTCTCTAGATTTAGGTACAATTTCCATTATGCTTGTAAGCGATATGTTTCTTTTGCGACAATTTGCCACTTCTACTACAAAATCACCCATTCTTCCAGGATATTCATTTGTAAACCAATAAGCACTTTTCATCTTACCGATTAGATTATTGTTTTTCAATGAATGTAGAAGAAATGGAAACCACAAAATCCAATCCATCGCTTTTTCATAGTTTGGTGATTTTGTATGTTGAAATGGAAAGTTCATAGATGCTTTTTCCAATTTCGAAAACCTTTCTAAAAACTCATACCAAAAGCCCTCAACTGGCGGTATTGGAAAATGTTTTTTTAAATCCTCTCCATAAAGAACATGGCTTTTCTCGCGAATAAGAAAATCATCTGATTGCTCAAGAGGATACTTATTTATGATTTCTTGCTGCAACTTACGGACAATAATACCTTCAATATCATCATGTGCTACTCTAGTATCAGAAAGCATGGCGTAAGGTATGAAAAATATTTTACAAATATGAGCAAATTCTTTGTTAACGATGACCATTCGATTTACTAGTTCATCTATCTTATCGTAATCTTTATCCCAAAGATTTTTTTCTAGAATAATTACAATATCTATGGTACTATATCTTTTTGAAAAATCATCTAGAACAATATCTCCAGCTAGAATAATAGAACGGGTTTGTAAAGTTGTAACTGCGTATTCTACGAATAATTTCAAGAATCTTGGTAATTCTGGATATCGTTCGTAAGTGACTTTCATAATATGAACACTACTAATTACATTATTAGGTTTTCGTCAGTGCTAATTGATAATTATCATAAAAGACATAAAAAATAAAAGAAAAAAAGGAAAGTTATAGTGTTTAAACAGAATCTATAACAAAAGTTTCCCAACCGGTAAATATAGGACTGGAAATATATATTGATATAGTGAAAGTTATACCTGTTGGTTTATCTCCATAATCAAATTGTATTGTTATGTGATGATCTAATGTAGCAGTGATATTAACACCACCTTGTGATTGTGCGATATTATAGGTAGTATCTTCTACATATGGACCACTTCCACTATCCAACCAATATTGTGCTGTACTATCATCATAAACTGAGTCGATTTCAGTTATTCTGTTGCTACCTTCCCAGTTTACCGTAATCTGTTCTAAAGTAAGATAATCAGGTACCAAACATTGGAGGTTAAACGATAATATTCCTCTTCTTCTAAAGAAGAATCCACCCCTACCATCTGTCGCAGTTGCTCCATATAACTTCATAACATCATTGTCTACCTCTACAATATCAACAACCGCAGAAGCTCCATTCCCACTTGAAGATAAGTCATATACTTGAGCTACGATAGAGTAATTATCATCAGGCAAAACAAAACTATTGAAGTATAAAACCCATTTATTTTGATTTGCAATATATGTCGCTTCTCCTTGAACGCTTTGTTGATAGAGATAAGTAAAAGATGAAGAGAAACTGAAGAAATACACATCAAATCTGTTTGTATCGATGCCAGATGGGTCAGAAGCATAGACCTCAATGAGAATAGTGTCTGATTTGCTAGTATCATTTTCAGGCGAAATAAAATATGCTATCGGAGCAGTGTTATCGATTAATGAAAAAGTATCTCCTGCACTGTTAAGATTACCTGCTTCATCCTTAACGAACAAAGTAAAAACTAAGTCATCTTCAGCCATCTGTAAAGTTTCTGCACCAGTTAGAATGTATTCTGTTACAGTGGCTTCAGTTGAAGTGAAAACTTGTTGGTATGGAAAAATATTACCACCAAGGACCAATGTTTGATTAATCAAATCAGCACCATCGATAGTAAATGTCCATGAGGCACTTAAGAAATCACCAGGATTTATACTTGAACTGTTTACTCCAAAAGTTATTCCTATATAGTCATTATCTATACCAAAAGTTCTTCTGATTGTAGATGATTGACCAAGACTATCCTCAACGTAAAAATCTATTTTATAGAGATCTTCATCTGGATATAGTGTGGAATCGATATTATGTGTAATTGCTTGATCAGCAAGAACAACAGTGTCATCTGGTAGAAGGAAATCATAAGTTATCGCGGATGTATTAAATCCACCTATGGCAATAGCTTGAGGGTCTATAATCCCACTTACCCAACTGCCATCTATAGGATTGAGAACGGTCAAATCTAGTGGCTCAATAATATCAGTATGTCTGAGATTATCAGGGGCAAAGGATGTTAAATCGTTATCGTAAGTTATTCTAATTCTAAATATATTCTCTCCAATTTCTACTTTACTTGTTGGATCAAAAACGAGTACTAAATCTACTCTCTGCGTTGTGTCTATAGACAACGGCATATCATAACCTTGAACAAATGCGTTGAGTATGTCAGTTTCATTTTGCGTATCTGTATTGATGGTCACATTAAGACCTTTTACAATAGCCGCCGCCGTTCCTGAATTTTGTAGAGTAACATAAGCTACATCAGTAACAGAGTCTCCATCTCTATCAAACCATTGAACTGTAAGTAAATCTACATCAGAACTGCCTCTTAACATAGGTACAACTAAAAAATAAACCATCGCACTAGCTGCTACAACAAGACTAATCAACATCACTGTAGCTAAAACAGGTGAAACGGCTCTCTTTGATTTTCTAAAATTTGGTAGTTTCATCTATATACCTCTAACTGGTCACTAAACATATTATGAAGTTTAAGGTAATAAATTTTGTTGCTGTGCTAGTGCCTAAGATAGTTGAATGGAATAACTTATAATCACCTCAAAGCGTTCGTTGCATGATAATATGCCCTCAGAGAAAAAAGTTGTAGTGAAGAAGCATGCATATCAAGTAAATGATGAACTTGCGGATAAAATTAGAGAATTAATGAAGAGTAAGAACAAACTATTTTTCAATATGATGGGCTCAATCGGGGCGGGAAAAACTCTAATATTAGAGCAGCTGGCTGCAAAACTCTCTTCGAAATATCGAGTCTTTGTTATCAATGGAGATGTAGCTACTACGATAGATGCTGATAGAATAGCTAAACAGGGAGCAACAACAGTACAGATAAACACTGGTGGTGGTTGCCATCTGAGCGCAAAACTAATCCAAAATGAATTAGATAAAATAAATATTGATGATTATGATATCTTCATCGCTGAAAATGTAGGGAATCTAATTTGCCCAGCTGCTTGGGATATTGGCGCACAGCTCAACATTACTGTTGTTAGCATAACAGAAGGAGAATATGTTGTTAAGAAACATCCTATAATCTTTAAAGATGCAGAAATTGCAATAATCAATAAATGTGATCTCGAGGGAATGGGTTTTGAATCTGCAGTCTTAGCAGAAGATGCTGCAAAAATAAAATCTGGCATGAAAGTTATTTTAACCAGTGCAAAAACTGGTCAAGGGATAGATGAACTTATCAAAACACTTGGAATTTCAATCTGAAGGACGATAAGAATGCATGAATATAGTGTTGCTTCTGCAATTGTTGATCAAGTGAAGGTGATTGTAGAAGAGCACAAAGCTACCCAAGTGAAAAAGATTATCGTAACTGCAAGTCCATATGATGTGATTATACCCGAGCTTCTAGTTGAAGCGTATGGAATAATAATTCATGGGTTGGATAAATTTAAAGATTCCACACTTGAAATACAAATCAGTAAGGCAGAGATTAGGTGTATAGACTGTGATTACGCGGGAGAACCTGATGAAAAAGGTGACCCTGAGTTTGCTTACAATTTCATTTGTCCAGAATGTGGTTCAAGGGACACTCATGTTAACATGAAAAATCTAACAATAGAAACTGTAGATTTAGTGATCCCCGATAATTAATAGAGATTTAAATGACAATTAATCTGCTTGGCTATATTAGATGTTCTGATTCTTCAGAAACTATGGCGTTTGTTTGCGCATAAGGCAAAATCTCACTTAGTTCCCCTCTTAAATCATTGACTCCTTTCTCATGGAAGAAATTGAGATACAGCATACCAAATAGATACAATGTTCCAAAAGCTAATATCGTTACGATTAGTATTCCTGCAATAGCCATAAAGAATATAGCCACTTTAGCTGCAAATTTATCACCAAATGACGTCATTTCTTCAGCTAAAGTTTTGAAGAAACTGAATCCAGCTAACCAAGCAGATATGCCAAAGAACATGCTTACAAGACTTCTTCTTACTTTGTCTGCTAACTCGTTATTACGATTATTTGTTTTACTATACTTAATTTGTGAATCTCTTATAGTCCAAACAACTGGTGTTAACCAACATATGAGAATGGGCGAAAATAGTAATACAAGGGATCCTGTTATGAATCCAATAGAAGGATCTGATATAGCAGATTTAATTATAGTTGCAATGAGAAATCCTATTCCAAGAGAAGCCGAGATTATATCATATAATCTTGTACCTACAAACGATTTGAAACTCCCAATATCAATACTATGTGTTTTTTCCTCCAAATAGTACTTTGAATCTGGTGTTAAATCAAAACCAAACAGAAGAGCAATAGAAATGCGAAAGAAACCAAATTTATGATATTTCCTATCTTTTTTTAGTTTGCCTAAGGTTTCTCGTATTTCCCCTTTTTTCTCATGTTTAGTTTTTAATGTTTCAAATATCAGTTTCTTAGAGACCCATCCACCAACCTTTTTCCAGAGAAATAAACCTAAAAGTGGAGAAGCTATAGAAGCAACGACGACTAAAATTGCGATTAAAAGTTTTTGTGAAGGGTTATCTGTGCCACTTAGAAACCAGATAGATAAAAACCATGCTACATAACAACTGAGAAATATTAACACACTAATGAACCACACTTTTTTTGAAGGCTTAATAACTTTGAAAAAGAAATTCTTTGTGTCTAGCTCTTTTAGCGGAATCATATATTCCAAGTCTTTTTCCATTGAAATCACTTATACTATTCTAAATCTAACAAATTTAATAAACATTATGAGAACTGCAATGAGAAAAGCTAGTGAAAAATGTGCTTCTCTTCAAAGTCTGCAGTTTTAAACTTGTTTTTAGCAATTAAGATAAATGGTAACACAAAAGATAGAGCAAAACCAATCGCAAGAAAAATTGCAAAGTAGAAATTATCACCATAATAATTTACTATCCCTAATAGATCTAATGTTGAAATCACTGTAAGACCAAAGAATATAATCCCAATTGCAGAAAAGATTGCTCCCCATAAGCCTAATTTTAGTTTTTTATTCCATTCACTTTTCTTTGATCTGAATAGAGAACTGAATAATCCATCTAGAGCTGCAAGTTTTAGATATGGTGAAGCCAACCCTCCAAAAATAACATAGAATGGAACATTATAGGCTTTAAGTTTAAGAAATTTAGATTTAATGAAATAGATAATCATAATGGCAAATGTTCCTCCATAAATAATCATGATTAGTATGGGCATAATAATTTGTGAAAGTGAGTCCAAACCTAAGGCTCGAAAGTAGGGTGTTTTGAACAAATACATGAAACCATAAACAAATCCAAGTTCATAGAAACTTGTGACACCGAATATAATAGTGGATGTAAAGAATAAATCTGCTGATTGTTTAAAGCTTAATCTCCCCATAAGAATGTCCTTAATATGAGCAACAAAGGAACCATTTTGTCCTTTTATCCACCGATACAATTGTGACATCTGATGATCTAGGGTACTTGGTAGTAATGTTTGAGCTGCAAATTCATCTAAGAAGTAACCTTGTTTCTTTTGAGTCATAAGAGAAATTGAGTGGGAATAATCTTCTATAACAACATTCTCAGGTATGTTTTGAACTCCACTCCTGCGAAAACAAGCAGATGCTCCTTGGAAAAGAACTGCTCCAAAAGTACGTCGTGCATTTTGAGAACAAAAAATCTGACTAGTAGTCATTGCAGACCAAACATGAAGCACATTGGTTGCATTGCGAAATCCATACTTCGCTTGAACAAACTCATATTCCGGATATTGATTTAGAATTGCAACAAATTTCGTGAGAATACCTTCAGTTGGAACATGGTCTACATCAAAAAATGAAACATAATCTCCTTTTGTTTTTGGAATAACAAGATTTAACATCCCTGCTTTAAGATTCTTATTTTCTGCATAAAAGTATGTGAAATTATATCTTTTACAGAGATTTTCATATTTTTTCCTTAGGTTTTCATCAGGACTATCATCACCAACCCAAACATCGAAATTTTTGTATGTTTGTTTGGTTAAACCCACTAAAGTTTCCTCTAAAACGGGGATTGGAACATTGTGAATGGGTATGATAACACTAACTTTCTTTTGCTCATCTATTGCATTAATATCGTAATCCACTTCACCTATTTTGAGAAAGCCATCAATAAGTTGGACTAGGAAATAGATCATATAAATCGGACCCAATATTTCTAAAATCAATGATAAAATATTCAAGATGATACCTCCTGCACCTAATAGAACACTTTCCCGAATGATAGAAATAAGAGATAGAACAAAGTAAACAGCAAAGGTAATATAGAATAGAATACCAATCAAGTGATTGATTTTGTGGATGGCTTTACTGGACATGTTTCACAATAGTCTCAAGGATACTATTAAATGTTATATTGAAAAAGTGAAGGAAGGATTATTTATAATGAAGGAGAGTTTTTTATTATTTATCTAAATTTAAATAGTTTAATCAGTAAGTGTGTGTGATGGAAGTAAGCAGGAAGAATAGAGTGAACAAAATACTATCAAATATCTTCTATTACTTATTTGTAGTTCTAATTTTCGGATTTCTTGGCTTATCGTTTTTCATTGATGAATTAGGGTTACTGTATGATATATTATTTGTTGCATTGATTGTAAACTCATTCGTAATTACCTTTTATCTCGCAATTCAGATGTTAAGGTATAATATCAAAGTAAACAAGAAGGTGCAGATCGGAATTTTCCTTATAGTACTAGGCTTTCTACTAATTCTTACTTCCTTAAGTAAAAGCATAACTTTCACTAGTGAATTACTATCAGAAATATTAACGTATGAATTCTTTGTTTATTGGGGAATAGGTTTTGTTTTGTTAGGCTTTCTTATAGAATTAACATTGTTTGATCAATGGTTTTGGGATAATCTTCTGGTTAAACCCGCCAAGAAGATTTTTAATGCAATCAAATCATTTCTCTTGCTAATTCGAAAACATTGGAAAGGTATAATATTTGAATTACTTAGATTATTAGGGGTTGCTGGTGGAGTTGTATTAATCTACTTTGGTTACGTTTTACCTGAGTTCAATTGTTTCATATGGATAGGAATCCCTGTTATAATAGTAAGTGAAACACTTACAAGAAAATCAGTTTTAGTGTTTATTAAGAATACAATTATCGCAATAGGAAAATCTGTCAAACGTTTGTTTGTGACCTTATGGAATAAAGCGAAAGAAGTGATAAAAAAGACTCTTGAATCTTTAAAAACATTCTTTTTTAATCTCTGGAAGTTCTTTAAAAATAATTATGTGACAATTCTACTTGAATTGGGGAGATTGATACTCGCAGGAGGAGGGGGCTACCTTATCTACTTTGGTTTAGTTGAAGAGTCATTTCGATATTTTATTATAATCGGATCTGGCATAATACTCCTTTTTGAAATAATATTGAGAAAATCTGTTCTCAGAATATTATTTGAATATCTAAAAGCCTTAGGTCGATTATTCAGAGAACTTGGAATACTCTTCTGGAAACTACTAAAACTATTGTATCAGCCCTTTAAATTCTTAATTAGACACTGGGTAAAAGTAATTCTCTATACTTGTGATGTTGTAGCGATAGGTTCCATAGCAACCACAATTTATTTCACATTTAGTATACAATTCTATTGGTGGTATATTGTCATCCTATCAGCAAGCGGTGCTTACTTAATCATACATCATGCAAGAAGTATCTGGAAAGCGGTAAGATATGTGTTTGTAGATATATTTTATGGAATTATAAAAGAGATATACTTACTAATTGAAAGATTCTTTACAACAATTGGCAGATTTCTCAATAAACATTGGAAAACAATTGTGAAAGAGCTAATTAGGTTAGTTTTTGTCGCAGGAGGAATATCACTAATTATTTTTGGTGATGAATTTGAACCAACTATAATAGGAACCGTTATGGTGTGGTCAGGAATAGTAATAATCCCAATTAGTGCATTATTTTCAAGAGTTGTAGTTCTAAGGTTTATATGGAAATCAATTAAGAGCTTTTTTGCCAGTTTGAAGAATTTAATAGTTGATGTTTATCATCTATTGATTAATTTCTTCAAGGAAATTGGCAGATTTATTAAGAAATATTTTGTGTGGTTGTTAAGAATTCTTGGATTAGTTTCTGTTATTTATGGTGTGATAGTTTCTTTCTCAATTGGCTGGGGAGCATTATTAACAATACTTACAATCTCTATAGGTGGTTTCTTCCTAATCTTTGCAGATGCCATTATGCATCCAGTAAAATTCTGGAAACTGATAAAACAAATTCCTAAGAGAATAAAACAAGTGTTTAAAATAATTTGGTTATCAATAAAATATCCTGTAACTTATATCGGAACTAATTTCTTAAGAATAATACTCCTATTAACAATGCTTTTTGCTTTAATATATGGAATAACCCTCATAATCTCACTCAATTTTCTACCAATTTTCGTAGATGATCCATATATAACTAGATTATCTGTTGGATGTGGGCTGGTAGTTGTAGCTATAGGGGCCTTTATACTATTACGCAGGGAAATAAAGAAACTCAGAACAGGTCAATCGAAAAAATGGCTCGAAGAAGTGAAGGAGGTTTGGAACAGATGAAAGAAGAAAAACTAGATGATCTTGAGCATTTAGGACGAAATCCTGTTGTAACAACTCTCTGGATTGGTTTTGCAGTTTCTCTTCTGGGAATTTTAGGTATAACAATTCTCTCCGTATTTCTAGGACAAGGTATACAGGATATGTATTTTCGGATTTCCTTAGGTGTTTTTGTTATTGGAGTTTTGATAATTTCATTTGCATTTATATTGAGAAGAATAAGAAAAAAGGGATTGGATTATTTTGTAGCAGGTGCAATTACAGCTTACATCGGATTTCTCTTATTAGCATTGCCAGTAATTTTAATAGCTATAATCTCTGAATTACCAGGATCCGATTATCTATACTTCATTACTATGGGTGTAGGCGTTTTGTTGGTTATTTTTGGTTTCCTCATGGAAGCTTATGAACTCAACAAAAAACTGATGGAATTTCTAAGAAGGATAAAAATCACATTTGTCAAATTGATAAAGAGAATCAAATGGAAATTAATTTTTTCTCCTTGGAATCTTCTTACTTTGGTAGGGATAACCGTGATAGTTCTAACAATTTTGAACATTATGCCCTTTTTGGATAATTTGTACTATTATATCATTGGTGGTTCTTTGATTGGTATAAATATTATTATCCACTTGAGAAGAGAAATCTATGAGATTTTTAAAGATATAACTAGGGTGATATTGACAGTTATACGCGCGTGGGGAAGGGCTTTAAAACAAATTCCCAGAATCGTTAAGGAAGCAGTAGTTTGGATTTACAAGAAAACAGTAAGCTTGTTCAAATTGATAAGTAGAGCCTTCAAATACGTTGTAGTTAGAAACTATATCTTACTTTTTGGTTTAGGTATTGCGCTATTTTTCCTCCTCCAAAACTTCACACTTCCATTACGCATTGCAATATCCTCTCTTGTATGTTTAGTTTCAATTGTGAAACCAGTTCTAGATTGGAGAGATTTCTCTGGTGAAAATATTAGTAGAGCTAGGCAATACCTATACAAAACATCACAAAGGACAAGAAGCGCTCTAAAGTATAGAAGAAATGTCCGATGCCCTTATTGTTCTTTCCCTAATCCCTTTCTACGGAGGGAATGTTGGCAATGTAAAAAAGAAATTCCAAGATGCATGATTTGTAACAATGCAGTAGAAAAAGAGGAAACAGTAGCTATTTGTCCTAATTGTGAAAATATTTATCATGTAGATCACTTGAAAACATGGATAAGATTTAACGCAAAATGCCCAGTTTGCCATAATGAGATAAAATCTATTACTACTGAGGTTTTTCAGCCTAAAGAGGATGACATAACAACTTAACCTCGCTAAATTTATAATCAAACACACATTTTCTCATTCCCACTTTGTATACCTTTAAAAGTAAGAATTGTAATATTTTGATTCAGAACCTTTAAGGTTATCAATAAATTGAGGTATAAATATGGTAGAAGTTATTGAATGGGCCACAGGGCGTGGAGACGAAATTTTGTATCGTCATCCCCGTGATACATTAAATTGGGGAGATCAGGTAAATGTAATGCCTAATCAGGTAGCAGTTTTCATAAAAGATTCTGTTGTATATGACGTTTTGAAATCTGGAAGACATTTCATGAAAACAAAGAACATTCCTCTTCTTACAACTTTTCTGTCAAGAATAGTAGGTTTTGATAAATCACCATTTAACTGTCAAGTGATATTTTTATCAATGAGTGATTTTCAAGGTAAATTCGGAGGAAGATCACAAACTCAGGAGCTAGCTCCATTACAGTTCTTTGGAGACTACTTTTACAAGATTAATGATCCACAAAAATTCGCTTTTGAAATATCTGGTAACAGAAACATTTACTCAACAACTGATTTTAATGAATTCTTTAGAACATTCATTGTTGAATCAGTTATTAGCAAACTATCAGAGAAAAGCATCGTAGATGTCATGTCAAAACTCGGAAAAACATCTGATTTCGTAGAAGATGAAGTTAAAGGCGAACTAGAAGAAATGGGAATCAAATTAAAGAACCTAAAATTCGGTGGAATCGATACTACCCCTGAATATCGTGATCGCTTGTTCTGGATGCGTTCTGGTGTTGATGCAGCTCAAATACAGCAATATTCCGGTATGGCTAAGGTAGCAGATGCCCTTCCCGAAGGCGGAAGTGGATTAACTGGTGCTGTCATGGTAAACAACTTGTTCTCTAGAAGTGAACTAAAACAAGCAGATAAGATAGAGAAAAAAGGCGAAGTAGAATCAGCATTTATAACATGTAATCAATGTAAGAAAAAGGTTTCCCCAGCAGCTAAATTCTGTGCTCACTGTGGTGATCCAACAGACGATGAGAAGAGTGGCAAAGTTAAGTTTTGCACCAACTGTGGATCTAAGAATGAAACAAGTGCTAAATTCTGCGGAAACTGCGGTGATAAACTCTAATTTCTTTCTTTTTTCTTTCTTTATTTTTCTTATTCTACAAAATGTTTATTTGAAAGTAAGTTGATTATGGCTTATGTCTGGATGGTTAATTTTTGGAATTGCATTATTAGTAACAGCTATATTTACACTAGCTGTTTCGATATCTGCTAGAAAAATAGATTTTGGGTCTAGAATGTTTAGAGATAAGCCCGATAGATCACAGATAACGTTTGGTGGAGTTGAACCTAAAATTCGAAAATCAAAGGCAAAACGTTCTGCTCCTCCTCCCCCTCCTTCTCCTCTATCTTCTTTTGCTCCTTCAGTAACAGAAACTTCAACAGAACCTGTACCAAGAGCAAGAGCTGAAGAAGTAAAAATAAACGATGAGTGGGATGAAGCTGAGGATGAAGAATGGGATGAAACTGATATTGAAACGGATGAATTACCAGATGATATTGAACTGGAGACATTACCAAGAAATATTGAGTCTCCTCACTACGTTTCTCCTAAATCATCTAGAGGCGAATTTGCAAAGAAGTCTGCTATTGAACCACAAGAGTTACTAGATAAAGGAACTATAGAAATAATAGAAGAACAACCAACTCTTCACACAAGAGATTTATCTATACAACTCCCAAAAAACATGTGTCTAGATGAAGTTTTCAGATTGAGGATTACTCTATTAAAATCAGATGAATTCTCAAAAGATGTTTCAATAAAACAACTAGAATTATCAAAGAAAGAAGCAGAATATTTCTCTCTGACTGCTGAAAAACTTGGTAAGGAAATTCTTGAAGCTACCACAAAGATAGAGGGGTTGGAACAAGGAAATTTAATAGTACGTCCAATATCTACTAGCAATGTTGTTACAACAGCACCTACACAAAGAACTGTTTACTTTGATACTGAAGATGAAGAAATTGTTGTAGAGTTCTATCTCGTACCTAAAAGATGGATACCTGACCCTATTAGTATTTTAAGGGTAGAATTTGAGCAAAATTATAAAATAGTTCGAACTATTGATCTGCCAATAAGAATCTATAAACGACAATTTGAAGCATTTTTTGGTTTCAATATATCAAAATGGCATAAATATGCTTTGCTTATTTATGGTATAATTAGCACATTGATAGGATTATACAGTACTTTGGCTGAATATATTGGCATTCTCCCTTCAATCGGAGACCTATTCAGCTAACTCTCTTTCTTTTTTTTATTAAGTCCATAGTTGCTAATACCGAAAAAATCTGAATTCTAACCATTTCATTAATGCTAGAGTCCTGGATATTTGTTTCTGATTCAACTTCATGACTGATAGATTCTATTTCATTCTCAAATTGTAGGAGAAGGGAATTTCTTTTATTGTTACTAATTGCATTTGAATCTTTCACTAGTTGATGGAATGCTCCTAAAGTATTACAGCTATTATATCTCACTACTTTCTCATTACTATATATCTCGCTTCTTGTTGCAAGTACATCCGACCCTTCCTTCCTCGTAATCTTCATTTCTTCTTTAATTTCTTTTCTCCAATTTTTGACTATTTCATCAATCCTCATAAAATGTGCGTTTTTGTTGTTCAATTTATCTTTATACTTATTCCAGATAGGTTCTATGTAATCAAGGATTTCAAGTATAATTCGATTGCTTTCAAGAAATGTCTCTTTTTTTGTTTTTTCACCTATTTCTAGATTATTCAATTCCAAATCATAGTAAAGAGGCATTTCTGGGACTAAAGCTATCCCCTTCGGATTCTGTTCTAAATAATAACCAACGGAGAATTCCCCTCTTCTTAAAGTACTACTGTCCATACCTTCTTGAATATAATCACTAATCATTTCTTTTGTAGTATAAACTCTATAAAATCCAGGGCGATATGCCCATCCTTCTTCAACAAAAAATGGCGTTCCTTTTTGCAAGGGTATAACAGATTTTTCTACAAAACTCTCAATTTCATCAAAGAGTTTAACATAATTATTGCTGAAATAGAAGTGAATCCCAGAAAACTGGATACTATGTAATGTTACGAAGAGATCAGGTTTGTAAGAATCTATTATTTTTCGAAGGATATTTGTTTCATTCATTGTTGTCGAGTAAGAGTAGTGTTTTGTATTTATCGGGAATGACCAGTCAATGTCCTCTTTGTCGGGTCTATGATAGCGGTTTAAGAAAAACTTCTTATGATTAAAAGGTCCCTTCAACCACCCTCTATTTAAGTATAAACCATCCGGATCAATACAAGGAATCAAAAAGAAAGTAAAATCCTTTCCTAGCTCTCTATTGTTTGATATTAGCTCACCTAAGGCATCAACTGTCATAGTACCTATTGGTTCATCTGAATGAGGTAGACCATAGATGAGGACTTTGATTGGTCCTTTACCCATTGTATAGCCAAATATCTCTGTTTTTTTGGTGGAGTTACCAATGTGTTTTTTCTCGAAAGCTGGTCTTTCATCCATTCTTGATATAAGTTCTTGGTAAAAAAAATATTCAGTATACTTCTGAGGAGAACAATCAATCAATCCTGAGATTCCCTCTTCTTGCATACAAACATGAAGAGAGAACATGTATTAATTTCTATCTGATGAAATTATTCAAAGCTCTCCAACATATTTTTAAGAAAGCAATTAGAAAGCCAAACGAACAGGACATGAGCGACAAAGTTAAAGTGGGAATAGTAGGTTTAGGTAGAATTAGTTCTCTGCATTTGGAAGCTTATAGTGAGAAATACAAGTTAGATGCAGAACTTGTTGCAGTGTGTGATAAAAATAAGAAGAGAGCTGAGAATATAGCTAAAGAATACAACATTGAGGGCGTGTATACAAATTATGCAAAATTCCTTAAAGATGAGAATATTGATGCTGTTGAAATCTTGACACCACATAAAATTCAGACAAAACAAACCATTCTAGCAGCTGAAGCTGGAAAACATATTTCTCTGTAGAAGGTTCCTTGTTTAACTTTGTCAGACATGGATAAAATGATTGAAGCAACTAAAAAGAACCAAGTGAAATTCAGGATTTTTGAAAACTTCAGGTTCTATCCCCCGTATCAGTTTGCAATGGATCTTATTAACAAAGGTGTAATTGGTAAAACAGAGCGTGTAGACTATAGAATGTGGAACGCTTTAAGTGCTCTTTCTGAATGGAAAGTCCCCTTTATCTTCATGGACATGGAGATTTAGTGAGGAAGAAAATTATAACTCTCCACAACTTTTTGATGATGGTTATCACAAACACAGTATAATATCACAGTTCTTAGGGAAACCAATAGATTCAGTACTAACATGGCAGGGAAATTTTAGAATTAAAGGCGTGCTAAAACATGATACTCCTTCAGTAGTTATCTATTCGTGTAAAAATAAATCTCACTATGCAACATGGAATGTAAGTAATCACAAATTCCTACCAATGGATTCAGATTACTATGCATGTGATGAATATGTAGAGATAGTGGGTGAAAAAGGAGCTATTTTTATTCCAGGGTGCACAGGCAATTTCTTTGAAAACTGTGGTTCTAGTGCTCCAGGTCAAGCTGGTGTTCATTGGGTTGATGAGAAAGGTGAGTGACACTCAAATACGGAGATGAAAACTGATTGGATGTCTTCCTTTGTAAATTGTTCAAGAGAATTTATAGAAGGAATAAAAGAAGATAGAGAAATTGAACTTAATCCGAAGGAAGCCAGATATATCCTTAAAATAGGTTTGGCAATAATCCGTTCTGTTAGAAATAGCTTTAAGGAAATTAAAATAAAAGATATTGTAAATACGCCTTAATCCTATGATTGAGTTTTCTCATTTGCTCTAAACACTTCTTTTAGTATTTTCCCGCAAAACATTGTGATTCTACATCTAAATAATGTTATTTCAGAATATTCTACAGAAGGTAGTCTAAAGCTAAATCTCCCATTCTGACGAAAATCGCTTGTTTAGATTTCATATATCTAATAAAGCGGTCTAAAACACTTATTCTGTAAGCGTGACCTATGCAACTTGGATGACATGTTAATGTTAGAACCTTCCTATTTTCTTCAAGATCTTCCATTTCTAGTAATGCATCAAATTGTGATTTCCAAATATCAAAGACTTCAGTTGGTGATTTTTGGTGATGCTCAAATAGTACCCAATCATCTAAAAACCATTCAACGGGGAACTCTACCAAGTTTTTAGGTGACTCTGGAACTGAGTAGACATAAGGTCGATCTTCATCCATTAAAGAAGAATCGTACATATATCCCATCTCTGCAATTATGGTTAATGTATTCTTTGACAGTTTCCAATAAGGAGCTCTAAAACCTTTAATCTTCCCTACTATGCTTTCAAGTATTTGGTGAGTATGTTCATGAACTATTATTTCTTCATTAAATTCTAGCTTGTCTAGATGTTCATGTAGATATCCATGGGCTGCAATTTCATGTTCGGCGTTAGTAATTTCATTAATACGCAGCGGGTATTTTTCAGCAACCCAACCGCAAACAAAGAAAGTTGACTTTATTTCATATTTAGCAAGAAGGGATAAGATTCTACTAAGCCCTCTTTGAATAGCAAATTGCCCCTTAGATATTCGAACTGGATCTTCTTTTTGTCTAATCTGAGCACTTTCTGCATCAAAATCAAAAGTTAAACAAACGTAAATATCACTCATGTATCCTCAAAATAATAATAGACAACGAATCAATTTTAATCTTTCCCTCAAATTAAATGATTCAGGTCTATTTGAATAAGAATCATCAAAGAAAGAAATATAAGGATTTAAGTAAAACTAAAAGAAGTGAAAAACTATGTCAAAGAACTTCGATTTCGATAAATATTGGATTGGAAAACTTGCAAAAGGGATTTCGGATGAAGTTGGAGATGAAATCGTAATTGAGGTTCTAGAAGGAAGTGAAAATCTCTCCCAGGAATCTCGTAGAGATGATGTTCTTGATTGGTCCGAAAAAGCTATAAGAAAACTTGAATCATTAACAGATGATGAAGCGACAAAAAACATACTGTTAAGCTGTGCTTGTCATCAATCTCCAGAAGCATTACAGCCGTATAGAAATCTGTATGTTGAAACAGAAAATATCGATCTTGTACTTCAAAAGATGCAAGAAGATTTTGAGGTTTTTATCAAAGATAAACTGAAATTAGAAGATAAGTATGTTCAACAGATAATTGATAGGAAAATGGGATTTGCAGGTACAAAAGATGGAAACAAGATTATCGCCACAAAAACACCTAAGAGTGCCTTCATCAAAGAGTGGTTCGAGGAAACAGACCCTACCAAGAAACGTGCACTGTTTTGTCACTGTCCAAGAATTAGAGATGCGCTTGTAGACCAAGAAAAAACTCTTCCCAAAAGTTACTGTTACTGTGGTGGTGGATATTACCAGAACATCTGGGAAACAATACTTCAGAAACCTGTTGATATAGAAATTTTGGAAACTGTTATACACGGTGATGAAGTATGTAAATACGCTATTCATCTACCAGACATGAAAGAAAGTTTATAGTCTTATGAACTTTTTACTGCCACAATTTGGACAACCTTGAGATGAACAATTAGAACAAATGTAACTTCCGCATTTAGAACACTTTGAATTAGCAATGCTTTTACAGCTTAAGCATTTCTTTTGCGCCAAACGAGCTCGAAATTTGTATAATCCATAAACGAGTGCTACAGCTGCTCCAAGACCTCCTACAACTTCTAGAATTGTCAGCAATACTCTAGTTGTTGGGGACATAGTTTGACTTGGATTTTCTGAATTTTCTACTAATGTAGCAATTTTACTACTCATTGTAGGCCATGTCTCTTCCACTGTGAAACCAGAATCACTCCAATGAATGTTTCCTTGTTGATCGATGATGTAAAAGGTAGGTATTGATCCTGAACCGTAAATAGCAGATATTGAACCATCTGTATCTCTACCAACTATCCAGTCCATATTATTATCGTGACGGAATTGAGAAACAAGGGATTGTGATTCAGAACTATCAACATCTATGGAGATAATTCGTACCACATCCTCAGAATATCTGAGATATAACTCTCGTAAGTAAGGAAGCGCAACGCCACACGGTGGGCACCAAGTAGCAAATAAATCAAGAACTACAACTTGACCAATTAGGTCATTTAGTGAATAAGTAATGCTTGTATCGACATCTGTAATGGTGAAATCAGAAGCAATTTCCTTGATTTGATGTATCTCAGTTTGAATAGTATTTTCTGAAAAAGATTCAACTAAACTGAAATTGTAAGAGCTAAAGATTAAGGTAACAAGGATTATTGGTAATAGTAGCAAAGTCTTCTTCCTATTCATATTTTAAACAAAAAAGGTTGTTATTTGAATATTTCTAACTACCAAATTTATTTGTTCTAAGTGGAATGTGAATTCTTAATAAAATAATTAAATTAATAAAGAGGGATGAGTAAAAAATATTAGTACATGTGAAAAGACTAGGGAAGAGAAATTTAGGTGTGATATTATGTATTGTGATAATTGTGGTGCAAAAGTGGAAAAGGGAAAGAAATTTTGCGATAACTGTGGTTCGACAGTAAGAAAGGCAAAACCTGCTGATTACAAAGAAGTAGAGAAGAACATTAGTGCTAAAAACGAACATCTTCCTTACCAACCAACTCCTCCTGCTTTACAACGAAAAAGTATCTCAGTAGCTCTGATATCCTTATTTCTTCCAGGAATTGGGCACCTTTATGTAGATAAATTATTTGGCGGTCTAGGTTTCTTTTTTGGAGCAATTGGAATTGGTACTGTTGCAGGAGCATTACTTGATTGGGGGGGGACTTACGCAGCATATGCGGTGTTTGCAATACTGGGAATTTATCTCATAGGGGGAAATATATACATTGTACTGCTGATAAGGAGATACAACAAATTCCTAGATAAAAACCTTAGGAAACCAACACCTAAAGAAAAATGGTAAATATGAGCGAGTAAAACCAATTAATATATACAAGAACTAGGACAGAGAAACTAAGGGTGAAATGATGTATTGTGATAATTGTGGTGCAAAAGTTGCAGATGGAAAAATTTTTTGTGATAACTGTGGATCTAAAGTAGGAAAGGTGAAAATGTCCGATTATTTGAAATTAAAAAAGAATGCTAGTTCTACAGGCGAACACATTCCTTATCAGCCAACACCTCCTGCAATGGAACATAAAAGTCCAATAATAGCCGTTATATTAGCTACAATTATTTTTCCAGGTGTGGGACAGATTTATGTTAACAAAGCTCTAAGAGGTTTTGGTTATCTAGCAGGATTTATTGCAATTCTATTTCTAGCTATTGTTGCTTCCAATAGAAGCTGGGCTTCTGTGACATTAGGATTATTCATCTTACTAAGTCTCTATTATCTTTGGATTCATATTGATGCTGTTCTTCTTGTAAGAAGATATAACAAATTCTTAGACAAAAATCTTAGGAAACCTAAATCTAAGGAAAAATGGTAATTAGTAGTTATTTTTGCATTAATAGAATTAGGGTGGACCAACCAAAATTCTCTGCTCCACCACCCTCTCCTGTGATTGGATTATAGAATTCTCTAAATCCTGACTTTTTGATGAGATTGAGAGTCTTTTCTGTGAGTTCTTTAGCAATTTTTGTCTCTTTATGTCTCTTCAATCCATTCCATAGAAAGAAATTTGTATTTATCCAAGTGGGTCCCCTCCATAATAATGGTATATCCTTAGGATTGAATGTTTTTTCATCCATTGATACAGTTGGAACGGGGTATTTTGGCCAGAACTCTTTAGGATCTGTTAGGTGTGAAATAAGATTTTGTTCTATGTCCTTAGGTATGTTTAACAATAAAGGCATTAGTGATGTGATGGTTTTTACGTGAACTTGTTCATTTCCTTGATTCTTTACATCTAAATCATAAAACAAACCATCTTTTTCATTCCAACAATGCTCCACTAAGCTTTGCAAAATACTATCAGATTTTTCTCTAATAAACACAGCTTCTTCATTCATTTTAAGAGCATCTAGAACGGAAGAGAAGGATTCCATTCCCCATGCGCATAATGTATTAGTTAAAACACATTTTACCTTAAATGAGGATTTTCTTGCCATGTTTTCCTGATTCCAATCATGTCTTTGGGATTCCTTCAGTAAATTCCTCATTCGTAACCATTGTCTGGTTCTCATAAACCTTCTATTAGTGAGTTTTAAATCAAACTTTGGAGAGGAATCTAACCCACTCTCCCAAGGATGAATTATAGTTATCAAATTGCTAGAATCTGGATCTCTAACCCTTAAAATGAATTTATAATAATTCAAAACCTCTTCAGATATCTCTCTGATTTGTTCAACATCAATTCCATTTTTCTGCAGCTTTCTCAATGAGAAACCAATTAATGGAGGTTGAATAAGTTCGGAGTAATTTTTAGATGGATAAAGTGTATCAAAGAACCACCAATAGATATTTCTGATTCTTTTCCAAAATATCATGTGTGGAAAGAAAGGTTTGTCCCCTTTCCCAAATGCTAAACTTTCAAGTTCTTGAAGAGCTCTTTTCTTTTCTCCCAATTCAGACCATACTAAACTATGAAGGCAACTATCCCAAAACCATTGTTGTGAGTAAATACCTGGACTTGGAGCTGTATAGGTTATCTGTTTTGTTATCCCTCTTCTGATTGTTGTTTCGTTAATTGAATTAGCCGTAAGTAATTCCTTAATTTCAACAATAAGCTCTTTATGCATGATATCTGTAATAATATAATAGTATTTGACTTTTTACTGTTTGTAAAAGAGGAAAAAAGAAAATATGAGATGAAGGTGTTTAGTAACTTCTCGCAATGTATATGGTTTCTTTAGCGGGCTTTCCGCATACAACGCATTTTTCGAATTTGTGTTTTTCAGAATCTACACGTTTCCCTCGTACGAAAGCTTTTACTTCTTTTTCTATTGCTTCTGCACAAGGTTCTCCATCAAGATCTATTGAACAGAAACCACTACAGACGATTTTATTCTCACCAATAGCTTTCTTCACTTCATCAACAGTTTCCGCTAATTGAACTTGAGATTCAAATTGAATTGAATATTTCTCTTTAAGCTCTTTAGTGAAATTGCTCGCATAGTTTGATGCATAATTCTTCAAGTCAACTAGCTTAACTCTTTCTTTCTTACCAGAGATCCTATTTACTGCAACAACCTGTTCATTTTGTATATCCTTGGGACCAATTTCAATTCTTAATGGAACACCTTTGAGTTCCCACTCATTGAACTTTTCTCCAGGACTGACATAATCTCTGTCATCTAATTTGACTATTGTTTCTTTCATATATTTCTTCAAATTAGTTTCCAGTTCTCTAGCTTTAACCAATACTTCATCTTTAGTAGTAGACCTGTAGATAGGAATGATAACTACTTGAATTGGTGCTAAATCCCAAGGTAAAACTAGCCCATTGTCATCTCCGAGTAAAGCTATCATAGCTCCATAAATACGGCTGATCGCTGGACCATAACAAGTTATGTAACCATATTGTTCTTCATTGTTCTCATCTATGAATTTAACATCGAAGGGTATTGAGAAATTTTGACCTAGCAGATGTGTCGAGGGTAATTGTAAGACTTTGCCTGAATCCATTAGAGCATCTGCTGCATAGGTGTGCACAGCTCCAGGAAACTTATCCCATTCAGGTCTCTGGAAGAAAATAATGGGTATAGCAAATTCATCTTGTAGCATCTCGTAGGTTGTTTCCATATCCTCGAAAACTTGCTGTTTTGCTTCTTCCTCTGTTGCGAATACATCATGTGATTCTATCCAGTGAAATTCTCTAGCTCTGAAAAAAGCTCGAGTATCTGCTCCTTCATACCGGAACACTTGACCTGACACATAACGCTTGAAAGGTAAATCATTGTAACTTCTTATCCATAGAGAATACATCTGATACAAAGCGGTTTCACTAGTCGGTCGTAAGGCTAATCTTTCCTCTAATTCCTTATCTCCACCATGAGTTACCCAAAAAACTCCCGGCGAGAAACCTTCAACATGCTTTGATTCTAACTTGAAATTTCTTTCAGGAATCAAAGTAGGCATGATTAAAGGCAGGTGACCCTTTCTTTCTAGTGTTTCTTCATATATTCTATACATTTTACGGATAGTTATGCTAGCCCAAGCTCTATAAGGTACCAATCCTCTGACATTGTATCTTATATCTGCTAGTTCTGCTTTTTGAATTAACTCAGTATACCATTGAGAAAAATCTTCGCTTTTCTTAACAGAGATACCTTTCATTTTTTCTTTAGACATAATATCAATCTCAAAGAAGCATAGGACTATATTAGTTTTTCAATTGATTATTTTTTTCAAAGAAGCTTAAAAAGAGAAAAAAATTGGGTGATTTATATCCCAAAAGGAGAATCCCAAGGTACTATTTCTGTTGTATTGTAAACGAAACTGTATTTGAAGATGTAGAAGTTTATTAGTAAACTAATTCCTATTTCTATTATCAAATCTCCATCTTGAATCGCTAATATAGCTATCTCTTTTGTTATGTTTGTTTCAATGTACCCTGACCAGTTTGTTCCTGGTTTTATGTCTCCAAGTAAGTTTTCCCCTTCACCTAGAAGAAGACCGTTTAAACTGCTAATAAAGAAATTTGAACCGTAAATTTCTATAGTTATAGTTAAGTCTTGAAATTCATACAAACCATCGTTTATTATCTCTACTGGAGTTCTAGTAACAATGAATCCTGTGAAATCCCAGAGTATATCGGGAGTAATGTTTACTGCAACTGTTGTATCGTCGACAGTATATGAAACATTTTTGTAAGAAAAGAAGAGTGTTCCACCAAATGATCCGCCTAGGACAATAAATATAGTAAAAATGATTAAGAATATTTTCAATCCATTTTTCATAACTCAGTAGTAAAATTATCAACTAAAAAACTTATTCTTTAAACAATTAAAGTATCTGACTTCATTTTTGAACACACTAAACTTATAATATTGAGCTCCAACTTTTCCTTAGAACATTAAAGGAGGATATCTAATGTTACATGAAACTGGTATGGTTTTTGATATCAAACACTTTGCTGTTCATGATGGGCCAGGTATCAGAACCACCGTTTTCTTTAAAGGATGTCCTCTTAGCTGTTGGTGGTGTCATAATCCAGAAAGTAAAAATCCCAATCCTGAAAAGATAGAAGATCCATTAAAGAAATTATCGGAAACGAGTAAAAAGTGTGGAAAAGAAATAGTTGGCAGAGAAGTTCAAGTTTCGGAAGTATTAGAGGAGCTGCTAAAAGATGTGATTTTTTATGATGAATCAGGAGGTGGAGTAACATTTTCTGGAGGAGAACCTTTGATGCAACCAGATTTTCTTTCATCATTACTAAAAGAATGTAAGATAAACGGTATCCACACTTGTATCGATACCTCTGGATATTCATCAAGACAAATTATTGATGTAATCATAAATAATGTAGATTTATTCCTATATGATTTGAAATTAGTGAATAACGAAGATCATGAGAAATATACTGGTGTTGGAAATGAAATGATCATGCAGAATTTGGAATATCTTTGTGAGTTACAAAAACCAGTAATAATTCGTATTCCCATTATTCCTGGTATAACCGAAACAGATGACAATATTTTGCAACTAGGTGAGTATATTTCTGGATTGGATTGCGTTTTAAGAGTAGATTTGTTACCATATAACCAGATGGGTGAGGAGAAATATCGAAGATTAGAAAAACCATATCTATTAAATAATATTAATCCTCCATCAAAGGAAAGGATGTTTCAAATAAAGGAAAAACTTGAAGTCTTTAACCTAAAGGTCAAAATTGGTGGGTAAATAATGAATGAACGGGTCAAAAAACTAAGAGAACAGAGTTTAAACTCACAACCTACTCTTTCACTTGAAAGGGCATTGCTGCTAACTGAATTTCACAAAAGTGGAGTTGTAGAAAAGGTTTCAGTGCCTGTTGCGCGTGCTTTGGCTTTTAAATATATATTAGAAAACAAAAAACTTTGTATCAATGAAGGAGAACTGATCGTAGGAGAACGAGGTCCTAAACCAGTTGCAACATCCACTTTTCCCGAAATTTGTACTCACACGATTAAAGACTTAGAAATTCTAGACACAAGATCTAAAATATCGTTTTCTGTAGATAAAGAAACAAAGGAACTCACTGAAGAACTCATTATACCTTTCTGGAAAGGAAGATCCATAAGAGATAGAATATTTGCAAATGTTGAGAGCAAATGGAAAGATGCTTACGAAGCAGGTGTATTTACTGAATTTATGGAACAAAGGGCTCCTGGTCATACAGTTGCAGGGAAAAAGATATTCTCTAATGGTATGTTAGATTTCATAGAACAGATCAAAAGCGCACTAAATTCGACTAATTTTTGGGATGATCCTGATGCGCTTAATAAGAAAAAAGAACTAAATGCGATGCTAATATCAGCTAATGCAATAATGGCATACGCAATAAGGTACTCTGATTATGCAATGGAATTAGCTCAGAAACAAGAAGACCCAAAACGAAAAGATGAACTTCTGAAAATTGCTGAAGTGTGCTTTAATGTTCCTGCTAATGCACCAAAAAATATGTGGGAAGCTTTGCAACATTATTGGTTCATACATCTAGGTGTAATAACTGAACTAAACACCTGGGATTCGTTCAATCCTGGAAGATTGGATCAAAACCTCTATCCATTTTACAAAAAAGATGTCGAGGAAGGTTCTCTATCTCCCGAGGATGTAAAAGAACTGTTACAATGTTTCTGGGTTAAATTTAACAATCAACCAGCTCCCCCCAAAGTGGGCGTAACAGCTGAGGAAAGCAATACTTACACGGATTTCTGTTTAATAAATCTAGGTGGAATAAAGGAAGATGGATCTAATGCAGTTAATGAATTATCTTATATTCTTCTCGATGTTATAGAGGAAATGCGAATTCTCCAACCTAGCTCGATGGTTCAAATAAGTAGTAAAACACCTGACAAATTCTTAGACAGAGCTTTGAGGATTGTTAAAACAGGTTTCGGACAACCTTCAATATTCAATACAGATGCTATCATTCAAGAAATGCTTATCCAAGGTAAATCGCTAATTGATGCTAGAAATGGTGGTGCAAGTGGTTGTGTAGAAACTGGGGCATTTGGAAAAGAAGCGTATATCTTGACAGGATATTTCAATCTGGTGAAAGTTTTGGAATTAGCACTCAACAGAGGCATAGATCCTAGAACAGGAAAAGCTGTAGGATTCAGAACAGATGATCCAGAAGATTTCGAAAATTTTGATGATTTGTTTAATGCGTTTTCAGTGCAACTTAGGTATTTTGTTGCCATTAAAATCAAGGGGAATAATATAATAGAACGATTGTGGGCTCAGTATCTTCCTGCACCATTTATGTCTATATTAATTGATGATTGTATCGCCAGAGGTAAAGACTATAACAATGGCGGCGCAAGATACAACACTTCATACATTCAAGGTGTAGGCTTAGGAAGTATCACTGATTCTCTCTCATCCATTAAATTCAATGTATTTGATAAAAAAATTGTTTCTATGAGAGAACTTCTAGATAGTATGTCAGATAATTTCGAAAACAATGAAGATCTAAGATGGAAATTACTTCGAGAGACACCAAAATATGGGAACGATGATGATTATGCTGATGAAATAATGAAAAGAGTGTTTGAAGATTATTATAGTGTAATAAATGGGAGACCAAACACAAAAGGCGGGTGTTATAGAATTAATCTTCTCCCAACAACTGTTCATATCTATTTTGGAAGTGTTATTAAAGCAACTCCTGATGGAAGAAAAGAGTTTCAACCATTATCTGAAGGAGTTTCACCAGTTCAAGGAATGGATACAAAGGGTCCAACAGGTGTTATCAAGTCAGCGTCAAAGATAGATCACTTGCGAACGGGAGGAACTTTGTTGAACCAAAAGTTTACTCCAACTTTTCTTGAAGATGAAGATGGATTAAAGAAATTGCTTTACCTAATAAGAGCATATTTCAAGTTGGATGGTCACCAAATTCAGTTCAATGTAGTATCAGCTGAAACGTTGCGAAAGGCACAGAAAAACCCAGAAGAATATAGAACTCTGATTGTTCGTGTAGCAGGATACAGTGACTACTTCGTTAATCTTGGAGAAAATCTTCAGAATGAAATAATAGCTCGAACAGAACACCTAAACTATTAAATCATTTTTCAGATAATTCTCCTGCTTCTGAAATAGAAGCGAATAAATGTTTCCAATTTTTATTCATAACAGCAAGCAATTCTTTACCTTTTTCAGAAAGACAATAGTAAGTCCTAACTCTTCCCCCAACAGTTTTATTTTGATAAGTTACCAAACTTTTTCGTTTTAATCTCGTTAAGACATTGTAAATTGTTCCATCTGTTAAAGGAGGTTCGGTTGAAGGTAGTAGAGATCTAACTAATTGCAAGATATCCCACCCATATCTTTCCTTTTGTAATAAGATGAGTACGAGAAATTCTAAGACTCCCTTTGATAATTGTGCTCTCCATTTTTTTAAGAGAATGTCTTCATCATGCTCATCTACTGCCATTTAATCATCTCCTTTCTTGTTTTTTGATAAGGTTTGAAGTATCTTTTCATTCCACTCAAAGAATAGAAAGGCAACTACACATACGAATATTACAATATCATACCAATTAGGGAACCAAGGAACAACCGCTGAATATTGCATTTGAAGATAAGGAAATATACGTGTCATATTTTCCTTATATAATATAAGGTGATATCTTAGAATACCTGATCCATTAATTCTTAATGATATAAACTTAATTGACACATTGAATTGATCATATGAATTTAAATGATTACCTGAATAACTCGGCGTTGTGTATTCATCAAAATTACCTTCAATTCTGAAGGTTCTGAAAACTGTTCCAGTTGGAGTCCACATTAGATACCAACTGCCAGCAAGATGACGATTAGTTTCCTCTATAATCGTACCATTATTATACAGACTTGATTCTTCTATATATGTGTATATTGATATAGATAATTTACCCATACTTTGAAATTTAAACGATTGATCAAATTCATAATATGTTACTTCCTCATTAATATTAAAGGTACTTGCATATAGAACTTTTTGAGGTTGTGTTCCAAGTACTGCAACTAATGTGAGAATTACTAGACCTATGGAAACCCATGCGTTTTTTCCCTTCGGAACTCTAAGACGTGGAAGTAGCTTATGTCCACTTTTCTTTAGCTTTTTTATGCATATTACTGACCATGCTATAGCTAGGCAAACAGCTAAGATAGCTATAAAGATTAAATAATCATCTGTTTTATTTGTTTCAATTCCGAAAATTATCCATATTCTAAAGTATTGATCGGTATGACCAATTCCAATCATTTTAGTTACTAAAGATCCCAGCTGCAAGAGAATTGCTATCAAGCCTAGAAACCATGCTTTACTAGTGAATTTTGTGAGAAAGAATACTCCTATCCCAAGTGCTAACATCAAAATACCCATACCTGGGCCTGCTGATATGAATCCAGTTAAAATGAAAACAACAACAAGCATGCCTGTTTTATCTATTAAATAGCTCCCCCGTTTTACTTTTTCCTTCATTCGATATTGTTCTTTATATTTAATTGTATAAAATATCGCTGTAATTAGTAGCACACATTCAAGAGATATCCATCTAACAATACCTTCTAGAACTAGTGACTCCATGTTATGAACCCACATGTCTTGAATTACCAAATAATGACTGATGTAACTATCTAGTATTAAATATAAACAAAAAACAACTAAATACCAGTAAAGTCCTAATATTGCCCCTTTTACTGACTCTCTAATGTCATATGATGAAAACTTATCTTTAAAATATTGATAAAGCATCCAAATGAAAACGTTTAATCCAAAAATTGTTCCTATTATCCCATACCCACTATTCACTCCATTAATCCCTAAATTGAACCAACCTTTCAGAATTAGTGCAAAAGATGAAGCGTTTGGCAGTAGAGAGATTGAAAAAAGACTTACAATTGATAAAATTGGTATTACCAGAATTGAGCTTATCATTAACCCAATTAGAAACGTTTGTCCTATTGAAGCTACTTTTGATCGAATTATCGAATTGTTATCACAAAAATCTTCTGATGAGCCAAATTTATTGATAAATTCCTCTAAATCCTTCGGTTTAAATTCTGATATGTAATCATCAACACTAAAAGATACTTCATCCAACGTTGTTTTAATCTTATCATTTGAAGCTCCTCTCTTGATTAATTCCATTGAAAGTTTTCGTAAGTATTTCTTTTTTATTTGATTTGCTTTCATTGTTTTCTCTCTCATTTTTCCTCACACTATTTTATTTCATCAATCATACTCTAATTATACCATTTATTAAAAGGTATATTTAACTTTTTCGGAAAAATCTGCTGGAACTATCGGTAATATGTTTTAAATATTCAAATATTCAATTGTTCACGTATTCCGGTATTCAGCAATTCTCCAAATTAGATTATTAATACTATATGAGGAAAGAAAAATGGGTGAAAAGTTGTTCAGTTCAAAAGAATCTCTAAAAATGTTTATCCTAGAATCTTTAAATGATCTTGCTGATTTGTTCAAGTGTTTAGATCATCCTACAAGACTGGAGATACTTGCAAGACTAATCTCTGAGGAAATGGAATTCAAGGATTTACAACAAGCTATGGATATACCTAAGACATCTTTAGCAAACCATCTTATTCAACTAGTTGAGAGTGGCTTAGTAGAAAAAATGGTACGTGGTGTATATAGAATATCATTTGATGGAGAAGACATAATCAATTCTTCAGCTAAATCATTTCTTGATATGAAGGTTCGAGAACAAGAACGACTTGAAACTCTTAGATTGCGTTATGAATCTATCATAAGCAGATATACATATAGTATTGGTGAACAAAAAATGGAAAACTCTGACAAATATAAAATTGTAAAATTACCTCCTATTAGAGTAGTCTCATTTCAAGAAATGGGTACTTTCTTAGGAGACCCTGAAACAAAGGCTTTTTCGAAACTAGAATCTTGGGCTAAACCTAAAGGGATGTTTAATGACCCAGAAAAACATAAACTCTTTGGTTTTAATAACCCTGATCCTAAATATGATAAAGAAAAATCGAATTTTATTGTAAACGAAGATAATCCCTATGGATATGAATTCTGGATAACAATAGATGATGATTTTGAAGTAGAGAATAATATAAGCGTCAAAGAAGTTCCTGGTGGTTTGTTTGTAGTAACAGGCTGTACGGGTGTAGAAGCTTTGGGAGAAACTTGGAAAGATCTCTATAGCTGGGTAAAAGAGAGTAAAAAATACAAATTTGGGAAGCATCAATGTTTGGAATATAATAAGGATCCAACAATTACAGATCCATCAAAATTCCCATTTGACGTCTATTTCCCTATAACAGAGTAGAATCTTTTAATCTTTTTTCTTTTTTTTCATTAGTGCACTATATTTTTATTTTGCCTATTCTAGATTTATCCATGCGAGGAATAAGAAGAAAAGAAAAAGCTATTACTGATGAGAAAATAGTGAAAAAAATTCTATCAAAAGTTGCTTACATTACACTGGCGTTATGCAAAGATAATCAACCCTATCTTGTAAGCTTAAGTCATGGTTATGATCCAAATAAAAACTGCATATATTTCCACTGTGCTAGCGAAGGTAAAAAGATAGATTACCTTAAAGAAAACAATGTTGTTTGGGGACAAGCAATAATCGATAAAGGATATATCCAAGGCTCTTGTGATCATCTTTATGCTACAACCCAGTTTAAGGGCAAAGTGACATTTATAACTGATTTTGAGGAAAAGAAAGAAGCTTTGACTAATATGGTGCACAAGCTTGACAACAAACCAGATGAAGTAATTTACAAACAATTAACTCAGCAATCTATCACAAAAATATCTGTTGGACGAATTGACATTGAATACATGAGTGGAAAAGAAGCAAAAGATACTGTTATCTCGCTTTAAACTATTTTCCAACTGTTCTTCTAATTAGGTAATTAGCTACAAATTCCAGTGCAGGAGCTATTTGGTAGACAGATCTAATAATATCCTCTCCTTCAGAAAATCTCTTGCGATTCGTCCGACAAGCGTAAAATCGTAATACAACCCTTCCTGGGCTAATTTCAAAGTTAAAAAGCTCCAAACCTTGTTGTCTAGGGATAGATTTTACTTTCTCTTGGAGTGTTCCTATTAAGTTATTTTGAATATCTTCTAACTCTCCTGGATACAAACCAACACCTTCAATCTCTATTATCCCGTACTTGTCTTTGAAATACCCACAGAAAAGTTTCACTAAACCAGCTGAGCAAACTTCATCTATTTTATAGTCTGCAGTGAAATCACATTTCTTAAAATAATCAACGCAGAGGTCCTCTATTGCATTAACACCATCTTCTACAAGACATGATTCAAGGTTAACTTTGCGAACTGCATTGGGCATTTGAGGAGCTTTGTTAAGATTCATTATTATATCTTATTGTATGGATATGTAACCTTCTATGAAATTGATACATAAAAAAAAGAAGAAAAAAAGATTTTAAAGAGGAGGTTGAAGTTTTCTATCTGGAGGATATCTAACACTATAATCAAAGATTATTTTTATTTCTTCTTCTTTCTTGAGTTCAAACTCCCACTCATATACTCCTTGATTCTTCTCTAAAGGTTCTATATTCACTTTGTTAATTTCAACTTCAATATTTTCATCTAAGGAATGTGGAAATCTATCGATTAATTTGAGTTTACAGAGAGTTTCTACTTGATTCTGGATCTTAATCTCGTAACCAAAGTCCATCTCACGTTTGCCTTTAATCAAACCTTTCTTTTGAACCTCTCGATGGACAAGTTTCTTGTCAATTTTAAGGTCATAACTTTCAATGATTCCAAGTGTAAATTTCTCTTTAGGATGAATAGTATCAAGATAACTTTGACTGATATATTCACCAGCTATGAAAACTTTGGCATTTCCAGGTAACAAGAAATATTGATCATTTTCAAGTTCATGGGTCATAATGAGATTTGGTTGAGTTGAACTCCAATAATAGGATTTTTCCAATTTAAGATCAAAATGATCTAAGTGCAAAGTTTTGGGAATATTACCAGATGGTATAGAGTGCTTTCCACTTAATTCAAACCTTTGATGACCAGTTTGTGATATTGAAGTCTCGCTTTCTCGGTAAACCATACCTGGTGCTTCAAGCATTGGTTCTGCCATAGGAGCGGGAGCTTCTTCCATTTCCGCAAAATCATCCAAAGCCATCTTAGCTGATTTCATAGCTGCACCTCCAATAGCTCTTGACATCTTCTTTCTTTTGGGAGAATATAATGGTGCGAGTCTTAGATAGAACGGATCTACCGTGTCAATTGAAACTGGTTTTCTTATTCCAGTTGTTACCGTTATATTAGCATTTTTCCAGTCAAATCCGCTGAAATTGTATATCTTTGCTAATCTTTGAACAGAAGCTGTTTCTTTTAGAAGATCAACTATGTACAATGGATCCCATCTAGCTTGACTAATTGAATATCCAACTTCTAATTCTATTGAACCAGCAGTTTGAGCTTCTAGAGTGATGTCGACCTCATAATATTTAGAATCTGAATGTGAAAGTTGATTTCTTTTTGCTCTTAGTATTTCTACTTCTTCTTGTAAATCTTCGATCTCATTTTCAATCTTTATTTGTTTAGCTTTTTCTAATCTTGCTCCTTTCTGGTAATACTCATAGTAACTGTCGAAATCAGATGCTGTAAGACCTTTTCGAAGACCCCATTCTCCAAATCCTTTACCTATCTCCTGTATTGTTTCATCTAGAGTGTTCATTGAAATCTCGATTACACTCATCTCTCTTTCTTTGGCAACAATTTTTTTCTCAATTTTCTTAATTTTGAGACCAATTTCACTAACATCCTTATCTTTAATTTCTATATATTCTAAACGTGGAGCTACGTCGATAAGAGTAACTTTCCCTTTCCCTTTCACTCTAACAGAATCACTATCTAAGTACTCTGATAGTTTTGTCAAAGTGACAATCTGTTCTCCTTTAGTAAGCTCTATTTTTCCTATGTGAGTTAAAATGGCCCCATCTGTCAGAACAGTGACATGTTTTAATGGTAATTCAAACGCATTCATGAACAATTTATATTGGAAATGGATATTAAAATATAACTACTGAACAGATTTTCTGTGAATATCAACCTCTAGATTTTAATAGATTGAGGGCAAATTATATGTGAAAAGAATGAGTGATATCTTAACAGTTAGACTAGGATTTATGAAGAGTTTTTTGATTAAAGCTCAAACTGGTTATGTTCTGATTGATGCGGGATACCCTAATAAAGAGCAAAAACTGTGGAAATTTCTAAAACAGAAAAAAATCAATCCTAAAGAGATAAAGTTAGTAATTGTAACTCATGGACATTTTGACCATTTTGGTAGTCTTGCAAAAATTGTAGAGAAGACTGATGCAAAAATTATTGTTCATGAGAATGATTAAGAAATGCTGAAAACCGGAAAGAGTGGAGAAATTAAAACACACACTAAATGGGGGAAATTTCTTGAAAAATCAATGGGGAAAATAATGCGAGAAGTATCAGTAATTCCCATTAAACCAGATATTACTATTACTGATAACTATTCATTAGAAGAACACGGAATAAAGGGAATAATTCTACACACTCCAGGTCATACAAATGGGTCCATATCCGTTGTTCTAAATTCCAAAATAGCATTCATAGGTGATTTAACTCATGGTTTTCCACTGAGAGGGAAAACGGATTTTCCTTTTGTCGCTGAAAACCTTGAAGATGTTTATCAAAGCTGGAGAAAACTTCTAGATGAAGGAGTTGAATTGTTTTATCAATCTCATGGTAGAGAATTCAAGAGAGAGCTCCTGTTGAAAAGATTAAAAAAGAGAAATTAATCCTTTGGTATTATATACACCTAGTTGTTTTAATTTCCGTCTATATGCTGTGTAATGCAGAACTATTAACATACAATTTATTGTTTCTTTAATCATTCTGAATAATCAAAATTTATTGTCGGGAACTTTAATGCGTGAGAATATATATTTTAAGCACTTTGTAATTATTAGTGTTGTAAGTATGTTTAATTGTAGTTTGTTTGACCAAAATGATTATATTTGATGAATGGGTTACTATTTATTAGCATAATTAATCTGATGAAAATGAAAATCGATAAAACATATAAAATCACCCTGATTGGTGATGGTGCGGTAGGAAAAACTTCCATTCGTCGTTCTTACTTAGGTGAGACTTTCAAAGGAAATTATAGTCTCACTTTAGGTTCTGATTTTGCTACCAAAATCCTGCAAGTAGGTGATTTAAATACCAATATGATTATTTGGGATTTAGCAGGTCAACCCCGCTTTAAAGCAGTTAGAGAAGGATTTTATCGAGGGACAAAAGGCGCTTTGCTTGTCTTTGATGTCACAAGAAAGGACACTTATGAAAACATTCCAAGATGGATTATGGAACTGTTGAATAATAACCAAAAGAGAAAAGTTCCAATGATTTTAATTGGAAATAAATCTGATTTGAGAGGATCATTGTACAAAACCATACCAAGTGAGCATGGGGAAAACTATGCTAAAGAATTGAGTCTATGGAGTGGTTATGATGTTCCTTATATTGAAACTTCTGCTAAATTTGGTGATAATGTAGATCAACCTTTTGAAACCTTGATCAAACAAATTATCAAAGCAGATCAAATGGAGACAATAACTAGTTATTTGCAAGGAGAATTGTAAACTCTTCTTTTCTTTAATTTTTCATTCCCAAAAGTTCTTAGTTTTTCTTGCTAAGTCTTCTTTTCCCGAGATTCTTGGAACAATATCCCAGTGTTTCGGAAATAGCTTCAAATATGTACTTGATGAGTATCTGTCACCAATTAGCAATACTACTCCTCTATCGGTTTCTGTTCGGATTACTCTTCCAATTGCTTGTAAAATCCTGTTCATACCTGGATAGGTATATGCAAAGAGAAATCCCTTCCCATTTTTCTTATCAAAATATTCCTTCAGAAGATTTTGTTCTAGCCCCACTTTAGGTAATCCAACTCCCACTATTACAGCACCCGAAAGTTTTTCACCCATAAGATCGATTCCTTCCCCAAATATTCCTCCCATAACGACAAATCCAATTAAGGATTTTTTGCCAAATTTAGAGAATTCATCAAGGAAACTCTCCCTTTCGTTTTCAGTCATTCTAGGTGTTTGCTTTATTATCTTCGCTTTTACAGTAAGTTTAATGAAATGCTGGAACACCTCTTCCATGTAAGCATATGATGGGAAAAATATCAAAAAATTACCCATTTTACTTTTTGCAATCACTGTTACAAGTTTTGCAATTTCTTCATACGAATGTTCTCTCATTGTATATTTTGTGGAAATGTAATCAGCTATGTATAATCCAAGATTTCTTCTAGGAAAAGGTGAACTTAGTAGTAGTTTTGCTGAATTATGATCTCCTCCAAGTAGTTCTTGGAAATAACTTGCAGGTGTTAGTGTTGCAGAAAAGAATATGGCATTTTTTCCCTTCTTTAATGCTTTTTTTAATAATTTTGATGGATCTAAACAATAAAGCCTAATTCTCACATTATTTTTGTATTTCTTGAAATAGGTTAAGAATCGTTGGTCATAATCCTCTACCACTCTTAAGAAGTTTCTAGCATCAAAATAAAACTCAAGTAAATTGTCACGAAAACTGGAATCAATGTTTAATTCTAACCATTCCTCTGCTTTTCGACAAAACATTCTCAGATTAGCTATGAACTCTTTAGAAGGGAGAGATTTTTGTACATGAGAATATGTGCCATCTTTCTCACATAATTTTCTTGCTGCAATCATATATTGATTAAGTTTGTTCAACAATGAAGATAACTTTGGAACAGCTGTTTTTGTTGCTCTTCTCAAGGTAAGAATTGGTTTTTTCATTATATCTGCTGAGAACATCTCTCTTGATCTACCAACTAGGTTATGGGCTTCATCAATAAGAAATGTGAAATCACCCTTTTCTTCCATAAAGAATCTCTTGAGATAAACTCGAGGATCAAAAGCATAATTGTAATCGCATATGATGCAATCGCTCCATAATGCTAAATCCAGAGAAAATTCAAATGGGCACACTTGATGTTTTTTAGCGTATTTCTCGATATTTTCTCTTGTAAAAGAATCTTGTGCATAGATGTCCTCAATAGCATTGTTTACTCTATCAAAATGTCCTCGAGCATACTCACAATACACTGGGTCACAGTTGTCTTTTTCTTTGAAACATATTTTTGCTTTAGCTGTTATTGTAACTGATTTGAGTTTTAGTGACTTTTTCCTCAAAATATCTAGTGTTTCCTCAGCAATAAAACGTGTAGTAGTTTTAGCTGTAAGATAGAATATTTTGGAATCCAAATCTTTGTTTAAAGATTTAATCGCAGGATAAAGAACTGCTACGGTTTTGCCTATGCCAGTTGGTGCTTGGCAAAAGAGCTTCTGTTGATTTTTCAGTACGTCAGTTGTTACCTTAACCATCTTATCTTGACCTTTTCTATAAGAAGGAAATGGGAATTTTACTGTCTTTATACTCTTGTTCCTAGTTTCAAGCCACTTGTAAACAGAGAATGCCCACACTAAATATTTGTCAACTATATCTAGACATTTTGCTTTGAGTTCATCTAGTTTATATGTTTTAACGAAGGATCTGGTTTTCTTTGTGTCTAAGTTGAAGTAAGTGAGTTGTATGTTAATTATTTTTTTATTATTTTGTTTAGCATAAATATACCCATAACAAATTGCTTGTGCCCAATAGCTTTCATTGGAGTTTTCCTTTATGCTTGACAAATTTCTTTGTGTTGTCTTTATTTCTTCAATAACTGTCTGACCATTTTCCTCAAAAACTCCGTCGATTCTTCCACCTAAATGCAATATACATTTATCTCTCTCGATTAATTCTTTCACAGATACCTCTTTTCTATACAAGGGACCTCTCTTCTTCTGAACATACTGATGTCCCTTTGTTCCTTCTGCCAAACGAGAACGCTGAAAATACCCTACAGATATATCTCCTTTACGAAGAACATATGAAATCATATTTCGAACAGATACCTTTACTGTGGGTTTAGAAACCATAACCTAACACTCTTTGAGTTCAACTTCTTAACTTATATGTAGTAATAGTTAAACTAAAAAATGTTTTTGGATATAAAAAGAAAGATAATTTCGCAAAAAATAATTCGTTAAAAGGAACACCCTTACAGCAGAACTTCCTGATTACAATCCATCATTTAATTAGCTTCCTAATAACTTCTATCATCTCACCAGAATGTGCTGCTCTGTTTGTTTTCATGTCAATGTATTCTGCTTTGGGAATTACAGCTAGTATGCTCTTGGCTAGCTCAACTGTGTGCATTTTATCTGTCTCCATACCAATAATTATAACCCTAGTGTCCTCAATCTGTCTATACAAATCCCAGACTTTAATGAAACATACTCTTTTAGCTACAGCTCTCCATTTCTTGAAATCTGATTCTTCAAGAACTCGATTGTATTTTGCAGCTTGAACTGGATCTTCGCTCTTGAACTTTCTAAGCCACCATCTCCAAATAGGTTCTGTCCATGTTATTACAAAGTTTGGAACAATATGCATTAGATATCTGGTTGTAGGTGGCATGTTCAGTTGGTAAACAGGACCGATTAGTACATTCAAGTTAGGTTTGATTTTCTTAGTACCTAATAAATCAGCTATAGTCAGTGTACTGAAAGATGAAGTGAGTGTAACGAGTCTATTTTGATCTATTTTTAGGTGTTCAACAATTTCCTTAACGTCTAAGGCAAGTCTATTGATGTCATTTATTGTTTTATTTTCGCTGGGACGGAAAGAACCCTTTTCCCTTGATTCGATGTATAGTATGTCAAAGTCTTTGGTAGCTTCCATTAGTACCTGTTCCCACCCAGGAACTACAGTCCCCCAACCAGGGATAAGTAATAAAGTGTAACCAATAGCTGTTTCTTTTGGTGCTTTTGTTGTTAATATCTTAGTTTCTGCACCATCAGAAGTTTTGAAGTATTGTTCTTTTGCTAATTTTTCAAATTCTGACACAAGAAACTCTTCATGTACATTCTCTCGTTTTGACATTAAGAGAGAAAATAGAACAGTAAATTAATAGTTTTCTTTCTGACGAATTCTAGAAATGTTATTTTCTTTAGTTAACTCGCATAATTGTAATTCTGGAACTACTCTTCTATCTTAGATGAGCTTAGGTTATTGTTTCCATTTTCGAATAATTCTCTTTGAAATAACTCTCAACATACTAACCGCGATAATTACCATTACTAGTGAAAAGACAATAACGCTACTTCTGTATTCCGAAACTGCTGGAGGTAAACATACTGAAAATTCATATTCAAAATAGGAAGGTGCACAACATGTTACTGGGATTTGATAGTTACCTAGATAATCTAATTTCCATAGAAAAACCTGATACCCATTATTTCCATTGTTTACGAACCAGGTTAACCAGAAATAGCCTGTACTATCCTCTATACACCTTAAATCATAAACACCAGGGCCATAAAAATACATAGGGTCGTATGATATTTTCAAGATTTCTTTCGGTTCTACTAAGAGAGTACCTTCAATCGTGTAGAAACTATACTTGAAAGTTTTATTAGCCCGCATACTGCTACGTCCGAATAATTCTATGTTTATTACATTTGATTTATTGCTAGATAGGAAATTATATCCTGGATTATTGAAGCCCATCAAATTTTCTTCTAAAATCGATCCAGAGTAGTCTATTCTATTGCATGTTATTTGACCATCAGCATACCATGCGATGTAGAGATCTCCGTCAATGAATGTTAGATGGGGTTTATTCAAAAGAACATCATCATCATAGATGATATTTGCATTATTTTGTAAATATGTACCACTGGAGTTGCTTTTTAGATGTTGAAGATAAATATAATCATACCCTTTTTCCGATGCAATAAATACATTTCCTAGATTATCTATCTCAAGTGTAGTTCCGTCCCCTAAATCATCTAATTCAAAATTGTATGCACCGATAACGTTACACTCATTATCTAAATAGAAATAGAGAAAATCGCAACATAGAAGATGTAAAAAGTCATTGTTGTCAATTATGACTCTGGCTATTTTATCACCAGAAATAGCTGATCCAAATCCTGATTGTGTTATATTAACTAGCATTTTAGTATCAACAAGTGTATCCAAATTTGAGTTAAGTTTTTTATAATAAATGGAACCTATTTGGGGAGTATTATAATCCATAACATACCAAAACAAATGAATATTGTCTTCTGAATCAAGGATAGGTACTGAGCATCCCAAAGCAATTGTTTCTTCAGTTATATCCGATCGATTTACCATTAGCTGTTTGGATTCTATGAATGTTCCATTTGTTGCTATTTTTTGCATAAATATTTGGTCTGAACTACCAGAATTATCACCATAAATGCTCAATTCCCATGATAGGAAAATAGCATCACCGCTATTTATGACTATATTTGGATTTTCTAAATTTGCCATTTCTCCTGAGAGACAAATGATATCAGTAAAGGAACTTTCATCAGCAAAAACATAATGACTATCTGCTCTTGAATAATTCCCCAAATCTACACCTGACGAACTGAACAGTGCTAAACCCATCCAAATGCCCAAAATAAAGAATACCACAGTTTTTTTTCTCATGATTGGTTATGTGAACATTACACCATTTATAATAAATTTTTGTCTTGTAGTCATATTAGCTACAATTGTATCAGTTTAAATGGATGGGTTAAAGTGAATATTACGGGAGTTTTTATAAGAATCT
>JABCTC010000103.1 GCA_018238545.1 Candidatus Heimdallarchaeota archaeon
GAATATTATCTCTTCTTGCCCAGCTAATTTTCGTGCTATACTGATTGCTGAAAGCAATCCACTTCCAGCACTTTCAACGTAACCTTCAACTCCAGTAATTTGTCCTGCAAAATAAATATTGTCATTTTCTCTTAATTGATAGTTTCTAGTTAGCAACGCTGGACTGTTTATGAAAGTATTTCGATGCATTACTCCGTATCTTACAATGCTTGCTTTTTCTAACCCAGGAATTAAACGAATTATTCGTTTTTGTTCACCAAATGTTAGATGCGTTTGGAATCCTACAATATTGAATAAAGTTCCTTCTTTGTTATCTTGTCTAAGTTGGACCACAGCATAAGGTCTAGTGCCATCTGGAGCCGTTAACCCTACAGGTTTCATAGGTCCAAATAGTAGTGTTTGATACCCTCTACGAGCAATTTCTTCAAAAGGCATACATCCTTCAAATACCTTAAATTCGAAATCTTTTAGTTCAGTTGTTTTAGCATGAATTAGTTCTTTATGCCAGCTATCATACTCACTTTTATTCATGGGACAATTGATATAATCTGCCTCGCCTTTATCATATCTACTCTTCTTATAACAAATATCCATATTAATAGAATCTAGTTCAATAATTGGAGCAGCTGCGTCATAAAAATAAAGGTATTCTTCATTAATTAATTCCTTTATTTTTTGTGAAAAAGTATCACTAGTTAGTGGGCCTGTCGCAATAATTACCGGACCATCTGGAATCTCTACTATTTCTTCTTCAATTACTTCAATTAAAGGATTATTTCTTATTTCTTTAGTAACCATTTCACTAAACAAATCTCTATCTACTGCGAGTGCACCACCAGCTGGCACTCTAGTAGCGTCAGCACATCTAATAATAAGAGAATCTAACATTCTCATTTCTTCTTTTAATAACCCAACAGCGTTTTCTAATCCCGCTGCACGCAAACTATTAGAACATACTAACTCAGCAAAAAGACCTGTCTTATGTGCTGGAGTTAGTTTTTTTGGTCTCATTTCATATAATTTTACTTTAAATCCTCTTTTAGCAAGTTGATAACTTGCTTCTGAGCCGGCCAAGCCTGCCCCTATTACAGTTATTGTTTCTTTCATAATATGTCGAGTAGACTATTCTCGACTTTCACCTCGCTTCTTTACCTCGTGAGGAAAGTCTTATAAGCCCCTCACAGAACCCATCGTGCCCTATTAAGGCAATAGGCTCTTCACATATTCTTAGTTTACCAAATATTCACATACAGTTTAGGTTTTAAGATTGGATGTTTACTAATTAGTTTATAGTATCTTTCAAAGTTAAGATAGCTTCTTTGACTTCTCCTAATAAGCATTTTATATAATGCCAGTACGATAAATCTATAGAATTTCATTAACCCTTTAAAGTTGCCCGATATTCCATAATATCTATAATGTCCGACAATCTTCTTATTCAACTTATCTATAACTGTTATTATATCATTATTTCTCTGTGTCTTTAACCAATCTTTAACGTTTTGTTTCTTTTGTTTTAATTTCTTCTTACTCGTTAGTATTACTGTTCTGTATTTATTCGTTCTTGTCTTCCCATTAATAAATGTAAATCCAAGAAAATCAAATCTTTCTTCTCCACGGTTGTTTTCTTTCGCAAATCTTCCGAAAGGTATAATTTTACTTTTATCTTCCGCTAATTCTAATCCAAACTTTAATAATCTTTCTTTTAGCTCTTCATAAAACTGTTTCGCTTCATTCTCATATTGAAATCCACATACAAAATCATCCGCATATCTTACTATATATGCTTTACCTTTATAGTTCTTCTTAATTTTCTTTTCAAACCATAAATCGAGTACATAATGTAAATATACGTTGGCTAAGACTGGTGATATTAGTCCTCCTTGTGGAGTACCTTTATCACTTTCTATGAACTTGTTGTTTTCCATTATTCCTGCGATTAGAAATCGTCTAATATACCGTATAAAGCGCTTATCCTCAATATCATGTTCTAGAAACTTTATTAACCATTTATGGTCCACATTATCGAAGAATCCTTTGATATCTGCGTCCACTATGTAATTTACTTTCTTTCTCATAATATAATGATTAAGCTTTGTGATTGCTTGGTGTGCGTTCTTTCCTTTTCGGAATCCATATGAATGGTTTAAGAATCTACTTTCATACACTTCATCTAATACTTTCCTCATTACTCCTTGTACTAGCTTATCTTCGTATGTTGGTATTCCTAATGGTCTTTTCCCGTCTTTTCCTTTGGGAATATATGTTCTTCTCACTGCTCTTGGCTTGTAACTAAACTGTTTCATTCTTCCCAATAAGTCTTTAACGTTATTTTCCAATTCTTTTCCATATTCTTCCTTTGTAACTCTGTCAATTCCTGTCGCTTTTCTTCTGTTTTGCTTGCGATGTTCTTCAACTAGTGTTCTTTCGTTCACACAGTTCATACATCCTTGTACCGTTTTGAATTCAATTGATTGCTTCCTTATTTTGCCAAATTCATTTTCCATTGTTATTTGCCTCTCGTGCTCTTTTCTGTTTCTTTCTGACAAATCAAATATATGCTAACCCCTTCGCTCCACAGTCGTTACCTGCTTCATCACTACTATGAGTTAGTCCGACTCCTTATATATCTTTTCTCATACCTTGAATTAAATGATTCTTGTGTATGAAATTACTGTATCCAGAATATATAAGGTCTCCCAGGTATCACACATATAACTCTCTCAATCTCGCCATGCTCTAAGACCCCGGTGGAACATAGATAATCTCGCTCTATCGATTATCTTGGTTTTGTTTGCTGGCATGGTGAAACCATCAACTTCCACTTTTTATAACTAACGAGGCTCAATCACTTCACGCTTTCGCATTACGGCTCGAATGGTTGTTTGCCTACGCTTAAACCTTATCTCGCGACTTCGGCTCCAAGGCTAACTACTAGCGACTTGCTATGTCTTACTAGACTGGATTTCCACCAGTTATATATGTGCAACCGAACTGGCGCACCACCAATAACATTATACCAAAAAAAGCACTGAATTTTCAGTGCTTTTAGCAATTATTTATCTTTTGTTTTTAAGTTGAGATTGTGCAGCTGAAATAATAGCTACAGGGATTCTAAATGGCGAACAAGACACATAGTCAAGTCCAGCATTATGGAAGAACTCGATACTTGTTGGTTCTCCACCATGTTCTCCACAAACACCAACAACGATTGATGGTTTTGCTTTTTGAGCTGCAGCAGTTGAGATTTGTACTAATTTCCCAACACCTTTTTGATCTACAGCAGCAAAAGGATCAGAATCTAGGATGTTCTTAGCTGCGTAATCTTTTAAGAATTTACCAGCGTCATCACGGCTAAATCCAAATGTCATTTGTGTTAAATCGTTCGTTCCGAAGCTAATGAAATCTGCGATTTCACCAATTGCATCAGAGATTAAAGCAGCACGAGGTGTTTCTACCATTGTTCCTACTTTATAATCTAATTC
>JABCTC010000067.1 GCA_018238545.1 Candidatus Heimdallarchaeota archaeon
AAAACAATTGAAGAGGGAGAATCAAAAAGAGCAAGTCCATAATAATTATTTTCACAAGTATTATTTGAGACATAAGCCCCATCAGAAGGACTTAGAATGATTCCTGCTCCTTGATTCTCTTTACAGCTATTGTTTCTAATTATTCCATAATTCGAATGGCCTAGAAATGTTAGTCCGTCAATTAAATTATCATTACAAATATTATTCTCAACATCAGCGTATTCACAATACCAAAGACGAATTCCGAAATTGTTATTAAAACAGAAATTATTTTCAATAATTGGTGCATTTGAGTGTTCAATACTTATTCCATATGTATTGTGACTATATGAATTATTTTCAATTTTAGCATTATCACAGTGACTTAACATTATTCCACAACTAGTACTCCCAACTTGCTGATTCCTAACTGTTATATTATTGCAATTGATTAGGAACAATTGTCCATAATCAGTAATTCCATCTATAATTGTATCATTAAGATTAGTGAGTACTCTTAATTCTTCATTATTGACTTCATTATCTAAAATTGAGCAAGATAGAATAGCAGAAGCATATGTACTTCTTGTAAATAAACCAGCATTGTAAAAAGAATTATTTGTGATACTTGTAGAGCCAATATCATAAAATTCTATGTTTAGATCATTGTTATAGAAATGATTATACGAAATAGTAGACGAATGAGACCCTGCTTGCAGATAGATTCCAATACCATTATTACTACAATTATTATCATTTACTGTAGAAGAATTGGCAACTGCAAGATATATCCCAAAATCTCGATTATCTTCAACTAGATTATTATTTACTTCTGAGGAAGAACTTAAGAATATCCTTATTCCATCAATGTTCCCTTTGCACATATTATCTAAAACCACTGAATCTTCTGATTCATAGAGATAGATTCCATAAGCATTATTCAAACAGGTATTATTGTACAAAAAGGAAGACACACAATTGGTGAGATAAATGCCTGCTTCATTGTTGTCGACACAAATGTTACTCTCAATTATTGCATTTTCTGTTGCTATATCTGAAATCTTAATACCTGTGATTTGTGCATTCACATAACAATTCTTTATTGTGAAATATTTTGTAGTACCTGTAATCAATATTCCAAAGTCACTTGTTGTTGTAATATTGAAATTGTCAATCAAATAGGGGTCTTCAAGTGTTCCTGCTCCACTAAATCCATAAGTTATAAAATCATCATCTGAATCTATACTAATTGGTGCTTTTGGAGTTAGACTGAAAAAAACGTTGCTTATTGAAGTATTATCGAAATAAGTTTCCTGATTTATAGATTGTGAACATAATATGAGAGTAATTATTACTATTATCATTGCCTTTGTAAGTACCGTTTTTCTCATTTACTTTCCCCTCAGTTTAAATATAGTATGTCAATAAAGCGTACATAAAACATAATTCTTAAGTTTTATTCACAAATGATTAGAAGTTTGAATGTAAGATTATAGTGTAGAAGATCTAATACCTCTTACTCAACTAAATCTGGTTATATCTTATAGTTTCTTACAAATAATTAAATAATGCAATACTTCTTCATGTATATTACTTGTGATTGAAGACATCTAGATAACATATATCACAAAGATATATTGGGAATCATCTCCAAGGAAACAATTATTGAAAGAAGGGATAGATTGTGATTATTGAGAAATCAAATATTATAGAGCTAGAACAAAAACTTATCAAAGAAATAAGAGTTGATCCAAACATTCAAGGAAATATTCTATTCTCTTTTCATGATGAAGAATTCTTATTTGTAGTTACTAGAAACAAGACTTTCACGTTTTTACTTGAGGATTGGAGTGAAGTCTCTTTTAGTTTTTCTGATGTTGGTTGGCAACCTTTAGGTTCAGATGAGAAATATATCTATTTAATTCCTAGAAATTCTAAAACTAAGGCTCTCCTATTAGTATGGAACAAAGAAGAAGATGAAGAAGAAGTTGTTCTTGAAGGTTTCGCAAAAAACCTGCCAAAAAAAAGAATTGACGCTCCACACAGGGTTAAGTTCATTTACACTGATACAAAGTATCTTTATTGTGGATTAGATTCTGGTAATGTCTCTATTTTGAATAAAAACGATTGGAGTGTTAAACATAGTATCACAACAAATAAATTATTTGACTATTCTAATATAATTGGAGTAGTAGCTTTCAAGGATCATATCATTATTGGTGTTCAAGGGCAAGATAAGAAAGGTAGAAACAAACGACACATTCTAAATGTGTATGATATCCATAATTTTGATTTATTATCATCTGAAGACATCTATGAAAAAGTTCACAAATTTCATTGTTATAATAACAGGTTAATCATTCATTTCTCCACGGGAGCAGTAGCGCTTTTTTCTAATGAAACCTTATCAATCACACCGAAATTTCCTAAGAAAATAGGCTTTAATTCAATAAATATTGATCAGAATTATCTGTATGCTGCAATTGAGGATATAATCAAAGTGATAAATTTAAAAGATCTATCACACTTTGCCTCTTTCACTTCAAAACTCAATCGACAAACAAAATACATTTTCCCACTCGGAAAATATCTGATAATTATCTCCCCAAGAGGGAACATACATGTTTATGATCCTATCAACATCACAGTATCTAACAAATTTAGAAGTGATATCGTCAAATTTCACAACATTGTAGTAAGAACAGATTTCTTGCACCTAGACCAGCTACGTACTTTGATTGGTTTTGAAGAAAATATTGATTTGCTAAATTGGTTGTATATTTTGCCGACTGACTTACCATTTAAGATAAGCGGAGAAACCATACGATTTAATCGAGATCAAATGAAAAAAGATGGAGCTGAGGAAGATGTTGAATCTATGATCTCAGATTATGAGTCGTGGTATAATAAGGAAAATGAGCAAAAAATCACTAACATTGTGAGAAAAACAGAATATCTTAACACCCAAACCTTAGCAGAATTATTAGGTTTCGCTGATTCAGTGGAATTACTTAATTGGATTTATACATTGCCTTCAAATATACCTATAGTTGTAAAAGGTGATGAGATTTACTTTAGTTTCGAATCTGATGAAAATATAGAAATTATGAATTCTATAGATATTTTGCTAGAACAATATTCCAAATTTGAACAAGAAAAAATATCAAAGAAAGAAAACTAAGAAGTTTTTTATTTCTGTAGAAAACCTGTACTTTTTCAAAGTAAAACTAATCTTTTTTTCCTGCTTTTAACTATTATTCATACTGCTTTAGTTGATGATTTCTGGAGGAAAATAAAAAGGCAAGATCATGTTTGAGAACAGAGATATCCTTGCAGAACTTTACGGCTTTAAAATAAGTAAACATTGGATTAGTTCAATAAACACTCGTCTGAATTAGTCTACTTATGTGATGAACTCTTTTCCTTCATCCTTGCATAGAAGTTGAATGACGTGTCTTCCTGCACATATGACTGATTGTACTCCTCCAGTTGTCATTGACCATTAACCAGACATATGAATCCCATCCTAATACTTCTTAAATGATTTCAAAATTTAAGCTTATGTCGAAAAGTTACGATAATATTGTTCAAGGGATTGATATACTTTTAACAAATCTATCTGTGGATAACTCTACTCAAAACAGACAGATTATTCTCTTAAATCATTTTCACAACATGTGGTTTGGAAAGCACGTTCCATCAATGGTTCAAGATAAACAGCTAAGATTAAGATCTAGTTTTACAGGTGAATCTGATGCCTTCACGGATTTTTACATGGATTTATACAAGAAGGAGATGATTAATTCTGATATCATGACAATCAAGAAGTTTGTATCTCCTTTGATTGCTTTTGCACTAGCTTTTTCTTCTGTTATAGCTAATAGTACAACTAAAATATCTACTTTAATTCAAGAGGCGATTCTTAATGTTTTTCTGCGATTGACAAACTACAATGAAGGAGCAATAGTTCCTATAAGAGATTTAACTAACCAGATGACAGCAAGAAGTATATTCACATTTATTCATCCTGAAGGGAGTAATAGAAAGGGTGACACTATTGAGATGGTTGAGTTTCGCTTTCTACAAGCATGGAATTATATAGTAGAGGGGTTAATTTATTGTTTATACAAAATGGAAGTAAAGCTCCCGGCAAGATATTATGTTCAATTTAGCTGTCTTGAGAAGGAAGATGAATTGTATGATGAACTGAGGAAACTACATGAATCATTTCAAGAGAAAGAATCTAATAAAATATGATTGTGGTTAGAAAATCCAAGACTAAGAAGAAGAATTACTTACTTCTTCTATGACAAAGATAAAATATTATACTGACTAAATATCTAAACTGTTACCAAGGTGGGTTTAGTTAACAGTCACTTTCTTTACGAGGAATAATTATTCCCTTTTTGTTTAAGATGGCAATATACTCTATATAATTTCATTAGAAAAAGACAATTAATATACCTCATTTGACTTTTTTACTTTTCTTTTCCAAGGTAGAGTATATGTCCACGTTTTCCAACCTACATTTCCAGTTCCCAAATAAACAATATTAGAGAAATAATCATCTATGTAGATTTTTCTATAATTCTTTGGTTTACTTATACCTAAAGAAGAACAAGCTTCATCCCACAAATATTCAAGGTCTCTACTCCAGTTTGAACCAACCTCTCTAACTATCTCATTTTGAATCAGTGCACCACAAGTGCATTCTGTCATATCTCGGATAGTTTCTCTTCTGAAGTCAACGCCACAAAATGGACAGTTAACTGTATCTTTGGCATGTGCTTGTATTTCCTCTTGAAGAAGCTCTTTTAGTTCATCATAGGTTCCTTGAAAGTGGAAAAGATATACACCAGGTCCTATCTGTATCTTTATTCCATAACCCAAATACTCCATGTATTCCCAATCAATCATATAGCATTCAATATCATACTTAGCTCCATATTCATTGAGTTCTTGTTCTAGTCTCATGGCCGTTTCCCAACTGTTCTTCATTTTACGAAGTTTTTTGGATAGAGTGGATAGGAAACTGCTGTGCCAGAAAGAGTCTATAGCTTGAAGTTGAGCAATGGTGGTATCGATACTAAATGTTTCAAGAGTACCTGTTAGAGGGTCTAAGTAACTGATTTCTTCTACTTGAGGAAGGTATGTAAGTTGTTGAATGAATTCATCTATAGAAGAATAATCTCTTTCTTCAAGAGGAAAATTCTCTATAATCTTGTCGATGAGATTGACTAATTCGGGAAACTTTCTTCTGAAAGCTCTAGCTAGCTCCTTAGGATTGTAGTTCCGGAAGTGTTTCTTGACACCTTTTAATTCCCAATCTTGACCTTTGAAACTTTCTAAAAGTTCTATTGGATCTTCAATATATCCCCACTTAGTCTGAACCTTGGATCTAATATTCTTGTTAGTTTTTAAACCTGAGATGATATGCGATAAGAGGACATGTCTCCCCTTTATCTCCTTGGGATAGATCAAATCAGTTTTACTTAAAAGTTGACCAATAATCCTTTCAACAACTTTTTGTCTCTTCTTACTAGATATAGGTAAAACGATTTTTTGCATCAATATATAATGAGTAATTTGGCATATAAAGGTGACAATTCTTTTCTTTTGGTTCTTAAGTTATCATTTTAAGTCGACCATCTTCATCAAGTTAGGTTGTTAAAGTGGAAATTTCTAAAACTGAGAAAAATGGAAATAAGAAGCAAGGAAATAGAAAGGCTTTGACAGTACTTTTTCTTTCAGTTTTCATAGATTTAATAGGGTTTGGAATCATCATCCCGATTCATCTTACTGGAATGAAGTTTTAGGAGGAACTAATTTTACTTACTGAGTTATTCTTAGCATTTCTGGAAAATTAATATCCTTTTTTTTTCCTCAAGGAGTTTAAACATACCTTTAGTAGTGACCAGATTGATGATATCAGCAGTTGATTTTCTACTTTTTTGAATAACTAACGTACCCTCAAATTTTAAGATCCTATGCATTTCCTTCAATGTATCATCTAAAATATTCATCAAAGAGTGAATAACACCAAAGAAAAAGGTGTGATCAACACTTTCATCCTCTAAAGTGGTTTGAGTTACATCAACAACCATAGCCTTGATGTTCCTAACTCCTGTTTTTTGAATCTTCTTATCTACTTTCTTGATAGCAAAGGGATTGATATCGATAGCATAGATGAACCCTTTTTCTCCAACTATTTTTGTTGCGGGGAGAGTAAAAAAGCCTGGACCACAACCTACTTCTAACACTGCATCACCCTCTTTAAGTCCAGCAGAGAGTAGCATTTTTTCTCCATTCATGAACAAACCATACATTTTATCGTGAATAAAAGAAATGAACATAAACTCGATTCTATCATGTAAGGACATCATTATCAAATAGTTACCACACTAAAGCACTTTTAAACCTAATTAAATAAAATCCTAGGGAGAAAGAACTTTATTTGTGAATTAGTCTAACAATAAAAATGCTGATTATATTGTGAGTTCATTAACATTATACTCTCTAAGTTAATACTTGAATTCAGTGAAAAATGGTAGTGATATGAATAAATAATAATCGTTTGAATTACTATTAAATAGGCAAGCAACAAATAACCAAATAGCATAAGAAAGAGATTGTTGTCTGATGTTAAACGAAATCCAAGAATTAAACAAAGAAATAAGAAGTTGTAAAAATTGTTCACTCTGGGAAAGTAGAATAAATGCAGTTTGTGGTATGGGACACCATAATAGCAATTTAATGCTTATTGCTCAAGCACCTGGTGAAATGGAAGATAGGGATGGAACGATGTTCATTGGTCCTTCAGGGAAAGTATTAGAGGAATTACTACAACATGCTAAAATAAAAAGAGAAGAAATTTACATGACAAATCTCATTAAATGCATGTTACCAAAGAATAGAAAACCTAAACAAGAAGAGATCCAGATATGTAGCCATTATTTAGAGGAAGAAATAAGAATAATTAATCCAGGTATAATCGCTACTTTAGGGTATTATTCAACAAAATATATTTTTCAGAAATACTTAATCCCTTTTCCTTTATCTAGAGAAGAATTAAAAGAAGTTTTCGGGAAGTTGTTTCTAGCAGCAAATAAGAAAATACTACCTTTGGGACACCCAGCTTCGATACTTTACAATGATTCATTAAGAAAAAAAATGATCAAAAATTATAAAAAATTGAAGATAATAATGTATGATTGTAAATGGTATCCTACTTGCCCAATGAAAAGGTTCTATGAGGAAGGTTTACTAGAAAGGAAGTGGATACAGAATTATTGTAAAGGAGATTGGGAAAGCTGTATTCGTTATCAAATGGAAGAAAAAGGAGAATATCATTCAGATTATCTGCTTCCAGATGGGAGGATAAATGAAAAACTAAGAAAGAAGGTTTTAAGATGAAAACTCTCTTCATTTTTCTTTCTTTCTTCAGTAGGGTTATTTGAGTAACTTATTCATTATATCTAAAAAAGCTTCATTTTCTTCCGGAAGACCTATAGAAACCCTGTAGAATCCATTCAACCAATCATTAGATAAATCTCGAATTATTGTCTCACATTCCATTAATTGCAATCCGAGATCTGGAATGTTAGATCTAAATAACAAAAAATTTGTATTGCTTGGAAAAACTTCATAACCTATATTCTTTAACTCTGCTTCAACTCTATTTCTCTCATTGATTATTTTCTTAATAGAACTTTCCATATATGATGTGTCTTTTAACGATTCAATAGCTGCATACACCGCAGGTTGTGAAATAAATGGTTGAAAATCAGACATTTTTTCTAAGAAGATATTTCCACCAACGAGGTATCCAACTCTAAGACCAGCAAGTGAGAATGACTTATCCATACTTCTTATTATAGCTAGATTTGGGTATTCGTTAACTAAATCTAAAGCTGTTTTGCCATAAAATTCATAATATGCCTCATCAACTAAAACCAATGTTTGTTTATTCTCTAATAATTCTTTAATTGCATTTTTCTCAAAAAGAATTGACCCTGTAGGATTATTTGGATTATCAATTATTAAAATAGAAGGCTCATTTGTCTCTTTCAAAATTACATCAGAATTTAATTCAAATTTAGGAGGAGATAATTGTACTTTTACCAGTTTTTTTGCGTGCTCCTTTGCATAATAAAGCGATGGAAAAAATGATGGATTTACCATAATTATTTTTCTATCATGAGAAAATATCTGAATTACTTCTCTTAGAAGAAATTCTGAACCTTGAGAAACCACTACTCTGTTTGAATGAGTGTTGCAATATAGGGCAATAAGTTCTCTTAATTTGTTGATGTTTTTTATATTCGAATAGCGATTTATCTCCTTTAATCCTTTTTCCGCAGCTTTAATTACATTGTCTGGAGGAAGAAACGGATTTTCATTCATATTTAATTTAATCAATATTGCACCTCTATTATCATTTCTTCGTTATATCCTGTAATTACGTGCATATAGCCTACTAAACTCTTATCGACTTCAATATCCCCCGTATCAACTCTTAAGCATTCCAAATGGCCAATTTTGTCCATCGTACCTACAACTATTATATTCTCCTTTCCAACAATTTTAAGAATTTTAGGTGTAATCTGTTTACTTCCCCTTCCAAATATAAATCCATTTCCACCTATTGGAGTAACAATGATCTTTGTTTTTTTGTAAGCATTAATTAACTTTAAAATTCCTTCTTCATTCAAATCTTTTCCAATCAACTTTTTATTATAAACTCCATCTACACCTAATAACGTTTTTTTAACACCTATTCTATCTGCAATAGCTTCTAATGTTGTTCCAGGGCCTAAGATATAGAGAATATCATCTTCCATTTTTTCAAAAATATGTTTGGCAATTTCAATTTTATATGTTTCAGCTGATTGGGTTACATTAGATGATTCCTTTCCTTTTTGCAGAAGAGATTTTACCTCAGGTACTTTTAAAAAACCATATAGTTCTGCAGATAATTTGTTGTTTCTGAAAGCTTCTTCATCGATATCTAAAACTTCCCTATCAACGAATTTATTGCTAAGCGAGTCTATCATTTCTGCAGCAGCATGAGCAGATAATGCAAAAACTGAACTGAACATTTTAACTCCAGAAGGAATGGCTACAACAGCTATTTTCCTGTCTATAGCACTGCATATGTCTCTTGCAGTTCCATCTCCACCAACAAAAATGAGGATATCTATGCCCTTTTTGAGCATCTCTTTAGCTATTCTTTTTGTATCCTCTGCGTTGGTCTCATTACCTATTTTGCCGACAACCTCATAATTAAAACCGTACCCTTCAAGAAAATCTTCACCCATTATTTTAGGAGCAACAAGAAAATAAAGATCTCTACGCTTAATAAATGAAAGAACAGTTTCTATTCTTTGTGGAGTAACGGGAATTGCACCTAATTCAATGGCTTTTTTGTACATCTCTCCATCAGTACCTTTTAATCCAACATTACCGCCCATTCCAGCAATTGGGTTTACTATTAATCCCGCTTTGATCATTGTTAGTCATCTAATAGATATTTTCTCTATTAATAACATTTGATTACATTGCTATATGCTTTTCTTTCTTATTACACAAAGAAATAAGGTGCGGGTAATGGTTCTAAAAGGTTTTAATATGAAGGATTTTTTAAGAAATATTTACAAAAGTTATTATCCAATATAATAATTTAAAACTTGTACCTAAGGTTGTACAAAACTTCTTTATGCTTCTTCCAATCCCAAAAAACATTTGATTTCTTAACTGAAAACTCAAAATATCATATAAACCCGCAAAGTTGATTAATGTGTTTAACTTATTATTTATTTGATACACCAGATGTGAAAAAAATGAAAAAATTAATCACAAACAGGAACTATTCACTATTCGCTTTTATAAAATAATTTTGTCATAAAGTCATATTAAAAGTATTGGTGATCCGAAAGCCTTGCCTAAACGCACGGTGAACGGGGTAGGAGGATACGTGATGTATCCACTAAGAGTGAGTATAGAGTGTCTTCGCCCTATATCATGAGCTCTAAGCACGACATGTACCTAGCTTTGTCTAAGAAGACAAGAAGACAAATAAGCATCATTAATTAGGCTTTCCTTATAACAATTTGAAAAAATCTATTTGAAATCAAAAAAAAAGAAAGAGTGAAAGACGTTAACTTAGCTTTCTAGACATTTTTGCCTATATTTCGCATACCTATAATTCTCTCTGTGATGATGTCTGTGATGACTCTGAGACTATTGAAGATTATAATCTACTAGTTATTGGAACTTGGTCAATGATGTTTAAACTCAGAAGTAAAAGTAAAAGATGGCTAACAAAACTTAGTAAAAAGAAAATTAATGGTAAAAAAGTTGCACTCTTTTTCACAAGCGCAGGACCTGAAGAAGTAATCCCTGGTACACAAGAAACTAATCCTAAATTGATTAAAAAAATGGTATTTGAAACAATGGAGAATATAATCAATCGAGAAAAAAAGGTAAGTACTCTTGATGATCGTTTCTATTGTAAGGGGGCTTTTCGCATGATGTGTAAGATAATGAATAATGAAGGGCACCCAACAGATGAGGAACTAGAGCAAGCTAGAGCATTTGGAGAAATGTTAAAAGACAAATTTGAAACATGATTTTTATGCAGAAATAATTCATTTTATTTAAAAAAATAAAGAAAAAAAAGAAGAGGGTTGTAGATTATTTTCTTCTTCTGAAGAGCAAACCTAAAACTACTATGATTGGAACAAATAAGATGAGTGATAGGTAGCCAAATTCAGGAACATATATTGGATAATCTAAAGGATTATTTGGATCTGTTCCTTCAGCTACTTCTTCTCCGTCCGAATACCCGTCGTTGTCAGAATCCCAATCTAATGGATCTGTTCCTTCAGCTATTTCTTCGCTGTACGGAAGTCCATCTCCGTCAAGATCATAGGTATAAATATTTGTCATATAGTATAAATCATCCATGGTCCAGTGGCTTTGGTATCCCAATGTTCCATTTAATGTGATTCTACTTATCTCTGAATCTTCAGAGTAAATTTCCACAAATTTGTTTACAGAAGACGGTTCGACGCTCACGTTAAAGATAAGAACATCTTCAGAAGAATAAGCTAAAACATCTATATTATAATCATTAGGTGAACAGATATAGAAACTCGTGTACATGATTGGTATTGTAAAAGTCATATTAGGATTTGATTCATGACTGTAAGCAACGGTGCTTCCTGAATTAGGCGGATAGAGTGAACTACCTTCAGATTTCCAAGACTCAAATCCTGCTGAGAAAGTTATATGAGGATATACATCCAAGTAACTATCTGGATAATCTTCGAAATCTAATAAAAATTCAAAAGTTTCCTTATACTCCTCAAAATACAAAGTATCAATCGACCAGTAATTCTCAAAATCAGTAGCGCCTGAAATCGAAATTCGATGAATGAAACCTCCTACGGAATACAATTCTACAAGCTGATTTTTAACACTTGGTTCAACGTCAACAATCTGTATTAGAACATCATCTACACTATAAGCTTCTACTTGTATATCATAATCCGCAACGGCACAGACATAAAAACTCACATAGGCTATCGGAATATCAAATGTGATATTGCTTACATGTTCATTAGAATACATAACAATATCACCCGACTGTGGTGGGTAATTTGCGTTTGAAGATGAATCCCAAGTTATATAATCTGGAGAAAATGTTACACCAGCATAAAGATCCTCTATAAATGTACCTGACGCCAGTTCATCAAATGTTAGTAATTGATTTTCGCCTGGTGTGTATTCAATATGACATAGATCATCCATAATCCAGTAACTTTGAAAGTCAGTATCTCCAGTAAAAGTTATATTATGTATCAGGCCTAGAGTTGATTTTAATGTTACGTATTGATGTACAGTATTAGCATAGACATATGCCTTTTCTAACAAAATTCCACTCTCACTATATGCTAGAACCTGCATATTATAATCTGAACCTATGTTAATATACATTGAAACAGCTTCAACAGGGAAAGAGAATGTTATATTTGGCATCAGTTCATGAGTATAGACTACATTGCTTCCTGAATGTGGAGGATAGAGAGGGTGAGCAGATGAATCCCAAATTGTGAAACCTGGAGTGAAAGACAGACCTGCATAGTTGCCATCAACTACAGTGCTATCAGCTAAATCCTCAAAATCTATAAGATTCGGTGTTGGGGAAACAAATTCTATATAGCTTAATGTATCCATTGTCCAATGCCAATTGAAATCTACTATCCCACTTGCAGAAATATTATAGATTCTTCCTAAAGGTGAGTTAAATTCAATATACTGGTTTATCGTATTAGCTGTAATTGATATCTCTTCTATTGCTATATTTTGATTAGTGTATGCAGTGAAAACAAGATTATAATCAGAAACAGCTGTTGAAACAAATAATCCTACTTTCTGAATAGGTATATCAAAAACAAACCAGTTGTTTACTTCATTACTTACAGCTACATTTTCACCTGATTCTGGTGGATAATATGTACTACCAGTAGAGTTCCATATTGAAAATCCAGGCGAAAAATCTAATCCTGGATATGAAGATCCAATTGGATCAGAGTCACCAAGATCTTCAAAATCTATTACAGCTTCCCATGGAGCTTGTTTAATCAGTGGTTCATCAGTAGTTAACGAGCTACCTTCTTGTTGCATTGTATCATTTAAGCTGTTTACAGCTGTTTGATTCAATGAGAAACATAAAATTAGTGTTATAGCCAGCGCTATACTTTGTTTTATTCTTTTCATTT
>JABCTC010000104.1 GCA_018238545.1 Candidatus Heimdallarchaeota archaeon
TAGTATATGAAGGTATTCTGGTAAAATTCCAAATTGAAAAAAGGACACTATGAATTAGTAACAACTTCTATTTATCTGGATTTGATTGGCAAAATAACAAACATATTTCGAGGTTTCTACAAAAATATCTGTTATTTGCTTCAACACTTCCACTCAGATAGCTATCCTTCTCTGTAGCAATGTTCTTCCTTTTTCTGTGACATGCAATGTTTTTGATTTACCCTTTTTCTCTATAGAAACCAAGCCTTTTTCACCAAGTGAGTTCAGATACTTACTAGTTGTAACCTTAGATATAGAAAATTCATATCCTATCTTTGAATAGGAAACCAACATGTTATTCTGGTTCTGTCTCTGTATAAACTTCAGGATTCCATACAGTTTATCTTCAAGTTCAATGTCTTCAATTTTTTGACTTGGCAACGGCAACAGTTCTTCTTTAATAATTTCCAGTTGCCTACTATCAACAAAATTAGGGTTAATACGCACAAGCAAAACAGCATTGTGACCTCCAAGAATATTGTTAATCCTATACAATGCTTTGATGAATTCCTCAAAAGAAAAAATAGATAGGAGAAAATCCACTCTATCAAGAAGTATCAGTGGCCTAGATTTTTCCTCTGCAAACCTTTTAATCTTAGCAACCAGACCATCGATATCCCTAACATATTCAAAACCATTGGTTTTATCTTCACTGAGTAAAATCACCTCAACATCCACTGATGGAAACATATCTTTAATTTCTTTAGGATTGGTTCTAGTAATATAAAGACCATCGAATCCAGAAACTGCCAAATCCTTGAACAAGACTAATGAAGACTCGGCTTTTTCATCAATGCATATGTAACTATTTCCTGGAACGAGTTTCCCATGCAGTTCACTATCACGTGTTATATCCCTCCCGACTAATAGAACACCAATATTTTCATTCGTATTGCCCTTTACGATTGAACCTGACACACGAACCAGTTTCCGTGCACCTGTTTTAGACTGCAATGTAACATCCTCAAAGGGTTTGGTATAACCATTAAAAACATCATTGATATAGCCAGTTAAGTCATCGGAATTTACAAATATATTAAGGTAGCTAATTTTCCTTCCAAGAACCCCCCTTTGTTTGTATCCTGTGATTAGTTCTGCTGTCTCGTTCCAAGCAGTTACCCTGTTATCTGTATCAAATGCAATTATAACCTCAGAGGCACTGTTAATTATGTTTTGAAGGTACTCTTTTGTTCTCTTGATATCATCCTCTGCCAGTTTACGCTTTGTAATATCTCTATCCACACCACGATAACCTATTAGATTACCGCTTTCATTAAGTAACGGTACGCCGTTGGTTAGTAAGCAAATATTTTCTCCCTGTTTAGTCAGGTTCCAATTCTCCAAATCAACAATTTGTTTCTTTTCAGAAGCTATTTCTTTTAATATCTCGCCAACACGTTTCGCCTCATCCTCTGACATTAAATCAAGAGGTGTTTTTCCAATAATCTCTTCTGGCGTATATCCAAGAATTTCTTTTACCCTCCCTGAAGCAAAAGTATATATTCCATCCTTGTCAACTTCCCAAATCCAATCTGCCATACTAAACGCTATATCTCTAAAACGCTCTTCACTCAGCCGTAGCTTTTCTTCTGCCCGTTTACGCTCAGTAATGTTCCTCATAACCCCAACAATGTATGATTTATTTCGAATTTTTATCATGTTTCCAGAAAATTCTACAGGAACAAGATACCCGTCTTTATGAATTACATATGTTTCAAAACTATCAATTTTTTTTCCTTTAGCCATTTCCTTAATTTTTAACAGATATCTTGGCAGTTCTTTTTTCGGTACAAATTTTGTAAAACGTTTGCCAATCATTTCTTCAGATTCATAATCCGCAATTTTCTCAGAAGCTGAACTAGCATAAGTGAATACCCCAGTTAATGTAGTTTGAAATATAAAATCAGACGTGTTCTCAAAAATTGATTCAAAAAGTTCAGCTAACTCACGATAATTGATGGATTGTTCGTCAATGGTTTCGGTAGCTTTTGAAATACCTTTCTTATCTGACATTATACTACAAATAGAAGGGATATTACAAATATCTTTTCGTTATGGAAAAATTGTTGTCTTTTAAAAACTTAGATACACCGCGAATACAAGGTTTTGATTCTGCTAATAATTTATTATTCATCAACAAAGAACACCTGTTAGCAGGCGATTACATAGGTGTTTCACACAGGTTTCAATCCCTGTTGGGTTTATTGTGCGCACTCCAATGTAAATTAGACTATTCGCCATTTGGTGAACTCGGTTTAATACTTGCGCTTCTTTGTAGAATGCAACTTAGACTTAGACATCCTCTCATGCAGTTCTTTTATTCTCTTTTCTACATGTTTTACATAGGCATCTGACATGGTTCATTTTCCTCAAATCTTCAATTCCAAACCGCCTTTTCAAGCGATGGTTAATTAACATCGGCATTTCATTAATTCATTGTAAAGTTGAGCCTCCAGATTTAAGGTCTAAAGGAGTGCAGAAATTAATAATCCCGTTGATGACCCCGTCTATGTTACCAACTGTGCCATTCACGAACGTTCTTGGAGGAACACCCCCAAGACATGAACTGAAATTAACTGTCAAACAGATTCTGTCACCATAATTTGCAACTGGTGAGTTCTTAGTGCATGAACCATCTTCATCATCTATAGTCCATATGCCAAACTGGTTATTTTTAAGATTATAAAGAATTGGATTATCGCTACTAACTACAGCCCCGGTTGGATAAAATACAGTCTCGCTATAAATTAAAGAGACATGTTCATCATAAACATCTAATTCAATTGTAATATTCTTGAGATTAACACTATGGTTCTTATTTGCATCAATTGTTGGTCGAACAACTATTAACATACTAGTAACTTTATCATCTTTAAATGTTCCATGAATATTAAAAATCTTGAGTTCTATTGATTTCATCACTGATACATTAGTGATTTCAGTTACAACTCTACCTTCTTTATCGGTCACCATGACTTGAACGATATAATCTCCTTCCCCCAAAAAAACATGTGTCGGGTTCTTTTCTGCAGATGTAGAACCATCACCAAAATTCCAATAGTAGGATTGTATAGATTCATCTGAATCACTATCTAATGTAAAAGACACTTCTAACGGTTCATAACCTACTTGACAGTTTGTTCAGAAAATCGAAAAGTTAATAAAAAAGTAGACTTTGTTAGTATGTGGAACTTAAAAGGTGGTTCTAGGGTTAACATAAATTAAAAAAATATTTAAAGATGCTATTGTTAGGTTAACGCTGAGTATAGTAATTGTGGGGGAGAGAAATGTCAGAATATGTTTGGCACTGGACAAAGGGGAATAGCAAGATATTTACTAGGAAATTAGATGTTGCT
>JABCTC010000034.1 GCA_018238545.1 Candidatus Heimdallarchaeota archaeon
TGAGTGAGATTGCTTTGAATACATCAGTTAATCAAGGTTCACAGATTGAGGGTAATACAGATATGATTGAGAGCTTGGATGATAAGGTCAAGCATATAGAGGGCGGAACTGCTACTGGAAGTGCAACGGTCACATTTGATACAGCTTTTGCAATAGCACCAGCAGTAATGCCATCAGATGTAACTTCAATAACAACAACAGGATTCACTATGAACGGTTCAGGAGGTGATTGGATTGCTACGGAGAAATAGAATAAAAGGAAGTAAGGCGACAACATATCACAATTTTGAATTTGGATTCAACGAAGAAACGAATATCCTCTCTATAAGTGGGGGGGAATATTGGCAAAACGGAGAATTAATGTTTGAAGATGTACCATTATTTGATATAGACACTAATGAACCTTTGCTAAATGAAACAGGGGTAGATATTCAACTCGAAGTAGGCAAGGAGTACAGAATATATCTAGTGCAAAATGGGGCAGAGGTCTATATCGCAGACACTATTCAAAACCTAGACAGTCCAACTACGCCATTGATGTTGTTGGCATGTGGAAACATTGACGAACTCTTTGTGAACGAGGTGATGAAATGAATGTAATAATCAAACCTCAAAAGGTGTTGACAGAGAAAGAACTCAAATTAAAAGAGTTTAAAGAAGCAGACAAAACTAAAATGACAGTGAAAGAACTGGCAGAAGTAGTCGCTTTGTTAGTGGGTGATTAGATGGAAAATTTATTAATGTGGTCGATTTTTCTAGGTATATTAATATCGCTGGTCATACTGGCAAAATACTTGAAAGAGTTTTATGACTACTATGAGAACTGCAAAGATAAGAAGCAACAAGCGATATACAATGCTTGTCCTATCGGAATAAGTGTTGAAGAAAAGATGGATGATTTAATATATAAACAAGATAGGTCTTGGGAACGTGGAACTAAAAGAATAGAGAGACAAAAGATTGATGATGAAATCAAAGATGTTCAATCAGATGCCATATCAATTCTTTTGAGATTTGCAGATGCAGACGATACTTTAAATGGCGAGGTTAAATCCACAATCAAGAAATTCTCAAAGTTGAAAGAGAAGAAAGCAGAGTTCGTTAGAAATGAGTTGATAGAATGAAATACTGGCAAACTAGAATATCCAGAGCATATACAAGAGAACTTCAAGAGAAACTGAATTTTGTAATGAGATTGAAACTGATCACAGATGGGATTTATGGTAGAAATACTCGTAACGCAGTTAAACTGTTTCAAACCGAATTCCACTTAATTTCAGATGGTAAATGCGGAACTAACACTTGGAGAAAACTAAATCACTTGTTCTATCAAACATATGAGGGTTACATTGAACTAAGGCGAAACAAGGCTAACGTTCATATCTATTTCAATAAAAATGCCCCCACGCTCGAATATGGAGTTGTGGGGAAACGTGAGAAACTTTCGCAAATGGCTAAAAAATACGAATGGATAACTAATTGTGGATACTTCAACTTTGGAGATAGCAAAAGCGAGAACATTCAAAGTGAACACTATCTTTATTATGATGGTGAAACTATTAAAAAAGGTATTCAAGAAGATTATATCTGCAATGGTTCGTTTGCTGTTACGATTGACGAAATAATGTATAATGGAAATATAGTATTTAACGTTTATAATTTCCCTAATCTTTTACCTTTTAGCAGGCAACCTAGAACGTTGATAGGAAACAATAAAAGAAGATTCGTTTCGATCGTGATTGATGGCAGAAGCCGATTAAGTAAAGGTTTTGGAATGACAGAACTTATAGAACTATCTAAAGAATTAAAATGTACCAATCTACTTAATCTTGATGGCGGTGGTTCTTCTGAATGTATTTACAACGGAAAGATAACAAATAAGCCATCAGATGGGCGAGAGAGAGCGATAGGCACAGGAGTGGGGTGGAAAATATGACAAATGTATTATTTGATTTAGAATACGATATTATAAAAAATGGTAACTTTAAATGGAAAGAGTTTGTTTGTAAAGATGGTTCTTTGAAAATTAATAAAGGCACATATCTGTTATTCGAAAGACTTCAAATCTTGCGGAATATAATAGGTGTTATAACAATTGAATCGGGTTATAGAAGTCCTGAATATAACTCAAATTTAAAAGATGCAAGTCCGATATCTAGGCATATGGACGCACATGCTGTAGATGTAAATTGGAACACAAAGGTATGGAGTATTAACATGGTGTCTCTAATTGCCGAAGGGTTGGGATTGTATGTTATCAAATATCCATGGGGGTTACATCTTGATGTAAGGGAGTTGATCTAATGTTAGTCAAATTACCTTTTCCCGAAGAGGGGAGAAGCGACAAAGAAACAATACAAAACCTATATGATGTAGTTCTAAGACTCAGGAAAGAACTTGAATACCAGATGGCTCATTTAGATTCTGAAAATGTAACATCTTTAGATGCGGATATAACAGAAATTAAAAATCTCAAAGCAGAACAGATTTTTACAAATATAATAACTTCCATTACCGCTATAACTGATGTATTGTATGCACAAGAGGGTAGAATCGCAAGATTGACGGTTGACCATCTTTTAACTGAAGATGTTTTAGATGGTAATGCAACGATGTATTACATTGATATAGAGGACCAATACATTAAGTTTATAACAGCTGTTAGAAACGATGCGTTACCACAAATTCAATACACAACGGAAAATGATGAACTTCTTTATTGGGATTCGGCGGCACATGAATATTTGACAACGCTTGTTACAGATTACCCAACTATGGTTTATCAGTATGACAGGTACGACAAAATGAAACTTTTCTTTGATGAAACCAGACACATGGGTGTTCCTTATATTGGAATGGGGATAGGAGACGGAGTAACTGAAATGTCCGGCAAGTTTGAAATGGTTAAAGATATTGACGGTCTGATGACGAATTATTATGAACGAACTACAGGAGAACTGCGACAAATAAAAATAGGTGATTATGGTATTGAAATTAGCGCAGCCGCCGAAACAGGCGATACCACAAACTTAACTATAGGTTTATTTGCTTTATATCAATGGCAGGATAAAGATTTTCTCCACGAATATAATGTTGTTCTTGGTTCCAGTGCTATGTATAGTCCAGATGCTAACACTTATTCAAATGTAGCTGTAGGCGAATATGCTTTTTATTCGTTTGGGCATACATATCTTACATGGATATCGGGTAATATTGCTATTGGTTTATCTGCTGGGGAAAATGCTTATGGGGACATATATGTTGGTTTAGAGATGTTTAATAATATATTTATGGGTGTTAGAGCTGGGCGTTCTTCTCAATGTAATAGTTCTATTGCAATTGGTAAAGAAGCATTGGATTCTTGTGGAATTTTATCACAATCAGAACCCACTCTTGATGTAATCGCCATTGGTAATTATGCTGGGGATACTCAAAAAGGATCTAAAAATATATTTATAGGGCATACAGCTGGTAAATATGTAAATTCTAACGATAATTTGGTAATTGGAAATCAAATAGGGAATGATATCACAACAGCTCTAATTAATGGGGAAATGGGTAGTGTCAAAGCGGATCAAAGATTTCAAATAAACGGTCAATTAAGACTATCTCTCAACAAAACCCCAGCGAGTGCAACAGCTACAGGAACAAAGGGTGATGTTGCTTGGGATTCCGATTATATATATATTTGCGTTGCTACTGATACATGGAAGAGAACGGCTCTTTCCACTTGGTAAAAGGGGGATTTGAAATGTCTAAAAAAATCAATACAATAGAATCAATTATCGTAATCGATAAGAATTCTTATAAAATCGTAAAAACTATTGAAGAGATTTATGATATCTCGACATTAGAAAGAGAAAAAATGCAATTCAATAGACATAAAGAAGCGTTTCTTTCACGTATAAAAAGAGAACAAGAAGGACTTAACGATGCGCAAAAAAACATCGATGAAATAGATTTGAAAATCAAAAAAATCAAGGAAGCGAAGTAGAAGTATTAAAAAGGTGGTGACTAAATGAAAACAGTATCAGAAGTTTTAGAAGAAATAAATAAATTTAAACCGAACGCACTTTCGCAAAATGAATTAGTTGGTTTTATTGATGATTTAGAGTCTGAAATTGTGTTGAATGTTTTTCTTGAAGATGAATATGTGAACATAACAAGTATGGATAGAGAACTTGTAACTCCGAATCCTTACTACAGAATATACAAAGAATATTTAATCGCTATGATAGACAATTACAACGAGGACACCGAGAGTTATTCACTTTCTAGCAGAGTTTTCAATGAAACTATGAAAGAATTTAACGCATTTGTAAGAAGAAATGATTTAGATGCAGTTTCTTCTACAAGTCAGTTTACAAATTACTTTTAAAGGGGTGAGAATATGAATTTAGTTTCACCGATTTACACAAAACAAACCAAAAAACAGACAATCGAAACATTTTATGGGCTTAATAAGTCAGAAACTATCAAAGATGGGGAGTTTTCTGAAATGGAGAACCTTTGTAGTGATCTTTTTCCTTACACTTATCCTAGAAACCCTAGAAATGTTGTAAGGGAACTGACAAAAGCCAACGGGTATTACATCTATGAAGGGGTTCATTACTATGTAGATGGTGTTTCATTCTATGTAGACGGTGTTTTAAAAGGAACTGTAACAGATAGCGAGAAACAAATCATAGATTTCAATGATTATATTCTCATATTTCCTGATAAAAAAGTATACGATATAGTTGCTGACACTTTTGGAGACATGGCAACAGGAACTTATCCTGATGATACAGACTCCGTACCTGACATAGACTATGTATCGACTCATATGAATCGTATGTTCGGTATTAAAGATAGAGAAATCTATTCATCAAAACAAGGGCAATATGGAATATGGGCAGATTTTAGCGGTCTTTTGACAGATTCATACGCAACAGACATAGAGTCGGGAACTTTCAAAGGTATGGCCACTTATCAAAATCACGTTGTTATGTTTACCGAAAAGGATATGTACGAATTATATGGCTATAATCCTTCGAATTACCAAGTGCAAAAAACAACTATGCAAGGGCTTGTTAACAATAAGTCGATTGTAGAACTCGATTCAAGATTATATTTTGCAAATAAAGAAGGTGTTTATGTATTTGGTGGTGGAATGCCTAGACTTATAAGCAAGAAACTCAACATAGATGAATATTCAGATGTGGTCAGTGGTACTGATGGTAAAAAACTATATTGTAGCATCTATGATGGCAACGTGTGGGGATTGTATGTATATGACCCCGAGAAAGACTTGTGGCACTACGAAGATGCTTTACAGGTTAATTACTTCGTTAGAGATATAAATATTCTCTATGGGGTGTCTAATAACGATGTGATACAATTCGATTCAGGAACAGAAACAATAGAGTGGAGTTTAACTACAAACATTTTATTGGACGAAACTTTGAGAAATAAGAAAATAAATAAAATTAATCTTTTGATGGATATGGATTTCGGTTCTTCAGTACATGTTTATGCAATTGCTGAAGAAAACGAAACTCTGATAGCAAGTTTTGAATCCAAAATAAACAAGGTTGTGAAACTGCCGGTTTCTTTGAAATCGTTTGAAGAATATAAACTTAAAATCAAAGGTATTGGTAATGTTAAAATAAGGGCGATTCAAAGAGTTGTCATTATAAAATAGAAAGGGGAATTATTATGAAGATTGATTGGAAAGCAAGGTTTAGGAGTTATCCGTTTTATATGGCTGTAATCAGTTTTATTCCATTAACTATGGAAACTTGGGGGATAGGAATATTGCCTGAAGGATTCAGAGAATGGGCAATGGCATTGTTGGGATTGTTTGTTTTGATTGGAATCGTGGTAAACCCAGCAACTAAAGGTACAAGCGATTAATAAATGGTATAATACTAATATAGGCTATCGAAAGGTAGCCTAATTTAGAAAAGAGAGGTGATATGATGGTTTATGATCCTAATAAGAAAGAGGAAGAGGACCTTTGGACTAGAAAATTTATTCAAGATTACGGTAGTAAATACGGAATCACAAATACAGACATAGGTTGGGACGATCCCAGTAAATCTGTAATGCTTGGTGGAGAATCGGTAATCACACCTACTAGAGTTGAAGAAGGCAAATCTTATGCAAGTGCCGACGCTATGCGACAAGCTATTGACGATTACGCAGTTAGACAAGGGTTAAGCGAAAAGAAAGACATAGTCAACCCTTACGACCCCAAAAATGATTATTCAACAAAGATAGATGAACTTCTAGGTTCTGTCATGGACGCTAAGAAATTCGAGTACAATCCCGAAACCGATCCTTTATTCAAAGCGTACCAAAAACAATATGGAATAGCTGGGGATAGGTCTTTAGCGAATACTATGAGCCAAGCTACAGGAATCACAGGTGGTAGACTTAGTTCGTGGGCAACAAGCGCTGGGCAACAGGCTAAAAGTCTTTATGACCAACAATTAATGAGCAGAGTACCTGAATTAGCCGGTGCCGCTTACAGCAGAGAACAACAAGAGCTTGCTAATAAAATGGGGCTTATAGGAACTTTAGGTGGACTTGATGAACGTGCATATGGTCGTGGTCGTGATGTCATGGCTGATGAAAGATATGCGGATGAAGTCGCTAGAGAATTAGACAGGCAACGCGCTGGCGATGTTAGATATGCAGAAGAAACAGCTTATGGTAGAGAAAGAGATACAGCTGCCGATTTAAGATATTCAAAAGAATTTGATTATAATAAAACTAGAGATGCCATAAACGACGCAAGATATAAAAAAGAATTCGACTACAAAGTTGAACAAGATAAAATTTCAAAAATCTCAAAAGAAACAGAGATTGACGAAGAAACTTTAGGTGCTATGTATTTTGATATGATGAACAGCGAAGATCCAACCCAATGGTTGGTGAATGAATCTAAATATATGACAAACGATGAATTGAAAGCGCTTGAAAAATTATTGCCTAAAGAAGCTAGTGATTTGATTGGTCAAATAATCGCTGGTGCTTATGCAGCTGGATCTGAATAAGGAGGTAGGTTATGAAAACTTGGGAAGAAATAAAAAAAGAACGCGAAAAAGAAAATAGAAGAATTGTAGACCCTACCAAATCAGTGGTTGAAAAGGGTAATGTTTTAACTTCGCCCAAAACTTGGCAACAAATAAAAGAGGGTCGATTAGGTTCTAGTGAAACTATCGAAGGCATCAGTAGATTCAAAAGAGAATATACAGGTGAAGATACTGCGGCTAGTGTAATGGCAGATAGAATAAAACCTTATGAAGAAAGAATAAAAGATATTCCGAAAGCTGATTACAAAATTATAGAAGAAGCTATAAAACAAGGCGATAGAACGAGCGATTATTATATGGGTGGAACTTATGATAGACCTACTAGCACTCCAACAATCACACCAAGAGAACCAAGAGAGCCTGAACCGTCAATTATAGGTTCTTTTGATAAGCCTATAACTACTCCTACAATTACAGAAGCTAAACCTCAAAAACCTGTGGAGAGTTGGAAACTTAGTTTATTGGCAAACAAAAGATTTGAAGAAGGCAGAAAAGCGAGATTAGGTCAACCTAACGAATACGATAAAATCAATGAAGAATATCAAATAATGGCACAAGAAGTTGGAGAAGTGGGGATTCTAGGGCAAACGGTCGCTATGCTTCCTTATATGGGTGCTACTATAGGTGCTGGGGTAAAGGGAGGTCTTGAAGCTTCCATTGCCGCTGGTGGTATGACTGTGTTAGCTGGTCAATTAGGACCGCAAGCGTTAATACCCGAAGAAGGAATAACCGTTCCTGTTGCTATGGCTACTGGTTACCACGCTGGTTCTATAACCGCTACCGCTCTTAAATCTTTCGAACTCATGTCAGGTCAATCGTATGGTGATCTTATCGATATGGGAGTAGACCACGAAACCGCTGCTTCTATATCCGATGTAGTCGGCGCTTTGAATGCTGGAATTGAACTTGTTCAGTTAAACCAAATTATGAAGCCTTTTATGAAGGGTTTTAATGCGAACGCAGCAACTTTGGTTAGAAGCCAATTAAACAACAAAGGCAAAAGTGCTTTGATGGGATATGTAAAATCTTTAGGCGCTGAAACTCTTGAAGAGGTTATGCAAGAAGTAGTTAGTATCTACGGCGAGAAAAAAGGTTTAGAAAGTATGGGACAAGATGCTAGATGGACTAAAGCGGACACAGGGAGAGTTTTTGAAACTGGTAAAGCTTCAGTGGGACCATTAGGAATTATTCAAGGGATAACCGGATTGGGTGGTAAAGTCATCACTCCTAAATCTTATGTTGGTAAACCTACACCTAGTGAAATTGTGTCGCCAAAAGTTGAACCTATCATTAAAAAAGAGGAAAAATTAGAACCTGAGGTTATTAAAGACCTTGTTGTAGACGAAATTATTCCAGAAAAAGTTGAAACTATAATCAAAAAAATAAAAGACACCAAAGTAGTCGATGATGAAAACAAACCAAAAATCGTTTACAGAGGCACAATTAGCGAAACGATCGAAGGGGAACAATTAGGAACATATTTTAGTGATAGTCCTGAAATCGCTGAAATGTATGCTGAAGAAGTAGATTGGCTTGAAAAAGAAGAAGCAACCGTTCACGAAGTAATGTTGGATATAAAAAAACCTTTTGAATTAGATGCTAAAGGGTCGTTGTGGAATGAACTATCGTTATCTGATATTTTGGATAAAGGTGTCGATATTGAAAATCTAGAAAAAAAACAAATAAGTGATATGATGGGGAGTCTTAATTATAGTAAAGAAGAAGCTATAGCAAAAATTAAAATTAATAATAACACTTCTATCCAGAGTATTGCTGAATATGCAAAAGCGAATGGTTTTGACGGTCTAATTATAAACAATGTTCGTGATGGGAATAACGAAAAAAGCCTTAAAACCCCAAGTACAACATATGCAGTTTTTGAGCAAGAACAAATTTCGTCTGTTAAGACTACGCCTAAAATTAGTTTAATGGAAGAAAAAACAAAAGTCGATCAGGAACCTAAAGTAGAACCCACTAAACCAAGTGTTGTAGAAACTAAAGAAGTTAAGCCTGTAGTTAGCGTGGTAGAGGAAGAAAAAGTTATCACTGCCGAACCATCAATTAAGAAAGATATCAAACAAAATTCATTCACCAAACTAGCCGACAAATATATCGGTGCAACGGCACAAATAGAAGCTGACGAACAAGCACTTAGGGGTGAAGAATTTGCAATCGATTATTTAGAACCTGTTTATGATGAAATAGATCGCAGAGTAAACAAAGCTGATATATCATCTGAAGATGCTAATTCGTTCTATAATAAACTTGTTGATAGATTAGGTAAAACAGAAGCGGATAACGTTATGTTTGAAACCGGACTTTATGAATTTACAAAAGTAGAAAAGTCCATTGTTAAAGAAGCAGAAAAACCAACCCTAGTAAATAACCGAGATAATATGTCTTTTGTCAGAGACGAAGAACCCTTTACAATCACAAGAGGTAAAGAATACAACTATAAAGGCACAACAGTTAAAGAAAACGTCGTTAAAATAATTGGTATTTCACACGCCAAGAATCAAGTTAAATATATTGTTAGAGGTAAAAAAGGCGAGTTCTGGGTTGATAAAGGGTTTATCTATCCACAAGTTGTTGATAAAGTTGTGGAGAAACCAAAAGATGCCACTAAATTGTCAAGTGTTGTAGAAGCAGAAAATAAGAAACAAGAAGCAAAGATGAAGAAGGATTTAGAAAAGAAAAAAGTAAAATTTGAAAAAGGTTTAGATTTGAGATTAAAATTCAGAACCGACAAGTTATCTTTAACAGATGGTGAATATAAACAATACAAAGAATTTGTAAAGTCTGAGTTGAACAGGTCTGATGAATTAATATCAAGAGATGTCGTAGCATATAAAGACGAATTAAAATACAAAATAGACCAAGCAATGGAATCTAAAAAGTCTAGAGAAGAATCATTTTCTAAGCAAAAGAAAGAAAGAGAACAAAAATCAGATGATGAAGTATATAAAAATATTTCTCTAATAGATAAAATTAAATCATTTGGTTATAAACTTGATGAAACCAAAAAAGAGTTTGTTTATACTAAAGGTGAAAATGTAATTAGTGTGTCGCTTCCAGGTAGAGGAAATCTATCTTCAATGAACAAACATATAGAAGAAGTTGTTATCCCTATGATTGAAAAGTTTGAAAAAACAAAAGATAAAACTCTTACCGCTAAATGGGGAGAAACTTATACTGTAAAAGCTATAAAATACAACGGAATTAAAACTATTGATAGCGATGGAGAAATAGCAAGTTTCAGTTACAAAGATTTTAACGAAACATTGAATGAAGCTAAAAAAGAAACTAAACCTAAAGTCGAGAAAAAAGCTGAAACAAAACCAAAAACCTATGCGAATGAATATAAAGAAAAAGTCAACAATATCCAAGAACTAAGCGCATGGAGTTCTAAAGATGTTAAAAACAAGTATAAAGTAAATGGTACAGGTAAAATCAAATCAGTAAACGAAATAATGATGGATATTAGAAAGTCTTTCAAAGTAGGCATTTCAAGCACTAGATACCGTTCAAAGAAAGCATATGCACATTATAAAGTTTTCCCTGGCGTTATTGAATCAAAGATAGTAAACACTATAGAACCTCTTATGCACGAACTAGGTCATCATTTGGATCACAGATACAACTTTAGCAAAAATAACGAGGTATTGGTTGATGCTATGGTGGATAATATGCCTGAAGATTTTAAAACAATGTATAAGAAAAATGAATTAAGAGGAGAAGCTATTGCAGAGTTTTTAAGAATATATATGACAAGTCCTTTAGATGTCGATGACTTTGCCGGAGAATTTGTAAATGTATTTGAGTCAACTTTAGAAGATGCCAAAGAACTTAAAAAACTGTTGGCAATCAAAAATGATATTCTAGGTTGGCTAGACGCTTCGTTTGAAGAACAGTTCAATTCAACTCTAGTCACTAGACTTGACAACGCTTTTCTAAAGAGTATCAAAAGAGATTTCAAAGGTAATGTTGATATGGCTATCAAAAAAGACTATATGTTCTTGTTCAATGAACTTCAACCGCTTCAAGATTTAGCGAAATATTCAGAGGAGTTGTCAGGCAAGCCGTTAACCGTTGCAGAGAACCCTTATTTCTTAGCTGACGCATCGTTGAATTCTCCAATGGTGGCACAAGCTATAACTGTGGACCAAATGGTAAACCCTAAAGGTGATGTGATAGGCAATTCTTTCAAGTCGGTAGTAGGTAAGATAGATGTTAAAGAGTATGACGCTTTCTCTAATTACCTAGTTGCAAAAAGAGCAATAGATTATTATGCGAGGGGTAAAAGAGCGTTTTCTGATGACTTACCTATATCGTATGTCCAAAAAATGATAGAGAAATACGAATCAGAGAAACCACATTTTGAAACTACTGCAAACGAGTTATATGATTGGTGGCAAACTTTTACTAAAGCATGGGTAGTTGACACAGGGTTGATGACAAACGAACTCTATAACAAGATGAAAGAGTTAGAACCTCATTATGTACCGTTCTTCAGACAAAAGGACGAAAGTGTTTTGTTGGGTGATGTGGTTAGAGATTTAGCCAAGAAAGGTTATACAGATTTAAGGAATCCAATTAAAAGGTCAAGCGGAGAAGGTTCAGCAGACCCTATATTTTATCCTATCGAATCAATGATAATAGAAATAGAAAGGTATGTAACAACGGTTAAACGTAGAGAAGTAATGCTTTCAATCCATGAAATCTATAACAATCTACTTAAAACTGGAACTGAAGCAACTATGGAACAAGGGATAGGAACAATCATAAATAGGGTTAGTCCTAAGATGATGCCTGAAAGTGTAACTATGAAAGATAAGAAAATGAATTTAATTTTCAATCTTTATGACGAATTTACAAACACTCTAAACAAAGAAGATAAAGCAGAATATGAATCACTTAAAAAAGATGTTAAAAAAGGTGATGCTTTAATTGAAGAATTGTATGATTTTTTCCACGAAAGAGGGTTTGATGCATCAGAAGTTGTAAACGCTTCAATCGACGATGTTGAAATGGAATTCAAACCTTTGGAGTTCGATAAAGAATCAAATATAATAACCGTTAAAGGCAAAGATGGAAAGACTTATCACTATGAAATATTCGATAGGTTTTTACTTGAAGCGTTGGTCAAGATGGATAACTCGAATATGGATTCAGCAACTAAACATGTTATAGCTTTTAGAAGAGTAGTTCAATCACTTATAACAACATTTAATCCAGTCTTTGTAGCGTTTAATGTTTCACGTGATGCTTTTCATGGTTTTGTAGCGTCTAATATACCTATGCATAAATATCATGCCGAGTTGTTTAAGGCTCTTTATCAAGAAGTTACAAATGGTGAATGGTCTAAATCATATAGAAGAAGTGGCGGTGGATATGCTTCCCCAACCGGAGCTGATAGAAACGCACTCAAAGAAAGTATGTCTAAAGTTATTCCGGGCTGGAAAAGAAAACACAAACTGGAAGCGGTTCTTCAATCGATAGAAAAAATATCAGACGCTTTAGAACAAGGACCTAGGATTGCAGAATACACTTATATAGTTAAAATGAAAGGCGACACTTTTGAGGGTAGATTAGAAGCTCTTTACGGTGGGAAAGATGTAACTGTAAACTTCCAAAGAAAAGGTCAAATAATGCGTAGATGGTATGGCAACTTTGTGCCATTCTTGAACCCGGCTTTACAAGGGGTAGACAAAATCGCTCGTATGCACACTAAAGAACAAATAGCGAAAACAGCAATCAGAGGTATAGTAAATTTAACCACGTTATCACTTATTCTGTATGGAGTTCATAGAGATGATGACGAATACAAAAAAGTTTCAACTTATATTAAAGACAATTATTATCTTTTACCTACCGATACTCCTGGAGTTTATCACAAAATACCGAAACCAAGAGAACTTGGTTATATATATAGTTCCACATTTGAAAGAGCGTTGGATTCGTTTATAGACAAGAACCCTGGCGCATGGGACGATTATTTCACTAATTTAGTAAATGTATTCATGCCACCGAAAGAAAGTATCTTCAAAGGGTTTACAGATGCACTCAACAATAGAACGTGGTACGGTGGGAACATAGTGCCTTATGCTTATCAGGCTTTACAAGTGGACCAACAATATACAAACACTACTTCTAAGTTTTCAAGAATGATAGCGAAGATAATTCCCGACAATACTAATTTAAGTAGTCCTATGATCATAGATTATATACTGAAGCAATATACCGGAGTTATCGGCAAGTTGGCAATTCCTATGACAGATGATATAAAAGGAAATGCACTAGGATATGTCAAACAAGCGTTCACTACAGATGTGGCATACTCAAACAACGATGTTAGAAAGTTTTATGATAGACTCGATAGCATGAAATCAATTGTGGCAACTGCTAAGTTTGGTAGAGAATTCAAGGGTATAAATGAAATGAAGGCATATGAACTATATCAAATAGCGTACGACTCTATAAAAGAACTATCTGCAATATATGAACAGATAGATAAAATGAGCGATAAAGACTACGCCAAAGTTACTAAGGACCTAGAAGTTATAGGTATGAGCCGTGATGATGTTAAAAGACTTATCAAACTCGAGATATTAAATGTTGCAGAATTTTCAAATAAACAGTATGATGAATATATAAAATAGTTTGCCCTCCTTTAGAGGTCCACTTAGAAATAGGTGGGCTTCGTTTTCGCATTAAAAAAAGACTCTAATTAAAGAGTCTTTAAATTTCATTCCTCCATTCATATCCATTACTCACAATATCAGTTTCGATATTAAACTCGTTCTGTATCTCTCGCTTATACATTTCGCCATTAGAATTATTTGCCGATAAATGTAATAACATTATCACACTTGTTTTTTCAATGTCTGTACTTCTTAGAAACTCTTGAACATCATCAAAACCGAAATGCGTTCTCATAATTCTTTTAGCTAAGGTTATATTTATTCTCTCGCTTTCGATATTCTTAGTCATCGTATCAAGATCATAGTTGCATTCGATCATATAAACATCAATATTTTTAAATACATTCTTCAAATAATAAGTATCGGTAGCGAATACAATCTTTTCTCCTGATGGTGCCATAATCAGATAACCATAAGGATTGTCACAATCATGTCTAACTTCAAAAGGGATAACTTTAAAGTTGCCTATTTTAACACTCTCATTTGGCTCTAGTGCGATTTTATGATGTGATGGTGTGTTTATATGCTCTAGGGTTTCTTTGCTACTGTATACATCTATTCCTAGCTTAATTAAGTCACTTGCCGATTTGGAGTGGTCTAAGTGTTCGTGAGTTAACAAACAACCTTTAACCCTCGATACATCAAATCCAACTCCCTTCTTAATATCTTTGATATTGATACCACACTCGAGAAACAGGGTTTCTCCCGAATCTTCAAGTGTGTAAAAGTTACCTTTCGATGATGAACCGAAACATTTAATAATCATTAGACTTCTACAACTCTAGATGCCCACATATCAGCAAAGTGTAGAATCATCATAAGTCTCGTTTCTTTTCCGTTTATAGTTCTTCCATCAGGTGTATAAAGTCCGTTATGAAACTTTATAGCGATTGCTGTTTCTCTAGTCAAATCAATAAATTTAGATGCAATCATAAGCGATAAATCTTGATGTTCGATTACTATATTTTTGTTGACTACATAAGGTTTAGCATCTGAAATCTTACCGCTTTTTAAAATGTTATCTTGATACATAATTTCGCCGAATGCTCCCATTTTACCTATATCGTGTAATAAACAACTGACAATCAGATCGTTTTTATCAACCAACCCAGCCATCGGCATTACCGATGCGATTGCATATACATTTAGAGAATGTTCCAACAAACCTTTTTCTCTGCATAAATGGTTTTGTGAACTTGCCGGTGCTGTGTAGAACCCCATTTGTACAAGATGGTCAATCAATTTTCCCATTCCTTTAATCTCTGTTGATAATAATAATTCGTTAAACTTAATATCCACTATGTTTCCTCCTTTTTATTTCGTCCAATCAGGCGCTTCGTCATCATCTTCTAAATTTGCGAATGGTGTTTCTTGTTCAACTTCTTCAACTTCTATTTCAACCACATCTTCTTTTTTAAAGTCTAATGGTTTTGAATTGGCTTGTTCTTTCTTTTCTTCTTTTGGATCATCAACGATTTCATATTCATCATCATTACTTCTGTTAAACGATTCAACAACAAGAGAATTAGCATCGCTCGAAGAATTAAGAAACATTTTAACTGCTCTGTTTATTACTGTTTTCTTAGCCATTTCACTAGCGAAGTTTCTATGAGCCTTGCTATCACCTTTCATAGCGCCCATATTCCAGGCTGACTTAATTTGTTTCATTGTCATTATCTCGATATAATTAGGTTTTCCTTCTCTAACCACGATTGCGTAAGCTGCAATTATGTCATTATCTAAATTTTCTAGCGAAGTTTCGTGAACTGTAATTTTGGTAAGTCCCGTTTCAAGACTTTTTTCAAACTTAAAAGTATCACCTTTATTTATTGTATTTGCAAACACATCTACTATGTTAGGAACTGCCGCTTTAGTTGCTGCAACTGCACCGAAATAACTTTTGTCACAACAAAGTTTCTTGCCTCTAACTATGAAATAACATTGCTTCTTAGCCGGACTAAGGTTCTGAAAAATCATATCTAGTAGCGCATTATATACAGAGTCTTTCGTACAAACCTCTAGTGCGTTCTTACCTGCCTTATCCTCTGTTTCTTGAAGTATAAGCCATGCTGATTTTAGAGCGTTACTCATTGAATAATTTGGGTTTATATCGAATTTCTTTTCTTCAATCATACTCATCAATTTGTTTTCAACCGCTTCAACGGTGTTCTCGGTAGCATCTAACAATGCTAGCGACTTAGTTTTTTTAGCCATTTGTTACCCTCCTTCGATTTTTTGATAATGATTCGATCTTTCTTCAAATCATATTCCACTTGTACTTTCTGCCCTTCGTTCCACCCCATAAATCCTATGAAAGATTTAGGTAGTGTGATTCCTATACTGTTTCCTATCCTCATTAGTTTTCTCTCGTCCATATATGCCTCCTTTACATATATTATAACATATATAATAACGCACGGAAAGAAAAACCGAACTTAATCGGTTAATCTTAAAACGGGGTTTCGCTTCCGTCCACTGTTTCAAACTTGCTAAAATCATATTCATCATTTGATTTACTAGTTGGTTCGTTACCCGTTTCTGATTTCTTAGATAAAAACTCAACTCTTTCAGCTACGATCTTGGTTCCGTAAACAGTTTTGCCATCTTTCTCGTAGTTGCTATTTTGCACGCTTCCCCTAATTGCTACTCGGCTACCTTTCACTAGATAATTAGCCACATTCTCGGCTGTTTTTCCCCAACATTCAATATTGAAGAAATCTGTTTTCTTTTCCTTTGAAAATTCTCTGTCAACAGCTATAGAAAATTTTGCTACAGCTTTACCGCTTCCAGCTACAAATTTAAGTTCAGGATCTTTTGTTAATCTTGCGATCAAAATTATACTATTCATATTTACCTCCTAAAGTAATATCCATTTCTCTGAATTTCATCTACTCCACCCTCAATTCTTTGTCATCTTCGCTTACGAAGAGACTTATTATTTGACTCTTAGTGTCAATGAGCTTTGTTACGCTCTCGTTGTTATCGATAAATATCGGTGCATTAAATCCGTAAAAATCTATTAGAGTATTGATTATATCTAGTCCGGCATTAATTCTTGCACCATTGTTTAGATTAGTTCTATAAGGGACACCTTCAACTAATGCTTCACAAGTAGGTTCTAGCGCTCCATTCACTAATTTATTGAACAGCTTAAATGATACAAGTTCAAATTTGCTATTGAGTTTCTTCTCGAGTAAATCAATTGATTTATTATTGTAATTGTCAATCATAAACTCGTCTTTCTCGATAGATAAAAGTTCTTCGTTTAAATCTTTCTCAATCTCCAGGAGTTCAGATCGTCTACTGTTTGATTTTTCAATCACTTCATATTTATATAGCAGGTCTTTGAAAAAGTCTTTCTTTTGACTAATATCGCTTAATTTTCCAACTAATAAAGAAGTGTCTGCTGATTGGTCTACTGCTTTTTCCATCGCTTTGATTTCTAATTCGATTTCTTTATATTCGTCGGTAGGTGTAAACTTAGTAACCACTACATCAGGAGTGTTCATAATGCGTACTCTTCTATCGTCAATACCATCTCGCTCGATTTCATTTTTCTTAGTCAACCCATCGTTTACAGCTTCATTTCCCTTAATTGATTTATGAAGTCTAGTACCTTTGTTAGAAATAGTTTCTAATTCAACACTGCAATCACCCATGAATTTCGTTCTTGCTTTGTTAATTAATTCTTCTTTTTGGTCTATTGGCAACTCTTGACCGCAAGTGTGGCAAACTAAATCCGTCGGTGGTTTGAAGCTTCTAGATTTCATTTCTTTGTATTCTTCTCTAGCAATAGATAACTTTTCTTTTACTTTTTCAATCTCCATTGTTACCGCTTCTTTTGACTTGGTATTTCTTTTGATTCTTTCTTCGCTTTCTTCAATGTCCGTTTTATAATTAGCAATCATTCTTTTAACTTCGCTATTTTTATACTCGACATTTCGCTCGTGATCCGATTCAATACTAACTAACTTTTGCTTCTTCCTAGCGACCTCTCTAATAAGATGTTCATTGTTCTCATTACGTGTAGAAACGTCACTGAGCGACTTTTTAACCTCGTCATACTCTTTATCCATTCTAACGAGTTCTTTCTCTGCATCTGATTTTGACACCTCCGGGGTACTATTTATCACTCTGTCTGTTTCATCGACTCTAGAAGGTATTTCTTCTAAGTCTTTTTTAATTTTTTTCTTTTTCTCGGAGATCATTTTTCCATAATCTTCGATTGTTTTCCCTTGATTTAAAATAGCTGCAATAAACGATTCAAGTTTCTTATCACCCTCAACTATTTCATCGTTATCAATTCCGCCGACTAATTCAATTAGAATCTCTCTTTGCTTAGTCCAATGAAGCGAAGTAAAGTAATTCAAATTTGAAACCATCTTGAAAACTTCTTCGTCGATAATCTCGCCTATCATAGATTGATATTCTTTTTGTGATACTGGAACACCATCAATATGATAAACAGTTGTATGACCGGTTAAAACCTTTTCAATAGTACCGGTTTTCTTAACCCATTTCTCTGTATAGGTTCTTTTTAATTGTTTTAGCTTTCCATCAACTAACAAATCAGCACCGACTTCGTGTTCAAGAAAATGAATTGGATCACCATTGCTATCAAGTGTTTTGATTTCAAAATCTTTTTTATCCTCTGAATTCTTACCAAACAAAAGCCATAAATAAGCATCGAAGATCGTTGTTTTTCCTGTTGCATTATCACCATAGATTTTTAAATCTTTACCATTTGGCAATACTTTTAATTCTTTTATGCCTTTAAAATTTCTGATTTGCAGTTCTTTTAATGTAATCTTCATAATTAACCCTCCCAAGTTTTATTTCTCTTCTAGCCATTTTTCAACTTCTTTAATTTCTCCGTACCATTTGCTTCCTAGTTTCTTACAAGGCATATCTTTTTTTTCACCTTTGCCGATCCAGTTATAAATCGTTCTTTCTGTCACTTTAAAATGCGCAGCTATTTCTTTTACTGTATTCATTATCTCACCTCCTGGTTCTATTATAAATGAAAGAATATGAAATTGCAAGAAGTAATTTGAAAATAAATTAAAATAATTGTTGACAACTATACCACAAAGGAATATATTAAGAGCAAGAAAAGGAGATGTTGAGAATGAACAGAACAACAACAAAATCATATGGAATGGTAGAAGAAATAAAAATCGAATGTTGCAAAGAAGAATTACAAGAAGTCGTAAATGAATTTGGATCTGTAGTTGTAAGGAGAACAAAAGAATCTGAATATTTATTCGATGGCGAAAGTTATTTAATTGAAGATGCGAAATTTATTCTTTTAAGTGTAGAAAAAATATATTTGCATTCTTTAGATGTTAACGATCGGATTTATCCAAAAGTTACAATAAGGGAGAGTGTTTAAAATGTTTAAAGACTATTTAAAGAATCTACGATTAGAAAAAGGGTTAACTCAAAGAAAACTGGCAAAAGAATTGTTTGTTAATCAAAAAACCATTTCGCTTTGGGAAAGCGGACTTAGAGTTCCTGAATATTACAACGCTAAAACAATCGCCGAATTCTACGGAATAGACAAAGTGAAATTGATTGAAAAGATAATGGAGGAAATAAAATGAAGAAACTAGGTATAACGTTATGGATTCTTTTGTTAATCATAATCATAGTAGGTAACGACTCATATGCCCTAGACAACACAAAATACGACTTTTGGTTCACCATATGGAGTAATGAGTTCGATCTTCCTAACGGGTTATTAAAAGCTGTAGCGATACACGAATCGGGGCTTGATGAAAATATAATCGGGTGTAGTGGTGATCTTGGACTTATGCAACTTAACCCAAGATATATTGAAAGTTATCTGAGTGATATGGGCTGGGAATGGGAATTTGAGTGGAGCCAGCCGAGGGATAATATTATGCTAGGTGCTTTCATACTCTCTCAAAATTTAAAATATTATGATGGTGATGTTGATAAGGCATTAAGTGCATACAACACAGGAATAGGCAGAACAAACTCGAAGGGTGTTTATTGGAAATATGTTAATAAAATAGAGTGGGGTGAAAAGAATTGAATCTACTAGAAATGATATTAGACAAAACAGGACTAGATTATATAAGAACAGGAGAGGGACTTGCCGGCATTGGAGCATGGGGTAGAAGTTTGAAATATTTAGATATCCCTCATAAATTACAATGGTATTACGAAATAGATAAATATGCTTCTAACGCTTTCGCAGCTATACATGATGTTTCGGAAGATTTGAACAGATGGGATATATTTGGCAACAAAGAAAATCTAGAAGATATTGATGTATTCTATTATTCCCCACCTTGCCAATCATTCAGTTTAGCCGGTAAAAGAGAAGGAACCGATGTTGCGAAAGGTACGATATTTTGGGAGTGTTTAGAAATAATCAAACTCAAGAAACCTTTCTATTCAATCATGGAAAACGTAGAAGGACTGACTCATGAAGCGTTCAAGTATGAATGGGCAGAAATGCAGAGGGATATTAGAAATGCCGGGTATGTTAATTATCCAATGGTGTTGAACACCCAAAACTATGGGATTCCACAAAACCGATCGAGAATATTCTTAATTAGCATCAGAGAAGATATAGATAAAGAAATGAAAGAACAAGGAATCTATTTCACTGAACCTAAAACGGTTAAACTTGAATTGAGATTGAAAGATTTACTTGAAGATGCAGTTGATAAAAAATATTATTTGAGCGATAAGATGGTTGATTTCTTTTATTCAAACGAACAAAAAAACAAAGAAAAAGGTAACGGATTCAGATTTGGTGTTTCCGATGGAAATATTGTCGCAAGTGCGATAACCACTAGAAATGGTTCGAGAATGGACGATAATTTCATCAAAGTACCTTGCGACACTAAAAAAGGTTATATGGAAGCATACGACGGCGATGGAATCTATTTAGATAGACCGGAGCAAAAAAGAGGAACGGTGCAAAGTGGAATGATTCCAACTCTGAAAACAAGTGGTGAGGATATTGGAGTAGTTGTTACAGATAAAATCATCAAATTAGGTAATCTTTCTACAAATGATAGATTTGGTGGTGATCCTCAAGATTGGAGATTGTATTCGCCAGAAGGTATTTGCCCGACTATTAAGGCAGCTGCAAGTAATGGATATATTAAAGAACGTTTGAGAATACGCAAACTAACTCCACTCGAAACTTTCAGACTTCAACACTTCTCTGATGATGATTATTATAAGGCAGTAGAGTCATACGAAAAAAAATGGGGTAAAGATAAATCTGATACTCAAATGTATATCAGAACCGGGAACTCAATCAGTGTAAATGTCATCAACGAGATTCATAAGAATTTATTGTTGGGTAGGCAACAAGTGGCTTACCAAAGTACAATGTTTGATTATATGGGAGGGATTTAATGAAAACTTATAAAAATTTTATAAACGAATTTGGTTTTATGTATATCGGTAAAGAAAACGCGATCACTAGCAAAAGTTTAAGCCATATTAAAAAAATCACACCGAGAAATTTAAGAAGATTAGCACACGAATTTAGAGTAGAGGGTTTTCCAATCCTTTCATCATCAGAAAAAGGTTACTACATTCCTAAAAATCTCGAAGAAATCACAAGGTATAAAAAGGAAACACGAAGTAGAATAATGAATCTGAATGAAACAGTGAGGTTTATATGAGAGATATAAAGGAATATACACGAACAGAAATATGGCTTGAAACAGGAATTTTAAAAGCTGACTTTGTACCTGGCAGATATAAAATAAGTGTCATATATGAAATAGAGGACGAGGGGAAGAAAGACTATACAGAACTCTTAAAGGTTGATACTCCAACGGAATGTATTAGATTTGATATGTACAGTAAGGTAAACGCTAAGAGATATGAGGATCTATGGATACATAAATCAACAATAGAATTACTTTAAACACTCGAAAGGGTGTTTTTTTTGTGAAATATTTTATTGTATTTTATAATATTTTGTTGCATTATATAAAATATAGTTATACAATGTATTTAGGAGGTGATATTAATGAGTGAAAACTTAATTACCAAGAAGCAATTAGCAGAGAAATTGGGAGTTACAGAACAATCTATCAACAATTATTTAAGAGATGGTTTACCAAAAGTTAAATTTAGAACAGGCGCTATAAGATTTGAATACAGTAAATGTTTAGATTGGCTAAAAGGGGAATAAAAAAGGAGGTAGTTGAGAGTAGGTGATTAAATGGGATTAAAAAACTTTCTACCGTTGAACCGAGAAATAATGGATCATTGGATATATAAAGATAGTGATTATCTTAAAATTTGGGTAGAAATGTTATTTGTTGCAAGATACTCTAAAGAACCAAAAAAAGAACTTTATAGAAGCAGTTTATATATTTTGAATCAGGGTGAATTTTTATTTAGTAGAGTAACTTGGGGTAAAAGATTACACATTAAAGATTATAAATTAAAAAAATTAATTAACTTATTAAAAGATGATAATATGATTATTAAAGTAGGTCAAGTAGGTTCTAGTGGTGCAACAATTTTTAAAATAGTTAACTATAAAAGGTACAACGAAGTGAATGCAAACACACCAGCGATAAACATTGATACAACTGCGATAGAGGGTGGTGTAAGACAGCCACAAGACAGCCATACACCAGCCATTGGACAGCCACTCGCCACTAAAGAAGAAAGAAAGAAAGAAAAAAAGAAAGAAGAAAAAGATATATATAGCAAATTTGTAGAACTTACAAAAAGTGAATATGAAAAACTTATAGAAAAATTTGGGGAAATAGAAACGTTAAATTTTATAGAAAGGCTTAATAATTACATTGGTAGTACAGGTAAAAAATATAAATCTCATTATTACACTATTTTAAGTTGGAGTAGAAAAAATGTTAAAGAAAAGCCAAAATCAAATTCATGGGAGGAATTTAAATGAAAACGGATCAAGAAATAATTAACAATTCATTGTTAAGAATTAAAAAAGAGCCAAAAATGACGAGGGAAGATTTAATTGAAGCGTTAGGTGAATTAGAAGCAATTTATCCCGAATGGAAAGTTAATAACTATACAAAAGAAAAAAAGATGATGTTTTTAAATGTTTGGGAAAGGCATTTTAAAAATGTAAGGAAAGATTATTTTCTTTTAGCTTTAGATAACATAATGGATACATCTGAATTTTCACCAACAATAACTAAAATTAAAGAAGAAATCTATAGAATTACAAGTAACACAAAATGTTAGAAAAAAGTATAATCGCATCAGCAATGTTTGACAGCGAGATAATTGAACATATAAACCCTAAATGGTTTACAGATCAAAAATTAAAAATAATCGCTGAAGCATTAATCGAAATTGGGATAAATGATATTGTTGCGGTTCACAAAAAAACAAATATAGAAATAGATGAATTAACTAATATTTCAGAACATTTTGAAACGTATTCAATCGCATTAAACAGAATAAATAATTTAAAAAAAGAATATAAAAATAGAGAAGTATCGAAAATATTAGACAATGCTAAAAATGATTTAGATAATGTTTCTTTGTCTGAAATAAGTAACCGAATTGATAAAATAAATTTTGAAGACGAAGAAAACGATAGTGATGAGGGTTTTAAATCGATAATATTAAATCTAGCTGAAGAACTCAACCAACCACCAAGAGAGAAAGAAAACGAATTATATAATTTTCCGATACCTAAATTAAATTATTATCTTTATCAGTTAGAAAAAAAATGGTTAGTTACAATTGCAGCTAAATCATCAAAAGGTAAAACGGCATTTAGTATGCAACTTGCTCTTGAATACATGAAAAAAGGTTTAAAAGTATTAATAATATCAAGAGAAATGTCAAAATCAGCTTTAGTTAAACGAATGATCCAAAATGATTTAGAGTTACAGACAAATGTTTTAAAAAGCAGAAGATTCACAAAAGGCGAACTTGATAGAGTTACAGATTTATTATTCAAAAGATATTCCAAATTTAAAAGTTGGATAGACACAAGTAGTATGACTGTTAATCAAATTGAAACAAAGATAAAAAAATATAATCCTGATATTATATTCATAGATTATATTCAACTCTTAAAAACACCAGGAGGAAACAGCAACAGAGAAAGAGAAGTTGCATCGGTTTCGAGAGATTTAAAAAACCTAAGTATGATATATGATATTCCGGTTGTTGTAATGGCTCAACTTAATGACAATATGGGTTATCATAGACCAAAAGGTGATACACCAATGAGAGAATCAAAAGCAATCTATCACGATAGTAATGTTGTAATATATATACACGAACCTATTAAAGAAGAATTGAATGAATATGACGATGACGTTGCTGTAAATACAGATAAAATAAAATTAATGGAAGTGATCGTAGATAAAAATAGAGATGGAAGCACAGGTAAAATTCCAGTTTATTTCATAAAACAGAGATTGAAATTTATAGAAATAAAAGAGGATTAGGAGGCAACTATGGAAATAACAATTAGAGACAACGAAGGAGTAGACGAGGTTAAAAGTGCAATTAAAGTATTGGTTAAAAAATACTTTGAAACAGATGATATTGAAGAACTAATAAACGAATTGGAGGAAATGATATGAAGAAAGCACAACTTGAAATAGAATTAACGAAAGCTGTCAGAAGATACGAGAGGGCAGAGAATATTATAGAAAAACAAATGGCTGAAAATGAGGGTTTAAAATTATCTTTAGCAAGTGCAAGAATGTTCGTCGTTGGACTAATGAAAGGTAAAAAAGCAGTAGTTGATAACAAAAAGATGTTTAAGACGTTTTCTGAAACTAATCTGATATTTTTAAAAGACGAGGGGAACGACGAGGTAACGATCTTAAAATTGGAGGATAAAGATGTTGAAATTCACGATTCAAACAGCGCCGAGGACGAAAAAAAACAGCAGCAGAATATTAATCAACAGAAAAACAGGTAAAAGATTCATAGCGCCGAGCCAAGCTTTTGTAGATTATCAAAATAAATGTGGGTGGTTGTTAACTGGGGTTAAGAACTCGAATATAGACAAAGAAATAAACATCAAAGCGGTTTACTACATGGACACCAAGAGGAAAGTAGATTTAACCAATCTAAATGGGGCACTACACGATATTTTAGTAAAGTATAGAGTAATTGCCGATGACGACTCAAAAATCGTTGTAGGTACAGATGGAAGCCGAGTAAAGTATGATAAGAAAAATCCCCGAACGGAGATAGAAATTGCGGAGGTAGAAGATGTGTGATGTATGCGGAGGTAACTTCATGGTTCAAAGCCATCATCCAATCGGAGGAAACCCAGGACGAAAGTTAAGCGATAAATATCCATTGATGAAATTCAGCCTTTGTCACAATTGTCATCATGCATTTAGAACAGGAATTCATGGTGGTAATATAAAACTTGATTTATTATTGAAGAGGATAGTACAAGAAAACTTTGAAAAGAACTACGGAACTCACGAAGAATTTATGAGGTTGTTTAAAAGGGATTACATTGAGTATTACAAAGCTAAGATTGGCGATGAATTTTATTATAATTCAAATGTTGAGTTTATAAAAATAAATCAAAGGGAGAGGTTAGAATGGAAATAATAGCTGCTGTCATAATAGTGATAGTTTTGGTAAAAGTGCAAAATTTATACGACAAATTAAATCAAAAAGATATAGAAATATTGCATCAAGAATATCAAATACAAAATTTAAAATTGCAAGTGGCGAGATTAAAAAGTTTGATGAAGGGATAGCATGATGATCGCAATAATGATATTAATACTAATAGGACTATGGATCGTCATAGTATTTGGGGAGGAAACCAAATGACTAACGAACAATATTTAAAAATCGAATTAACAGACTATGATATAAGAATAAGAGAAAAAGAAATACAAAATATATGCTTGATGAAATGAAAAAACAACGAGATAGTATTGAAAGGCAATTAGAGGGGGAAGTTGAATGAGATTAGAAGTTAACATATGGAGAAAAGGTAGGAACGTAATGGCTGAAATAGTTCATCAAGACGAGGGGTTGAGAACTTATAAAATAATTGTGAGTTCGTATGACGAAAAATATCACATTGAAAGTTGTGACTGTCCCGAAATTGATAAAAACGTATTATTTATAAGAGGTCGCAACAGCGATAGAGATATTAAAATTTCAACTCGTTACTTCAACACCGAACAACTAGCAATTGACTGGTGTAAAAACATCAATGAACTAATCGACGAAATTAACAAAGAACCAACCGAGGAATTAAGTGGTTGGGTGAGGGAGAGATAGTATATGGCAAATTACAGAAGAGAAATAGAGGACATGGGTGATAGTAGAGAAATTAGATTAAACACCCTCAACGACATTGAATCAGACGTGAATGAAATTAGTTCGCTTATCCAAAGAGGAATAGATGGTGTGGAATGGGGTCATATAGAAGATGCTCTTGAAAAAATATTTACATTGTCAGAAGAGTTGTATTAATAATAAAGGAGAGATAGATATGATTAACAACAAATATATAAAATTACTGATGGAAAATAACGATATAGTTGAGGGTGAGAAGTTTGAGGTCATACTTGAAGATGGTAGAATGGACAATGACAATCCTTATGTTTTCGAGAATGATATGTTGTATGACAAATATAATAATGAATACGAGGAAGGTTTAGGAGATTTATTTCTTGGAAATTTTAAAATAGAAAAACTACCATTTGTGCCGAAAGGAAACGAAGGATTTTGGTTCATATATTTATATGTAAAAGAAGGGTACGATTTTGATTATGCAGATAGCGAAGATGGTAAAATGTTACTATCCCGAGGAGTAACACCATATCGCACCAAAGCAGAAGTTATCGCTAAAGTCAAAGAGTTGGGGTGGTAGAATGTCTAAATCAGTATTAAAACGTGAAGCAATCCAAAGAAATACTTTCGACTATAAATACAAAGAATTTCAAGTCCTTGTAGCAACATCAAAGGACAAGAAGTTAATCATTGAACAATCGGTAGAGTTAAACAAATTGTGGTTAGAATATGTTGAAGGTAGTGGGGGAGATGGAATGAAACAATATATAAGTGTTGAACAATTAAAACAATTTGATATGGCGAAACTAGACAAAACTATGAACAACACAATATTTTCAACTAACTTAGAACGAATAAGTATGGCTGAAAATAATGGTGAAATAGAATTTTTACAAAGGTCTTTAGTAAGACAAGTTACTATAGGGAAATTGATTGAGATATTAAATAATACTAATTATCATATTTGGGTTCAGCAATCATTCGATACAATCGCAGAATATAGAATAGGTTGGATGGTAGAATTACAAATTCTTGAAGTTGACCATATGAGAGAATATCAATTTGAATCAGTAGAATTAATAGATGCACTTTGGAAAACTGTGTTATATGTGATGGAGGAGGAATCTAAATGATTATAATAGAATCGCAAGATAGAGATTTTGTGGGTGAGGTTGAAGGGATACAAATCAGAGGTAACAAGATAGTAGGGTTTATTGCCAATAGTGTTACTGCTGTCGGGATATACGATTCAGAAGAACGAGCAAGAAAGGTTTATAGAGATATTAATAATCATGTAGAGCTTGCACTTGACGAACAGCAAAAAACCAATGAACATACATCGAGTATCAGATGGATATTCATCATGCCGGAGGAATAAAGAAGAACGATCTTAAATGGTCGTTTTTTTCATGTAAAGAATTATTTTAGGATATGTGGTAGAATATAGGAAAGAAGGTGAGAATGTGAATAATTCAGTTAGATTAAAGCCGATAGAAGAAAAACTATCGTTAAAACAGAGTAGGTTTATAGACAACTACCTAAAATATGGAAATGCCACGCAAGCTGCTAAAGAGTCGGGATATTCGCATCATACAGCCACGAGGATAGGTAGTGAGAATGTTTTGAAACTTGACAAACATATTACACAAAGGTTAAAACAGTTTGAATGCGATCAAATTGCAGATGCTGATGAGGTGCTTAGATTCCTTACAAGTGTTGTGAGGGGTGAGATTGTAGACGAAAACTTATCGTTTGGTTTGGAAGGAAAAGAGTTTCGCGGTGATACAGTTTCTCTAACAAAAGACCGTAACAAAGCCGCTGAACTGTTGGGTAAGAGATACAGACTTTTTGTAGATAGAATAGAAGCAGAAGTTGATTCGGAAATCACTGTTAAGATGGACAAAGAATTACAAGACTGGTCAAAGTAAGGGGGTAAATAAATGTCAACACTAACACTTAAAGGTACACCCTATCCGAAACAAATAGATTTTTTTATGAAGCGTAACAAGTTTGTAGCTTACGGGGGTTCCAGGGGTGGAGGTAAGAGTTGGGCAGGTAGAAGAAAAGGGTTGTTACTGGCCCTTAATCAAGATTATGCCGGTATGCAGATACTGTTATTGCGTAGAAGATACAATGATGTATACGAGAATCATATCTTCCCACTGTCTTTAGAACTCAACAGATTTGTAAGTTACAATCAAAAAACCAAATCTTTCGACTTTCCATGGGGATCACGAATAATATTCGGATATTGCGACCATGAGAAAGATGTGCTCCAGTATCAAGGTAAGGCTTATGACTGCATAATTTTAGAAGAAGCTACACAATTTACGCAGTTTATGATAGAGTCGCTGATGATGTGTTTACGACCATCAGGACTTATGAAAAGTTATCTAAACTGGAGTCCTAGAATGTATTTCACGATGAACCCCGGGGGTGAATAAGTATAGATATTGTGGTATAATATAGTTGAGGTGATATTATGAAAGGCTCAATTTATATTATAAGAAATACGATTAACGATAAAATTTATTATGGTCAAACAAAGCGAAAATTAAAAATAAGGTTGAGGGAACACAAAAGCAGAGCAAATACTAAATCTAAAGATTATCTATTATATGAGGAAATGAATAAAATAGGAATTAATAACTTTTATATAGAATTAGTCGAAGAAGTAGATCATGGCGAATTAGAAAAAATCGAAAGTAAATATATTAGAAGTTACATTGATAAAACTAAATTGTTAAATGTTAGATACGGGTTATCATATGAGTTGATAAGCAGAATAATTGTTCTCTATAAAAAAGGCAATACAATAAAAAATATATCGGCTAAATATCATATGTGTAAAAAAACAGTGTCAAAACTATTAAAAGAAAACAACGTCGTGATTACCGATTGGAACGAAAAACAAAAGATAAAATTCGATTTAGAAGAAGTAAAAAATATGTATTATCAGAAAAATATGACAGCAGATGAAATAGCTAAAAAATATAATACATCTGATGTTACTGTTGCTAAATATATGAGAAAAAACAACCTTGAATTAAGGCCAGCGATTAATCGTAAGTATCTATAACGCCCTCTCTTATGGAAACATAAGAGTAATCAAATTGCGGAATTAAGCGGGAAGGCTAAGGGAAACTAAGCTAATCCGAACCGAAGGTTACACTAAGTGTAGTCAGGGGCAGAGCATAGACGATGAAAAGATATAATTCGTCCAAGAGTCCGCAACACCGTATAGGTGAAAAGATATGCCGAACTTATAGGAAACTATAAGAAGTAGAGGATAAAAAGCCTTTACGATAACAATTTGGTGGGTCACGCATACATGAAAAGACTCTTTATAGATAAAGATTATCAAAGAAAAGAGAAACCTGAGAACTATTCATTTGTACCATCAACGGTGTTTGAAAACGATTTCATTATGGAGAACGATCCTACTTATGTCGAAGTGCTTGAGAACCTTCCTGAAAATAGAAGGAAAGCAATGCTTTACGGTGATTGGGACGTTTACGAAGGGCAATTCTTCACAGATTGGCGAAATAATTCAGAGGGTTACATCGATAGAAGATATACCCACGTTGTAACACCATTCACAATTCCCGATAGTTGGACTAGATATAGAGTGATGGATTGGGGTTACGCTAAACCATTCAGTGTTGGGTGGTATGCAGTTAACGAAGATGACCAAGCATTTCGTTATGCTAGGTGGTATGGTTGCACTGGTGAACCTGATGTGGGACTTAGAATGACACCTGAACAAGTGGCGATGGGGATCAAAGAATATGAGGACGAGTACGAGAAAGGTCGCTATATCCACGGAGTGGCTGATCCAGCTGTATTTGCAACGGACACAGGAAAGTCGGTAGCAGAAACATTTCAGGAATGTGGGATATACTTCGAGCCAGCAGATAATTCGAGACTCACTGGGTGGAACCAAATGCGAGAAAGAATGAAGTTTGATAGCGAAGGTAGGGCTATGCTATATACATTTAGTGATGATAAGCATTTTATCAGGACTATACCAAGTTTATTACATGATGAAACTAAGGTAGAGGACCTAGACACTACACAAGAGGACCATATAGCCGATGAATGTCGCTATTTTTGTATGGCTAGACCAATTAAAGCAAGAATAGTTAGACCAACTAAACCAAAGATATACAATCCTTTGGAAACCGAACAAAAGATTAAACCGGGATTGGGATTTTTAAGACTATAGATAGGAGGTGTTTTTATGAAATTCAATGCTTTAGGAAAGAAGGTGAATATCACGATGGAGAACAACACAGAATCATTGTTTGGAGAATCGTCCGAACAAAAGAAAATCATTTTAGAATCAGTGACTTTACTGAACAAGTATAAAGCTGGGAAAAAGAACCTAGAGGACAAACTTGTTGAGAACGAACAATGGTATAAGTCGCTACACTGGGACTACATAAGAAATACCAAGTACGAGAACGACCCTGAACCAGTTACAGCTTATCTTTTCAGTACATTGGCAAACAAACACGCCGATGCAATGGACGTGTACCCAGGGGCAAACATACTCCCTAGAGAACAAGACGATGTAGAACTTGCTGATGTGTTATCCAAGATCATACCGTTAGAACTCGAATACAACGACTTCCACGATGTATGGAATCATCACTGGTGGGAAAAATTAAAGCATGGTTGTAGTATTGTAGGGGTCCACTATGATGCTGACGGTGGTAACGAGTTAGGTAGTGCTGTTATTAAAAATGTTGATGCTATGAGTATCTATTGGGAACCAGGGATAACAGATATTCAAGAGTCGGCAAATGTTTTTGTTGTTAAACTCGTCAGCAGAGATAGATTCGCTATGGAATATCCCGAAGCGGACCTAAAGAAAGCCGATAAATTGTTTGAACCTAAGAAATACATCACCGACGATACAGTAGATACAGCAGATTCGGTTTTAATAGTTGATAGATATAAAAAGATAGATGGCAAACTCCACCTATTAACATTTTGTGGAGAGAATTATTTAGAGAATACAGAGGACGATGAAGAAAGTAACGGACTGTATGACCACGGTCAATACCCTTTCGTGTTTGATACTTTATTCCCTGAAAAAGATAGTCTTCATGGATTTGGTTATATCGATATATTAAAGAATCCTCAAATATATGTCGATAAATTGGATCAAATCATATCTGTTAATGCTTTTACTACTGGTAGAAACAGATATTTAACTAAAGCCGATGGTTCTCTCAATGAAGAAGAACTACTTGATGTATCTAAAACATTAATTCATACAAAGGGTGGACTTGACGAAAGTAATGTCAGAGAATTCAAACAACAAGCTATCGATCCTAGTGTATTCAAGCATAGAGATTCTAAGATTCAGGAACTGAAAGAGATTTCAGGGGCGAACGAATTTTCACGTGGTGAAGCCGGTGGTGGAGTTACAGCTGCAAGTGCTATTGCTATGATGCAACAGGCGTCAAATAAAATGTCTAGAGATATGATTTCCACAACTTATTCAAAGTTTAGCCAAGTAATTTACTTGCAAATGGAGATAATTGCACAGTTTTATGATGTTGCTAGACCTTATAGAGTGGGCGAAGGAAATAAAAAAGAGTTTGTTACATTCAGCAACGAAGGAATGGGCAATCAAGAGTTACCTCTTATAGAGGGCGTTGAACAGCAATATAGAAAACCTATATTTGATATTAAGGTAGTGCCTGAAAAACTATCACCGTTCAATCAGATAGCTCATAACGAGTTGGCGAAAGAACTGTATAAACTAGGTATGTTTAACCCTGAACAAGCTATGGCATCTCTCACAGCTCTTAATATGATGACGTTCGAGGGTAAAGAAGCAATCATCAAGAAGATAGAAGAAAATGCGCAGTTTATGCAACAACTTCAGATGATACCCCAACTTATGCAAGAGAACGAAAAACTCAAAACAATCATACAAGGAACTACAGGACAAGACATGGGAATAGACATGGAGGCGATTGTTAATGGTCAAGGTGGAAATACACAAGGGTAACTATGGATATATAGAGATAACAGCTAAAAATCATGCAACAGACCCTATAGTATGTGCTTCAGTTAGCGCAATAATGTGGGGGTTAGCTGGAACGCTCTTGAACTTAGAACCAAAACCTGACATCAAAGAAATGATTTTGAATGATGGCAATTTTAAAATCGAAGTAAATCCGTTTGTTAATGGAGGTGATCAAAAATCTATCGATACATCATTCCTTTTCGCAGATGTATCCCTTAGCCAAATAGCGAAAAAGTACCCACAAGATATAGAGGTTGGATTCAAATAACGCACATATGTTGTGTATATTGTAAAAGTTTAGTATAATATTAATATAAAAACAGATACATAAAGTATCTCGAAATAACTCGTAGGAGTTGACTCATAGGAAAGACTATAGAATGACTCGTAGGAAAGACTACAGGTAAGGAGGTAAAATTATGAATAAATATGTACTGCTTGATATAAACCTAGCATCTTTTGAAGGCGAAGGTGAAGAATCAGGAACAGCTGAAAACAGTAGTGTCGCTACTACAAGTACAGAAGAAGTGGTGTATGGCAAAGTTGATGAAACCAAAGTAGAGACTGGTGAAGAAACTACAGAGACTACCAAAGGTGCAGAAACAGACCCCAACACTAAATTTGAAGAACTTATCAAAGGCGAGTACAAAGATGCTTTTGATAAACGTATGCAAGGAATCTTAGATAAGCGATTTAAGAACTCGAAGCAAACCGAAAGCGAACTCGGGGAAATTAAACCCGTTATCGAAATGCTCATGGAACGTTACGATGTAAAATCAGCTAAGGACCTATTCGAGAAAGTCGAGAAAGAAAGTATCGAAGAACTTGCTTATAAAAAGAATTTGACACCGGAACAATACAAAGAAAATAGAGAACTAGAAAGAAAAGCTAATCTGTATGACAAAAACATAACCCAACAAGAAGAGAAAGACATTCTTCAACAAAAGGTTGCCACTTGGTATAAACAAGCAGATGAAATGAAGGAAACTTATCCCGATTTCAATTTGCAAGATTGGTCTGATAATAAAGAGTTTTTAAATCTTCTTCATGCTAATGTTCCTGTTAAACAAGCGTACGAACTGTTGGACTTGGATAAAATCAAAGCCAATCTAGCGAGTAGCGTTAAGGAAAACACCGTGAAGGATATTCAAGCTAACAAAAACAGACCATCTGAAGTAGCTACCAAACAAGGCAAGGGTGTAGTTGTTAAATCAGATGTAAAATCACTTACTAAAGCAGATCGTGAGGAAATAGCGAAAAGATCGCTTAGGGGTGAGAAGATTTCTTTCTAGTCAATTAGAGAGGAGAAACATATGAGAGATTATTTTAAGAAATTATTAGATATTAGTTTAAGTTCGTTCGTAGTAACTCAAACAACTCTTTTAGGAGATTTGTCCGATGAAATGAAAACGTATTACTCAGATTACATGATAGATGCTGCAGTTCCACTTTTAGTGCATGACCAATGGGCGCAGAAACACCCAATCCCTAAAAATGGTGGTAAAATCATAGAGTTTAGAAAGTATTCACCACTTGCTAAGGCTTTGACAGCTTTAACAGAGGGAGTTACACCAGCTGGTAACAGTTTATCAATGAGTGTAATCAATGCAACCATCAAACAATACGGTGATTTCATTGAGTTATCTGACTTACTTTTATTAACTGCAATCGACAACAACTTGGTAATGGCTTCTAAACTATTGGGGAATCAATCAGGTGAAACATTAGATACAGTTTCTAGAGAAGTTATGAATGGCGGAACAAACGTTCAATATGGTGATGCAGATGTAGTTTCAAGATATTTATTAGTTGGCGGAGAGTCAACAGGTAATCATTATCTTGATGTAAACACTATCAGACGCGCTGTAAGAACTATGAAGAAGAATAAAGCTAAGAAAATCAATGGTGACTATGTTGCGATTATCAATCAAGATGCCGCATACGATCTTATGGGAGATTCTAAGTGGGAAGATTTCCACAAATACGCTGAACCTAGCGAATTGTATTCAGGTGAAATTGGTAGAATTCATGGTGTTAGATTTGTTGAAACAACTGAAGCTAAAATCTTTTATGCTGAAGATTTAGTTGATGCCGCTAGGACTCTTACAGTTGCATCGTGTACTGCTAAAGTAGTTACTGTTGATGAAACTTTAACAGCTGCCGACCAACTTGCAATAGTAGGAAGATATGTAATTATCGATGGCGAGAAACACTTAATTGCTTCTGCTGCTGCAAATACTATTACAGTAACAGATACTCCAACAGAAGTCCCAGTTGATGGCGATATTGTTTATCCTGGAGAAGCTGGTGCGAAAGGTAGAACTGTTTATTCAACACTTATCTTAGGTGCTGATGCTTACGGTACTACAGAAGTTGCAGGTGGAGGACTAGAGTTTATTGTTAAACAATTAGGTTCTGCCGGCAGTTCAGATGCCTTGAATCAAAGAGCAACATCGGGGTGGAAAGCTACGAAAGTTACTGAATTGTTAGTAGATACTTATCTGTTGAGAATTGAGAACACTACTACTTTCAACGACGAAGAAGCTAACTAGAATTTAAAAAAAGGAGGGTAAATAATGGCTGAAGCCAAAACTAAACCTAAAAACAAGAAAGTTAATCAAGAAAAGTTTTTAAACGAAAGAATATCTTTTATAGCTATGAAAGACAACGACAAATATAAAGACGACATAATCGTGACTATAAACGGTACTAATTGGCAGATACAAAGAGGTAAGAAAGTTATGATACCTCGATTCGTGTACTTCGCCATAGAAGATGCGGAAAGGCAAAAAATGCATGCCGCTGATGTTTCAGAGGGATTCGAGAAGCAATACAGAGGTCATGTAAGTTCAAACATGATGTAAAACAAGAGGGTAGTAGCTTAGGCTTCTATCCTTTTTTACTAGAAAGAAGGTGAATAGATGGTTATAAATAAAAATGAATGGCGAGTTGCTATAGATGTTAAAAAAAGAGATAGTAAACCTTCGCTTGTTTTTGTGCAACAAGACATCAACGCAAACCAACTAAATATACAACTATTCGACAACGGTAAAGTTTTAGATATATCAACAGCCAACAGTGCGACTATAACAATCCTGAAATCAGATAGTTTAGTAGTTCAAGCGGCGGCAACAATAGAAGATGCAACGAATGGTAAGTTGTCTTATATACTATCAGCTCAAGCATTGGGTGCTTTAGGCAACACGAGAGCGACAATAGAGTTGTACGGTGATGATTCAGTTAGGATCACAAGCGCTATATTTAACTATGTAGTGATTGCAGCACTTGATGATTTAGGTTCTAGCGAAATAATATCAGAAGCTGAATACGCTATTCTAACTACTTTAATAACAGAAATTAATAACTTTAACCATAAGGGTGAATATGTTGCGGAAACACAATACTACGAAAAGAATGTAGTAAGCTATCTAGGTTCGTCTTATATGGCTACACAAGACACTTTAGGTAATCTACCTACTAATGTGACCTATTGGCAACTGACGGCTTCTAAGGGTGATCCGAGTGATATGACAAAAGCTGTATACGACCCTACAAATGTTAGTTCCGATGCTTTCGACATGGGCAATATGGTAGAGTCATCAACTAAAAAAGTACTAACAGATGTAGAACGAGACAAAATAGGGAAATACTTGTCATCAGGAGTGGTTGTAGAACCTTCTAAAACAGACCTCGGAACCGGTAGTGTCACTATAGGTGCAGGTACTTACAGATTCTTTCCATCAACAGATTTCACAGGTTCAATAGTTCAACGTGAAATAACCGGTGATACATTCATTTTAACTGATGGTGATATTAATTATGTAGTGGCTAAATATAATTCAGGTATACCTACTGTAGAGGTTACTTTAGATGTGAACGATATTAACACAAGTGATGTTTTACCTGTTTTGACTATAGCAAGAGATGGAAACGATTTAGTTATCTTAGACTGGAACACGGCAGCAAACGGACTATCAAATAAACTACAAGACAGACTTGTTAAAATACACAGATTTGAAATAGAATCAGGATTATCAATAAGTGCTTCACTTTTAAAACTATTGTCGACAACTGGTGTTGTATGGTATGGTTCTAAAAAAATAACTTTAGATGCGGTTAACACAGCATTAGCAGAAAATGATATATATTTGTTCGAGAACACAAATGGAACATGGACTAAAACTGTAGTAGATGATATAGATAATTTACAATACAATGATCCAGTTACCGGTTTTCAAACGCTCACATCAAACAGATATAGCGTTAGTTGGGTATTTAGAACTGTAGACGATTCTAAAAAAAGATTCGGTATCATTTTAGGCAATGGGGATTATACACTAAGTCAGGCTCAAAGTTCTTACATGCCTGTAATTCCTAATAAAATGGCTGCTATGGGTGTATTTGTTGGTAGAATTATAATCAAGAAGGGCGCTACGAGTCCATACAGTGTTGAACAAGTTCAATCCGTTTCATTAGCCTACACACAAGTTTCGGATCATAATAATTTGACAGGACTACAAGGTGGACAAGCAGACCAATATTATCATTTAACCAGTGCAGAAAAGACTAAGGTTGAACAAATATCAGTTACACAACCAGTAGACCTCGACGATATGGAAACAGATATAGACAGTATTAAAAACGCATCACGCTCCTCAATCCAAACATCACAAAAACCAGTTGACACATTCCCTACTGGAACACTTGATGGCAAGGTGCTTAGTGTGATTGGTGGGCAGAGTATTGCTAATAGTGTTGCGAATAATGGGTTTACATTAGATTCAAATGTTGATGGTTTAGCTGATAACTTAACTGTTGGTGCAAACATAACAGTTTATTCGTGGGTGAGCGGTGCGCAGACTATATCACTTGACTACGCTAATGCGTCAATAGATAATCATGTCGCTTTTGACAATGCGATTTTTGACGATACCGAAATTGACGATACAGGTGAGTGGTTCTTTGTAATTGATGTTAAAAATAATGAAATTGATGCACAACAATTCACATTAAACAGAGGGTATTATATATTCAAGACAGAAACTATTCAGCCATCTGAAAGAAAGTATGTATTGTATAAAGGGACTATGCCAAATGCGGGGGGGGGTGGAAGTCGAACTAAATTAGTAATCGGCACAATCATATCATCTCAAAAATCATTTACAATATATAATGTCCACGCAATCAATATGACTCAATACGGTTTAACCTCTAAAACAGAAGCAGAAATGCTAGACATAGTCAGACAACTTGATGCAGGAACAGACCTACAACACTCCACTCTTGATGTGGAAACGGTGACTAAGAATTTGTTTGATAAAACTGTAAGAACATTAAATAAATATATTGATAAAGATGATGGAACGTTAAAGCCTAGTACAATAGCTGATGTTTCTGATTGGATAAAAGTATCGGCAGGCTCAACTATATTCATCAACAATTCAATAGGGTATTGTACTTTTAATAACGATAAGCAATATCTTAATGGGGTGTATTCATTAGGGGCGGTCAGCATAGTTGAAAATGGTTACGTGAGATATGCAGTGAATAAAACTAATGTAGATAGTTCACAACTTGAGAATGGTTCGTCATTTACATTCTACAAACCATTCAACAACAATCTATTCCAACCACAGATAACATTAAGAAGTCTACCTAACTTAGTTAGAGACTACCTAAAGAACGCAACACTTGATGGTGGAGTTTACAAACCATTGAAAAGTTGGGAACACGAGCAGAATGTTAGCACTCCAGAAGCGGTGGTCGGAGTTGTAGCAATAAATGTTACTAATTATCCTCTTGCTAAAACTGGTGGAACGTGGATAAATGATATAACTGGTGGTGGAGTAGAAAATGGAATAATCGGAACAGACTCAACAAGTGCAAGTGGTACTTTACAATATGAACTAGCAACACCAGTAATAACACCATTAACTCTTGACGAGATAATGTCATTTTCATCAGGTACAATCTATCAACATCAAACTGTAATGAGTGAGATTGCTTTGAATACATCAGTTAATCAAGGTTCACAGATTGAGGGTAACACAGATATGATTGAGAGTCTTGATGATAAGGTTA
>JABCTC010000011.1 GCA_018238545.1 Candidatus Heimdallarchaeota archaeon
TGGGAAACAGCAGCTACAGCAGCTAAAACATAATGGATGCTTATAACTTCACTCAATATAATTCAAAAGCTATTCAAGACAGTATTTCTTTATTAGAAGAAAAGAACTGTTATATAAAATGTAATATAAATCTTGAAGATAATGTTAAATTTATGTCTGGTCTTGAAAAGTTAGCTGAATATGCTATTGCTGATTGTTTTACTATGGATAATGAAATTCATTTCAAGGCTTGGAAACCATTCACAGGTGGAGTTTCTATTTATCTTGCTGAAAAAGATATACGAAAATCATTGAAAGTATATTCATTAGCTGAGAAGGAACTGGTGAATGATTATAGGATTTCTTATATAGGGGGAACAGCAATCGATGAAGATAATAATAATATAGGTCAAGTAAGTAGATCAGATGTATGGTATGGAATTCAAGATTCAAATGAAATTGACGGAAGTGTTGAGAATGAAATTCAAATCAAAGATTTAACAAGTGCTATTTATATTGGTGAGACATTGATGAGAAGAACTCATATTAATTTAGAAACTCAACCAAGACCTCCAGAGACAATAGCTTTCACTATACCAATTCAATTTAGATATGTGGTTACATTGAATACTTATTTTAAATTAACTTTTTCAGATGAAGGATGGACAGAGAAATTATTTGAACCTTTCACTGTTGAAAAAGATGAAGACCGAAATGAAATGAAGATAATTGCAATGGAGGTAGAATAATGCAAGGCTCGATTGATACAACTAATTTTCAACATAGATTGAAAGGACTTGAATCTTTTGATGATTGGCATGAAATAGGAGCAGCAGGAGAACCTGCTAATAGTTTGTAAAAGATGTCCCAATCAGTTCCAGCACCAGCAAAATCAGTTATATCTTCCCAAGCTATATACACATTGCCAACAGAATCAACTGCAAGAGAAGAATAGAAAGACTTAGCTGTAATTTCGGTGGAAACAACTTCTGTAATAGTCCAAGAGGAGGAAGAGTCCCAGCATTTGTAGAAAATATCTAAATCTGGTCCAGCTCCAGCATAATCAGTCCAATCATGCCATGCTATATAAATATTACCAGTATAATCAACTGCAAGAGAAGGAAAGTGAGAATCAGCTGTACTTTCTGTAGAAACAACTTCTGTCGCGGTCCATGAGGAGGAAGAAGCTTCCCAGCATTTGTAGAATATATCCTTATCTGTTCCAGCTCCAGCATAATCAGTCCAATCATGCCATGTTATATAGATATTACCAGTATAATCAACTGCAAGAGAAGGAAAGTAAGAAGTACTTGTACTTTCTGTAGAAACAACTTCTGTCGCGGTCCATGAGGAGGAAGAAGCATCCCAGCGTTTGTGGAAGATATCTGGATCCATTCCAGCTCCAGCATAATCGGTATCATCCCGCCACGTTATATGAATATTCCCTGCAGAATCAACAGCAAGAGAAGGATGCCAAGAATCACCTGTACTTTCTGTAGAAACGACTTCTGTCGCGGTCCATGAGGAGGAAGAAGCTTCCCAGCGTTTGTAGAAGATATCCGCATCTGATCCAGCTCCAGCATAATCAGTTAAATCCCGCCACGCTATATAGATATTACCAGCAGAATCAACTGCAAGAGAAGGATATTGAGAATGACCTGTACTTTCGGTGGAAACCACCTCTGTTGTGGTCCAGGAGGAGGAAGAGTTCCAGCGTTTGTAGAAAATATCCATATCTGTTCCCGCACCATTATAATCAGTCCAATCTTCCCACGCTATATGAATATTCCCTGCAGAATCAACAGCATGAGAAGGATACTCAGACCAACCTGTACTTTCGGTGGATACGACTTCCGTAGTACTCCATTTCCAATCAGTTCTATCAAAGGGATCTGTGTTGTATTGATTATGTGTTTTATCTAATGGCGTTTTTACGCTAGAAGTATTAAGAGAAGAAGAGCTTATTAAAAAAACAATAAGAAGAATACTTAAAACTATAGATGGTTTATTTTTTTTCTTTTTCATAATATAACCTTTTTTTTAATTATTATTTCGTTCAAGTTCAAACGAAATTTTTCATATTGTGTACAATAGGTGTGAAAAATAAAAGCATTTTCCCTTTAGTTCAGATTTACCTCTAATTTTCTTTCTCCTTTAACCACCAAAAAAGACAAAATTACAGATGGAAAATAATGTTTTTCACAAATTACTCAAAACAGATTCATGCTCTAGAACAATATTTATTTAAGATTTTGGAGCATTTTTCTTTCTCCATAAGTTTATAAAGATACCTTGAGAGTTCTACTAGATTACAGTGTTGTTCACAGAATTACATTGTAAACTGAAATAAACTTGGATATGGTAAATATGAAAATAGAATTTGAACCTAAATTATTCTTTTGGATTACTGCTGTTGTTGCCGGTGCCTTTGGTTTAGCTTTCATCTTTGGACCACAATTCATGTACGAGCTAATTGGTTTCTCCTCTGATGCAGATGGCTATCTGATGGTACGATTCTTTGGTTTAATGGTTTTGGGCGTAAGTATCCTCACCTTTTGGGCTAGAAACTCCGAACTTTCTCAAACAAGAGAAGCAATTATACTCATGCTAACAGTTTGTTACACTTTGATGACAATAACACATTTGCTTGTGATGTTTATACGAGGACCACCTCTACTAACAAATGTTTGGCTATGGATTGTTGTAGTTCTACATCTCAGCTTAGTAGGAATCTATGGATACTTCTTAATAAGAGACTGGAAAAAAGTGAGAGCGTTATAATTCTAGAGAAGAAGGAATCACTATTATGTATTCTTTCATTTTCTTTTCTAAAAATCTTAAATGAGATAATGTCTTCTATTTGACAAATTTCTATGAATTTATCCGTAAATCTAAATTATTGGAACTATTCCCAGCTTATGTTATACACATTTCCCGCAAAATTCATATGACATATATAGTAATGTTATCCATGAAGGCTATAATCAATGTGAAAATATATGATTATGAAACCTATATTGAAAACGGTTTTTGTATTTATGGTAAAGAGATCAACGCAGTCGGAAATATGAAGAATTTTCCTGATTTTGATGGTGAAATTATTGACGGTAAGAACAAAATTCTCCTTCCAGGACTTATCAATTCTCACACCCATATCTATTCTACACTTGTTCGAGGAGCTTCCATTCCTTTTAATCCTAAGAGCTTTAGAGATATCTTAGAACAACTTTGGTGGAAGTTCGACAGTAAGCTTGACAATGAAACTACTTACCATAGTGCTATGGTTTACGGTATAGAATCTTTGAAAAACGGTGTTACATCACTTATTGATCATCACGCAAGTGGTATTGATATTTTAGGTAGTCTTGGAGAGCTAAAGAAAGCTATTGTCGATACTCTTGGTATGCGTGGTATTTTCTGTTTTGAAACTAGTGATCGTTTTAATATTGATAAATGTATAAAAGAAAATCAAGCTGGACTGAATTACGATTCATCCGATGCAAAAGGAATGTTTGGTCTTCATGCCTCAATGAGTCTCTCTGAAGAAACTCTTAACAAAGTAAGCGATGTGATTGGAAGTGCTCCAATTCACGTTCATATTGCAGAAAGTAAAGAGGACGAAGATGACTCTTTAGAGAAATATAACATGACTGTTGTAGATCGTTATCTAAAACATAATCTTCTGAATCCCGATTCGATTCTTGCTCATTGTGTTCACATTAATGAAGATGAAGCGAAAATTATAAGTGAAAAGAAAACTGTCATCGCTCTCAACCCAACTTCAAACATGAACAATGCTGTTGGCTCATTTAATATAGATATTTTCCGAAACAACAATATTCCGATAATTATTGGAAATGATGGTCTTGGCACTAATATTGCTAAAGAATGGACCTATTTCTTCTTCGCTGGTAAAGCAGGTATCAATGATCCTGTTGGCATAGGATTTGATGAACTATTAAGTTACATTAATGGTTCCTATGATTACTTTGGTAGAAGAATGGGAATAAAAATAGGTAAAATTAAGAAGGGTTATGTTGCTGATTTTGTGCTTGTTCCTTATCTTAATCCAACGGACATGGACGAAAACAATGCTTTTGGTCATGTTTTCTTTGGTTTGTTTGACAATTTCAAACCCTCTTGCGTGATAGTTAAAGGTAAAACTCTCATAGAGAATTACAAGAGCATATTTGATGAGGAAACGTTATATAAGAACGCTCGAATGGCTTCTCAAGCCTTATGGAAAAGGCTAGGTGACACTTAAATGGATCTTTCAGTAAAAATTCTTGGTTTGTATTTTGAAAATCCTCTTGGTCCAGCAGCTGGTCCTATTGTAGAAGGGCTTGAAAATATGCTGTTCTTCAATAATAACACATGTGGTTTTAATGTTGCAAAGACTATTTCTGTTGAAGGAGCTATTGTTCCTAAACCATGTATTGCGGGAACTTCAAATACTATCTACAATTGTGAACTTTGGTCTGAGTTGCATTCAGATGTCTGGATAAATGAAATTCTTCCAACTATTCACAAAGATAAGAAAAAACCTTTAATCATCAGTGCTGGTTACAAAGAAGAAGATTTTAGATATCTTATTCCAAAACTTGATCCTTTTGCAGATATGTTTGAAATTTCAACTCACTATGTTAAAGAAAATCTCGCAGGTATAGTAAAAAGTATCCGAGAAAATACTGACAAACCTATTTTTATGAAACTCAGTCCACATGTTGACGATTACCTTGGTTTCGTAAAAACTGTACTAGATGCTGGAGCAACAGGTATAGTTGCAATCAACTCATTAGGACCAGGAACAGCTATAGATCTAGATAATCGTTCAGTGCTCTTAGCTGAAGAAATATGGATGAGTGGTCCAGCAATCAAACCGATAGCACTTCATCGAGTATATAAGATACGCAAAGCTTTTCCAGATATTCCAATAATCGGCGTAGGGGGGATTGGGTCAGCTAAGGACGTTCTGGAATTTATTTTAGCGGGGGCTGATCTTGTACAGATGCTTTCTGCAGCACTTATCAAAGGCAGAAAATTATATGGTAAAATCATAGCAGATCTCCCCAAAGCACTTGAAAAATTTGGCTTTTCATCAATCGAAGAGATTAGGAAAATCAGAAAGGAAACTATTTTCAAGGATATAGTTAAAGCTGTAGATAACTATCCCTCTTTCAACGAAAAGTGTAACATGTGTGGTCTCTGTGTTCGTATATGTCCAGCTGGAGCTTTATCTGAGGCAGAAACCATAATCGTAGATAAAGAGAAATGTATACACTGTGGATTATGTGAATCACGTTGTCCCCAGGATGCAATATATGGAGTGCTAAAATGAACAATCACATATTGAAATGTATAACTTGTAAGAAAGAATTTGATCCAAAACCCGGTCTCTATTATTGTGAAGATTGTGGTCAGATTATGGGTACCTTAGAAGTAATCTATGATTACGAGACTATCAAAGAGAAATCAAATATCAAAGATATGAAATTCGATAAAAAAGCTTCCATGTATCAATTTAATTTTCTACTACCAACAGAATCAAAATTGAAGTTTGATGAATATGTAGGAGGCACTCCATTGTATAAATTTGACCTTCTTGGAATCAAGGATGTTCTTCTAAAATACGATGGCTCCAACCCCTCTAGTTCATACAAAGACAGAGCAAGCTCTATAGCTATTAATAGAGCTCTTGAAGAAGGAAATGATACTGTCTTCTGTGCTTCAACTGGCAATGCGGCAGCATCTCTTGCGATGCTAAATGCTCAAACTAAAATGGAAACATACATCTTTGTTCCATCAACTATCCCTAATGGGAAGCGAGCTCAACTCGAGATATCGGGGGCAGAGGTTATGGCAGTGGAAGGAACCTATGATGAAGTCTATGATTTGTCTCTGGAATTAGGTTTGAAGAAAGGGTGGTACTGCAGAAGTGCTGCAATTAATCCATATTTATTGGAAGGAAAAAAAACTGGAGCATTTGAAATAATAATTCAAAACGATTTCAATGTACCAGATTATGTTCTTATTGGTGTAGGAGATGGAACAGTAATTAGCTCTCTTTACAAAGGATTTTGGGAATTCAAAGAAATAGGTCTGACAGATAAGATTCCCCGTATTATTGGAGTTCAAGCTGAAGGTATACCAGCGATAAAGAAAGTATTTGATAAAGGTAAACCCTACATACCTCAAACTATCGAGGGTAATACTGTTGCTGATAGTATCTCTGTTGGTAAACCACGTGATGTCATTAAAGCGTGTACCTATATTGAAGCATGCAATGGTTATTTCATCACTCTTACAGACGAAGAAATTTTAGATGCCATAATCGAATTAGGAAAAGAGACTGGGTTATTTGCTGAACCAGCTGGAGTAGTTCCTTATGGTGGGCTGAAAAAGCTTATTTATGAAGGAAAAATAACCAAATCAGATACTGTTTGCCTTGTCATAACCGGTAATGGTCTCAAAGATGTTAATGCAGTTGAAGGTTTGATAAACACAGAATCTTTAACAGTTAAAGATTTAGAAAAAAGGTTTGAATGATGAAATTTATTCTTAACCAAGAAATAATAGAAATAGATGAACCATTAGGTAGCTCTACACTTGATTTCCTAAGAAATAAAGGTGTGAAAGGAGTTAAAGAAGCCTGTCATGAAGGAGATTGTGGGGCATGTATGATTCTTGTAGGAAAACTAAAAGATGACGAGTTAGTTTATCGCGCAGTCACATCTTGTATACTTCCGCTTGGAGAAGTTGAAGGCAAACATGTAGTTACAATTGAGGGGTTAAATCAGAAAGAGTTGAACCCTATCCAGCAAGCTCTTGTCGATACAGGAGGGGTGCAATGTGGGTATTGCACACCAGGATTTGTTATAAGCCTTACTGGTCATTTTATGAATAGTGAGCTTGAAAATGATAATATTCTTACAGCTATTGAAGGTAATGTTTGCAGATGTACAGGACATGCTTCAATTATACGTGCTGCAAATCTTCTATCAGACAAGTATTCATCAGTAAAAGAATCTAAACAACAGTGGACAAAAGCTCTTATTGATGTTAGAATTCTTCCTTCATACTTCTCAAATATAGCAGATAGATTGAGAGAGTTGAAAAAAACACCTCAACAAACTAAAGGTAGATTTATCGCTGGAGGGACAGATCTCCTTGTACAGAATGAATCAATTGAAAATCCTGTATTTTTATCAGAGATGAATCTAGCCAATATTTGGTCGGATGCGAATTATATTTATGTTGGAGCAATGGCAAACACAGAAAAAATACGCTTATCTACAGATTTGAACAAGGTTCTAGACATAAAGAATCATCTTTTTACAGTATCTTCGCTACCCATCAGAAAACAAGCAACTATTGGTGGGAACATAGTAAATGCTTCACCTATCGGAGATCTAACGATATACTTTCTTGCACTTGATGCAGATATTAGTATCCTAAATGGTGAAACAAGTAGAATAATCAAACTCAAAGATTTTTACAAGGGATACAAAATTTTAGACCTTGAAAAAGGAGAAATACTTGAATGGGTTAGAATCAGAAATGAGGAGAAACTTTTTTCGTTCGAAAAAGTAGCTAAAAGAGAACATCTTGATATTGCAAGTACCAACAGTGCTCTTTCATTAACTTTAGAAGGAAAAATAATCAAAGATATTCATTTATCTGCGGGGGGTGTTGGACCAATTCCAATGCATTTAGATAAAGCCTCATCCTTTCTTGAGAATAAAAAAATAGATGCTTCAATAATAAAGGAAGCTGCACTAATAGCACTGACAGAGATCAGTCCAATTGATGATGTTAGAGGTTCAGCTAAATACAAGAGTTTACTATTACAACAATTAATCTATGCTCACTTTCTGAAGCTATTTCCTGAAATGGAGGAATTAATATGAAAAATGATCTTACACCTCCACATACACGAGGAGAATCAATATTCGTTGATGATATCCCTGAACCCGAGAACTTACTACACGCTGCTGTTTTTGCATCAAATATTGCTCATGGTAAAATAGCTAATTTGGATATATCAGAAGCTGAGAAATCTGAAGGAGTTTGCAGAATATTAATAGCGAAAGACATTCCCGGAGAAAATCAGATAGGGGGAGTAATACAAGATGAAGAACTCCTTGCTGATGAAGTGGCAGACTTTATTGGACAACCTGTTGCAATAATCCTAGCTGAAACAAAAAAACAGGCAAGAGAAGCTCTTACTAAAATAAAGATAACTTATGAAGAATTACCTGCAATCTTTGATCCTCGAGAAGCGGCCAAGAAAGGCTCGTTAATTGCCCCTTCGCGAACATTTACCCTTGGCGATGTTGATTCTGTATGGGAAAAATGCGCCACAGTAGTAGAAGGTCGAGCTGATTCTGGAGGACAAGAGCACATATATTTTGAAACACAAAGTGCATTAGCTATCCCAGGTGAAAGTGGAAGAATAACAATTTATTCAAGCACTCAATCTCCTACACTTGTTCAAAGAATAACAGCACGTATCCTTGGTTATGATATGAACCTAATTGAAGTGGATGTGAAGAGACTAGGAGGAGCTTTTGGTGGTAAGGAGGATCAAGCTAATCCATGGGCTGCCTTCTGCGCTCTAGGTGCCTATCATACTGGTCGTCCAGTTAAACTAGTTCTAGGTAGAACTGAAGACATGCAAATGACTGGCAAGCGTCATCCTTACTCAACTGATTACAAAATAGGGCTCAATGAAGAAGGAAAAATTCTTGCATTTGAAGCTGATTATTATCAGAATTCAGGCGCAAGTGCTGACCTCTCTACAGCTATTCTTGGACGAACTATGTTCCATGCAACTAATGTTTACTACGTACCTAATGTGCGAATAACAGCTTATCCTTGTAAAACTAACCTCGCACCATTTACAGCTTTCAGGGGTTTTGGAGCGCCTCAGGGGATGTTTGTTATGGAATGCGCATTATCTCATGCTGCAGATATTACAGATATACCTATTTCAGTTTTACAAAAAAAGAATTTACTCGAAGAAGGGGATCAATTTCCTTACGGTATGCGCATTGAAAGGTCTCAGATAAAGAGAAGTTTTGATGAAGTTGTTTTAAATTCTAAATATGAAGAACTGAAGAATAAACAGGAAATATTTAACGAGAAACATCGATTTACTAAAAAAGGAATAGCTATCATGCCCGTTTGCTTTGGAATATCATTCACAACCACAATGTTAAATCAAGCTGGGGCACTTGTTCACATCTATACTGATGGTAGCGTCAGCATAAGCACAGGAGCAATTGAAATGGGACAAGGCGTGAATATGAAAATCAGGACAATTGCTGCTCATGCTTTATCGATCAATATTAATCGAATTCGTATTGAAAGCACAAATACAACTCGTGTTGCTAATACATCACCAACAGCTGCTAGTAGTGGTTCTGACCTTAATGGTAAAGCAGCAGAAATAGCTTGCACCAAAATAATAGAGAGATTAAGAAATTTGGTTTCTGAAAAATTGGGTAGTGGATTGATAACCATTAAAGATGAGATTATCTACTCTGAAGGAAAGAAAGTAGATATTACTTGGGAAGAACTCATATGGTTAGCTTATACGAAAAGAATAAATCTCTCTGCTCAAGCACTTTATGCTACACCAAGAATCTATTTCGATAAAAAGAAGGAGAAGGGAAGACCATTTGGTTACCATGTTTACGGAACAGCTGTTACAGAGGTAACAGTCGATTGTCTTAGAGGAACATATGTTGTAGATAAGGTGCATATTGTTCATGATGCTGGCAGAAGTTTAAACTATCTAATTGATATTGGTCAAACAGAGGGAGGATTATTGCAAGGAATCGGTTGGATGACAATTGAAGAGTTAGTTTATGATAATGGAAAACTTCTTTCTAGTGCTCTTGCAACTTACAAGTTTCCAGACCTTCACTTTACACCAGAAATTGATGTGACTTTTCTTGAAGATGCTGATAATCCTGAAGCTGTGATGAAATCAAAGGCTATTGGAGAACCACCGTTTATGTATGGAATCGGGACTTACTTTGCACTAAAGAATGCTGCTAGGTCATTTCGCAAAGATAAGGAGTGGGAATATTCTTCTCCTCTTACACCAGAAAAACTCTTACTCTATCTTCATGAATTGGAGTAATAAATCAAAACTAAAGTAAAGATGTTTGTTATGAATGAAAAACAATTTTGGGAAATGGTTCTAGATACTCTGGAAGAAGGAAATAGTGCAGTACTTGTTGTTATAATCGATAAGAAAGGATCTGGACCAAACTTACCAGGAGCAAAGATGTTTGCAACATCAAATGAAGTGAGTGGAACTGTAGGAGGAGGAATCTCTGAACTTAATTTACTAAATCATGCTAGGAGATTATTGAAAGAAGGAAAGATTGCCACTGAAACTATCCTCCTAGAACACAGTGAAACTGCAGAAGAAAATCGTTCAGGTATGATCTGTTCTGGTTCGCAGACTTTCGCATTAGTTCCTCTATCAACTTTGGATAAGAGCACTATCAAAGCAATAATAGAAGCTTATGATGAAGTAAAAACAGGCATAATTGCCTTAAGCGAAAAAGGAATCAGTTTTGATAGAAACAAATCTTTAACGGAAGATAGAGTTTTTTCCACAGAAAACGAAATATGGCTGTATCAAGAAAATATTGCACAGCAAGATAAACTCTTTATTATAGGAGGAGGGCACGTATCACTTGCTTTATCTCGGGTCATGAAAACACTGGATTTTCATATTACAGTTTATGATGATAGAGAGAATCTACCAACCATGAACAACAACACATTTACTCACAAAAAGCAAATTCTAAGTTATGACGATATTGCTGGAAATATCCCAGAAGGAGATAATATCTATGTTATTGTTATGACTTTTAGACATTTTTCAGATGAAAACGTACTTGAAAGGATTATTTCTAAGAAGTGCAGGTATATTGGAATGTTAGCAAGTATAAAAAAAGCAGAAACAATTTTCTCTAATCTTGATAAAAAGGGTGTTTCAAAAGATCTTCTTGATATAGTTCACTCTCCCATCGGTATAAAAATCCAAAGCAATACTCCTGAAGAAATTGCCATAAGCATAGCTGCAGAAATTATCCTCACCAAAAATTCTAAGTCCAAATAAAAAAAGGCATAATTTTTACCTTAATCCTATACTGAAATTATATCAAAATCATCTTTTACCCAGTTTTCCAATGGAGTGTGACCGAATAAATCGTCATGGACAGGTAATTTTTGTCTTTCAGCCGAATCTAAGGCTCCAGTAGCTTTTGCGCACACTTTACAGACAGAGAAAATTAATTTATTCTCCTTCATCTTTTCAAATTTATCATTCCTATTTTCTTCATAAGTTGGAATTAATTTGCACCCTTCACTTTCAAAGACTACACCTACTTTGTAACCTTTTTCAAAAAAATCTAGCACATTCATCATTACATGAACAAATGTACCTTTGTTTGCAGACCATATCACAAATAATAGCTTCTTCATTTGGATTCCTCTGTAACTGTAAAGGAAAATTGTTTAAAACACTTTTCCTTCAATTATATGAATCGTTTTCTAAGAAGATATTTTTTGTTAACAAGAGTGAAAACTGTATTCAAAATATCATCTAATTCTACATTTTGGAATTCAGTTATTATTGAACTAACAGATACTGATTCAGATTTTACTATATAGTTAGTAATTTTCACATTAATATCTTTTAGTTTCTTAATATCCTTCTTCTTTTTATCATTCAATTGCAGTGGGAAGAATAACCAAATATACAAAGTTTCAGCAATTTTGTCTTGAATTAGATTCTTCTTTTCAACATAAGGATCCATTTTGCCATCCCATACACCCTCTATTGAGAAGGAATATTCAAACCACATTATTAAATCAAACAATCTAGATGTAAGTTCACTGCTTATCTCCTCAGATGAAAACATGAAAACTGAATACTGTTCAGCACTAGCAGTATTAACTACAAAATTTCTGTATTCTAGTTTCTTAATCCCACCGGTACCCATTCCTCCAATTTGTTTACCCATTGAAGCTACTACTGAGAGAAAACCTGTAATCAGCGAAGTATCTACAGTCTTCTTGTACTCAATATCATATTCAAACACTGGAAGGCTTGTCTCATTGTGAATGAATAGAAGTTTCCTAAGAGACAAGATATTTTCAAACAATGCTACAAGATTCGATCCTTCAGAAACGTCAACTATATCCCCTTTACCTTTCCCTCTTTTATTTCCAACAACAGCAACAATTGATATTATCGCGATCAGAACGATTGAAACACCTATGATTACACCTATCAAATAAGGAGGAAATTCAGAAGGAGGAGTAGTAGGGGGGGGAGTAGTAGGGGGGGGAGTAGTAGGGGGGGCAGTTACTTGATTAATCACAACATCAAATGTTGTTTCAAGTTTCTCGTTGCTATAACTAGATTTGAAATGTGATTTTGATATATCCAATACTAAATCAAATTCATTGAATCGAATTGCTTGAGAGGAGATAGTAACATAGTTAATCTCATCTTCATAATTAACATAATAATCTTCTTGAGCCACTATTGCTCCTTGGATTACTATTGACAATTCGCTTTCCGATACCTCCATTGGGTTTCGGTCAGCATCAGTTTCATTGATCAATCTGAAAGATATGATCAAATCTTCAGTAGAGTTGCTTTCTATAGAAGTTTCTATAGGTTCTACAGAGAATATATTGAATATTTCAAGATTAAGAATCACATGATGATTTTCTAATAGGATGCTCGTTGTAGTAAGCTCAATTGTATAAGAACGAGCTGTAATATTATCATCAAAGGTAATACTGTGAAAATCATTATTGGAGGTTAAATTCCCATTATCTCCCCAACTTGTTTGATATTCGATTGTGGTGTTTTCTATTATTTCTCCATAACTAGTAAAGAAAGGTTCACTTAACTTGTAATAGCTACTATTAATAAAAAGTTCATCCCCATTCTGTCGAACTATGGTTTGGGTAACGTTACTTACCCAATTACTGTTATCAGGAATTTCCTCCCATTCAACATTGAAGTAAGTAGAAGCTTGGACATAAATTGGTTGAGAGTAGATACCTATTTCTGTACCGTTGTTCCAATAAACAAATGCTGTCCAGATTCCTTCAGGGTCGCTTCCATAAACGGAAGGATCAAGGGTTATCTCAGATGAGTATAACCCTGGACCATCTGGTGTGAAATCTAGAAGAGTATATGGGGACAAATCAGTATAAGTCAAATTGATTGGAAGACTTGTTTTTAGAGCAATTATCTCTCCATCAGGGTTGAATAAAGTAAAGTTTAGTGTCCCTGAAATGGTATTTTCTATAAGTGTTATTGTTGAGTAAATGGTAGAACCCTCATAACCTGTAGCATTTATTCCATCTGTAGTCCAATGACCTAAGGAAAACAGATTTGTTGGTTCCTCTTCATTTGATAATTCCAGTGATTGAATGAAATTAGGACTAGAAGTTTCTAACCTAAAATACCCAGCTGACACATTAGAGTCTAAATAACATAGATAAGTATCACTGGAAAGTATAGTTGGAAAGGTATCAGTATCATTATAATAACAAATTGGACTATCGTTCCAATCACTTATTGTTGCTACATGTATCATTCTCTCATAAATTGAGAATGTGGAAGGATCTACAGATGAAACATCCCAAGTTAAGTTCCAATATATTGAGTAATCTCCAGCTGTTGAGTTAAATGCCGCAAAGTAAGAATCAGCAGTTATTGAGTTTATGAAACTGTAAGAGTTGTTGAAGGTTATTTCTAAAGAAGTGTCACTTGTTAGATTATGTAGACCTATTGAAGTAATTTGAGAATCTATGTCTAGGACATCAATGTCATTATCCTTCAATGTAATTCTATTTAAGTCTTTGAATTCCATTGCTGAACCAGTTTGATTTGAAGGTAGTAATTCAACATTTAAAGTAAAATCAACAGATGGAAGATAATTCCAAGTTAATAGATTGTCCATGTAGTATGAATCACCGAGATATGGGGGCACTGAATTACTATGCCAAAAATAGAATTTAGGACCTATTGAAGTGATATCTGTAAAAGTTGCAATAACATAATATTTCCCTTGATCTAGAATTATATCTGTAAAATCATAATACAAGAATCCCGAGATAATTTGATTAGTAGTATTATAGGGTCCATCAACACTTGATGAGTAAATTTGACTCATATTAGGCTGACCAGAAATTTCATCTGCTTTGACAATAATTAAGTCAAAATCGTTTATTCCTGTCTGGCTTCCATCTGTACTCAGATGAAGTTCTGCACCATAAAACATAGCATATTCCCAAGGAACATTGAAACTTTGTGCTATAGCATGTTTAGTATCGTCTAGATGATCGTCACCATCTTCTTCGAGTTCAATCGGATAAAAATCTTGTTTAGCAAGAACTTGTGTCATATTGTAGTTTAACAAAGAAGAATCGTAAGCTGAAGCGATATCAACATTCGTAAAATTATCTTCAAAATATCCAGTTAAAGAATTATAGGTTAAATTAAGAGAAAAATCGTCATAAACAGTTAGTATATCTTCAACATTAACATTATTTCCTGAACCACTTAGATTTGTTACAGGAGTATATGGAAAAGAACTGTAATCTTCGAGTAAATTTGGCATTTGATCTACTGGATTTATTTGTTCTAGATTATCTTTACCAAGGAAATCATTAGTGTTTGTAGCTGTTAAGCCTTTTAGACTTGTAAGAGTAATGGAAAATATAAATAAATATGCTAAAATGATAATTGATGAAACTTTTGACCCTTTCGATAAACCCCTAAACATGTTACTACTCCTATGGTTATTCTATGAATCGCTTATTTAAAGTTCTTACAAAGGCAACTTTCCTTATAAATAAGGTTCATTGTATCTAATTGAAGTACAACTGACTTAACTCTACTCCTTTAATTCTTTAAATAGATATCTAAAAGGAGATGAAGTGGTGATTTTTTTCTCAAACTATTAAGCAGGATCAATCAGCATTGTTTGTTATCAGTTTTTCTTCTTTCACCAAAATCATTATCCTTTCAAGAATCGCTTCATTAGAGTATTCATCAAGTTGATCCATAATAAGAGCAGTAGTAGCTTTGCCTTTACCATTGATAAAGGAGACAATCTCTTGGTCTATGGTTTTTAGTTTACTAAGATCTTCAAGTGTCTTTGATGGTGCTTGTAGTGGAAACATGAACCAAAGGAATAGTTCTTCTACCACTTTTTCGTTGATACTTGTCTTATATTCGTTGAATATATCCATCGAGCCTTCCCATTTTGCCCCCTCGTACCCGAAAATCACATCAAACCATTTAACAAGATTATCTAACCCTTGTTCAAATTCTACTTCTAATTCTGTATCAGAGAAAGAATATATAGTATACGCTCCACTTGAAGCACTTGTTACAACAAAATTATAATATTCTATTTTCTTAATACCTGTTCTTGCACCACTCATTTCTGCCCCTATTGATGATATTGCTTGAAGTACTCCACTGATTATTGACGGATCTAACTCTGCTCTCTCATCCAAACTGTATTCATAAATTGGAGAACTAGTTTCATGATGAACTACAAGTATACGTTTTATCATAAATGCAGATTGAAAGATAGCTCGAGCCTTTGATTTGTCCGCTTCATGTTCTTCTTTTCTCTTGCTCATTTGTGTTCTAGTAACAAAGAATGCTCCTACACCTAGTCCTGCAACTACAACTAGTGACAGTGCAATTATCAAACCTATTGGTAGTCCTCCAGTTGGTGTTTTAATACTAATTGTTGCAAGAATAAAACTCAGCACTGTGTCATATCCTTCTTTGGACGCTGTTACTCTAACGTTCAGTGTTTTGGTTTCAGGTTCGTTAATTCGAATTATGAGTGTATATATACCATCATTCTCTGAGTTTTCAATTATTTCCACACCAGGTTTTGCTATATCTAAAGATACTTCTATTGTTGCACCTTTAATTTGTTCAGAATGTGTTTCATCTATCCATTCAAAAGTCAAAGTTATCTGACTGCTAGTATTTGTCTCTGAAACTGTAATGATTGGTTCGACAGAGGTATCTGCAACAGCTAATATGTCGTAATTGATTGTATTTGATGCTATCGGATCACCTAGCGATTCAACAAAATAGATTTTCTGAACAGAGATTTCTACTTCATAATTTGCAGGTAAGTTATCTAATACATCATTATAGATAGTTAACAAGAAGTGATCATCGACCCCAACACTCATGTATTCAACCATTGGTGTTAATGAAGTTCCATTTATTGCTACATGTATGGAAAGGTTGTTAGTAATTGGAGCACTTCCATTTGTTACATCTACAACAGAAAATGTAAATTCTGCGTTATCAATGTAATAGTACACCGGATTTACAGATTGAGGTTCAAGGACACGGAACTCATGTAGTAGAATCAAAGAAAATTGATCTGAATGAGATTGTAAGAATGGTCCTTTTGCATATATATCTATGAGATAGGACCCTTCTGTTATATTTGGTGCTAGACTATAACTATAATTTCCTGAATCAAATGCAAGATTATCTGTATCTAACCAACTTGTTGTATAGTAAACATCTCCGTTAGGAATGTATGTTCCTAAACCTGTAAAGAATGGATCGCTGATATTGTAGTAACTAACTTTAATGTTAATCGCTTCACCATTTATTCTAGTAATCTCAGTAGAGGATAATTCTAACCAGTCTCCTCCTACTTCTTCTTCTACGAAGAATGAAGCCAATGTTGGTTTGAAAACAGTAATTGTTTGAGTGAAAAGTCCTGCTTCCGTACCGTTTGTCCAATAATAAACCACTGTCCAATATCCTTCAGCATCTGATGCAGATATAGACGGATCAAATGTAACATTGGCTTTGAAAAGTGAACCTTCTGTATAAGCATCATTAGTATAGGAAGAATTGTCTAGATAGATAAGATTAACCGGCAATGAGCTCTTCAGTGGAAGTATATTACCATTACTATCCAATACGGAATAATTTAGTGCCCCCCCGCTCGTTATGAAATTCTCTATGCTTGCAGTCGACAGTATTGTCGTTCCTTCAAAACCAAATGCGTGTGTCTCATTATTTGTCCAGTATCCTAACTCTTGAAGTGTATCACTTATGGACGTCGTTGTGATGTAATTTGGACTTGTAATCGTGAACTCAAAGTTTCCGCTATCATATTGGTTTATGTTAAATAAGATGGATAAATTATACTCAAAAACATTTCCAACCCAACTTCCAGTTATTGGAATCCCCCCATTCAATAAAAATGAGAAAGCTGTTTTATTCCAATCATTTGGAACAGAAAATGCTTGAAATCTAGTGGTGTTTGTATATGTTCCCAAACTCACAACATCTGTAGTCCAAGAATGAGTCCATGTGTTACTATACTCATTATATGTAGAATTAAGAAGATCAATTACCGAAGTAGAAGCGTAAGTTCTACTAAATTGATAACTACTGTTCGATTGAAGAATAACGGCCCTATTTGATGTTAATATATGAAGCCCAGTTCCACTAATAATTTGATCGAGTGTTGTAACATTAGCTCCATTATCAGTTAGATCCACTGTTGTTGGATCTGTATATGTCAGGGGATTTCCACCACTATCTGATTCTTGTATATGAGAGGCAAATGCAACAGTTCTCCCATTTGGATCAGGACCGACCCAGCTTGTCCCATCATGATAATACGTTATTCCTTGAGAAATTTGTTGGCTTCTCCAGAATAATCCTGAATCATCATCAACATCAATAGTTGAAAGGTTTGCAACAACGAAATAGGATCCAATACTTAATGTATAGTCTACAAAATCGATGTACGCCATGATGTCTATACTACTCACGGGAAGAGGATTAGCTAGACTAAATGTGTTATCAATGGCAGTACTTAGAATTGCACTCATATTGGGTGTTCCGGACACACTTTTTTCTACAAGAAATATATCTATTTCATCTCCAACATAACCTAATCCGAAAATTTCTAATCCCAATTGGGCTCCATGGAATATAGCATAAGGAGTAAGTACATCAAACCCAATAGCATAACTTATTCTTGAAGATGTTAATTCATCAACAATTCTATTTCCTCCATCTTGAATGAAATCTACATCAATAGCACTTTCAAGTGTCAGATTATATTGTAATATGTCATCTGAATAACTTGTGGGAGAGGTAATAGTGTAAGAATTATTATAACCATTAGTTGAATTCAAATCAATGTTAAGAGAATCGTATACAGCTAAAGTGTCATCAATGACAAGAGAATCTCCTGAATCCGATAAACTATCAATGGGTGTATAATCATATTTAATTCGGTTGGTCAAATCCGAAGTATTTGGTGAGATGTTATCATCATCGATAATATTTGAAAAAGAATCTATGGAGAAATTGTTGAGATTGTTTTCTATTAGAATTGATGACACAAGTGAAAATGTGAAAAGCGCAATAATTGTACATGATAAAATTTTTTTGTTGATATTATGACCCATTATAATCCCAGAAGATTTGTTTTTAGTTTATATGTTAATTTTACTTTAAATCTTTATTGTTTATATTTATTACGTAGGTGTAGATAGTTGATACTTAATCATGAGAGGAAGTAACCAAATAACCTTTATCCACTAAACCAAATATCTCATTTAGAATTTCTTCTTCATCAAATTGCTTGAAATAATCTAACAGACGTGCTGATGTACAACTCTTGTTTTTATCTACACACTCAAAGATAGTCCTGCCAAACACTGACAACTGTTTTGTATCTAATTGTTTGTTCTTGGATGTTTGAAGGGGATAAAGCAACCAGAGATACAGATTCTGTGAAATTTTGTTTTCGATTATAGCTTTGTTAATTTTAAAAATGTCTAGTGAACCATCCCAATTATCCTTTATTGATCGAAAGGCTGTGCTAAACCATGAAATTAACTTCTGCATTCCTTTTTCAATCTCTTTTTCTAAATCGGTTTCAGAAAATATATAAATTGTAAAACCATTGAAGTGAGACCCTGATACAACAAAGCCATGAAATTCAAGTTTCTTAAAGCCCGTTGGTCTTCCTATCATCTCTTGACCTATAACTGATATAGCTTCAAGAATCCCAGTAATCATAGAAGAATCAAAAGGAATCGTGTTTTCAACATCTTTTTCGAATACTGGAAGACTTGTTTCATGGTGAACTATCAGAATTTTTTGAATCATGAAGACAGTTTGATAAATGTCTCGTAGTCTATTATAAGGTAAATTATCCGTACTAACCATTGTTTCGCTCAATCTTGAACCCCCAAGATTTGCAATTAGATTTACGGACTTCCTTTTGTAAGTTCCTCCTTAAAAACTTTCTTGGTAAAAGTGGTAGAAGAAAAATTTTTGTAAGACTTTATTTTTATCTATGTATTAGTATCATACCTTATTAGTTAGTCTCCCTTCTTGAAAGAAGACCTTAAGACAATCTTTTAAGAATAAAGTTTTTAATTTTAGTTTCATTTTATAAGTATGGTAAAACCATATCATCAATATGATTATAGAAGCTTTTCAATGTATTATGATGGTGACGCATTAAGAATAAGCAAAAAAGGATCATCTCCTATTGATAGAGAAGAATTCATCAGAGAAACAGATAATGAATTGCTAATCTATTATGAAGAGGAATATGATGGTATACATAATGCGTTTCTATTCGATTTCCATTCTGGAGATTGTGTATTTTACAAAACAGAACAAAGTTTCTTAGATTACTTAGATGACGATAACAACTTTATTGGTTGGGGAAACTCAGTTACATTAAAACGAACAGAAAATGACGATAGATTCGAATCGATGCCATGGAATACAACGAGTGTATGGACAGGATATATGTACTGGAAGATTGGGAAAGCTCTAGATGATGAGGAAACTAGACAATACATCGCTGAAAAAAAGAGTCGCAACCCATCACTGATACCTTTACCGGTAGAAAATCTTCTTGAGAAAGCAATTCGAGCATATCAAACGTATATGAATGAGGCGAAAGAGAAGAGGGAACAAAGCAAAAATAATAAAGACGTATAAGTAAATTTCAGAAAGTATGGTATTTGTTTACCTAGCATTGAAAACACCAACCATTTCATGGTTAGATTCACTGTTTTACTGGTCTTGGTCTATGTATATAGGTATAGCTACAAGTATGCTTTGTGTGTTTTTCATATTATTAGATAATAGAGAGTTGTGGCCCCTTTATCCATCAATTGGAACATTCGTATTTGCTGTTCTAATTACTATTCAAAAATTTACTTTAAAGAACTTAAATAAGAAAATAGTGGAGGACTAACACATAGTCGCTATTATATCTATATTTGTAAATTATGTTCTAGATTTATTTTGTACTAGAGGTTCAACTTCATCATTTAATATGTGTAACAAAAAATGTGGCACACAGTATATCTTACCATCTTCAGCATGAATTAGATGTCTATTATTTACATACCCACAAAGATGACACTTTTCAATCAAGATCATATTTCCATCGCTTCGTATTGTATCAAGTAACCATCAACTATTTATAAATTTAATTTTAAGTGTTTTGTAATAAATATAGGTAATGTTAAATAAATATAAATTGAGTTAAATAAATATAGGTGTGGTGTGATAACTATCATTACTAAACTATATAGTCAAAAAACCTGCTATGAAAAGTGAGCAAAAAATGAAGAAAAGATAGAAAAATATTACATTTGAGTAAACTTATCTGCAAAATCAGATCTTAGTTGAGATTCAATTTCTTCCAGATTATCTTCGATTTTTCTAACTTCAAGCTTTTTCTTATCCATTTTCTTCTGAATGTCTGTTATGTTTTTCTTATATTTAGCAATAGCCGCTTCCTTTTTCTTCAGTTTCATCTCTTGTTTCAGAGCTTTGTCTTCATTACCACTTTCTCTGAATTTTTGAATCTTAAGAAGCTGTTCTTGAACTTCAGCTTTCCCTTCAGCTTGTTTCCGCTGTAAACTTGCTTTATCTCCTTCTAGCTCATTGAAATCTTCTTTTTCATCAAACAGTTTTTCCTTGGTTTTGAATTTTTTTGCTAGTTTTTTGTAATATTTTATGTCTCGATCACTCATGGGTATGCAAATAGTTTTTTGTTCTATAAATGTATTCTGTACCCGGAAAAATTAGCCGCTCTTAAGCACAACATTCTTTAGTCTTTTTGAGAATCTTTCATAATGTCCTTTTTTGATAACTGGTACAGAGGTGATGCCACCTTAAAAGCTGAACCAGATGAAGAATTAGTAAAATTATTCAATGAAAAAGGTGATGGGAAGGTTCTAGATATTGGTTGTGGACGGGGAAGAAATAGTCTTTATCTTGCAAGTCTTGGTTATGATGTTATTGCAGTTGATGTCTCAAAACATGCTATCATACAATTAGATCAAAATGCAAAATTACTTGGTTATGATATTGAGGGTATAGTTTGTGATATTGGAGATTATTCTTTCACAGAAAAATATGATATAATAGTTATAAGTAATGTTCTTCAATTCATTTTAAAGAGGGTTGAACAAATCAATATAATTTACAAAGTGATGGAATACATAACTACTAATGGAACTATTTTTATTAAGCATCCATTAACAATACTGGATTTAGAAAGTCAGTGCTTAAGAAATGGTATGTTGAATCGATTTTTTACTCATTCTGAATTTAACTGGGAAATATTGCTTGATGTTAACAAACTCGCTGGACGTAAGAAAGATTGTGAATTGAATATTTTCATAGCTAAGAAATCTTGAAATAAAAGATAACAAGAGATTAAGTGCAATCTACAATGACAAGGGTATCCGTCATTTTTTTCAAAACAGAAGAATAGAAGATTGTATTTGTATTAACCACATACTTTATTAGGCTTCAATCTAACCTTTCATACTGATTAAAAATAAGAATGTTAGATTTTGTTTAAGTCTTTGAAAGATTAACTCGTTTCTGATAGTCGATTTTTAATTAAGGAATCTCTCACGAGATTCGAAACAATAATTCAATTGGAGGAATTAACTTGAAAGGAAATATCAAAAGAATGATTTCTGATAAAGGTTATGGATTCATCACTGTAGAAGGAGAAGAAAAAGATCTCTTTTTCCACCGTACTGGTACTACAGGTGAATTTGATGATCTCAATGAAGGAGACGAAGTCGAATTCGATCTAGAAGAAACCGATAGAGGAACTCAAGCAAATAACGTAAACAAAGTCTAAGATTGAAAGGAATGTAAATTTCAGACACTTAGAATTACTTTCTTTTTTTATCTATTTTTTATTTTTCAATAATTATGCTAGAAATTACTAAAATCAGACATTCATATGCTTTTTCAGTAAATAAGAAAGTTAAAGCTAGTTTTAGCTTTGATTCAAGATTAACCTAACATTAAGATCAAGTTCTTCACCTTTCTTTGTTAGACCTGTAATATATAATGTTTCATGGTTTCGTATTCCTTGTTCTTTCAATGTTGAATCCATTTCTACATCTACTGGGTCTTTTTTATCAATTATCCAAAATGAAGGTAAAAATTCAGGATCATAACTATATCCTCTGTTTTTTATGATAGTTAGTAAAACATCAACAGTTGCAGTTGCAGGTATTTTTACTTCTTCAATTATTGTAGCATTCCTACCACAGAGCATGCATTTCTTATTTGGTGGTTTTTCTATATAGAAGAATTTCCCTACTAATCCATTGTAAATAACATATTCAGGATTTACAGTACCAAGTTCAATTCCTTTGAGATGGTGCATAAGTTTCAATGCTTCTTGTGATTGTAAAGAGGCTATTACAGCATTAATACTAATTATTGTTGGGTCGTGTTGGTCAACCATTTTCACAGCTTCATCCAAAGAAAATACCTTTTCAGAGGGGAAATGCTCTTTCACTAAGTTATTTGCATAGTTTATTACAAGATTCATTTCTTCCAAAATGGTCGTATCAGGGGGTCTATTGTTCTTTGACTCAAAATATAGTTGTCCTTTCAACAAACAGTGAGATTTTTTTCTTGGTATTCCCACTAGTGTACAAGCTGCTAAAGTTTCTCTTTCTCGTTCTTGCTGTGGATCACATTGAAGGCATGCATTTTCATCTGGCAAATAGGTGTAAACATGACCATAATATGTTGCAGTTCCTCCATCAATCATTGGTTTCTTAAACTGAACCGCTCTTCGTATTAGCTCGTTTCTTGCTGTAACAGAATCTAAACCAGAAACATACATATCAGCTGTAGCATATACCTCTGGGTCAACATCTTCTAGATTGGAATGGTGCCAAATATATTTACTGTAAGGATTTATTTTCATTAGAGCTCTTGCTGCAACTTTAGCTTTAGGTTCTCCTTCATCTGCATCTGAGAAAAGTATTTGTCTATTAAGATTGGAATATTCAATAATATCTAAATCGATAAGGTGAATAGTTCCTACACCGGCCATAGCTAAGTTCTTTGCTATTTCTGTTCCCAATCCCCCAACTCCAACAATTAAAACCGTTGAATCTTTCAAAGCTTTCTGATTCCATCCAGGTAATCTAAGTTGTCTATCAAAACGTATTCTCTCATCTTTTGAAAGGGTTTCATCGAAGAAATTAGATTTTTTTATGTTTTTTGCATTCATTTAAAGCACGCGTTCCATCTATCTATATTATTCAATGATAAATTCTGTGATATTTAAATTTAAATGTAGTTTTCAGTAGAAAAATAAAGAGACTCAATTAGAGTCTTCATTAAAAAATAAAAGATTAAGAATTATCCTGCTGTTGAAACTGGGATCAGTAGAACTGTATCTCCATCTTCAACTCCATAATTTTCAAGAACATCGTCATTGTCACATGTTCTTCCAGCATGGGATAGATGGAATTCATCAGGTGGTAATCCAAAAATCTGGCTAACTGTATATTTTATATCACTAATTGGGGCATCAGTTGCTACAACAAGTTTTTCTTGTTTTGGACTTGGTCCAATGGTGCTTTGGAAATATACACTTATTTTCTTACCTGCTGGTGTTTTAGTCTTAGCAGGAGTTTTGGATTTTATCTCGGTTTCAATAACCTTTTCTTCTTCTTCTTCTTCTTCGTCAAAAGAAATTTCTTCAAATTCTTCGCTCATTTTTTTTCAATCCTGTTAGTTTACAAATACTATTATCGAATACAATTATTAAAAAATTACCTATATTATCCAAAATAACTGTTCTTATTTAAAAACTTAAATAAACCTAAAATCTTAATTAATAACAATAAAGTTACAAATTGGGGTTTAGATAGGTTTTCAAACAAATTAGTCAATATTTATTCAAAAGCTGAGGTTTGAAAACGTTCAAAAATCAGTAAAAATATGAAAGGCTAGAACAGGTGTGACTTACACATGGGTAAAAGAAACAAAAAAAAAGGTATTTCGAATAAAGTTCCTAAGCAAAAATTCCCGTTCGATTCGAAAATCCCAAAACATAAATTGCCTAAAGATAAAATACCCAAAAGTCAAATAAGGGATGAAGATTTTTTCCCTCCAGAAAAAAGAAAAACTCGAAAAATAGAATCAAAGCCTGTAAGATCACAGCTCAGAGACAGTCGAGAATCAGGGAAAAATAAAGGGATTCCAAAAGAGAAGATTGTTTCTAAAATCCCAAAAAGTCAAAAATTTAAGCAAAACCGTAAAAATAGCAAAAACATACCAAAACAGAAGATACCTAAAACAAAAATCCCCAAACAGGACTCTTTTTCAAGAACAGAATCACCTAATTACATTCCACAAGAAGAAAAAGCTAAACCAAAGAAAAAGGAGTCTCTTCCACCTAGAAGAGAGAGGTTCAAAGAAATTGATTCTATAGATTCTAAAGCACTAAAAAAAGAAGAGAAGAAAAAGAGAGAAGAAACACCTCCTTCTGATGATCGAGATAAATTTTCAGAAATTAAAGAATCAGATTCTCATTCACTACCAAAGGAAGAAAAAAGAGAAAAGAGAACAAGAGAAGCTCCTGCAACTTCCAATATTGAGGAAACAAAAAAGGATAAGATACCAAAACAAAAAATACCAAAACACAAAGTTCCAAGCCAAAAATATCCTAAACAAACTAAGAAACCAAAACAAAAAAGAAGCTAAATAGAGATAAGATATTACTCATACAAATATAGCCATAATAGCTGAGTAGAGATAAATTATCCCAGAAATTAGTAGAAAGAAATTTTCAAAATATGTTACTGATGTAACAATATAAATGGTGGGGATAATTAACATTAGTAAAAATCCAGCAAATTTAGGATTCGTCCCTTTTTCACTTGTACTTCTAAATCTAATGAATGGATATCTAATAAAGGTTCTAAAAAGCAAAAATGTACTATATAGATAATATGGTAATAAAAGAAAATCAACAGCATTGATTTCCCTGAAACTTTCATCAGGAAACCCACTAATTGTAACTATACCAAAATCATTTACACCAAAGAGTATTTGAGCTAGCAATATTAAAACTGGAACAATGGGCAAAATAAAAACGTAAATAAATTCGTTGAATGTGGCTTTATGTTTTAAATAGAACAAACTTCGAATTACATAGAATAAGGATATGAAGACATATATGGATAAGAAAATGAAAAATTTGCCTAAGTCAACATTTCCCTCAATGAAATAGTATATGGAGACACCTACTAAGGATAACGATGTTATAAATGATGCTGTTATATGTGTCCAAGTACCCATTTTTTGACCTCAATATTTTCTAGATTAGAAGTATTTAATCTCTAGCTTTCCGCACTCATTTCATAATTTGTTTACTACTCTTTCAATATAGATCTTTGTTGTGATTCTGTATTTAGGATTTCTTACATATGAATTTGAAATTGGTTTATTACATCTTGCACAATATTTTGAATTTTGGTACCAGCTTCTGAATTCATCTTCATGTGCTGGATATTTGCAATGAGGACAGAGGATTATTTTTCTTGTATCCTTCTTCTCAAAATCCATGAAACATATTATACATTTTACTTCTTCTTTACTAGCCTTACCATTTGGGAAATAATCACGAACTGTAGTTTTAGTTTTAGTGGTTTTTGTGGATTTCTTAGTTTTCTTTCTGGTTGTTACTTCAATACCAGGAGCAATTTTAGCACTTCTTCTAGCTCTAGAAACTGACTTTGTGGTTCTAGTTCTTGTTGGAGAGGATAGTTGTCTGCTTCTGGAAGTTTGAGAAGAAGACCTTCGAACTGTAGTTGATGAGGTTCTTGCCCTAGTAGAGCTTCTGCTAGGAGAACTACTAGACATTATTACTGTACGTCTTTCTGATTTTATCAGTCTAACAAATATGAAATATCTAAAAATGAAAACTAAGTATATAATTGTGAAAATGAGACTAACTAGATCAATTTTCCCGTTTATAAAAAATCCTAGTAGAATCGTGAAAACAAAAACACTATGAATTAATAAAGGAATAATTCTTTTTTTCCTCACTTTTCGTCTAATTGCTATTGCTGGCCATTTTCCCGAATAATAATTATTGAAATGCATAGTTAATATAATAACTGGGACAATTAAAGATAAAGAAATTAAATTGAAGAATATCTCTACTGCATTCCCACTAGAAGATATCAAAAACATCTCGTAAGTTGCTGCAAACGAAGTGATGTAATTGCCCATCAGAAGTATAACAAAAGGGAGAAGTAGGAATTGAGTACTAGCAAGAATAGCTTTGTGTTTCTTATAGTGTCTCCTTTCTAGGAGGTACCTTAATGCTACAACGACATACAAAGTGATGAAAAAAATCGTCAGCATTATAGGTGTTTCACTCTGGATTATAACATAGAGTATTCCAACAACTAACCCAACAATTCCGATTGCTAGATAAGTTTTGAAATTATTTAACTCCAATTAAAATACAACTCATATAATTTTTATTAAGATTTATCCTCTTTATTTTTCATGAAAGTGTTTATAGACTCATAACACGCTTCACTACTCATTCCTTGAACTTCAACAGATAGCTGATAATACTTTTGTTTGTCTTGATGAATGCGAAATACACCAATCCCATAATCCTCTGGTGAGAGCATCAGGGGGTCGATAACAAGTGCTATAGATTTGTTCCAAAATGTTTGATATCTTAGATGTGTTCTGTAGTCATCACCACTCAAGAATGGAGTGTAACTTGGATGGGAATGAGCCCAACCGATTATGAAATGCTCGTTACCTTTCTTGTGGAAGATTTCTGTAAATATGTTTTGATCAACAATTTCTACGCTTACAGCATCTCCTTGATCAACAGGCCAGTAATCCTCAACAATGATTTGCTCTAGCGGTGTTTCTTCATCGCTAATTTTTCCTGTAAGTAATCCAATTACTTCTACCCATTTCTTCTTAGGGATAGAATCATTAGCATAAGATAAAGCATGTTTTGCAAGTTTTAGATAAGCTTTGGGCTTCAATACAATCTCTGAAATAGGTTTGATTTGAAGTATATCTTCAGTTATGGTTTCTTCGCTAATTTCTTTAGCTTCCTTTTCCTTTTCCTCTACAATTTTATCAACTTTGTACAATTCTAGAGTTTTTTCAATTGCTTCAATTTTCTCAAGGAGTTTTTTATATTCAGCAGGATAATTGGTTCCATCATCTTCCATAATTTTCACAACAAATTAATTATATTTTAGATTTACCAGTATGATTTTGCATACTTTTTACTTATTGTACTCGCTTTTTTGATGAATTTCTTTTTGTTATTTAAAAATTCCAAAGCCGCTTCTTTGTTAAATACATCTTTGGGATTTACATAAGCTCCTTCGACATTAAACATGGCAAGTATTGAGTGAATGACAGTAGTGATGCTTTTGGATGGAGACCAACCATCGTGTTTTCCTACTAAATCATTATCTACAAGAGCGAGACAAATATTTCTTTTCTTTGGATATTCTTTTGGATTAGGCCAGAAATTAGGATGCCAAATAGGTGTGTGAAGTCTTACAAATGGAGGTTTGTAAGGATAATTTGGTCCAAAGAATATTTCTAATTTATATTTACCTCCAGCATAAGGAGTCCCCTTAGGAGCTTTGAATCCTATAGCTAGATGATCCATTGACTTCTTAGCTTTGGGGAATGATTTTACTTGCGCAACTATGCCTTCTTTATGTAATTTCCTCAAGGCTTCGTAATCTTTTATGACTCTTTGTTTTCTAATTTTTATCACCATACAACTTGAAATATAATAAAGTAAATCACTATTTATTTACAATACATTTACACTATCTGCACTCTTAACGGAAATATAAAAGACTTTGCAAACTATCAATCAAAACCATGAAGAGCGGTTGGGAAACTGTTTTAATTAATGAATACTTTTACTATCTATGAGCGTATTTCATATTGTAGGAAATGAATTGATTCCAATCACGGAGCCTTATCAGTTTCTTAATGGTGATGTCTATATTATTGAAACAAAAAACAATCTGTGGATATGGTTAGGTTCTAAATCTTTTGCTGATGAAAAATTTATTGGTTCTTGGGGAGCAAAGAAAATCGAAAGTCAAAATAAGGAGCTGAAAATTGAAACCATCAATCAAGGTTTCGAGCCTGCAGAGTTTAAGGAACAGATTGCCTTTGAAATTGTTGAAGGAGATACCTTAGGTTTTCTCAAATCAATTGACACAAAATATGAGAAAGATTTCAGATTGCTTCAGATTAAGGAGGATGATGAAGGAGCAGTGATAGTTTCAGAACTACCTATTGAACACAAACACTTTCAATCCGATGATGCTTTTGTTCTAGATGCTTACAGCGTTCTTTATGTCTGGATTGGTAAAGATAGTCAGGTTAAAGAGAAATATGAAGCTGGAAGAATCACTAGACTGTTAGAAGTAGAGAGAAAAAGATTTCCAATTATTTATGTAATCGAAGAAGAGAACGAACCTGATGGTTTTCGTGAGCTTCTCTACAAATTGGGATTAAGGGATGGAATTATGGAATTAAGAAGGACAGTGAAAAGAGTAGACGAGAAAAAAGGTTCTACATCCAAAAAATGGTGGCAGTTCTGGAAAAGATGATTCTTTTCCTCCTTCTCAAAACCAAATGCTTCCTAAATAAGAATAAAACGCAATTTCGTAAAGCTATTTAAACCGAAATATTTTCTCTGTTTTTATATGGAAAAGTCATTTTACTTATGAAATGATGAGCGAACTTTTTACTGAACAACATGAAATTGCAGAGTGTAGTGTAGATGGAGAAAAATGGTTTGACATCTCAGAAACAGCAGCTCTGTTCTCCATAAATGATCATTATCTTTTGAAAGAATTGGATGCGGTTTTAAATCATTATAATAAAGGACACATTGTTCCTGTCGAATACATTCTATATCGAAAAAAATAGCTAGAATTCTTTTCAGAAAATCTTTGAGACGTCCTCCCACACATAGCCTACTTCTTCGTATACAATGCCCCATTTCTCAACTCTTTGAGTTTCTTTTGGCATCCCACCTAATTTTTCATAAAAAAGGCTGTTGGTGTTTCCTTTCAGAATCCAGACTATCATTGATTTAAAACGCTTATCAACAAAGAAATCTACTATTTGTTCAGTTAATCTACTTCCCAATTTCTTTCTCTGATATTCCTTCAAGATATAGATTATGCTCAAATTGCAATCATAACGAAAGATTCTATCGTCATTTTTTCTTCCTGCTGCGATGCCTACAATTTCCTTGTCATCATTTTCTGCAACAAGAGCTAAGCTTGTATAGGTTTTTGAGATACTATCAAGGTTTCTAGCCCACCTTGTGGTTTCTTCTTCAACTGAAAGATTATCCAGAACTTCATCTGGAAATAATCCCTCATAGGTCGTCTTCCACGAATTCACTTTTACTTTGGCTATTCCAGCTGCATCAGCTGTTGTCGCTTCTCTAATCAACATTGTTTACTTTAAGTATTATAATAATAAAAAGATGATGCATGATTTTATTCATCATTAAATTGATATCCACTTTTCTTCCAGGTTTTGTACATAGTAGGGTTTTTCTTCAGAAATTCATCCCTTTCTTTCTTTGGCACTCGATTTAAAATACATGAGAAGTTCACGCAATCCTTGCAAACATACAGTTGAATAAAAATATACCATAGTGTTATACCGAATATTGTTATGCCTAGAAAAATCCACAATTGCCCTATTGTCAGAAATACCATTGGAATCAAGAAGATAAGATTTGCACCCACAAGAAACTGTGCATTCTCGAATTTACTCATAGGACCTGGTTTAAATTTAGATGTTTTCAAAAATCCATAATTGATTGAGCAATGCAATGTTTTGCTCTTACCTTCAGCATAATACGGACAATGAGAACACAGTATTTGAGGTTCCCATACAAGGAAGAAAAACATGATATAACCCACCCAAGAGAGTATAGATATGAGATTCAAAGGAAATCCTAAAAGTATCAAACCTACAAATGCAGGTATAAATGCAATTGAAAAAGGTATACCAAATATTATCTAATATTTAATATTCATATGGCAATGTAATCTACCTTTCAATCCACAATCAGAACAATTTTCTTTACTCTCCCAAATGCAAATGTCGTGAGGATTTTTGATTGTCACGATAATGAAATACTGTCTGAATTTTTAAGTATTTGTTAAAATTATTTAGAAACATATTTATTAGCTGATAGGGGTATATTACATGTTTACAGATGAATAGATATTATCTAAAACGCCTTCTCTCAGCAGTTTTTATAATTGCTATCATCGTAGGGGGAGTTTTTATTTCGTATGATATTGTTGGAAATACTTTTAGGTTTTATTATTTCCTTTTCTATGTTGTAGGATGCATTATAATTATCCCCACTCTTTTGAGAATTTATTGGTACATTAAGTTAAAGAGAGAAACTCGTAAACCTTCTAAATTAACTGAAGTCTATATCGATCATGCTAAGGAACTAGTTACAGATAAGGAAAAGATACTTACAAAAATCGTATCCACTATTAGAGAACTTGGTGGAGAGATTATAGAAAAATATCTTGATCAAGTTCCTAGAGTAATTTTTTATTTCCCAAATGAACATAAATACAATTTTTTTCATAGAACAACAGTAAAGGTTCTTTCAGTTAATGAACTAGTTATAGATACGATGATGAAAGCAGATTATCCTTTGGCTTTCAGTATTAAGCGGAAAAGAGGAATGAAGAGTGATACTGGTGATGATGTTGATTTACCTAGTTCCAGTGAATTCTACATCTTTCATTCAAATCATCACTCATTCTATGAGACTCTACTTGAAAAAGAAGAAATTAACAAAATGCTAATCGACATGAAAGAAGATTTGAAGCAATTTACACTGAATCGTAAATTTGCAGAAGCACGTATCAGAAACAGTGAAAAGGTATCAACATACCTTGAACTTCTTGCTAAGTTGTATGAAGAGCTTCTACTAAAGGACTTCGATGATTTGGAAGTTGAAGAGATTCTTTGTTATCAGTGTGATAGTGTTTTTGAAGCTAATGAGGAGACTTGTAATCAATGTGATGCTCATAGACCAACATGTAAAGTCTGTTTACTTGACTTAAAACCTTCGGAAAAGAATATTGTTGTTAAAACACCTTGTTGTGAAACATACGCACATAAAAAACATCTCATAACATGGTTGGAGCTGAACAGTAAGTGTCCTAATTGTAAAACTGACTTATTCTTATGGTTAAGAGGTTTAAAGCAAAATAATCAAGGATAGCAGAATTTTCGATTACTTTCTACATCCATAAAAGAAAAAGAGGAAATAAGATTTTAATTAGCAGCTTTCTTACTGGTAGATTTCTTCTTATCACCATACTTGATTTTTTCGTAATTAGCTTCTAATATACGAGTGAACTCTTCTGCTAAGTGGAGTAAAACCTTAGGGTCAAGAACTGTTAGACTTATCAAGTATCTTCTATTCAGCCTATCTCGTTCATATATCATCCAATCTACTTCATCATCGATATAGTCCTTGAAATCTTCACCAGTTTCCATAATTGCTGCTACAGCATGAGAGTGACGATCATCTGAGTGAGTAGCCCACTTCACAGGATATACGTAATGAGTTTCTTTGACTTTTTTTCCATACAGAAACAAATGAGATATCCCATCTTTCTCTGTTTCAAAGCGCTCTACTTTAATATTAAGAACTTCCTCTTCACGTAGTTTGTCTGTAGGTATAACTGCTGTTGTTTTGTTAGGTTGAAGGATCGTTACAAAACTTGTAGAGATACCTGTTACAACACCTTCAATATTCATATCATTAATAATCAGATAATCACCAACATTGTGGTGTTTACTTAGTACAAGATGTAATCCCGAGAATATTTGCCCTAAGGACCTTGATGCAGCTAAGCCAAAAGCAGCACCCACTGTTGCCGCAACTCCTATGACTGCACCTACGAAATTTTCAAATTTGGTCATATAAGCGATACCGAAAAATAGAATTACTACAAATCTGATTAAAACGCGTATTGTATTCTCTATATCATCAGTTATTCTTTCTTTGAAAGTTCTAAGAATTATTTCAACAATCCAGACGATAAGGAAAGCGATTAAAGTATAAATGAAGAATGAATCAACAAATTGAATCAACATTTCTTGGTAATTCAATGATTCTTCAACTCCAGCATCGTAAAAATTGTCATCATACCATTTTTGTATAAAATTAGTTTCTGTAAAACGACTAATGAAGTAAAATGTGACTATTACAATGAAAATAACTATTAGCAATATATATAAAATGTGTTTTTTCTTAAATTTTGATTTAGTTTTATTTGTATTCATAATACCACAATATGCTTTTTGAGTTATATAAGAGAGGTTAAAAATAAAACTATCGCTTGGGAGTTGGTAAGAAGAGTGTTAATTTCTCTTCTCAAACCATGGGATAAATGAGGATACTCTTGATTTATAGTCATTATATCCCGGATATTTCTTCTTCAGTCTGTTCTCCATCAACGGGATACTTATTGCCAAGAATAATATTGTCATGCATATAGGTCCTATTACCACCCATAGAGTAGATACACCATTTGCTATTGCAAAGAAAAACATACCCCACCAGAAACTAACTTCTCCAAAGTAGTTGGGGTGTCTTGTAACTGACCAAACTCCTTTTGTCATAAATTCATCTTTTTGCTTTGTCTTGACGAAGTTTCTGAGTTGTTCATCAGCTACTGTTTCTAATATTGTTGCGCCCAAAGCTACTATTATCCCAATTATATCAAAAACTGTAAAAGTTGCGCTTGTTGAAATTATGCTATAATAAATAGGAATACAACCCAAGAATACTATCAATGTAGGCATCATTTGTAATCCTGTGAAATTTATGAACCAGAACAAACTAGGTTTCTCTTCTCTAAATTTAGCATATCGCCAATCTTCATGATTTAAACCTTTCCAACCTCTAACCCAGTTAAAAGTTAACCTTCCACCCCAAATGATTACAAGTGCTAATATCACTATCTGTCTGATTGTTATTGTTGGGAAATTATCAGCTGTTATTAACCAATACAATATGATGGGTATTGGAATAAAACTCCAGTAGGGATCGTAAAGGCTAGTATTCTTAAAGAAGACACTAATGCTGAATATTATCATGGTTGCTATTACATCAACAATAAAAGCTGTCAGAATTGGATGGAGCAGAGGATGTAATACAATTCCGATACCTATAGCAGCTCCAATTGCTAAAGTATAGGATATAAAGCATAATAATAGAGATATTAACTTGTTATCCTTGTAAGTTTTATTTTCACTCAAAGTAAATTCACCATTTATTTAGGACTTTGGAATTTCAAGGTTTTACATAAACCTTACCTCATACAATTCAAAATAGTTGACTAGAAATGCACGTTAAAAAGAAAGAACCATCTATAGATTAATGCACGTATACAGCTGATATGGTAGAGAAACTACAAGATATCTATAAAGGGATTGAAGAAAAGTAGAACTTTGTTTATCTAATCAACATTTTACAGCAATTCTTAATACCTATTGGAGCATGATATTAACTGAAGCTGTTTAGAACAAGATTTCCAGGTGTCAGAATGAAATGCCAGAAATGTGGTAAGTTTTTAGTCAAAATAGGAGAAAATAAACAATACTGTAAAGTTTGTAATCTACTCTACTATTTTCTAGTACCTGGCATGTTCCCTAGGATTTTCAAAATGAGTGAAAATTCTGTGAAAAGTTAAATTTAGCAAATAATAGCTTCAATTTTTTAGTGTTTATTCACTAAATGTAAGACGCTGTTTTTACTTTGGTTTAAATACAAATCTTACCATATGATAGCAGGAGAGAATTTATTGCCGGGAAAAATAACTCATGTAGTAATAGGTGAAATTATTGGTTTATCGTTGGTAGGATTAGCATATTACTTCTTTACTTCAGAGATTAATTACTTCACATTAGCACTGATTTTGGCTTCCTCACTTGTATGTATATTTCTAGGAGCGATATTGCCAGATCTAATCGAGCGCCCAACTAATCCAGATCACAGAAAATTCTTTCATTCTTGGTTCATCTTTGCAGTAACTTTTATCGTATCTTTTGTTATGGCATTTGTTGTTATTCCGCTCTATGACCACCTTTTTTATGTATATCCCATTTTTGGTTTTTGTCTAGGATACTTCAGTCACTTATTATTGGATTCTACAACAAAGAGAAGTTTGACATGATCAACACAAATCTGAAAATCGATTTTTTTGTGTGGTTTTAATAGTATATGGTTCACAAATTATCAGTGATAATTCTTGGTTAAGATAATTCTACTTTTCGAATCAACTTGTTCTAAATGTGGAGCCAAAGCTAGATACTATTGTTCTAATTGTGGTAAACCACTCTGTGGGCGATGCTTAAGTAGAGAGAAGAAAGAATTAGTTTCAAATATTATTATTCCAGCTGGTTTATGTAGTATGTGCGTAGAAGTAAGAATTGATAATTATAAGAGAGGTGAGATGAATCCTCTTTCTGAAGCTGTCACTATTTACGTCACTGATCCTATTTTTAAAGAAAAAATCGTTAATAACTCAGATTTATGAGTAAAGCATTTATTTGGGGAGATTAAGGTAGATTTGGTTTTCATATGACTGAATCTTCACTGAATAAAGAAATACAGAAGAAAATACTTACTGATCCACTGATGTGGAAGTTTCGGTTATATGGATTCTTTAAGAATCTGAGGTTTTTTGAACCGTATCTTATTGTGATGCTCCTCATATATTTAGGTGATTCTGATTTTCCATTACTAACTATCGGAACTCTTTTCCTAGTTCAAGAGGTATTTACTTATCTTTTTGAGATCCCTTCAGGAATTCTTGCAGACAAGTTTGGAAGAAAGAATGAACTGTTATTATGTTTTCTTTTCTATGTCTCATCATTTGTGTTATACTTCATTGGTTTCAGTTTATCGTTTGATTTCTTCTTTGTCTTGTTTATTGCAGCAGCTCTATACGGTTTGGGAGAATCGTTTCGCTCCGGAACTCATAAAGCCATGATCTTGACTTGGATGGACAAAAATAACTTTAGTGAACATAAAACGTTTGTTTATGGAAGAACTCGCTCATGGTCATTAATAGGTTCGACAGTTAATGGTATAACATCAATTTTCCTAGTTCTCTTTTTACCAAATGCACAATGGGTGTTTTTAGTGGCCATTATTCCATATATTTGTGATTTTGTCCTTATTGCAACCTATCCAAAATACATGAATGAGCATAAACCAAGAAAGACAACTTTTTGGAAAGAGATGGGGAAAGGGTTTAAGGACATATTTGTAGCATTTAAAGATAGAAGATTAAGGAAAGGAGCATTTTCATCAGCTTCTTACGATGCAATATATAAGAGTCTTAAAGATTACATACAACCTATCATCAAAATCTATATTATAGTCATCTTAGCTAACTTCGGTCTAGCTAATAACTCTTCCATTTTAACACCAGATAACTTAATAATAATCATTTTAGGAAGCATGTATTCACTTTTTTATCTACTTTCGTCTTTTTCTTCAAGATATGCATACATTGTTAGAAACTGGTTCAAGAGCGTAAAGAATTCTATGGACATCTTATTCTATTTATTTGCAGGTGTTCTTATTTTAAATGCGATTTTCATATCCGTTCGTTTACCTATTGTTGTGGTTTTTCTTTATCTTCTAATATACATCTTTCAAAACGTAAGAAGACCGTTTTGTGTTGATTATCTAGGAGGTATAATGAAAAAAGAGGAAAGAGCCACTGTTCTTAGTGCAGAATCCCAGATTAAATCGATATTAGTTTTTGTATTTGCACCGTTGTTTGGTTTTATTGCAGATTTTGCAGGTCCATTAGTTGGATTAGATTCTTATTACTCCATTCCTATTTTATTTGTTCTAATTGCTATTGTAATGGTTGTAGTAAACCTTTTTCTACTAAGTGGAGATACTAAAATAATAGAGGAACAAAAAGTAGGAAATAGCAAGTGAACAATTTTCTAAAATGTATGTCCTTATGACTCTAATCCAAATTTTGAAAGAAGTATATATTTAATAATAACTCTACACAAGCTAAAGGTGAAGTCAAAACTGACCCAACATTTCACATGGTGAATAACTTGAATGAAACATTAATTGTTTATGGAACTAGATATGGCGCAACTCCAGAAGTATGTGCCGAAATCCAAAAAATATTAGAAAAAGAGTATAAAATAGTAGTAGAGATATGGAATCTTAAGGATTACAGAGCCTGTCCAGATTTGGAAGAGTTTGATAATATTATCTTAGCAAGCGGTATCGAACATGGGAAATGGACAGAAAATACAAGAAAATTCCTTACAAAAGATTTGAGAGACAAAAATGTTGCTGTTTTTATTTCTTCTAGTTTTGCGGGAGAAAAAGAGCTTTATGATTATGCTTACAAAAATTTCTTAGAAGATGTTCTTGCAGAATATCCTGAAGTGAATATTGTGACCAAGGCAGCTTTTGGTGGTAGAGTTCCAAAGAAAGAATTACCAAATATCGCAAAAAATGCAATCGTTGCCCGATTGCCAGAATTTCAAGAAGACAATAGAAATTGGGATAAAATCACAGAATGGGCTCATGAAGTAGGAAAAATATTTGCTAATAAATAGATTTTCTCGTAAAATCTTGATTTATTTAATAGATCTGTAACATGACCACTTTTCAAATAATCCCATAAAATATAACATACTTTTTGTACATTTTTTTGGGTGTTTAAATAGGGTAGTGTAGTTTGTACGTTGAAGGATTGTAGCTATGCACCACTTTCTTGGTGATCCTTGGGGTTACATCCAACAAACAAACATCCAAAAGCGAACCGTAAGCAACTTTGTAAGATGTGGGCGGTGTAGGAGGGGATGTGACAGCCCCATGATGTGTCTTAGGCACTTCTAAAGAGTTTGTACAAAATTCATGTCATATCTATCCTAGTTTTTAAAAAGTGATTGTGAAATATAATAATAATGAAATTTCTACAAAAAACTGCAAACAAGGTAATTTTTTATGGTATAATCGGAGTAGTCCTTATTTCCTCAACAGCACTATTAGTTTATTTTGGAATTGATCAAACACCTCCAACTGTTGAATTTAGTTCGCCTCTTAGTCTAGATATTGTTTCGGGAACATACAATATTGAATATACAATGGCAGATACAGGTGGATACACAGCGAAAATTAAAACAATCGAGTTATATATCGATGAATCTCTTGTTTCAAATAATGTAAGCTATGCTTGGGACACAACTGAATATGATGATGGATATCATACATTATATGTAAAAGTCGCAGACGGAGCAGGGAATATTGCAGAAGATACGATTGTAATTACAGTTGATAATTTTCTTGATTCAGCACCCACAGATTTGTTCAAAATTCTCAATTATAACGTCTATGAAAGTGGTGTAAATCCAGAATGGAAGGATGTTGTCAAAGCTGAAAATCCAGATATTGCTGTATTCGTAGAAACAGGGGATTGGGACAATAGTGAAAATAAACAGTTAGATGCCTATGTAAATGAATTCAACGGCTACTTCTATGATGAAGCCCCATATATTGGATATACAACACAAGGAATAAAATGGAACACCCAAGGGGAGGCTATTCTAAGCCGCTATCCTGTTCTAGAGGTTTATCAAGCCGAAATTCTCCATGCCGATGATGATTCAACTGTAGATTTAACACACGCTCTACTCCATGTTGTTGTTGACATAGAAGGAAATGAAGTGCACATTATTGCAATTCATTTAAAAGCTGGTCAAACACTAGGGGAAAGAAATACACGGGATAGAGAACAAGAAGCTATTATTAATTATATGGATGAAAACGTTGGAGATGCGCCCCTAATCTACATTGGAGATTTAAATTGCAATTCACCAGAGGACATTGGTGCACTTGAAGGTGATAAACATGATGAATTTGGTATAGGACCAGTAACTATGATCCTTTATCCTGATGACCCAATTTATGGCAATTATTCTTCAGAATATCACAACTTCACTGATGTTTTCAGAACTTTAAATCCATCAGATCCCGGATTCTCCTTACACATACCATCTTTAACAACTAGGATTGATTATATTTTTGTAAACCAACATTTTACAAATGCTTTCATTAATTCTGGAATAAAAAGTAACACAGAATTTGATGATATAGGTTCTGATCATTATACTGTAGATGCATTAATATCGATAGAAAACATAACAATGCTATCAATTTCACCCAAGTATTTCGCAGTAACTGAAAATACAGAGGAGTGTTTCAACAGTTTTTCACCTTTGAGTAAATTATCAATGACTGAAAAATTTGCACAACAGCTTGTGAGTGTTTTTACTCCAAACTTATTAAAAAAGAAATTATGAGAGCCCTTTTTCTTTCCTTTTTCTTTGTACAGCACTTGTAAGGGCTAAATTTGCATAACATCTATATACTTGTTTGCGCTTCTATTGTTGGGGATATATATGTCGTCTGATGATTCACCATCTGACATATCGAATACAATTGTATATTGTGCAGTGTTAATTAGTGATACGATGGTAAGAATGGCAGACCTTGTTACGCTAACCTTGCTTTATCACCCGGGGATGGAAGAAAGAGTCGAAATGATGGAATCACTGTATGAAAATATAGTAAATTTCATTGATGATATCACAACAACAATTTATGCGCCCATGGATCGATATGAATTATCTATCAATCAGTATGACCCTATTTTTTCTAATCTAAAAAATGTTTCAAAGATGATGGTTGACCTTATTTCACAGCTTTCTCAACAGCATATAGAGATGCAACTTCAAATTCTGGAGTATCTTTACAACTTAAACAAATCTATTCTGGGAGCAATAACTGAATTTAGTTACCTTGTTCATGCAAATAATAATGACATTCAAGCTTATGACCGAAAGAGAATTACAGATATCGAAATAGTAGGGCATAAAATCTATCGTATGTTATTAAAGGAAATAAGTGAAAATTCTAATGATTGGAAACAAGGGTTTATACAGAACGTAGTAACTGAGAAAATGAGTTCAATTATCTATTACACTTGTGAGGCAAGTAAGAAGATTTATGCTGCTAAGCTTGCAAATATTGGTATTTCAAAAATTAAGTAAAAATAAAGTCTTTTTAATATCAATGGTTTTGTAAAACTGAGCTAAATGAAGATTTCTCAATATAATATCTCTCCAAACCTAAAGATAATCGATTCTTTACCTATTTTGTTCATTCAAGACGAGAGAATATTAGTAATTGCAGATCTTCATTTAGGTATTGAAGCCATTATGTCTAGAGATGGTACATATTTACCTCATAACCAAACCCAAGATATAATCGAACTAATTTCACATTATCTTAAGGAAATAAAACCAGATGAACTAATTCTAAATGGAGACGTCAAACATAGTTTTCATGAACCAACAGAGATAGAAAATAGAGATGTTCAGAGGTTTCTTAGAGCAATTTCCCCTCTTGTAAGTAAGATATCAATAACTCAAGGAAATCATGATGTTTTTCTAAGTTGGGCCACAAAAGGCATGGATAATGTTTGTATTTACAAAAACCATTATACAAAAGGTAAATATTTTTTCACTCATGGTGATAAGGAATTACCTAAGGTACTTCCGGAGAAAACAAAGTATATTATTATTGGTCATGAGCACCCAATTCTTGAAGCTAGAATCAATAAATTGCAGAAAATTAGAGCTCCAGCTTTTGTAGTTGTCCCCATGAAGAAGAAGGATATAAAATTAATAGTTTTGCCAGCTTTCTCTGCATATTCTTCTGGAACGCCAATCAATCCAGATTCGAAAAATAATCTTTTATCACCCATTCTACGAAACGATGTTAATCTTTCTGAATGTCAATTATATGCTCTGGATAAAAACAAAGAAGTCTTTCATTTTCCTTCCTTTAAGGAATGGACATAAGATATTTCTCCCCAAAGTTAATAAATCTTATAGAAGTATTTTATTCAATTAGATATAATCAACTGAGTGGATTTTAAATGTCTAAAAAGGAAAGCCTAAGGCCTACAATCTGTATGTTCCCTTGTCCAGTTTGTGCAATAGATACAGATGTAGATCTTTTTGAAAAATCTACTCGTTCAACATTTTACTGCAGGGTTTGTGCAAGAGTATATATTTGTAAGCTTCCTCTTGGTTCAATTCAAGTCGGGGAGAATATTCGATATATTTGTCCTATTGATCATACTGAATTAGAAGAATCTCCTTTTAGAGCAAAAGAAATTGAATTGCTTATCGAAAAGGCTAAAGAAGGTAAATAGAACATCACTCTGAGATTGATGAAATCAAAGAAAAACAAATATCCTAGAGTTACTCCAATCGATATAAAAGACAAAGATTCTATTACTGATCTTATTGCAGAATTTCACTCTTCTGGAGTTTTTGGTCCAGGTAGAATTGCTAAGGCTGTTGACATCTATACAGAGATGATAAAACAAAAAGCCACAGTTTTCCTCGGCATAGCTGGAGCTTTAGTACCAGGGGGCATGAGAAAGATTTTGACAGATATGATCACAGAAGGTATGGTAGATGTTATTGTATCTACAGGAGCAAATGTCACCCATGATTTGATTGAAGCCTTTGGAGGAAAACATATTCGACACGTTCCTTATGAATCAGATCAAGAGTTACGAGACAAATCTATCGATAGGATATATGATGCATTCGTTGCTGATGAATCATTTATGAAATTGGAAGATAATCTGCAACCTATATTCAAAGAAATATGGGAGAATAATAAGGATGAAACAAATACTTTGGTAATCTCAACATGTAAACTAATGGAACTAATAGGAGAAAAACTAGATGACGAGGGGTCATTCGTTAAAGCTGCGTATGATAACAAAGTACCAATTTACGTTCCAGCATTAGCTGATAGTGTCGTAGGACTTCAATTATGGTTATTTTCCCAATTAAATAGAACACTTATAGATGATATGGATGACTTAGGTTCAATTCAAAGACTTGCATGGGATTCAGAAAAAGCAGGAGCATTTTTCCTTGGAGGTGGGGTTCCAAAAAACTACATTTTTCAATCTCGTTTAATGTCTCCAAAGTCATTTGATTATGCAATACAAATTACGATGGACCGTGTAGAAACAGGGGGTTTATCAGGCGCATCACTAGAAGAAGCAGTCTCTTGGGGAAAAGTAAAATCAGATAGCAGAATGATCAATGTTGTATCAGATATCACAATTGCCTTGCCCTTGATTTTTCAAGCAACATTGACCAATCTGAAAAAAGCTGACTAGTACAAAAGTAAGATTATTAATTGAACAATACAAATTTAAGAATAGATGACCAAAAACAATATCTCAACTTTCGTCTCAACTGAACGTTTATCAGATTTTTTAGTTGACGAAAATTACAAGATACTTGATCTTCGTACTCAAGAGAAATTTGGTCAAGGACACATAGTTGGTTCTATTCATGTTGACTCAGAATTATTCATAAAAAGGGATGATGAAGGAATCAACATAGTTCCTGAAAAAGGAGTAATTCTTACTGTTTTAAGGGAGAAGGGGGTTAATAAAGATGATACGCTTATCCTTGTTGATGATGTTTTTAATCTGAATTGTTCTATTGCAGTTTGGGTTTTTCATTACTATGGTTTTTTTAATGTACAACTGTTAGATGGAGCTTTATCAAAATGGGAAAAGGAAAACAGACAATTAACAACAGAAGTAGCTTTTTATCCCCCTGGTAATATTGATTTCACTGTTGAAAATTCTTCAATTATTATCACAAAAGATGAAATACTCATGAATATTTATTCGGAGGATTATATATTTGTTGATAATCGATCAGAATATGCCATAAAATATGATCAACAGGGAGGAACCATTCCTGGTGCTAAACAATTCTTTTATCTTGACATCTTTGAAGAATATCCTGATTATTTCATACTAAGAGATCTTAAAATCATACACAAAGAGTTACACGAGAAAGAAATAAATGAAGATAAAACTATTATTCTTTTCTGTGAATCAGCACCTCAATCTGCCTTGTTTTATCTGGTTATGAAAGAATTGGGTTATCCAAATGTTAAACTATATCTAGCTGGATATGAAGAATGGCGAATTATATGCTCGTTTCTCTAAAACTAACGTTTCTTACCTGTTTTGACCAAAGTATTTTGCAAGAAAATCTTGACGTAATCCATATATTTGGGTAATTTCTGAATCAATTTCCGCTTCAATTTCTAAGATTTGAGGTTCTATGCCGTCTTTCGATTTGTCGAGTAATGAAAGAATTTGTCTTACATACTTAGATACTATAGCTCTTTCACTTATTGGTGGTATGGGAATACCCTTCAATGGAAAGCTGAAAAATTCTAGCATTTTCCCTTTTGTTTTACCTGCTTCCCTAAACCAGAAATTAGTAAAACTACTATTGAGAATTCCTAGGATAGCTAAGGTATCTTTCTCATCTTTAGGAACTATAGCATAGATATCAGTTGCTCCAAAATGCCTCTCCGTATCTAAAGAGAACCTTGGTAATAAGCTTCTGTAGGGACACAGTATTTTTGTTTGTGATTTGACAAAGGTAGATAGGTTTCGATATACGCTATAATCAAACCATCGTATCTTGTTCTTTTCCATTAGACGTTTTCTATCTGGTCCCATCGTTAACAATGATTTGTTTCTAGTAAGATATTTCTGAGTGTTTGGATAATCTGACAATTCAATTATTCTAGATGGCAATATGGCCCTCAATTCTTTCTTTTTTGAGATTAACCATCTTTGAACATGTCTATTTGTTACGAAAGGAACTAGAACCTCTTCTTCAATATTATTAATTTTCAGTTCATGTTGATTTAATACAAAAACTTCTTTTACTCCTGGTGAAAGTCCTTGTGCAATCTTAGCAATATTGCCAAGTTTATCGAAATTGCTATTATTACTAATTTCTTTAATTATAGATAGATATCGGGATAGAACCCATTTTGTAGCACTGAGTTCGGATGGATTAATAGAAAGATGTTTTGGCAATAACCTACTCGATTTCTTGAGTTCAAAGAAATTTTTAGGAAGATTCTTTACAAAGTTAAAGTTCTGATTTGGTGGCCTATTCTGTATTGTAAGAATACTTGTCGAGACATTAAGCCATCGACCTTCATCTTTGAAGATTCTAATACCTTCTAGGTTAATGATTTCCAATATTTGATAACGCAAAATCTCAGATCTTAACAAATCTGCATATTGATTTTCTATCCAATAATTTGGTGTAATCAAAGAGACAATACCATCGTTTTTTAACAAACTGAGGGATTTCATAATGAAAAAATAATATATGTCTGAAGATGCACGAAATAGATGTTTCCATCGCTTAGAGGTCTTCAAATAATCAAATAGAAGTTGTGTATCCTCTGTTCTAGTCTCAATTTTTTTTAGATTGAAATATGGCGGGTTACCAACAATTACATCAAAAGAGTCTATATCACTAAAACTCTCCTCCCAAGAAAACGGTTTCATCTTTGAGATTTGAGTGCTCGAAAACATTTCCTTAGCATCAATATCGACAATACTATTACCACATTTCAAATTACCAAATGATTCACCTTGAAAAATGGGATAAGTTTTGGAAATCCGGGTTTTGCATATTTCTAAAGTGTTAGAATTGAGTTCAACACCATAAATATTACTTGTTACAAAACGATAAAAAAAGTCCATTTTCAATTTTCCGTCATATTTAGAATAAGATCTTAAAACATTCCAGAGCCATTTCAACAACCCTAAAATAAAATTACCAGTTCCAATTGAAGGATCACAGAAACGTAATTTAGAAAGTGTTTCGGTAAATTGTTTATAGTTGCCCAGCTCTATCCTTTTAGATGAGATTAACTGATTAAATACCTGCTCTATCATAAAATCTACCACTGGAGAAGGTGTGTAGAATTCACCAGTTTTCTTTCTGTGATTCTGATTAAGATTCATAGGTTTCAAACAGTTCCTTATCGGGAGTTAACATATTCAATAAAAAAAGGTTTGTTCTCCCTCCCAAAATCCGGTGTATGAAGCTGTGCCACGAAGTGGAGAGCCATGTCCAAGAGAAGGGAAGATTGATTGCTTTAAAAACCGGTGAATCTAATTGCATTAAGATTGCATATTTTGTCACTTTCTTTACTTGGGGTTTTTATAGTTTCGTAGAAAAATATCCCCTATTATATCGTTTACATGGAAAATTAATTATCTAAAGTTACTGAACTAAAAAAGAATGGATTAGGTTCAGCAGCTTGCTAAATTAACTAATCTTTCCCATCTTTCGTCTACTGTTTCTTGAATCTCAATTAATTTCTTCTTCCATTCAGGTTTGAACAGATGTCTAAATCTTCCTTGAAGCTTAAGATAATCCTCAACTGGGACTTTTCTATCAGGATTCTTAGCAATTCTTGCAGATTCTCCTGTTAAAATCCATTCTCCTAGGTAAGTTCCGTATAGTGGGAAGAAACAAGATTTTACAGCAATTTTAGTGGTTTCTATAGAGATTTCAGGTGCATATCGTTGGCCAAGATTACAAGGTGAATCAACTAACAAGAAAGCTGAACCATCGTGTTTCAAGCCAGCTTGAACTTTAGCCATTAAATCTCTGATATAAGCTGGACTTGCAGTAAAAGCAGGAATTTCATGAGCAGCCATAATTTCAGCCAAAGGTTTAGCCCATTTAATCTTACCAGGGATGACCTTTCCAGGAGGACTTGTTGTAGTAGCAGCACTTTGAGGAGTACCTCCAGAGCGTTGGATTCCTGTGTTGTGAACTACTATACCATCTGCAATAAAATTATGTTCGTCCTCAACCCTAAGATCAATTGTAGGCTCTTCTCGAATGAAATTTATAGAAACTATTTTTTCAGTTTTAAAATTAGGATTGTCAGCGAGGAAATCTCTTTGTTTTATCTGTGAGAGGTACTTTCCTACATTTGGTTCCTTTTTCCTACTGAAACAGATATATCCATAATTACTATCCTCAAGTAACTTTCTGTACACCACAAACGTACCCTTTTTCTTTTGTTGTTTGTGTATTTTTCCTACACGATAATTCATTGTTTGAAGAAGCAATCTCATTGTTTTTAATAGTTCAATGCTTGCAGAAACGTATCTATTGCTTTTGCCGATTGTATAGCCATCTGATTGTAATAATCCTTTAATCAGGCCTTCTTTTTCTTCCAATGGAAGAGTAAAAATCCACGAAGGAATTTTTTTATTTTTAGCACCCTTTCCAATATCTAACGAATCTATAAATTTCGCTAGATTCACTGAATAGATATAGACATCATTTGGATTAACTTCGCTAGGTGTTATTCCAAAAAGTTTCTGAGTAAGTTCTATCAATCTTTTTCTTTCTTTTGTATCTTTAGGAATTGAAAAACCAATTTCTGTTTTATGAACTCTAACCCATCCATCACCAATAAATAACCCAAGAAACTCCATGAGTTCAGGATTGCTTTCTTTTGGTAAAGCAACTTCATTTAGTTTGTTTACTTTGTAATCACCTAATTTGGACATTTTGATTGTTTCAAAAGTATAACTATTTCCTTCCGCTAAACTTTTTAACACAACTATTTCATCCCCCACATTTAGCTCCCCTAATGTTTTCCAAATTAACTTGTTTTCAATGTTTTTTCTACTTCTTTGAACTATTAAAAATGGATGGTTAATTGTGGTACGAATTGTGTGATGAAGTGTGTTTAATTCATATATTTTTTTGATTCCATTATCAAATATCCCACTACATTCTTTTAGCACAAGTTCCCCAGATTTTTGGTTAAACGCATAAACTTGGTCACCTATCTTGATATCCGTTACCCGTTTAAGTCCCTCTTCTGTCATAATATGAGTATCTAAACTTAAGCAATTCATGTAAGCTCCATTGTTGTAACAAACGTAGAGGAAGTCATGACCTCGTTCTATAGCTCCAGATAGACTCTGTAAGCCTATATCATATGTGCCCCCATCACCTCCAAAAATAATCATATTCACATTTCTATCAGGTTTGTTTTGCTTCCTTCTCATAGCTTTCATTGCTTCAATTGCCCCAGAAGCTGTAGCAGGTGCATTTTCGAAAGCATTATGCAACCAAGGAGCATTCCATGCTGTATAAGGATATATGGTTGTTGCTACTTCTAGACAACCTGTGGCATTAACAATCATTATTGGGTCACCTAGAGCTTTTGCAGCTAATGTGACTTGTCTTGCCATTATTCCAGCACCACAACCCGAGCATAATCGATGACCACTTGTTAATACTTCACCTAGCTTTGACCATTCTTGTAAGTCTTTCACAGATATACTTGGTAATTCTAACATTTTCTTCACCTTAACTCCTATATCCTATCCACTCTTGGGTTAATGTTTTCCCTTCTTCGTGGTAAACTTTTGCTTTTTCATAAGCTTCGATAATTTGAGGTAAAGTTAATACTCTTCCACCCAAACCATTGATGAATCCATGCAAAGTTGGAACATCTTTTTTACCATATAATGCAGTTGCTATGTCTCCTTGCACAATAGTTCCTGGAGACCCATAAGTTGCAGATCTATCGAGAATTGTTGCAGATTTTATTCCCTTCAAAGCATCATAAATATCGTCGATTGGGAATGGTCTATGTAATCTGATTTTTAGTGCTCCAACTTTTTCTCCTTTCTCTCTTAACTTGTTTACTACTGCTTTAGCATTTCCAGCTGTAGCACCATAAGAGATGAAAGCATGTTCAGCATCTTCGAGCTGGTATTTCTCGACAATTTCCATTTTTCTTCCAGTTAATTCTGTAAATTCTGCCATTACCTCTTTTGTTACTTTATAGGCATTCTGCATTGCTTCTTCTTGTTGTCTTTTTATTTCCATGTAGTAATCTTGTAAAACTAAAGATCCAAAAGTCATAACTTCATCAGGACTAAATTTATACTTAACATCTCTTTCAGCTGGGAGAAACTCCTCAACATCTGTTTTACTCATTGTTTCTACTCTTTCTAGAGCATGTGTAACAATGAAACCTTCAATTCCAAACATTGTAGGTAATTGAACATCTGGGTGTTCACCTATTTTGAAAGACATTATTGTTTCATCATATGCTTCTTGTGCTGATTCTCCAAAAAGTGAAACCCATGAAGCATCTCTACATACTAGTTGATCAGTACATTCTCCATGAATGTTTATTGGCGCACTGAAAGCTCTGTTTGCAACTGCAAGAACAATTGGGCACCTCATTCCTGAAGCAACATATAGAATTTCATACATCAATGCAAGCCCTGCTGAAGCTGTTGCTGTAAAAACTCTTGCTCCTGTCATTGATGCACCTACACAGGCTGACATCGCGGAATGTTCAGACTCTACAGGAATAAAACTTGTATCTACTTCACCATTATTGACAAAATCACTGTATCTTTCAACGATTATTGTTTGAGGAGTAATTGGATAAGCTGCTAGTACATCAGGATTAACTAATTTTACTGCGTATGCAACTGCTTCATCACCAGTCATACCTCTAACTTGTTTTAACATCCATCATCACCTTGTTAATCTCTTTAATTCTATTGCATCTGCGGGGCAATGTTTTGCACATATTCCACAGCCTTTGCAATAATTTACATCAACCATCGCTTTCATATCCTCATCCATTTCTATTGCTGCATCAGGACAGTAATAAAAGCAATTCATACAGCTAATACATTTCGATTTGTCAATTATAGCTTTGAAAGCTGACCAATCACCTGTCTTATATTCATATGCAGTATGGAAAGGGACCGTTCCACCAATTGGCAGATTTTTGGTTCCCCATTTTTCACTTACCCATTTCTTCAGTTCTTTGGGAGCTTCTTTCTCAACCATCTACTCCACCTCTTCGTATGCTCGCTTGATTGCTACAACATTTTTTTCTCCCAATACTCCAGGGAATCTTCTAGTTGTCACATCGAGTAAACTTTCTAATTTGACTAATTTTGTTACCTTAATTAATGCCCCTAGCATTACGAGATTTGGTACATTGCGACCAATTTCTTCCATAGCTATTTTTGAACCTGCAACTTTGTATATGTTAGCATGACATCCTTCAAAAAACCTCATTAATGATTCTTTCAGCCCTTCATAATTTACAACAATTGTACCTCCCTCTTTTATTCCATCAGCTACTGGAACATCATCTAACAAAGTGGGGTCAATAACCACAACAATATGTGGGTTATATACTTCAGTTTTTTCCGTAAAAGGCTCTGAACATATACGAGCATATGAGGTTACAGGCGCCCCTGCTCTCTCTGGTCCAAAGTTCGGAAAAGCATGAACATATTGATTTTCTAAGATTGCTGCTTCAGCTAAAAGACGTGAAGCTGTCACAGCACCTTGCCCTCCTCTACCATTCAGTCGGACATCAGTGATTTCTACCAATTTCATTACACCTTCAATAAATGAACTTCTTATAAGCACGACAAATACGTATAAATTAAACCTTATGCTATGTATCTAAGAGCAATACATCTAGAAGCTTAACATAAAAATCAAAAAGAGGTTAGGATAATTCAGCTTTAATAGATTTTTCAATCATCATTCTTGTAATTTCGTAATAGATATCATTGATATTCTGACCATTTTTTGCAGAAACTTCATAATAAGGGAGAGTCTTCAACTTAAATTCTTTCCTTTTCTTCTCTGCATATTCTAAGATATCTTTCTTTTCGACTTCTCTTTGTTCTTGAACATCAGTTTTATTTCCTATCAAGATAGCTGGTAAAATATCTTCACACACATCATATACTTCTTTGAACCACTTATCCAGTTGCTCAAAGGATGTTCTATCTGTTATGTCACAAACAACAAGCACACCATAGGACCCCTTGTAATATAAAGGTCGTACATACGAAAAACGGTCATGTGATCCTGTATCCCAAGTTTGTAGCTTCACTTTGTTTCCATCAACTTCTATGTCCTTAACAGAAAATTCTACTCCAATTGTTGGTAGATATCTTTCCCTAAACATACCTGTAGCGAATCTCAAAGTGATAGATGTTTTTCCCACTCCGGGATTTCCAACTATAATCGTTTTGAACAGGTAGTCAAAAAGCACAGTTATTCACTGATTATTTCTATCTCGTTCCTACTTAAATCTATCTAAAGTTGTAGCTAGATAAATATTACTAGAGTAGTTTTAAGAACGTTCTAAACGTCTCTTATAGATACTTAGTTTATTTCAGATAGGTTTAAATTTTAAAAACCGCACATTATTTTGTGAGATTCATAATCATATTTGGTCCTCCTGCGGTAGGAAAAATGGCAGTGGGGAAAGAGCTGTCTAAACGAACCGGTTTCAAACTTTTACACAATCATATGACCATCGAATTACTAATTCAACTCTTTGACCATGGAACACCAAAGTTTCTCAAACTAAACTCTGAATTTCGAATGAGAATTTTTGAAGAAGCTGCAACTAGTGATTTATCTGGGTTTATTTTTACATATGTCTGGGACTTAAGTCTACAAGAAGAGAAAGATTATGTCGAACTTATCAGTAATTTATTTCTTAAAAATAAGTGGGAAGTTTATTATGTTGAGTTAAAGGCATCTTTAGAAGAGAGATTAAAGCGGAACAAAACCAAGGTTAGGCTTATAGAAAAACCTTCTAAACGTGACACAAAACTATCAGAAGAACGATTAATTGCTATGGATGCTAAGCATAAAATGAACACAGATGGAGAATTCTATTATCAAAATAATTATTTGAAGATAGTCAACACAGATCTAACTGTAGCAGAAACAGTAGAAAAAATTGTAAATGCATTTGGTTTCAGTTAAAATGCATCATCTTCATAATAGGGAAGAATCTTTCCGCTAATGAACTCAAATAAAACAGGCTCTCCGGTTAGTTCAGGTTTTCCTTTTACGTTAATTACTTTAACTTCAGTAATTGGGCGATCCGCTTTGGTTTTGGATTGTGATACTCTAATTGTGACATCACAATTATGTTCTATCGCTCTAACTAATATCGGGTCATGTGCATCTTGATGTAATGTAAAGACCGTCACTGAACCATCTTTTTTATTTGCAGCCAATCTGTTCTGTAAGAAAGAGAATAATATTTTCTTGCTTTCATCAGCTGCATAAATAATTGACGACAAAGATATGACAATCCCTCTTTTTAGGATTTGTTGATTTTGCACATGCAAAAATGATCTTCTTATTGTCTCGTTTATTTCTCTTGGTTTAGCAAGATCTTGGATAGAATATTGGTGGGTTGTTTTCAAATCTGTATATCCAAATGGATTGCTGAAAGCATCAATGAACTTCAAACGCCCAGTAGCTTCTAGCATTTCAGGATTAATACCAAGCCCATTCAGCATTTCATTATAAAATTCGTAAGGATGCTCTGTTGAGAAAATATATCCATACTCCCCAGTCTTCAACCCTTCAGCTAGAAATTGTAAAACAAAGGGATCAGCTTCAGCACCAATTTCATCTTCAATCAAAACATTGGAACCAGCTGCGACTCCTCCACCTAGAATTTCATCGAGTGTTGGGACTCCAAAAGAAAATAGCCTTTTCTCAGATGTTGCTGGACTATTATTAAACATAAATTATCATCTCATTTATTCTATACGATTCTGTGTATTAACAGATATTTAAGATTTCGTGCAGTGCACGTCACTTTGACTTTCTATTCAGTTTCTTTCTGAATTTTTGGTCAACATTAGCATTTGTTCTATAAACATAACTGGGAAATTGCCCTTTTGGGTTCTTAGACCGGGGGCTTTGTTCAGTTTTAATGGGGCGGAGACATTCACCTGAATCACCTAGTTTCCTCTCTCTGCAATCTGCATAGCTACACATGTAACCTAAACATTCAGAATCATCTAAACGACAAATAAAACTCTTATTTCCTCGATCTTGTTTAATTCTTAGCATTCTCTTGCTACATGAAAAAGATTTGCAAGTAAGTTTGCACATTCTATCTTCAGATTTAATAGTCATTTTGTAATCTTACCGATTTTAACTAAAAGTATTAAACCAAATTTTCTTATAAGTTTTTCTTATAATCATAATAATTAACCGACTCTACCAAGGTACATCCTTTATTTTGAGTGAGTACGCAAGAACATTTGTTCCTATATGCAATAATGGAGCGAAAACCAGTAATGATAGCCAAAATTCCCATGGGAGTGTTCCAAATACTGGCCAACTCCAGAGCAATCCAAATAAGATATATCCTACTTGATCAAAAATGGGAAAACTTCCCCCTGATGAAATATTAATTCTTCGTTTCACAAAAGATCCAAACATATCCCCAAAATTGCACCCAAAACCCATGAGAGCACCTATCCAGAAGGGATAATTGATACCGTATTGTACCATAAATAAATCAGAAGCTAAGAACCATACTATTACCCCAATTAGAAAACCGGATAAGATTCCATAGAATAATCCCCATAAGGTTTTATTATCACCTAGCATTCTTTTACCATCTTTTAGAACTTTATATCCATCTACGGGATATCCACCACCCAAAATGGCTGGAACGGCATTGGAAACTAGAATCGGTAGAGCAAAAAGAAATGATACACCAACATCTGTTATAAAGACCATTTATTGAACCTTCTGAATAAGAAATTGAACAAATTTACATGTATATAAAACATTTGACACTAGGAAACCATCACAATTCTTGATGAAGTGACAAAAAGATTAATTTTAGAATCTGTTTACTATAGGCTAATGATAGATTTAGCTGTTATTTATTCCGAGTTATTTAAAAAACACAAAATGGATCGAGTACACCCTGAATCACCCGCAAGATTAGATGAGATTATTAAAGGAGTGAAAGAGCTTCAGTACGAGATCAAGAAGGATATTGAATTTTATAAACCACAATATATTTCAGAAAAAGAACTTGTATCAGTTCACGTTGTGGATTTGATAAGAAAGGTTCAAGCGATATCAGAAGCAGGAGGGGGAATGATAACTATCGACACAACGCTTAATCCACACACATATGATATTGCTAGATTAGCAGCTGGAGCAACAAAACAAGCTGCAGAGATAGTTGATAAAGGAGAAGCAAAAAGAAGTTTTGCGATCGTTCGTCCTCCAGGTCACCATGCAGAATCAAACTCAGCGGGGGGGTTCTGCTATTTCAACAATATTGCTATAGCAGCTGATTGGTTAGTAAACGACAAAGGTTACAAAAGAGTAGCAATTATCGATATTGATCATCACTTTGGGAACGGAACGTCTCACATTTTTTACCATCGCAAAGATGTTTTCTATTTTTCGATTCATGCTCATCCAATGTATTCGTACCCAGGTTCGGGATATCCAACAGAAATAGGTGTCTCTGAAGGAAAAGGATATAATGTTAATGTAGCATTGCTACCCGGAGTTACATCTAGCGATTGGTTGAAGTCACTAGAATTTGGTCTAAATATTCTAAAACAGTACAAACCTGAAATCATTTTGGTTTCAGTAGGCTTTGATTCTTTAGGGGGAGATCCTGTTGGAATAATGAACATCGCTCCGAACGCTTTTTGGGGAGCTGGACACTTGCTCAACCAATTTGCTGAAGAATATTGCAATGGAAAAATCATTTGTACTTTGGAAGGAGGATACAAATTAGATCAACTAAAAGACGTTAGCAAGAAATTCATTTTAGGATTAATGGGAGAGAAACTAATAGTTTTAAACAAGATAATGAGCAGAGAGATGACTGAACAAACGAGAAGTATGATAGTTCAAACTAAGAAAGCATTAAAGGAATATTGGAATTTCTAAACATACTGCTAATTTGTTGAAGAGGAAAGAAAATCTTTGTTAACCCACAGGAAGTTTTTATAACTGTTATCTTTAAAAGATGGGAATAGTTTTTAAATATCTATTTTATTTCCAATTCCATGTCTGAAGTTATTGAAGAAGAGGTTGAAATAGAAACTAAAACATCTAAATACAACGTCTTCAAATGGTCAATGTACGATTTAGCAAATACAGTATATTCGATGATAATTGTTAGTTTGATAATCAATCGTTATGTATTGGTGATAGGACAAGTAGAACATGGAATGACTTATGGTGAAGCCAGTTTCGTTTATGGAGTCGTAGCAGCTGTTATGCAAGTAATCACTGCAATTGGTATGCCCATTATGGGAGCTTTAAGTGACACTACTGGTAAAAGAAAACCATTTGTTCTTGTTTTAACCGGAGTAATTCTATTATTCTCTAGTCTTCTTGGTTTATTCCACAATATTACAGTAGTATTGATTCTCTATGTAATTGCTAATATTGCTTATCAATGGAGTCTCGCATTTTATGATGCAATGCTACCTTTTATAGCTAATCCAAAAGATGTCGGTAAAGTTGGAGGATTTGGAGTTGCCTTTGGTTACTTAGGTACAATAATCTCTTTGTTAGTAATGTTTCCATTAATTTTGATTTACGGTGATGTTGTAAGTAAAGATGCTAATATAGCTAATCTATCATATGGTTATACAGGTTATTGGTGGATATTTGTTGTCCCAATGGCTCTTTTCCTTGTATTTGGGATTCCTTTGATTTTCGTTAAAGAAAAGCAGAAAAAAGTAAAATTATCGGAACAGAAAGATGTTCTTAAAAATACCTTTAAACAGCTTGGGACGACTTTTAGAGATATAAGAAAACATCGTCAAATGTTAATCTTTGTGATAGGGTATTTCTTTATTGCAGATGTTGCAAATGTTATTGTAGCTTATATGACTCCCATAGTAACTGATGCGCTTCAAATCGAAGGTGCGGATATTTCAACAGATCTTTTTGCGATAATTTTCATAATTATTGCAACTGTTGCAGCTGTAGCTTTTACATATTTCATTGGTAAATTTGCAGAAAAATATGGTGCTAAAAACGCTTTCTTCCTAGTTGGAGGATTATGGGGTCTTGCTTTGATTATAGGAATCGTAGCAATATTCGTATGGGCACCCATAACAATTGGATTTAATTTTCCATTTATCATGATACTTCTAATGGGATGTTCTGCTGGTGTAGCTTTAGGAGGTACCTGGACAGCTCAAAGGGTTATGGTTGTGGAATTAGCTCCCAAAGAGAAATTTGGCGAATATTTTGGATTCTCAAAACTAAGTGGGAAGGTTTCTTCAGCATTAGGACCAATTATTTTTGGAGCAATACTACTAGCTTATGATCCAACAATCGGTTTCAAATCATATGGAATAGCCATGGCTGTTGTTGGTGGAATAATGTTATTTGGTTTAATAATCATAGCTTTTATTCGACCTGATAAATCTGCAAAGAATTACTAATCTTTTCCTTTCTTTTAATAAATTAGAAGGAAAGGATTATTTTTCCTCTTCCTTTTTTTTCCATTTCTGTTATTTCTAACTAATCCTGCAAAGCCTATTATTATCACAATTGATAGGATAAGCATTGAAATTAGTGAGACAGATAGTGACGTATTGAACAGAATAAATACTAGACTTACTATGAAATACAACAGATTTCCTATAGATGAATAGATTGAGACAATAGTAGCTCTAAGATCCGAAGTAGCTTTCCTTTGTATCATAGTTGATATTATGGGTGCTCTTCCTCCTCTTGCTAATTGTACTGCAAACATGGTAGTTAGAATTATCAAAGAATCAAAGTACCATAGAACGAATATGCTAACTATTTCTAGGATCATGAATCCTAGTAACAGGAAATCTTCGTGGTGTTCCTTTATCCTTGCAAATAACCAGCTACCTATTGCAGCCACTAAATTCATCCCAGCAAAGATTAACCCAATATGCAGCGAATTTAACCCATTGCTAAATAGTTTTGGCTGATATGCCCAGAAAGCCACTCTTTGAGCTACTGAGAAAGCAATGAAAGCTAATAGTACACCTATAAGGAATTTCGATTTGAACAACGTTTTTAGTGCTGACTTCGTTGCCTTTTGTATACTCTGTGATTTCGCCCTTTCTTTCTCTTCCATTAGTAAGCTTATCACAACTTTAATTCCGGAGATTATACCAATTATGAACAAAGGCCATCTAAGTGAGTATAGAGCAATAACACCAGAAATTGGTAAAGAAACCATTGCAACTATAAAAGCAAGAGTTGAAGATTTTCCGATGATTTTCTTAAACCTATCTTCTTTTCCATAGTATGCAAGAGTGTCATACAACAATCCTGTATCAGATCCGGATATAGCAGCTAAGCCCATTCCAAATACTGCTTCACTTATTGCGAAAGCTGCAAAACTTCTACCTAATCCATAACATACACTTGCTATTGCTATTAACAGGTAACCTCCAGCAAGTACGTATCTACGTTTGAATGAATCGGATAAAGCTCCGCTTGGTATTTCAAAGATAACTACCGATAAAGCAAATATCCCTTGAAGGAACAGCATTTGACTGAAATCAAGACCAGCTTCGCCCCATATTTTAACAGCTACAGGAATAACCATAGCTATGAAATCTAGTCGTAACAGAATGAATAGTAAACTATTCTTTCGAACTTCATCCACTTGTGAACTATTTTTTTGTGTAACTTGCGATTTCATATTATATTTTCTCCTTTTTGATAAGAGAAATTGCCAATAATTGGTGAAAATTCGATATTTTCCAATAGGAGTGATAGAATAAAACCTCAGAATAGAATCTCAGAAATGACCCCAAAAAGAATGATAACTGAATTATAAGTGAGTTATGGGATTGGTCATTCTGATGTTCATCTAATCGGACCAAAAGCGACAGTATCCACTAAAAGTATATACCAATTTGTTGTATTTTGTCGCTCATTCTTGAACATCATAACTCTAAAATCTATTTTTCTAATTTGTCTTAAAAAGGTGTCGATAAACAATATACTCTTCAGAATAGGTCAGTACTCGCTTTTTAATTTTGAATGTTCTATGATAAAAGTTATAATTTTGCATTACTCTTTTATAACTGATGTCTAACTCCGACAACTCATATATTGATGTTTTTGAGAATGTGCAGAAGCTAATTGTGGGTAGGAAAAAAGAACTACGACTAATGATAAATGCTGTTAGCAAAGGGCTGCCAATAATTATTGAAGGTCCTGTGGGGACAGGTAAGACTGAGATGGCTAAGGTTCTTGCTCAATCTCTTGAAAGACCTTTTGTTAGGGTAGATGGTGACGATAATCTTACCTCAATTAAGTTGAAAGGTTGGTACGACCCCCCATTAGTTCTAGAGAAGGGTTTTTCCCGCGAAACGTTCATTCCTGGACCTCTAACTCATTCTATGGAAAATGGAGGAATATTCTTTTATAATGAAGTTAATAGAGCTCCCTCCGAAACGATAAATGCAGTTCTAACCGCACTAGACGAGAAATTAATTACCATTCCTCAAATTGGAGAAATTGTCGCTAAAGAAGGATTCATCTCAATTTTCACATATAATCCTGAAGACACGGTGGCTACGAACCCACTGCCTAAAGCATTTTATGATCGATGTATTTGGATTCATGTCTCTCATCAAACATTTGAAGAAATGAAAGAAATCGTATTTCTAAGAACAGGTTCCTCCGATAACTTGATGATTTCCATTTCTTGTGAAATTGTTCAAGCCACAATTAATCATCCAGAATTGGAAACAAGTTCTACTGTTAGAGGAGCTATTCATTTAGTTGAACTATATGAAGATCTAGAGACAATTGATGAACAAACACTAATTGAAAGAGCAATAGCTGTGCACTCTCGAAAAATCAGATGTAAAACAACAAGTAGTAAAACAGAAAGTGAAATTATCGAGGAAATTGTTTCGAAAATTCTGTCTAGATATGAAGATGACCGCATACTCCGAAAAAAAGAGTAATTGGTGACCCTACACTCAGTATTGTAGGGGATGAGCCATTCTTGACCTTTCCTTCCAAAAATGCTGGTCGTATGATAATTAACGAAATACAGATGGAATTAGGTAAAAGACAAGAAGATATGGCTAAAATTTTTGAGTTAGCTGAACAAGCTGCTGAAAATAGAAATTTGGATGCTCTTAGATTAATTGCCACTAATTATCCAACGTTAGCTGCAAAAATCATGAACAACATGGAAATTAGTGACATAATTTTGGATCAACTTAGAGGGGAAGATTTAATCCAATTATATTCAAGAACTAAGAAACATCTAAAATATCAGCTTCGAAAAAGGATGTTAGATAGGCTTATACCTTTTATAACAGAACAAGCAAAAGCTATTTACCGGAGAGGAGTATCTGCATCAGTTTCAAAATACATTAATTATGAACCAGGACTTGATTGGGAACTTGAAATGACTATAGAAAAAATGATGAGTACTGGCAAATTATCACCTGATTATGATAGCATTGTCTCAAAAGAGCCTATTAAGAAGAAGAGGAGCATTGTTGTTTGTATCGATAAAAGTTTGAGTGTTTTGCGACTTATTCATCAAATCGTTCTGATGGCATCAGTTTTATCTTTATCAGTCAAGAAAGAAAATTTTTCTATTATTGCATTTGATTCTGAATCAGCTATTCTGAAACACATGAACAAATACACCGACCCTGATGAACTTGTAGAACTTATTTTGAATATCGAAAGCGGTGGAAAAACCAATCTCGAAGATGCGCTTAAACTTGCCTTAGACCAACTCAAACAAAGTTCCTCTAGAGAAAAAATTGTCTATATGATAAGTGATCTTGAGAGAACGATTGGAGGTAACCCTCTTCCTATTATTCAAAATATAGAAGATTTAAGAGTAATTTATGCTCGAACTTATCGCCGGGTTTCTTTTGTAGATGAAGTTATCTCGCTCTCTAATGTTTCCTTAATAGAATTAAACTTTGACAGTGACTTAGTGGAAATAACTACAAAGTTGATTTCTTAATCATCTTTTTGTATCACTTTTTTCTTCTTAGGTAAATCTATTAGTTGATCTACAGTGATTAATGTTACACCAATCAATCCCATTACAAGCCCTTCAATTTGTGCTTCATTTCGCAAGAAAGTATAATTTATTGCAATTGTTGCTTCATAGTAGAATGTTTCAGAAATGTTCCATTGACTAACAAAAGCAATAACATAATTATTTTCAACGGCTGTTGTTTCATTAAGTAATATACTGATCCCTGCAGAATTTTCCTCGTGAATTAATTGTTTAACGAAGTAACTCTCCTCTACTATGGGGTTTGTCAAAGAGTTGTAACTAACAATCATGTTTGCATAAGTTATATTCTGATCATAATACTGTAAAGTCAAATTATCAAAAGCATTGAAGAAATCAAAGAAAGTGTTGTTATTTGTTAACACTACAGTAGTGTTATATGGAGTAAGACCGTACTCACTTTGAAAAATCAGTTCTGTTGAAGATTGTGGTCTATTAGTAAAAACAAGTCCCAAAGTTGGATCAAAATAATTCTGCGTATTAACATAATTAGAAGAAACTTGATAATTAACTACTCTTTCCTGTCCAATTACTGGTCCAAGTAACAAACCTGCGCCAATAAAAAATAACCCAATTAAAGTCATTTGTTTAGAAATTCTTTTCCAAGTAATCTTCAATATCCTTCCAGTTTTATTTGGTTCATTCTTCTTTTTCCTTTTCTTCCTCTTAAAGACTGGTAGCACTATTACAACTAACCAAGTAATCATAATAATCAGATGAAGTCCAAATTGCTCAATAGGCAAATCCCAGTAATTGCCCACAATCTGACTTCTCTCAGCTTGTGTTAAATCCACAAAAAACATGCCTGTCCCTTCTTGAAAAGAGTAGATTCTCCAATCTGGAATAATTCCAAGGAAGGATAAGGGAAAGAATAACCATGGCTGGTTTTCGAATCTAAGATATACTGATAATTCATAGAAATTTGTATCTATAGGCCAGAATAGAAGTATTGGATCCCAACCTAAATCTAGACCTATATGTAATAACCACATGATTGAAGCAAGTTTGAAAAATCTGATAATTCTTTTACCTCTTTCATCAAAAGAATTAGTTCGTTTATTGATTAAACCTATAACAATAAAGCTCAATAAAACAAATGCCGGTGGGATTATACTGTGTGTATACGACCGATGCGTCCCAATTAGCAGGTCTATATCAGGGAAAATAGCAAAAACGTTTATCAGGAGAAATTCCCATCTATGTTCCTTATAATATTCTCGGTTTTCCTTAGACAACAATAACCAAACAATAAGACCTTGCAATGCTAGGTGTGTAAAAGTATAAGTCATTCTATCACTCGTTTTTTCTTAAAATTTATAGCACTCTATTCATTAAGTAGTTTCTTATTTTCACATTTTGCACAAAATTTCACTTAAAAAACATAATGGATCGCTAGTTAAAATGATTATTAGTTTATATACTAAAAGTTCTTTATATTAATGGGAGTAAAATTTAGGCTTGTTGAAGTAAGACTTATTATACTGAAAGAAATGAGTCTGTAAGTAGTAAGGTTGACAAAATGCATGTTGATATGACCTCCACTCCAGTTGAAAGATTCCGCGAATTCTATCAAGGTTACCAGGATGAGAATGGGAAGCATATTTACATTGAACAAGTTCAGAAAATGTCTCTTGAGGGGCTTTCTTCAGTAATTCTCAATTATGATGATCTGTTAAGATACGACCCAGAACTTGCAAGGCTTCTCAGAGAGAATCCTGAGGAAACTATCAAAGCAGCTGATGATGCTTTAGTTGAAGTTCTTCGTGTTGAAGATCCTATTTATGCTTCAAGTGGAGAAGTGTTTCATGCACGATTTATCAGCATTCCAGATATAGTGGATCTAAGAAGATTAAGATCTGTTCATCTTGGTCAATTCATCTCTGTTGAAGGGATAATTATCAGACAAAGTGTTGTCAAACCACTTTTAGTTCAAGGTGTATTTCAATGTGCGATATGTGGAGAGGTGCATTATATCAACCAAGAGGATGGGATGTATGCCGAGCCCTCTAGGTGTGTTAATCCCAATTGTGGGAAGAAAGGACCCTTCAAATTATTAACTGAAGAATCAACCTACACCGATTTACAAACTGTAACTGTTCAAGAGAAACCAGAAGAATTACCTCCTGGACAAATCCCAAGATCACTGCCTTCAAGATTAGTAGGAGATTTAGTAGACTCTGTTAGAGCAGGTGACAGAGCTATAGCTTCAGGTATCCTAAAAATGCGTCCATCTCGTACAGCTCAAGGTAAAAGTAAAACAGCGACATTTGATCCATGGTTAGATGTAAACTTCATATCGTCTAAAGATAAAGAATATGAAGACATAGAAATCGACCCTGAAACAGAGGAAGAAATTATTAAACTTTCCAAGGATCTTAATATTCATAGAAGGATAGTGCGATCAATAGCACCTTCAATTTATGGGATGGAAACAATAAAGGAAGCACTAGCTTCAGTGTTGTTTGGAGGAGTATCAAGAGTTGCACCAGATGGGATGAAACAAAGAGGAGATTCAAATGTACTGTTAGTAGGTGATCCTGGAGTCGCAAAGTGTTGTCATGGTGAGACTGAAATCCTTGAAGTTAACGGTGTGACCACAACTATTGAGAAAATTGTGAATAAACAGCTGGCTATTAATTCTACAAAGATTGACGATGGCTATTATGCCGAAGGAACCTTACCAATTTTTACATTAAATATGAATGGTAAACTAGAAAAATCAGTTGCAAACATTTTCTGGAAGAGAGAAGCACCAAAAATCATGTTTAAAATTAAAACAAATTTAGGGAACGAAATTACAGTAACTCCTACACACCCATTTTTTGTAACAGAAAATTGTGAAATAGAGAGCAAGAAAGCGAAATTATTAAAAGTTGGGGATTTTATTGCATCACCTCTAGGTGTACAAAATGAATCAGAGTCATCGATAGACATCGATATTAAAAAAGGTCTAACAACTGCACAAAAGGTAAATATTCCAAAGAAGATTACGCCTGAGCTAGCTAGATTGTTAGGATACCTCTGTGGTGATGGATGTGTATATGAAGCTAATACTTCTTATGTAACATCTTTCACCAATGCTGATAAAAAGCTGATAGATGACTACATATACTGTTTTGAACAATCATTTAAGAACATTAATTTTTATCAAGAAAATAAAATAAACAGTCCTCAAACCAGAGAGATTCGTGCTTATTCCATTGAATTAGGTAGGTTTTTCCAGAAACTAGCACCTTCACTTCTGGAAGGGTCGGACAATAAACGAGTTCCGAATGCAATAATGAAGGCACCTAATGAATTATCAAAGGAATTCTTAAAAGGATACTTTGATGCAGATGGAACTGTAAATAAAAAACGAGCGACGATTTCTGCAACATCTTCCAGTGGGAAATTACTGTCAGATATTCAATTGCTACTTAGAAGACATAATATTGTCTCACAGATAGGTTATACTCATTCTAAAAGTCAAACTTCTAAGAAAAAGAAATATCATAGATTGAAAATTACTTCTATTGTCAATTTTAAGAATTTCAAGCATGAAATCGGGTTTAGTTCCATTAAAAATGAAAGATTAGATAAAAACTTTTATTCTAACACAAATATTAACGTGGTACCTGGACTAAGCCAATTCCTATTAGAACTACGAGAAGAATATGGATTATCTCAATATGAGATGGGAATTACAAGAAGTACATACCAACACTATGAAAAAGGAGATAGAAATCCCTCAAGGGGTAAATTAAGAGAAATTATTCTAGAAATTAGTAGAATCAAACAAAGTATAAAAATAGAACAACTGCAAAAGTTGATCGATGCGGATATTTTTTGGACAAGAATCGTATCAATCAAAGAAATTATTCCAGATTTTGAATGGGTTTATGATTTACAGGTTCCGGAAACACACAACTTTGTTGCTAATGGTATATTTGTTCACAATAGCCAAATGTTGCAATATATAGCGCGATTAGCTCCTAGAGGATTACTAACCTCTGGAAAGGCAAGCTCGGCCGCAGGACTTACCGCAGCTGTCGTTCGTGATCCCGATTCAGGCGAGTTTACTTTAGAAGCTGGTGCGTTAGTATTAGCAGATAGGGGTGTTTGTCTTATTGATGAATTCGATAAGATGAACCCAGTCGACCGTTCTGCGATACATGAGGCGATGGAGCAACATACGATCAGTATTGCGAAAGCAGGGATAGTTGCTACGCTTAATGCTCGAACCTCTATCATTGCCGCTGCTAATCCTCGTTTTGGTAGGTATGAAGACTCTCGTCCTCCCAATGAAAATATCAATCTTCCCCCTACTATTCTATCTCGTTTCGATTTGATTTTTGTTATCAAAGATATACCTGACGAAGATAAAGACAAAAAAATGGCTAGACACATATTAGAATTGAGAAGAGGGCATATTACTGAAGCTGTAGAACCTGTTATTCCAATGGAGTTACTTCGAAAATATATCAGTTATGCAAAACAACAAGTTGAGCCAGCTTTAACTGATGAAGCTATGGAAAGAATTGAAGCCTATTATTTAGATTTAAGGAAAACTTCAGATGAGAATACAGCTATAGCTATTACACCCAGATATCTTGAAGCAATTATTCGTTTATCTGAATCTCAAGCAAGAATGGCTTTGAAAGATGAAGTTACAATTGATCATGTTGAAGCTGCTATAAATCTTCTAAGATCTTCTCTAGAACAGGTAGGAAAAGATCCAGTTACAGGTAAAGTTGATATTGACTTCTTACTTTCAGGAACAACTAAGGCTACTAGATCAAAAATGCAAACTGTTATTGATTTAATTAAAGAGGAATCTCGAAAAGGAACCGTTGACATAGTGCCAGTTAGGAAAATCAAAGAGCTTGCCAAAGAGAATAATATCGAAGAAGATTTTGTAGATAAAGTTATAGAACAACTTCGAAGTAATGGTGAGATATATTCACCAAGAGATGGTTACGTTAAGTTAGCATAATTTTGTGATGTTTGATGAATATTGCAGATCTTCCCATCCCGCAAATTGTGAAAGATAAATTAGCGAAGGAAGGAATAATTTCTCTCTACCCACCTCAAGTAGAGGCCATAAACAAGAAACTACTTGATGGGAATAATCTTGTTGTTGCTATACCTACAGCTTCTGGTAAAACACTTTTAGCAATTTTAGCAAGTTTGAAAGTAATCGCTGATAAAGGGTTAAAAACGCTATATCTTTCACCTCTGAGAGCTCTTGCTTATGAGAAATTTATTGAATTCAAAAACTATCTAGACTTGTTAGGTAAAAGAACTATTCTACTAACTGGTGACTATGATGGAGAGGATAGTAATGCAAAATATGCTGATGTGATCATTGCAACAAATGAGAAGATTGATTCCGCAATTCGACATCAAGCTAAGTGGATTAGTAAGATTGGTTTGGTTGTAGCTGATGAGGTTCATCTCATTAATGACTCATCTAGAGGTCCTACATTAGAAGTTGTTTTAGCGCAACTCAGAAAATTAACAAAAGCACAGATTTTAGCTCTTAGTGCGACAATAAGAAATGCTGATGAAATCGCTAGATGGTTAGAAGCGGAACTCGTTTCTAGCGATTGGCGACCGGTTAAATTGAATGAAGGGGTTCTCAATGGCAATCAAATAATCTATGAAAATCACACAGCTTCTATACCATTAATCTATAAAAACAGTTTCAATAATCTAATCACACATATATTAAAAAAGAAAAAACAAGCCTTGGTTTTTGTTACAACAAGAAATATGGCAGAATCAACAGCAAGGAATCTAATTAACAACGTGAAAAAAACACTTACAAGAGAGGAACAAGAACAATTGCTTTTAGCAGCAAAAAAAATAACTACCTCAGGAGAACAAACTAAACAAGCCAAAAACCTTGCTCAATTAGTTCAAAATGGGGTCTCATTCCATCATGCTGGATTAAGTCCAACCCAAAGAAGAATAATAGAGGAGAATTTCAAAAAAGGTTTCATCAAAATCCTTAGTGCCACTCCAACTCTTGCTGCGGGAATCAATTTGCCAGCTCGATATGTTATAATAAAAAGCATCTATCGATATGATGTTACATTGGGTAGTTATCCCATTCCTGTTTTAGAATTTAAACAACAATCTGGAAGAGCTGGAAGGCCTCAATATGATAAAGAAGGAGATGCTATAGTTATTGCAAAGAATGATTACGATGCTCAAAACCTTCTAGAGATGTATATTACAGCTGATACTGAAGATATAGATTCTAAAATAGCTGCAGAACCAGCACTACGGCGTATAGTTTTAGGTCAGATTGCGACTGATAACACTCAATCTTTAGACGAATTACACGAGTTCTTCGGCCAGACTTTTTATGGCTATCAACAAGATCCAACAAGTTTAAGCACAATTCTCCGAAAAGTCATCAAATTTTTAAGAGAAGAAAGTCTTATTACAAAAGATCCAGATTACTTAATTGCTACAAATTTTGGTAAACGCGTTAGTCAACTATATATTGACCCTCTTAGTGGAATAATTATCAGGCAAGGGTTGATAAGAGCAAAACCAATGGCTAAAGGTTTACTCACAGACATCAGTTTTCTTCATTTAGTCTGTTCAACACCAGATGTTAGATTTACAACTGTCAAAAAAGATGACCAATTCAGATTAATTAATTATGTAAGTGATCACGAAGATGAATTTCTATTAGACCTTCCCACAACATCTTTTGAATTAGAATTATTTATGAGTCAATTAAAAACTGCATTAATTCTTAAAGATTGGATTGCTGAAACACCAGAGGATACGATGTTAGATAGGTATAAAATTGGTAGTGGTGACATATATTCAGTCGTAGCAAATTCAGAATGGTTGTTATATGCAACTGCTGAAATAGCTAAATTGTTGGGTCATAAGGAGATAGCAGAACGTACAAATATCCTGCACAACAGGATTGTAAACGGAATAAAAGGAGAGTTAGTTGACCTCGTAATGATTCCAGGTATAGGTAGAGTAAGAGCAAGAATGCTTTTTGATAAGGGTTACAAAACAAGGGAAATATTGAAGCAGACTAAACCCTCAGACATAATGAAACTCTCAGGGTTTGGAAAAGAACTAGTCAAATCTATTTATTCTCATCTGTTGGGAGAAAAGTTTGTCGAAAGAGAGATTGGTCCAACAAGTGAAGAAGAGAAAACTGATTCAGACATTTTGAATTCAATCCCACAGAAAAGTTTAGATGATTTTTTCTCCAAATGAGCAATACTTTAAAAATATTAGAAATACTGTCGAGTTGGTAATAGTGAGTTCAGAAGAATTAGTTTTGAAAGAGCTTGAAAGAATTCAATTTGATTTCGAAAATAAAGACATTTCTGTCAAATGTTTGAAGAATCTTGAAGAATTCGACATGGGAGACAGGAAAATTAAGTTGCTAAAAGGAGTTAGAATAAAGGTTCCCTTCTGGCTTGCAATTTTTCTGGAAAAAGATGGTTATATTGAGTTTGAAGAAAAGAATGAAATGAATTTTCCTATTTTATATAAATTGTCAAAGAAAGAAGGAGATAACATTGCCCTTCAAGAGCTAAGTTCCTATTTTTATATTGCTATGAGGAAGACCTACGAGGAGTTTAAAGATAAGAAGAAATCCATCCCTTATCGTCAAATTGAAGCAATTGATATGAAATTAAGAGAACTTATGACTATGAGGCTTTCCAAAATAATAAAAATTGCTGAAAAAGGGAGAAATATTACCACTAAAACACGTAATTTCACACCAGAAGAGCGATGGTTGTTCGAATTTGTTTCTGAAGCAATTGAAAAATGGAAGGCTATAGTTAAAGTTTCAGATATAGAATAAGATTGATATTTAGTAACAAAATTTATATCATAGTTTTCCTTTTGCTTTATGTGCCGAAGTATATCTTTGTTTGTGGAGCTTTAATTTCTGGATTAGGGAAAGGAGTTGTAACATCTTCAATAGGGAAGAATCTCCAAGTACGTGGGAAAACAGTTAATGTTATCAAAATTGATCCTTATCTTAACATTGATGCAGGAACTATGAATCCTTATGAACACGGGGAAACGTATGTAACAGCTGATGGGTCGGAGATAGATGTTGATTTCGGTCATTATGAACGCATACTAAATTTAGAAATGAGCGGAGATCAAAACATAACAACTGGTCAAGTTTATCAATCTGTAATAGAAAAGGAAAGAAAGGGAGATTTTCTAGGGAAAACTGTTCAAGTAATTCCCCATATAACAGATGAAATCAAACGTAGAATAAAATATATCGCAGAAAGAGTACCAAATCTAGACGCTCTAATCATCGAGGTAGGTGGAACAATTGGTGATATTGAAAGCCAACATTTCCTAGAAGCAATTAGACAACTTCGAAGAGAAATGCCTCAAGAAGACACTCTTTTAGTGCTAGTAACGTATATTTTAGAACCTCCCAATTTAAAAGAGCAAAAAACTAAACCCATCCAACATGCTGTAAGAGATTTGCAAGCCATGGGGTTAAAACCAGATATTATGGTCGCCCGTGGTGCTAATAATCTGACACAAAAATCAAAAGAAAAAATTATCATGTTTTGTGATGTGCCTGCTAATGCAGTATTCTCATTACCTGATTTAGACAATGTATTATCCGCCCCATTATGTTTGGATAAACAGGGATTTGGTTCAACTCTGAATCTTAAAATGAGGTTTGAGGACATTTCTGCGGATTGGTCAGAGGAAGAGAGACTACTTGAAAAATTCTCTAAGAAAGACAAAAATATACACATCGCCATTATTGGAAAGTATACTGAATTAGCTGATTCTTATATTAGTGTAAAGGAGGCTATTCGCCATTCTGCAGCTCATAGTGATGTTCATGCTAGCATTGAATTTATCTCAACAGAAGATTATGAAGAGAATTCAGAAAGGATTCATGAGTTAAACAAATTTGATGGCATCCTAGTTCCAGGAGGCTTTGGGTCAAGAGGAGCTGAAGGCAAAATTTCTGTTATAACCTATTGTAGAGAAAACAAAATACCTTTTTTGGGTATTTGTTATGGATTTCAGCTTGCAGTTATAGAATTCGCACGAAATAGCTGTAACCTTGATAACGCTAACACTACAGAAGTTGACATCGAAACACCTCATCCTGTAATCGATATCTTACCTGAGCAGAAAGGAATTAGTGATTTGGGCGGAACTATGAGACTTGGAAAACACAAAATTCTCATTGACAAAGATACACTCTTCGAGAAACTTTATGAGTCAAATATCATAGCAGAAAGACATAGACATAGATATGAGGTTAATCCCGAATATATTGAACAACTTAAGGATAAGGGTTTAATTTTCTCTGGCCGTTCTGAAGATGGTAAAAGGATGGAAACTCTTGAATTAGACAATCATCCATGTTTTATTGCTACACAATATCATCCCGAATTTCAATCACGACCACATAAACCAGCTCCACCATTCATGCAATTTGTTATGTCAGCAACTAAGAGATCTGTACAAAAATAGTGAAAAACACATTTACTTAATATAGGATAATGTTTACATAACTATTGTGACCAGCAATATGGGAGTTCAAGATAAAATTGACAAGGTTATTGATGATATCTCCAAAAAGATTCAAAAATATAATGAACATAGAAAACTCTTTCAGAATCTGTTCAAACAAGCAAAAAAAACTTTGAATCCTTCTAAGTTTCCAGTGAACTTTGGCATCGTCACAACAGATAGTACATTTACTAAAAAAGTAGCTTCTACAAATATAGATGGTTTGAAAATAGCCGGTGTAGATGGTGGAGTAATTCATAGATCTCTCAATTTCTTTGATATTGCACTTATCAGAGCGGTTGGAGTTCTTTTTTACCATCGTAAAGATGATAATCCAATGGTTCGTTATTTTCCTGAAGAGCAACCCTTTCCGGATATTCTTACTAGTATTGAACCTTTATCCCAGAATGAGCTTGAAACATTGATTTCTATCTGGCGTATGCAGAAGGAGATTCGTTGTGGTTTATCTCTTTTAGAGGAAGATCAACCTGATATAATAATGTTAGATGGATCTGTCCTTCCTGTTCTAGATGGTAGGGAAGTCAAACAAAGCGAGTTTCTTTTGCAACAATATCTAAACCTAAAAGCACTTTATCGGAAACTTTATTCAAAATGTCAAAGAAATCGAATAGCGTTATGTGGAATTGTTAAGGATTCTCGTTCCGCTATTCTTACAAACAAATTAGCAGCTATTCTACCTCATTTAAGCAAATTAAAGGGTTTTGAACAATTAATTGAAATTGATTATCGCCCCATTATCAGACAACTTCGGGATACAGATTTACTGTTCCAAGTTCTAGATACAAATGAGCGAACATTTGAATTTCTACTCACTAAATTCAATGATGAAACAGATAAAGGTTTACCAGATTTTGAAATTCATTGCTTTTATCAAAAAACAGCTGAATTTGATACACCTTTAAGAATTGAATTCCCAGTATTAAATATTGCAGAAGGTAATATAGTAGAGAAAATCTCATCTTTAGTTAATGCAGTATCAAAATACAATCCTGAATATGGACTGCCAAATGTTATTATAGAAGCAGATGCAAGAGCACGAATACAGGAGACAGATGCTGATATCCTTGTAGATGAAATAGCAGCAAAGATTGGTTACTCAAGTTTCTCGTTACAAAAACGAAGAAGTAGGGGACCATTTAAAACAGGTGTCTAAATGTCAAAAAAGAGTATAGGTACAATTATAGTAGATGAAGATCATTCGCCTAATCCAACACAATTCAGTTTTGTTTTAACCAAACCTGAAGATGAATTTAAAATGCAAAAGGGGATGTTTATTGTTGTTCCTTCTGAAGAAGGAGAGGTTATTTCAGTAGTTAATGAGGTCTATAAGACAAACAGATATTTCTCGTCCCCATCAGCTGTAAGAGCTTATGAAACAAGTGGAAAAACTTTAGCTTCTATTTTTCCAGCTGATAGATGGGAATATATCATTGCAAAAGCAAAACCTTTGGGTATTATAACCGAAACGGGCATTCAAAGATTGATGTATCCAGTATCTCCTGGTGAAACGGTATACTCGCCTGATAAGCAAATATTAACTAGATTCCTTGGTTTACAGAGTGTAAAAGGATTGAATATTGGAGTAATTGGACAACACGAATTAGAGGTGAGGTTGAATTTAACAAGATTCTTGCAGAAACACGCAGCAATTCTAGCAATTTCAGGTGCAGGTAAATCTTATACAGTTTCAGTGGTCATTGAAGAGCTACTGCTAAGACAAAAAGAAGAAGGAAGAGTAGCTATAGTACTCTTTGATGTCCACGGGGAATATAAGGGAATGGCAGCTGATAAATCTCCTTTTGCTAGTTCAATAGAAGTTTTTCCTGCCGCTTTAATAGAATTTGCCACGAATTCATTAAGTGGAAGGCAGTTTGCAATTTATCAACCTCAGATGTCTTCTGTACAAACAAGGGAATTATCCAAGATTACCTCGAAATTATATAAAGAAAAAACAAAACAAGGTATCACTTATACTATTGAAGACATTTTAAAAGAACTCGAAAAGGATGACCAAATAAATCAAAGGAGTAAAGAAGCACTAATAGGATGGCTTTATTCTTTGAAAGGAACACGATTATTTGGACAAATCGAGAATCCAAATCTTGAAAAAATATTGAAACCAGGTAAACTGATAATTTTTGATCTTAGTGAATTTACAAGTCTAAAACTCAAACAGATGATAGTTAGTTATATTCTTTTCAGGATATTCGAGCTACGCAAAAAACAATTGGTTCCTCCAACAACTATAATATTAGAGGAAGCACATCAATTTGCAAGCGAATCAAAATTAGAGATGGCAATCGCCCGACCCATTATTGAAACAATAGCACGTGAAGGAAGAAAATTTTTCACTTCTCTAATACTAGTTAGTCAACGCCCAGTAAAATTATCAACCACCGCACTTAGTCAGTGTAACACTCACATAATCATGAAAATTCTTAATCCTTATGATCTTGATTATATTGGAAAGTCATCAGAGGGAATAGACAGGGCTACTTTGGGTTCTATTACTTCACTTGGTGTTGGTGAAGCAGTTATAGTAGGTAGTGCTGTCAATCACCCCATTTCTGTGAAAATTCGAAGACGTAAAACAACTACTATGGAAACTAAAAATCTTGAGGAATCCGCAAAAAACTTTGATAAATAGCTTGTTGAGTTCGTTAATCAAAATCTTTTTAAATATTGGTCAATCCCTCGATTCAGTAAATCTTACCATTTGGTGAAAATATGAGCAACGTTCACAGCATTCCCATCAACACCTTGCGAAAGGTTATTGGTCAATATATTGTAATCAGACTAAAAGACAACGTGAAATATAAAGGAAAACTTCAAAGCTTTGATCAATACATGAACTGTCATTTGAATGACGCAATAGAGATTATTGATGGAGAAGAAGTTTCAAAATATGGAAACATATTTGTTCGAGGGAATAACATACTTCTTGTACAATTATCAGCAGATGATCTTTAATTTCAATTAAATTCATCTTCTACATCATCGTTCTCAGATGGATGTAGCCTACGATTTCTCTTATTCTGCAATCTTTCATCGTATTCTTCAATTTCTTTTTTGCGTTCATCTCTATACTCATCTAGTAAACTATCTAAAATTCCCTCTTTCTTTTCTACCATTTTGATATCCAATTCCTTTTTTGCAAGTTCTAGCATTTTTTGGAGATCTTCTTCCTTAATTACAGCTATTTCATCAATTCTAATTATTTCAACATCAGTTGGTTTTGCCATAGGTATTTCTGCTTCAAATAATTTAAGTTTAGCATTGTAAGATAATTGGTCAACATTACCAATCATGCCCTTAATTCTATAAGATAGTAATTGTTCTGCTGTTTTTCCTCCTCCACCTGTACTATCTAAGATTAACACAACATCTCCAGGACCTAAACCGTAAGCTTTTTCAGTATTTTCAATTTCTTCTTGAGAAAATTTTCTTATAACTTTTAATGGAACCCACCCATCCATTCCTCGTAACAATGAAACTTTCTTGAGTTCATCGACCCTATCAGCATATCTTTCAAGTTCTTCTTCAAGGTTTTTCATCTTTTCTCTTAAGAAGGATATTTCATTTTTTTTGACTAAGAAGGCTTTTTCTCGTTGAAGAGTCTCCATATATTCAGATTTCCCTTCTAGTAACTTATCCTCTAAATACTCCATTTTTTCTTCCAATGACTGATATTCTACATATAGTTCGCTGTTTTTTCTTCGTTCCCAATCTAATTGTTCCTGTAACATAATTATCTTGGAATTTAGATCATCAGTGGAGATTGGAGGAGTATCTTCCTTTGCTTCGATTATTGTAGAAGGTTGGAATATCTCCTCAATAAACGATTGATTTACTATATTTTCAGCTTCAACTAGTGATTTTCCTTTTACAATTAAATCCTTAATCTCATCTCTTATTGATCTGTCAAACTGATCATAGTATTTTCGTTCGATTTTTTCGAATTCATTCTTGAACTTGATATAACCCTTATATGCAGAAGCAAGGGAATCTCTTTGATGAGCATTCTTGACTAAAATACCATGTTGCATAGCTAGTTTTCTTGAGATTTCATTTTTTTCAGCGACTGTCATAACACTTCTCGGAGTATAAGTACGAGAGCTTAGTGTTGCTGCTACTTTCTCGACATATGCTGGATAAGGATAGACATCTACACATATCAAAGTTGGTTTACCATATTTTGTAATCTCTCTGATAATTTGCCCTCTACTAGCTTCTCTATAACTTGCAATTTTCAGAATTTTCCCGTTCAAATCCATGATTGAGAGACCAATAGTTAAACCAGGATCTAATCCTACAATCAACCTTCTGAGAGAAGATTTTATCTGAACTTGTTGAGATAAAGGAATAAATTCAACTCTTTCCTTGTTAACAGGATGAACCTGAACTTGACATGTTTCTCCTCGTCTTCTTCTAAAAGACTTAGTAACTTCTGAGAGGGGGGCATAAACGCTAAACACCACACGTTTTGAACCAAATTTGCTTCTTGCAGTCTTCTTATCATAATCTAATCTCAATTCTATAAGCTGTGCTTCTATTTTCTTTGCTTCCTGATTTACAGAAGTATCTATTAATCTCCCATATCGTTTCTGACTCCATCCTCCTGGACCCTTTGCTCTAGATCGTGAAACAATAATTTTTGTTTCATCCTCAAAAGGTTCAATGACATATCCAAGTTTTTTGCTTGACAAAAAACTACAGGCTTCTGCTGCATCCATTGGTGTAAGCTTAGCAGGTATTTTCATCCCATTTTGTCGCATAAGTTTAGTTAAAGATGTAAAACCGTGGATTGGTGAACCAGTTACCTGAACTAATTTTGTTTTGGGCAACAATTGAATACATAATCTTGGAATTTGTGAAGGATTCTTAACTAATTCATAAATGTTATCAGTTGCTACATAGGAGGCCTGAGAGCTTCTTGCTAAGCCAATAATTTTCTGAAGATTCGCTTTTTTATATTTCTTGATTATCTCTTCTTTGTTGCCATCATAAACACACACCGAATAATGAGTGGCTTTTGATGGAATGCTCTGAGGAAGAATATCTACACCGATGATTATGAAATCAGAATCTTCTTTTGATATGTCTACCACCTTCATTTCTTTCCAACAATATACTCAACAACATCTTCAATTTCAGGACTTATAAACCATTTATTTCCAAAGTAATTAAAAAGATGATTGAAATCTCTTTCCAGAATCAAATCCGCATCTGGATGATCTGTCGAAATTGCTTGAGGAAAATCTATTATTGTTATGGAATCTTTTTTTTCATTATAGAGGATATTATACTCGGTTAAATCTGCATGAACAAGATTGTATTTGTTATACAATATTTTAGCGTACTCAATTACTTTTTCAAGTATTTTAATAGGTTTTTTCAGATTTTGCACTTTCACTAACTCTGTTCCCTCAATTACGTTCATTGCAATGATATGACGATTACGACCAAGTATTTTAGGAATAGGCAGTTTTGATTCTTGAAGCTTTGAAAGCACTTCATACTCTCGTTTAGAGGATAGTTCCGCTAAAGAAAAAACATTATAGTGAAACTTTCCTTTCAGTAAATCTCTTCTTTTCTTAACTTGTTGAAAACTGGCTCTCCCCGTTCGATTTATTTTCAGCATAATTTCATTTTCTTCAAAGTCTATTGCATGATAAATATCACTTTCTTTTCCAACTCCTTTTGCACGTCCAACCCCAGCAACCACTTTTTTATTATAGAGAATGTTTAAAGCTAATGCATCAAATCCTGCAAATGTAAGTGTATAACCCACAAATTGACCTGTCCACCTTCTAAGCAATTTCTTTTTATTGAGCTTAGAAACAATGAAACTTACTTCTTTACCAGTATAACCTGAATATGTAACAATTTTCTCTACTGGAGCGTATTCACCCTTCTTTAAAAGAGTTTCAACCATATTAAGAACTCTTAATTCTTGATTTGAAAGATCCTTTAGAACCCTTGCACCATATAGAGTTATAGACATTAACTACCAATCAATGGGATAACTTAAAATTCTTTTCTTTCTTATTGTTATTTAATGAAAAATAAAAAATATGAAGTCAGAAGAAGATACGATGCTACGGCTACACAGTATGATAAGAGATATTTGGATATTCAAATGACAAAATACAATGAAATATTCTCTGAAATAGAAATAGATGATTCTGAAATCATATTGGACGTCGGTGGAGGAACAGGTTTATTACTTGATTTTATGGGAAATCAGATATCAAATGTTTTTTGCTGCGACATCTCATTTAACATGTTAAAGGAAGGGAAAAATAAACACAAGGCAAATCATTTCATTTGTGCAGATAGTGATTATTTACCATTCAAAGAAAATATATTTAACAAAGTCATATGCATATCTGTAATCCAAAATGTCCCTAATCCTCAAAAAACAGTACGAGAGATATATTCAATTCTTAGATGTGAAGGAATTCTTATATTAACTGCTTTAGCTAAACTATTTTCAGATTCAAAAATAGGAGAGATAACGCTCAAAGCTAACTTCTCTGTGCTCAAACTTTGGCAATTATCTATTGAAGATATCTCTGTTATAGCAAAAAAGAATGATTGTTAATATGTACAAATCATACAATATTTAGAATGATTTTATTCACTCTTGTTTTACAGACTTTCCTGACACCATGAGCTCCAGGCTCATATCTACTATCTAACACCCCAGCTTTTTCTAAATACTTTATTTGAGCTGAAGTATTAGCTTCTGTCTGTTTCATTCTTTTAGCAATACTAGAAATATCCATTTCTTTGTCAAGTAATAGCTTAACGATTTTATACCTTGTTGGCGAGGATAAGGCTTTAGCTAATTTTATTATGTTTTCTTCATCACTTAATTCTAATATCTCTGTCATTATACCACCCCAAGTTTAATGCATACATGAACATTCACATAATTATATAAAACTAGTGGTTGGTTAAAATAATAATTGCTTATTCGTTTATTATTCTGTGCAAAGAAATATATAGTTGTTTCATTATTCTAATGTCGACTTTCATCTCTTTAGATAACCGAGAATCAATAGAATCATTAATTGTGAAGTAAAATCATTCTTTATCTTAAGAATAAAAGATAATTTCATCACAAATAGTTAATCTTATAGAGATTAGAAATAAAATTGTTTTAAAGCAGAAACTTTACTGGAAAGTGAGAGAAACATGAGCTCCACTGTAGATGATAAAATTCGCGATATTGAGGAACAAATAAAGCAAACTCAAAAAAACAAGTCTACTGAGCACCACATAGGTATGCTCAAAGCCAAAATTGCTAAATTGCGAAGAAGAAAGCTCGAGATTCAGTTTTCTTCAAGTTCCAGTAAAGGTTACGGATTTGATATTCGAAAAACAGGTGATGGAACAGTTGTTCTCATAGGATTTCCATCAACCGGTAAATCTACTTTAATTACTTCAATCACAGGTGCACAATCCAAAATAGGGGCTTATGCTTTTACTACCACAAAAGCTATACCAGGAATATTGTTTCACAAAGGCACTCAGATACAAATTGTAGACCTTCCAGGAATTATAGAAGATGCAAGTATAGGAAAAGGAAGAGGGAAGGAAATTCTCGCTGTAGCAAGAGGTTCTGACATGATACTTTTACTTCTTGAACCGAAAAATGCTAAGAAATACTATGATAAAATAATTATTGAATTACAAAAGGTTGCTATTCGCCCTGGTATGGTAGAACCTATCATAATAATTAAGAAAGAGGATAGGGGAGGAATTGCTCTATCAACTTTGAGAAGACTTACTCACATGACAGAGAAAACATTCAAAGGTATTCTTAGAGAGTATAAAGTAATTAACGCATCAGTTACTGTTCGCTGCGACCCCACTATTGATCAATTAATTGACATATTAGAAGGTAATAGGGTTTATCCAAAGATTCTTATTTTAATCAATAAAATCGATTTAATATCCAAAAAGCAACAAAAATCTCTTACTAAACAATTTCCGGATGCAATCTTCATTAGTGCTCTAAAGGGCGATAATATTAATAAACTAAAGGATAATATTGTTGTCAAACTAGAACTAATCAAAATTTATCTCAAAAAACAAGGTAAAAAAACTGATTATGAAGAACCTTTAATTGTAAAATACAGATCCTCAATAAAAGATGTTTGTGACAAAATTCACAGAAAGTTTGCTACAGAATTCCGATATGCAGTTGTTTATGGACCGAGTGCAAAGCATGACAATCAGAGAGTTGGTCTAGAGCATATAGTTAGAGATGGCGATGTTGTCACCATCATCATGAACAAATACAAATTCTAAATTTCTTAGTTATTCTTTGAATTTTATTTCTCCACCTACAATGGTATAAACTATATCAACATCGTGAAATTCTTCTAACAATATTTCATCGAGATTCTTATTCAAAATAACAATGTCTGCTAACTTACCTGAGCTCAATGAGCCTTTCACATTTTCCTCTTTAGAAGCAATTGCGGGATTCAATGTATAACACTGGATAGCTTCTTCCAATGTTAATCGCAATTCAGGATTAGGATGAAAGATTGCTCCTTTGATACCATATAATGGACCTAACGGCATTCCATCACTACCGAATATTATCAACAAACCTTCATCTAATATCCACTTGAACGGATTATTTATCAAAGTTCTTTCTCTTCCGATTCTTTGTTCATACATGCTATTAACATCAATCATTCCCCAACGCCAAACAAAGTTAGGTTGCATAGAAAATACTATTCCATGAGATTTCGCTCTTTCAACATCTTCTTTTCTCAGAATTTCTGCGTGTTCTATGCGATGCAGAGCTTCCTTTGATTCTTCAGGGGTAATGTTTTCTATGATTGCAGAAATGAGGTTACTGACAGCCTTGTCACCTATGGCATGAGCTGCAAGTTGCAAATTGTTTTCATGTACTAGTGTAACCATTTCCTTCAGTTTACCTTCATCATAAAGAGCAAATCCTTTTTCTCCTGGTTTATCGAGATAATCTTCATAGACATAAGCAGTTCTTGTACTCAGAGCACCATCTGTCATCAGTTTACATGCACCAATCCTGAACCATTTATCTCCAAAATCTCGATCAAGACCAATTTTTATTGCCTCAGATATCATATCCTCATAGATGATACCATATACTCGTATAGGCAGTTTTTTCTCTTTGATAAGATGTAAATAAGCTGGTAGAACCTCATATGTAATGTTATCATGAATTGAGGTTATGCCAAGGGATAACGCTTCTTCAATACCTAATTCCAGACCTCTAATAAACATATCAGGAGTGGGTTTTATTTCTTGTTTATTAGAAAGATCAACGTCTCTCAAAATACCGGTAATCTTACCTTTTTCATCTAAATCTACACCAAGTTGGTCTTTTGATAATTCAAGACTTTCGAATCCAAGAGAATTTACAGCAACTGAGTGTCCTGATACATGACGAAGAATAACAGGATTGTCAGGACTGATTGGGTCAAGATCAGCAGCTGTAATATAGCGTTGTGTTATCCAGTTACTTTGATCCCAAGCTCTACCTATTATCCATTCTCCTTTCTCTTTTGTTACAATCTCTTCTTCAACCAAATCCAGCACTTCTTCAAGACTCTTTGCTTTTCGGAGGTCTAGATATATTCTATTCAACCCAGTCCAAGCTATGTGAGTATGAGCATCAATAAAACCAGGAAGAATTGTATTGCCTTTAGCATCAATTATTTCTGTCCTAGGACCTATCAAAGGTTCAATTTCTTCCTTATTACCAACTTTCATTATTGTATTGGAAAAAATTGCTAAAGATTCAGATCTGGGCTTTGTTTCATCAAACGTCCAAATGTTTGCATTTGTAATTACAAGAGTTGCATGAAGTTGATTCTTCATGAATCACCTTTGAAGTGGAGATATAATAATATTACTTCAGATAAACATCACGAAAATGTTATGTGTGTTCAGTTTTACACAAATAAAGGTTATATAGAGCGTCGACAAATTTCTATTGAGTACTATGTCTGAAGTTTCTTTAGTAATAAGCCAAAACAGAGAAAAGGCAACTGTTCAAGTAATAGACCTTTTAGCAGAAAACAAAGTTCAAGGGAAAAAGGTTGTATTAAAACCTAATTTCAACACAGCAGATCCTGCTCCAGGTTCCACGGATATAGGTACATTAAGATCATTAATTGTAAAACTGAGAGAGATGGGAGCAAAATCAATCACACTTGCAGAGAGAAGTGGTCCTGTAGATACACGAAAATGTATGGAAGAGAAAGGGATATTAGAATTAGCTGAAGAATTAGATTTTCAAATAATTAATCTTGCTGAAGTAGGTGTAGAAGAATATATCCACATTAGACCAGAGGACAGTTACTGGAAAGATGGATTTCTATTTGCTAAAATTTATCATGATGCAGAATTTATTGTTGAAACTTGTTGTTTGAAAACCCATCAATATGGGGGCCATTTCACTTTATCACTGAAAAACGCTGTAGGGTTAGTACCTAAAAGGGATCTAAATGGCAATTCGTATATGAGAGAGTTACATAGTTCATCAAATCAACGCAAGTTAATTGCAGATATAAATAGTGCTTTCTCGCCTGATTTGATAGTTCTAGATGGAGTAACAGCATATGTAGATGGAGGACCAGCTGTTGGAACGAAAAAAGAAGCTAATGTTATGCTAGCGAGCAAAGATCGGATAGCAATAGATGCTGTTGGTGTTGCCATCCTACGAATATTGGGTACAACGACTGAAGTAAAAAGAGCATCAATTTTTGAACAAGAACAGATAGCTAGAGCAGTTGAACTTAATTTAGGAGTAACAAAACCAGACGAAATTGAAATAATAACAGACTCAAAAGAAGCTGAAAAATTAGCAGAGCAAATTATGACAAAACTTCAAGAATAGCAATCTAATTACCTTTTTCTTCCTTAGGCTAGTTACAACAATATTTTAAACTAGGAGCTGATTTTGTTAATAGAATGCCTGAAATTGGAGTCTTACCAGAAGTATCATCTTTTGATTCAGCTGAAGGTAAAGGTTTCAAAGCTAAAGGATTTCTTAAGTCTAAAGAGACTAGAGAAGTGTTAGCTTTCATTACAGCGCAATTTCTTAGTTTTTCAATCTACATGTCAGTTCGACAGCTCTTCCCCCTGTATCTTCTAGAAAGGTATGGTATTTCTGAAACTGAAGTTCTAATAAAATGGGGAATCATTGTTACAGCATACACATTTACAGGTTTAATAGCTAGGATACCAAGCGGATGGATTGTAGAAAAAGTAGGAAGAAAACCAGCTGTTATGTCGTCGTACATTATCATGACAATAGCAGTTGGGTGCTTAGCTTTAACAGATAATACAGCTATACTAGCATTACTATTTGCCTTTCTACGTTTAACAAACAATATTTTTGGACTTTCTAGTCGATCCTTATTATCAGACTTAAAGTCACCCCATAAAGGAATATACAACTCGTTGATTTCAAGTTCTGGTAGACTTGGAACACTTATAGGTTCTGTTGGATTAGGCTTTGTTTTACAGTTTCTCCCCGCTTATTTTATGATAATAATTGCGTTAATTTTGTCTATTATTGGTTTAATTTCATTTAGGTTGCTTTTTGTAAAGGGGGGAGGAGAAACGGTTCATTTTATACGCAGAGTTGACGTGAAAAGTGGACATAAAGAGAAATTTGATTTCAAGGTTTTCAAATCAAGTACGTTAATTTTCTTTGTATTCGCTTTTATTTTGTTTGGATTAATTTCAGGTGTAACGGATCCTATTATGGCTCTTTATGGTAAAAATGTTTTAAACCTTTCAGAGGGTTACATAGGTTTACTTTTAGGGTTATCACAGCTTAGTTTCATAATTGTTTCACCAATAATCGGATGGCTTATTTCTAACAAACCAAAACTAACGAATTATTTAATGGTATTTTCAGCGGTTATAATCTTAAGTAACTACCTTCTAATTTACTTCTTTTATGATAGCGTTGGGATGTATATTGCGGCGTTATTCATAAAAAACATAGCTCACGCACTCTTCTTTCCCGTTGTGTTTACTATTCTTACATATGATTTACCAAAGGCACATTTTTCAATTTTATACTCAATAATCACCACAGGTTTCTTTTTAGGAAATACAGGAACTTCGTATTTGTCTACGGTTCTTTACGGCTTATCGGCGCGATATCCTTGGTTAGCTGCAGGAATTATTAGTTCAGTATTGCTTTGTTTATCATTAGTATATTGTATCTATAAGCGTGTTAAGCCGCGAGAAGTACAATCTCAGTGATTTAGCATGTTGATTTTGCTGTGCTTATATAGCCCTCTAAATATAAAATGATGTGTCGATAGAGATATCTAACTTATGCAAATCTTATACTAGAAAAGGAAAGGAAATCAAAGCATTAGATAATATCTCACTTAATATTAAGGAAGGGGAATTTGTCGGGTTACTCGGACCCAACGGAGCTGGCAAAACGACTCTCTCTAAAATTCTTTCAACTCTTTTACTACCTACATCTGGAGAAGCATACATAAATGGCATATCCATTTTTGAGGATAAAAAAATTCGAAACATAGTGGGTTCAGTTTTTGGAGAAACAGGTGGAAGAAGCTTATATTATCGATTATCAGTAAAGGATAATTTACTGTTTTATGGAACATTGTATGGCATTAGAAAAACAGAAATTAAGAAAAGGATCAACTCCTTATTGAAATACTTCGATCTTGCAGAGAGAAAGGATACTTTGGTCATGAAACTTTCAACGGGGATGAAAGCAAAAGTATTATTGATTAGAGCTCTTATCACATTTCCCAAAATACTTCTGTTAGATGAACCTACATTAGGGTTTGATGCAGAAAGTTCTGAGAAGGCAAAGGATCTATTATTAGAATTTAACAGAGAATTTGGAACTTCTGTTCTCTTAACCAGTCATAATTTCTCAGAGATGGATGCACTTACCTCAAGATTGATTCTTATTGATGATGGTCACCTGATTCAAGATTGCTCTCCCGATTTATTTAAAAAATCAGCAGGTCATCAATATGTTCACATCATTTTTTCTTTACCACCTCTACCATCAGAATCTCTTCACGTTTCAAAAATGCCTACAGAGATTTTTGCGAAAATGATAAGTGATTCAGCTGGTGCTGAAATCATTTCCTTAGAACAACAAGACAATCATAATTTCATTTATGAAGCTAAAATAAAACCTATATCTTACACATTCAATGAAACAATATCGAGAATTACTGTTCTTATTCTTCGAGCAAAAGGCGAAATTTTTCAGATTGTACCTCACATGCCTTCATTAAAAGAATCGTTTCTATCTTTTCTTGAAATTAATAAACAGAAAGAAAAAACACAAGCTATAACAATTGAAGAGATTTTTACTATACCTTTACGAGAGGAGGAATAATTATAGCTTATGATATACAAGAGGTGATTTCTACATTTAAATCATCGGAGAAGAATAGCAAATCAATTTCTAGAATGTATGCAATTGCAGCTGCTAGAGTTAAAATGAGTTTGAGCTACAAAAGCAGTTATTTAATCACGCTCTTTCTAAATTTAGTAACTATAACCATGTACTTCTTCTTCAGCAAACTCAACCCTGATATGGCAATATTTGGTATATCAGCATCTTATTTTGAATTTGTTTTTATCGGATTAGCTTTGCAATTCATTGTTGGAACAAGTTTGGCAACTGTAAATGGATCAATATATAATGAAATAGTTTCTGGCACTTGGTCATCACTTCTCTTACACTTTAACTTTGCAGAATATGCAATAGGAACTACTTTAGCTGGTACTTTTCTTGCATCTTTTTCAATTTTCATTTCTTTAGGAGTATCTTATGCATTCTTTGGATTTTCCTTATCTGTATCTGTAATTCAAATTGCTCTAATTTGCCTGCTTTTCCTATTGATACTTCTCTCGCACATGGTTATATCTATGCTCTTTGCAGCCTTTACAATATATTATCAGAAAAATAGTGGGCTCGTACAGTTACTTTATCAGTTAACCAAAACGTTCAGCGGGATAGTTTTTCCAATTGCTCTCCTTAGTGGCTTTCCTACTGTTTTAGCTAGATCTTTACCACTCACATACGGTTTGGAAGCTCTTCATAATGTTATCTTATCAGAAAACATTCAATGGGAAATTGTACAGAGAAATGGTTTGGTTCTCTTAGGTTTCATTATCTGTATAGGAGTTCTCTCTTTCATTTTAGTATCAAAGAGCATTAAACATTCAAAGAAACACAACAAGGTGGATTGGTATTGAACTTCCCTCAAACTCCTACAGATGTCGCTCAACAATTTACAAATGAAAATGATTCTGTCTCTTTTAATAGTGGATTGAAAGCCGTGTTTATTCGTAATGTTAAGATATTATGGCAATATAAATTCACAATAATTGTTGGTTTTGTGAATACATTTATTGCAGCTTCGCTTTTTTACTATGTCTCTCTTCTTGTTCCTCAGAATACAATTGCACAAGATGGATATGTTGTAAGCAGTGTTTCATTCATCTTTGCTGGGGCAATACTAGTTGATATTTCCACGAAAATTCTGATGAAATCAATGAATAGTTTCACTAGCGAGATGAGACAAGGAACATTTGAAACTCTATCGTGTTTACCTTTTGGTTTAAAAAGATATTTTGTTTCAGAAATCTCATTTGAAGTTGTATATGGGTTAGTGATTTCGATAGTTCATTATGTTCCTGTATTTCTAATCTTTCCTCTCTTCATTGGATTCAACATTTCTTGGAGTTCGCTACTCACCCTACTATTGCTATTAATCTGCATTCTCATCTTTTTCTTCTCATTATCTCTTCTCGCAGCAAACTTCACAATCCTAGTAAAAAGAGGGAGAGAGATAGCTATGGTTGTAGTAGGTTTAATTCATCTCCTCAGCGGTAGTCTTTTCCCCTTAGATCTATTTCCTCAATGGCTACAAGTAATAGCTTATTTTTCTCCAATGACTATAGCTGTTAGAGCTTGTCGATTGTGTTTATTTGGGAATGGGATGATAACTTCAAAGATAGTATGGATTGCAATAATAGCACTAATAGTAAGTTCAGCGATCATCATATTTCTATTCAATCTGACTTACAAAAAAATATACAATAGGATAAGAGAAAAGGGGACAGCTCATGAATTTTAAGTTTAATGTAAAAGTTCCATAAACTCCTTAACTGATTGTGAAATATCTTTTGATTGTGTTATTGCCCTACCAATGACAATGATGTCTGCCCCATTACTGAGGGCTTTAGAACTAGTTTGAAGATTTAATCCTCCTGCTACAGCAACAAGAGTTTTCTCATATTTACTCTTAATTTCTGCTATAATTTCCCAAGGATGTTCCATGTTTCCTTCTTGGTCTATTCCTCTATGAAACAAGATTATTTCTGGTATCCTTGTTAGTTTCTCTAACAACTGAATTGGATCTTCAATATTCATCAAATCCAGAATGATGTCTATATTCATTGATTTGCCTGCTCTTAGAGAAGATTCAATTGTTTCTATCGAAGCTAACCCACTTATAGCTACAGCATTTGCTTTTTGAGTTTCTGCAATAAATACCTCAATCTCACCAACATCTAAAGTCTTCATATCAGCAACAATATATGCTTCAGGTTGGTATTTTTTTATTTTCTTAATAACAGGTATCCCTAGACTTTTTATTAGAGGGGTTCCTGCTTCTAAAAGGATTTTTGATGATTGAGGGATTTCAGATACTATTCTGTCAACGTCCCTTTCATAAATTAAATCTAATGCTATTTGTAGATACGGAGGAGAGTTTAATTGCATTTATACACCTATTAGGCGTGTTGGCTCATTCTCCTTAATTAAGTTAGGTTTTGCTACATCCTTTACATATTCCATAATGTATTTTTGATTTCTTTTATCACCATGAACAAGAAAGATGTTTTTGGCACCCGAATCACCCATAATTTGTTTCAAACCGTCAACTGAAGTATGTCCAGAATAGGGGAACTTCATGATTTTAAGATTAAGATCAACAACTTTCTTTCTTCCATAGTCTTCAAACAAAGTTACATTTGATGCTCCATCATAGATTTTCCTACCTGTTGTTCCCTCTACTTGATAACCTGAGAAACCCATAACATTATTTTCATCTGAACCTAGCAAATCTAGATATGTGTGAATTGGCCCTCCTTCAATCATTCCAGAAGTTGTTACGATTATAGAACCTTCTTTGCTTCCTGCAAGATATTTCCTTGACTGATGAGTTCGATCTGATATTGATTTTACTGGAATCATATTCTGTTTTTCAAAAGGAGAACTTAGTCCAGCATCTTTAAGATTCTCTAAGAATCCTTTGGATACCCATTTTTCGCTAAGATAATGTTCTGTTATCATATTCATTGTAACTATCATCCCATCAATGTAAATGGGAATATCATCTAAATCTTCATCTAAAGCAAGCGTGATCAATGTTTCTTGTGATCTACCAACAGCAAAAGAGGGTAAAAGCATCTTATTACCTTGTTCTGCTACTTGTTTTGCAATTAGCCTTAATCCTACATCTATTTTCTTCCTTTCTGGGACATATCTGTCTCCGTTTGTCGATTCAGTTATAAGAACATCTACTTTTTCGCTTGGTAAATCATAACCATCGAACATAGGAGTAACACGGTCATTAATATCTCCCGTATACAAGATAAGTTGACCTTCCCAATCTAATAATATCTGGGCTGCTCCAAGAATATGTCCAGCATGGATAAATTCAGCTGTTATTCCATCAGCAACCTTGAATTTTTTATTGTAATCCTTTGTACTAATTTTATGAAAAACTCTATCTAAATCGGTTTCAGACCAGTGTCTTCTTCCTTCAATCTTTAGATGGTCTAACCACAACCTATAAGCTATGTCCTTTGTCGGTTGTGTCATATAATAATTCCCTCTATACCCTTCCTTTGATAATCTGGGTGTATATCCAGAATGATCAATATGAGCATGACTGATGAGCACAGAATCTAATTCTTTTGCAACATCGTGAACTCCTACTGGAGCTATAGTTTTTTGTTTTGGTACGAGTTCTAAACCACAGTCTAAGAGTATTTTATAATCTCTATCGTGGATAAGAAAAGAACTTCTTCCTACGAAATCTGTGGCACCGTACGCTGTTATATTAATATCGTTCATTATTTCACCGTATTAAATGTGTAGTAAAAAATTGGTGTGTTTTTAAGTCATCAATTATTTCTATTCATAAAGAACTGTTATTGGGGTTTTATAAGTTTTTATTTCTACCTAACTAAGTTCAATTTAATTTGAATAATCTTTTATATTATAATAGCAAGTTTTTACTTGATAATAATGGCCGATGAAAAGGAAAAAGAAAATCGGAAAAAGAAACCTGATTTTCAATCTCAACTTTCTGATGCTTACAAGTCTATGGATGATGATCTTGTTAAAACTCAAGAAATTGACAAAGATTCCAAACAAAAAGTGCTTGTTAAAGGTATAGAGAAGATTGAAAAGAAAAATTTCAAGGAGTTATTAGCATCCAGGATGCTTGTAAACAAAGTATTAGAGATTAGAAAAAGAGCTGGGATGCCTCAGACTATTGGTACAGCAGGAAAAGTTAAAGCACCGACAATTTTTGGCAAAGACAAATTCAAACAGAAACTAGCAAGAGAATTGTTAATAATAGGCAATGAAGAATTAGATGATATCGGAGGAGCAATAACAATTGCAAATCTAGTCGACTATTTTAAAGAAACAAGAGTTAACTGGAAGGTTAAAGTTGGAGATATTCTAGAGGTACTAAAGAAATTAGAAGAAAAAGAAATAATTCCTCCAAGAGTAGATATTGGGGAAGAAGATGTATTAATAAGATTCAAACCAATTGAAATGTCAACCGATTTTCAAGAAGTACTACGATTAGCAACAGGGCTACCATTTTTGACAGTTGCTAAGGTTTCGTCACATCTAGGGTGGTCAGTCGAGAGAGCTCAGAACACTTTGACAATAATGATGAAATACGATTTAGCAATTCTAGATGAAGGTTCGGGAGATTACTATTTTCCAGGTTTAAGTGGTTTTGATTAAAACCACAATTAATATTTCTTTTAATTAATTAAGCAAAGTATTGTTTAAGACGCTTTTTTTGCAGTTTACGAAGAACTTATAAACTTACAAGAGACTGTATTTTGGCGAGAGCAAAAAAATCTTTTATTTGCTCTCGCCCTCCCTCCCTCATTTTCCAGAGCATCATAGTTTTCTATGCCAATATTTACTTCTCTTATTTGCCTTCTCTTCATCCATTTCAGATAGAATTTTTACTGCATAACTAGCTGCATTTATCGCCTCTTTTTCTCCTTTTACACCAAATTCATTTGTCACTCTATTTGCATAAACTGTACAAATAGCTCCTGCTCTCGCATTGAAAATCTGACTTAATGTAAAGATATGCGAAGCTTCCATCTCGAAATTCAGAACACCCATTTTTTGAAGATCTGGGACAATAGCATCAGTTTTAGAAATTTTGTAGTCTTTATAGCCAGGACGACCTTGCCCAAGATAAAAACTTGATGTTGAAGCTGCTATTCCAAGATGATATGTATATCCTAAATCCTCACACGCTTCAATTAAAGCAAGTACAATTTCATAATTGGCTATTGCTGGATAATTTGCATGTACATAGAATGGACTAGAACCCTCCATTTTTACTGCACCTGTATTGATTATCATATCTCCTAATTCAATTCCATCTTGAATGGCTCCACACGAACCTACACGGATAAAAGTGTCACATCCAATATTGAGAAGTTCTGTTACAGCTATCTCACATGCAGGAGTTCCTATTCCTGTTGATGTTACACTGATTGGAGCACCTTTGATTTTACCCGTATATGAGTTATATTGACGATGAGCTGCTACTAGTTTATGTTCATCCCATGTTTCTGCTATCCTCTTAGCTCGGTCAGGATCACCCGGCAACAAAACAGGCCCTAGTAAATCACCTGGTTTACATTCTATATGGTACTGTGTTCCCTCTTCAAAAACAGGTTTATCAGCTCTAATTTTCTTCTCTTCCATAGATTATAGATATATTACAAAAATAAAAAGATTTCACATACCTATTATCAGTATATTAGTTGTTTTTTTCTGCGTTTCTCATACTTGTTCACTAAAGGTATTATTACCATAATTCCAGCAGTCATGTAATAAATTAAGCATGATTTGAACAGCGATACCCGACCCCATCCTTCTGAGATAGCGTCATAAGTAACAAAGGTCTCATTTTCAAAAACTTGCATTGTAACAGCATTTGAAATAACATCTTGACCAAATGTCAAATCAAATTTTAACCACATTCTATATTCTCCCAAAGGCAATCTTGTCAGATTCGGTTCATTAAATAACATAGAATAGAAAGCAAAATCTAAGTTTATACCTGGTTTAATAATCTCTGTACCAACAGCTGGTAAAGTTGTTGGACCATACAGATAGATATATTCATCATCACTTTGTTCAGAAATGTCATCTACAACAACGTGAGAATTATAACCGGACAAATTAGTAAATGTTACATCTATACATGGATAAAAAGTAAAAGAATAGTTAGGAGTTCTTTCATATCTTGTTAAAACTGATGGGTTCCATATCTCTAGTGTTAAGCTAAATCCAATATTTGTCTTTTCATTACCAGGATAAGACAAATCTTTAGCAGGAAATGTTACTGAACTTATTCGAGCTTGTAATCTTCCATCCAATATGAGCCACGTGCCGATAGATAGCATTGTGACTATAATAGCAATATATGTTATTTTTCTTACTCTTCTAAATTTTTTATAAGATTTATTGAAACTCTCAAATAAAGCCATTTACATTTCACCCTCTATCAGTTCTTTCATTTTCAAGTAATTGCTTAGCTTCGTCATAGGTTACTATTCCGCCCTCTATTAACTTTTTAGCTACACTTTCTATTTCTTCTCCTTCTGCTCCTGCTGTCGCAGCTATATTTCGTGCATGTAAAGCCATATGTCCCTTTTGTATTCCCTCAGAAACAAGAGCTCTTAGAGCAGCCAAATTCTGTGCCAAACCAACAGCTGCTACAACATTGGCGAATTCTTCAGAGCTTGAAACACCTAGAATCTTTAAAGCAAGCTTGTAAGTTGGATGAACATTAATTGCTCCCCCTAAAATACCTAAAGATAATGGTATTTCCATAGAACCAATTAAATCACCTTCAGCATTTTTTTCATATTTTGTAAGTGAACTGTATCTTCCCTCTTTGGCAGCAAATGAATGAGCACCAGCTTCTATTGCCCGTGTGTCATTACCTGTTGCCTGTAAAACTGCTACTATTCCATTCATTGTACCTTTATTATGAGTTGTACATCGATAGATATCACTATCAGCTAAATCGTAAGCATATAGAATATTGTTTACCACTTCTTCTCCTCCTAAGGATTCCTTACTAAAAACAGCTGTAACTTTAACAGTTCTTTTTGTTGCATGATTCGAAATGATTCTTAGCAACACTCTACCTTCAGTCAACTCTTCTACTCTTATCTTCATAGCTTCCAACATAGTATTTACTGCGTTGGCTCCCATTGCATCCTTTACATCTACTATTAAATGAATAAGCAAATAGGAATCGAGATTTCCTTGAATAGTTTTTAATTCTATGTCCTTTGCCCCCCCACCTAATTTGATTAATATTTTATTTGTTGAATTAGCAATATCGAGGAGTTCAGACTTATATGCGATTAAACGCTTCTTTGCCAATTCAATATCTTTAACTTCACAGATTTGTAATTGTCCAATTGTGAAAGATCCTGAATATTCAGCTACAAATCCACCTTTTTCCCTAGCTATCTTTGCAGCATGACTAGCAGCTGCTACTACAGAAGATTCTTCTATAACCATAGGAACCAGGTAATCCTTTCCATTAACGACGAAATTTGTAGCTATTCCCAAGGGTAATGAGACCACTCCTACAACGTTTTCTATCATAATTTCGAAAATATCTTCAGCAGTTTCTTTTCCTTGCAAAATAGAGATATCTTTCTTTGAAAGAGAGAGCATCTCTGCAATTACTTTTCTTCTCTCTTCTATTGTTTTATTATAAAAATGGGGAATTCGTGAACTGAAGGACATATAATTAAAATAGAAAAATAGTGGTTAAAAAGTTTACTCGATAATAAACTTACAATTCTTCTAAAACTTGGATTGTTTGATCCTTGAATTGTCTCATAATACGGGTAGTATATCCAGCAATTAGGTTTCGCATTTTCTTTGACATGGGTGTGCAAACTTCTTCTACAACATGTTTGTTGTTTTGAAAATCTGTACTTAATTGATCATGAAAATCCCTTACTATTTGTTTGGATAAGCGTTTTATTTGACTGGTTCGTATATTACCCATCTAATTCACTAATGTGAGCATTTGACTATTCATTTTAAATCTTACGTTAAGCGATTGAAAAAAGATAAGAAGAAACTTCAGAAATAAAACTGTTCTTCAGAGTAAACTTTGATCCCAGTAGATGTTATCTCAAATGGTCGCTCAACCATTTCGTGTTTTAAACCTCTCATTTTTCGGATGTTTAAACTTCGAATAGCTACATTGTTCTGAAATTCATAATTGAGAACAATAACACCTTGAGACATAAACTCTTCTACACCAAAACGAGAAACAATTCCATCGCGCATTTCACTTGTCAGTATTGTCGTGCATTCTAACGAAGACATGACTGCACTCAATTTCAATATTTGTTTTCTTATTTGTTGCTCTGACTCCATTGATAATGCTAAAGCTGTGATACTATCAATTACAACTCTTTCTGCTGAAGTTTTATCAATAATTTCTACTAACTGTGTAATCAGCTCATCAACGTCAACTGGTGTTTGATATCTCTCATTGGAGCTTACACCAGCTCTAGGGCTAAATCCATCTATTATTACCAATAAATTCTCTTTTTCTAGTTCACTCAAATTCCACCCAAAATTCATACATTCCTCTCTTACATGTTCTGGGTGCTCATCAAAAGAGATGAAGATACCACTTTCGCCTCCAGCTACAACACCATGATATAGAAATTGAAGTCCAAAAGTAGATTTACCAGAGCCAGCTGGTCCAGATACAAGAATTGTCCTTCCTTTAGGAAGACCTCCAGATAAGATATTATCAAGACCAACAATTCCAGTTTCAACAAGTTCCATGATAAGATTTTGCTAATTTACCGTTAAAAACTTTTTCAATCTTTCTTAAGTGTGTTACAGAGATAAAAGAAAAAGAGGGAACAGAGAAAGGATATGATATGAATATTGAACTAATTCTTTAGAGGTGATAAGGGCACATCACAATTACATTTCGAAAGTGTTTAACTATTTTCTTGTGGTTCCATGATTGATAATTCCCATCCTCCAGGATTCCTAAACATTATCTTTTGTTCAGATAAAGGATCTATATGCATTATTAACTCTACATTATGCTGTTTGCGGAAGTGAGATGAAGCTTTCTTCACTCTAAATTTACCTTCTAACAGATGAAGAGAGGTTCCAAGAGAAGCTTTGGGAGTTAGCTCATTCGTTTCATCTAATATTGCTATTCTAGAGTTGATTTCCCAGTTCATTACACGAATAATTGGAATCATTTTGCCCTTCACTATTATTTGACTTTTTCCAATGCAATACAATGAAGACCTGTATTCAGCGGGCATGGAAGCAACTTTTCTAAAGTCTTTAACGAGAAATTTATCGAGATCTCTAGGTTTGTTCGTTAGCTCTAAGCTTATTTTATAACTTGTTTTAATTGTAGGGTATTTGTTCACGAAATCGCTATACATCTTTTGAATGGTTGTTTTCACTCTATCTAAGCCTGCATAAAATAACCAACTGAGGTATTCTATACTTGCAATACACATACCTTTATTTTCACTGTTTAAAGAAAGATAGAAAGTTTGTTCAAACATTAAACTTGCCTTATTCAGATTTCCAAGTTGCATGTATTTGAAACCAAGTTGGTTGATGAATTCTATATTATCATAACCTTCAATAGTTGAGTGCTCCTCTACAGATTCTCGTTTTAGTATCACTGTAAGAAGAATCAATGCCCTAACCACATTGGCTACATCAGATCGTTTACATTGAGTACATGCTGCTTCAAAAGCTGGAGTGAAATATGAATTTAGCCTCTGGATCTGGCCTGAAAGCAGAAGAATAATCATTCTTAAGAAATGTACATCAATACCATATTCTTCAGCAGCACTACTATTCTGAAATAGTATCATCATCAGCTTATCCATATACACTCTAGCCAATTCTATCTTCTTGTTTTCAATCAAACAGATACATGCTAGATATTGGAGTCTACCCAATAACAAAAGAGATTCATTGTAAAGGTTCTGATCTTCAATTTTATCGACAGCCAATTTCCAATCCACTAAATGGTCTGTAATTTCTCTAACTCTTGACAATAATTCATCTTCAAGCTCGACATACTGCCCCTGTAAGAAATCCGCCTCTAGATGAAGCATATCCTTACTGATTTCCACTAGTAACTCTTGCAGTTGTATTGATTCTAATGAAAAACCATCACTCTCTTTAAGTTGAACAGCTGCTTGTTGAGTTAGTTTTTCTTCATATTCAGAACGAATTACAGAGATTGCAGAATCAAGAATTTTCTTGATTCTTTTTACAGGATCGTATCTATTTGTACTTTCCACAGAATATCTAATTTCAGCAGCAAATAACTTAGAATCTAGTTCCTTTAGAAAGGGTTCGATGTCTGTATCTTCGTTTTCTTCAATTAAGCGTTTAACAAAAGCGCTATTGGTTAAGGTTTTTATTCCTATCATTTCAGCTGTTTCAAGTAACTTTAGATCACTACTAACGATTGTAGCTTTCAATTTTGAGGCAGCGTAGATAACAGAAAGATCAGGTTTTTGTGGAAGGCTAGTTGATTGATCATGAAGTCTATCAATAAATTTCTGAAAATCCTTGTTGTTAACTGGTTCCACAGCGATGTAAGGTAAGATTTCGCGCTGAAGGAAGAATCTCATTTCATTTTTAATATGATGCGTAATATAGATATCAAGTTTCAATGTTTCAAACGAAGTAGCAAATTTGTGAAACTTGGTAGGTTGAACTTGAAATCCACTAATAAAGAAGTTAGTATCTAAAACGTATTTCCCCATTAAAATAGAGATAGAATAGTGTCATTAATAACCTTTTGTACAGAAACACACGTTATGAAACTTGGTCAAACTTGCCAGAAGGCGTCTAACCGTCGTTTAAGTGGGCCCCCTCACGTGTGTTGAGGGGAAGAGATCGGAAGGAAGGAGAGTACCTGGGAGGGAAGAGATGTTATGCGCAGCGTTATCATGAGTGTTGACCATTTGACCACATTTACCACA
>JABCTC010000068.1 GCA_018238545.1 Candidatus Heimdallarchaeota archaeon
GATCCTCATGATTCTTCCCCTCAACGCACGTGAGGGGACCCACTTAAACGACGGTTAGACCGCCCCTGGCAAGTTTGACCAAGTTTCATGACGTGCGTATGGCATTTCTTTATTCATACCAAAAATATTCAATGAACCGTCTTCACCATAAATGTCATACATATCTGGTGAGGCACCGCCTCCTGATAAACCTACAACACCTATGTCAAAGTCTCTTGTTAGCATCAGAGTTCCAAGGAACACTGTCCATTCTTCGACTTTAACTTCGATTTCTATTCCTATCTCTCTTAGGTATTGAGCAATATACAAACAATAATCAGGTCGTACGCCACCGCCATTTGTTTTACAAACTAAATTAGCTATTGGCTGAACTCCTGCATAAGTGTTATTTGCGTTGTATACACTCATTACAGCTAAACTAGAAAGGATCATTACTGTAAAAAGTATCACTTTTTCATTCAAATTTTTCCACCTATTTTATTATAGAGCATTATCTCTAATGCTTCAATCTTTTACTAGTTACTGCACTTATTATGCTGTTTGTGTATTGTCCCACACAGTAACTATTTCTTATAAGTGTGTGATTTTCACCTCTCTCTTCTTTTATTAATTGTCTTTTCCTTTGTTTAAAACTAGGTTCTTTACTTGTTCTTCTTCACTCGCTAATTTTATATAATGCCTTTCAACATTATTGTGTCCTCCTACACCCATCACACTATTGTGATGTCAGTATTAAAGATGTGATTCAAGGCATGAAGTCAATTTCGGAAATCGTCAAAACACGTGCTTTTTCTATCTTTCAAGCATTTTTTGTGACAATTCTATGGTCTTCATCTTGGCCAATAATGAAGATCGGTCTAGAAGCTATTCCCCCACTTTTCTTCGCAGGATTACGTTATTTTATCGCTTCTTTGATTCTAGTAATAATTGTCCTATCTACTCCCAAAAATCGTAAAATGATAAAAACTATTTCACGGAGATGGTGGATTAAATTGGTAATATACGGGCTTATTTTTTATACCTTTACACAAGGTGCCCAGTTTGTTGCTATACTTTATCTTGAAGATACAATTACTGCAAGTCTTCTTCTCAGTTTTACTCCCATATTGGTTCTGATTCTAGCCATCTTCCTTGTTAAAGAAAAGCCTAATCTAGCACAAATTCTTTTTGTTTTCACTGCTCTTGTTGGTGCTTTGATGTACTTTTATCCATTTGTAGAAATTCAAACATCAATACTGGGTATAATTGGGTTAATTGCTGCAATTGTTGGGCTTGTTGCAAATGCTTTGTCGACAATTATGGGACGGGCTATTAATAAATCTCAAAAATTTAGTCCATTGGTTATAACAACCATTAGTATGTTGATTGGATCAGTTGTTTTACTAGTGTCCGGAATAATTATTGAGGGAATTCCAGTATTGTCTTTAACATCGATTGGTTACATTCTTTGGTTGAGTTTTGTAAATACAGCTTTCGCATTCACTTTATGGAACAATGTTATGCGGAAACTTCAAGCTGTTGAAATTTCAATAATCAATAATACTATGCTAGTGCAAATAGCTATTCTCGCTCTAATCTTTCTTAATGAAAGACCATCAGTTCTTGAGTGGATTGGCGTAGCCATTGTTGCTGTATCAGCGTTGTTGCTACAAATTTTCAAACCAAAACGTGATGAAACTCAACTCTTTCCATTTAAAAAAACTGAAGAAGCTGCTTTAGTTGAGAAAGAACTTCAATCTAATGGTAAAAAATAAAAAAAGGATGAAGAAGTTATTTTCTTTTTCTTCTTACCATTACTATACTAAAAACTATTAACCCTACTACAGCAAACGACCATTCATAAGATGCACTGGTTGGTAACTGAGTACTTTCTATCAATAAATCAACTGATTCAGCGTCATTATCTAACGAACCTTCAACCTCATGAATTCTATGCCAGCTGTAAGTGTATTGCATATATGTTGCTAGCCCAGTTTCTCTGTTAAATCTTAGTTCTGCAACCAAAGTTTCAGTAGTAAAGTCTTTGAACCAATTATCTGGGTTTCTGAAGTTTTCTATTGTCTCTTCTTCAGAATAATCAATATTAATTGACCAAGTATCTTTACTTAGTTTAGTAGAAGTAACAACTTTTTCAATTTCAAGTTCATAATAGGCATATTCCTTAATCTCTGTTCTTCCTTCGTAATTTACTTCAGCATAACTATTGTGGTAAATCAGAAAGTTGTCATATGCACCAGTTGAATTTGTGTACAGTGTAGGTTCCAGGAAATAATAGCTCCCTAATCCCATCCAAGATAAATCAAATAAACCAATGTCATCTACATTTGTAGATTTATTTACACCGTTAAGATAAAATTCAACCCATACATTTGAAATGTTTAACAGTTGAAGCGGATCTCCTATTACTGTTTCATTTACATCTAACAGTATCTTTGCTGATAATGTATCTCCTTGACTAATAGTTTCATCTCCATAATCCAAAAATGATGTACTTGCTGAACCAACCACACTAAGTGTAGTTACGCTCCATTCATAAGTGACATCAGGGACTAATAGTAATGAATAACTATATTCTTGACCTCTTACTATGTTGTTTGAGTTCAAAGAACTAAGAATAATTAAGGAGAAGAATACTCCTAGTAAAATAATTTTTTTAGAATTTCTCATCTTTTCTCACCTAAGCTAATTCTTAAACAAAGAATGCTTGTAATTATATAATCGCTTTTTAAATAATATAAACTTTTGGAGAATACTAAAGGTAGAAAAATAGGGAGAATTAAGTGTACATCCTTAATTCTTATGTTTATGCTCTTTTAGGAGTTTAATGAATTCAGGAATAATCTCGTGCATATTCCCAATTATCCCAAAATCTGCTACTTTGAAAATTGGTGCATCAGCATCATTATTTACTGCTATTATGGTATCAGAGGAAGACATTCCAACAAGATGTTGAATTGCTCCTGAAATCCCAAATGCAATATATAAAGTTGGGGCGACAGTTTTTCCTGATTGACCTACTTGCAGAGGATGTGGTATCCAACCCAAATCAACTAGAGCTCTTGAACCAGAAACAGTCCCATCTAATTCCTTGGCAAGATTTTCAATAACCTTGATATTCTCTTTGTTTCCAATTCCACGACCTACTGAAACAAGAATTTTAGATTCTTCGATGTTGATGCCTTCATCTTTGGATACTATTTCCTCAATGATTTTAGTCCTTATACTATATGGTTTGAGATTTACATCAACTCTCTTTATTTCTCCAGTTTTGTTCTCATCTGGATCTGGTTTTGGAAAAACATTTGGTCTCACTGATGACATTTGTGGTCTTGTGTAAGGTGACAGAATAGATGCCATAATATTACCTCCAAAAGCTGGACGGGTTTGAAGCAACTGTCTGTTTTCGTTAATATCTAAACCAGTACAATCAGCTGTTAAACCCAACGCTAGCCTTGCTGCTATCCTTGGAGCTAAATCACGACCATTAGGTGTTGCTCCATATAACACCACCGAAGGTTTTTCTGATGCAATGACAGATGAAATAACTGTTGCATACCCATCAGTAGAATACTCTTCCAGTAGCTCATGTTCGCATAGATAAACAATATCTGCTCCATGGTGGATAAGAGTCTGTGCGAGATGCTCAACATCTTTACCAAGTAAAAGAATTGCAAGTGATTCACCTAGTTTATCTGCAAGCTCTTTCCCCTTGCCGAGTAACTCTAAAGCAACGTTTTTGATTACAATCTTTCCATCTTTTTTCTCCCATTCTCCCCAAACAAAAACCTTGTTGAATTTAGCTAATTCTTCTTCAGAAACTGCTTTTCTTTCAATACTCAATGCTTCGAAATTACACGCACTTACACATGCTCCACAAAGAGTACAATTATCAAGAACTTTAGCCTTTTTTGTTTCTGGAACAACTACAATTGCACCAAAAGGACAAACCCTTTCACAAACTTTACAACCTGTACACGCTTCTATATCTACTTCCAACATATTTTTCACCTTTTAATAAAATTATTTTCTACTAAATAGTCTAGAAGTTTCTGAGCAGCAATTTTAGGGTCTTTCCCATCAACTATCTCTCCCCCAGTTTTAACTGGTGGCGCAAATATTTTATCTACTTGAGTGGGGGAAGCTTTTAGTCCTATTTTATTTTCATCAATGTTTATGTCATCTGCTGAAAAAGTTTCAATGGGTTTACTTCTCGAATCTAATACCTGTTGCATAGATGGAACTCTACGAATATTAGACCCTTTACTCATTGTTACTAATGCAGGCATTTTTACAGAAAGAACTTGGTAACCAGTTTCTGTCTCGCGTTTGACTTCTACTCTTTTTCCATTGATTTTCACATCTACTCCATAAGTGATTTGGGGAATACCTAACTGTTCAGCTGTTTCTGCTGGAACTTGTGCTGTATCACCATCAATGGCTTGTTTTCCTGCAAGTATTAAATCAAAATCCGGTTCTATATGTACAACACCCTCTTTGAGCGCAGTGGATGTAGCCCAAACGTCAGAACCAGCAAATTTTCTATCAGATATCAGATAACCTTTATCGGCTCCTAATTCCAAACATCGGTACAAAACCGCTTTAGCTTGAGGAGGACCCATTGTAATTGCTGTAATTTCAATGTTCAATTCCGGATACTCTTGTTTCAATTTAGCCGCTTGATCTAAAGCATATTCGCAATAGGGATTAAGAATAGAATCTACACCTTCTCGGATTAGTGTTCCTGTTTCAGGATCAACCGCTACTTTATCTGCTTCTGGAACTTGTTTAACAAGAATTACGATTTTCATACACATCTACTCCTTGGGAATATATTACCACAATTGATTAAACAATGTGGGTCGAATTTACACTTAATCGCTTTCATTTGTTCAATCCCTTCTTCTCCAAACATTATCTCTAGGTATTCGTGTTTTATTTTTCCAATCCCGTGTTCAGCTGAAACAGAACCACCATAAGAAACAGCTTTTCTAGCAAATTTCATATAAAGTTCTTTTCCTTTCTTCAGCTCTTTTAAATTCCTTGGGAGGATATTAACATGAACGTGATTGTCACCTATGTGGCCCCAGACAACGTACTCTAGCCCTTCTTCCTTTAGCGAATCATGATAAAATTTCATTATTTCTTTTAGATGTTGGTCTTCTGCGGACATGTCAGTACCAAGTTTGTGAATTGAGGGATATTGTTTCTTTCTTTCGGCTATAATATTATTGACTATTTCAGGAACTGCGTGTCTGAAATGCTTTATACGCTCCAACTCCCTGTCTTCATATACGCACCATGTATCTTCAAGTGATGAATTACACTTTTGGAGAATCACGCTTATTTGAGTAAATATTTTCTCCAAGTCTTCTTCAGAATATGCCAAATCAAACGATATAGCTGTTTTGACCTCTTTTGTTATGTTGGGCATATTCACGAATTTTGGATCTATCTCCTGTTTATCTCGCAACAAATTCAAAGCATTATTGTCAAAATATTCTATGAACTCAGGGGATAGATTCTCATCATCTCGAAGAAGTCTGACAAAATCGATAGCATCTTCTTCTTTTTTGAAGAAACCCACACATGATATTTGAGCATTGTATTCCTTAATCCAGATATCTGCTTCTGTGATTATCCCGAAAATACCTTCAGATCCAATGAATAAATCAATCAAATCCATATTTGGCTCAGTAAATAACCCAGCAGCATTCTTTGCCTTTGGCATGTGATAATAAGGTGTTTTAATGATAAGCTCCTTTCCAGCTGTTTTCACGATAAAAATGCCATCCTCAGCTTTATATTGACCTCTAGTGATGTTTAAAACCTCACAAGTTCCAAGAACCACTCGGATACGACGAACCCAATCTCTTGTGGGTCCATATTTGAAAGATCTGGCACCAGATGCATTAGCACATATTGTACCACCTAATGAAGCAGTCATTTCTGTAGGATCCATTGGATAATACATTGTGCATTCTTCCATGAATTTTTCAGCCCAATCGCTTTCAGGTGGAATACTTTGATTCTGACCACATTTTTTGAGTTTTACATACTCATTTATCTCATCAAGAGATATGCTTGGTTGACATCGTAAGAACCAGCGCTGTGCATTTTCATCGAATCCAATTCCAATAGTCTCATTCATCCTTTCTAAGGACATAACGGCTCCACCAAAAGGGACCGCCGAACCTACTATCCCAGTTCGAGCAGCGGAAATTGTAATCATGTTGTTTTCTTCTTTCATCTTGTTTATGATGGAAACAATTTCATTTTCTGTCGTTGGGAAAAATAACCATTCTGCGTTACCTCCACTGATTTTAGATTCATCAACTAAATAACTAGGATAAGACTCTGAAATAATCATATCACCCTTAACTGATTTAATCTCATCAAATGGAGCAAACTCTACTTTTTCTGCAACAATAACATTCGTGGGCATTTTGATGCTCCTACAATAATTGTATTTCTGTTTTATGTGATGAAGATATTCTATATAAAAGATTAACTAACTAGCCGATATGAGGGAAAATTACTACAGTTGATAGTTTTACAAGAAAAAGGCACAGTATCCACCTCTTTTATTTCAACAACTTTCTATTTGAGCCTCCCTCTTAAGTAGGAGAAAAATTATTTGATGGTAGTTCACTGTAGCATTGTGCGTGAATAAAAAGAGATAGGGAGAGACGTGCGGCGATAATCTATTCCACAATCTGTTCGATTTCAGTTACTTCTTCCTCAGAGCTTTCATCAATAACACCAATTTCTACAGGGGTTCGTGGAATTCTCTCTTTGACTGGTTCAGGTTCAACTCCTAGTTTTCGCAAAGCGTCAGAGTATCCTTTTCCTAGAAAGAACTCTCTCATTTTTAACCAACTTGTAGTAACCAAATAGGGGATTGCTAATTTCTCAAAATCCATAGTACATCTATGAGTGTCTTTTGTAAGTTTTGAGGTAGTGTTAATGTCTCCACATTTCAGGCAGATCCTTAATCGTGCTTTACCATCGTAGAGTTCATTAACTGTTTCTTGATAAATTTGTAATCCCTCTCCCAGTGGTGCATCCAAGAGATCAAGAACAAATCTTCTTGCTCTAGATTTAACTTGACGTTTCTCAATATTAGTTATTTGATCTGTTGGACCCTTTTTTATAGTTATATTCTTTTTTGATGTCATGTCGGCACCATTTTATGTAATCAATTCGCCTTTAATGTATATTACTTTCCTACATATATAAATGTATGTCCTATGGTAAAGCCTGCATCAGTTCACTATAATCCCTTGTTTCTCGGCTTAAAATTCGCATAATCTCTCCCTTATGTCGGAATATGCGGTAAATCTTGCCGCTTTCTATTTTTGCCAAAGCCTCCTATTTTATTCTTTAGACTGCTACTGGCGGTTATTGTGCTTATCTCATCTGATCTTTGAACATTCAAGATGTCGGAAATAACCCGACATATGCACAACCTTTAAATATAATGTCGGAAATTGTCCTACATAGAAACAAAATTCCGGTGAAAAAAATTGAAGCAAAACGAAATAAAAAAACTGCTTGACCACGAGCTAAGAAAGATCTACGAAGACTTGGAGGAAATAACCTTGACATTGACATTGAGGTTATCAAGCTACAAGGAATACAAAGATCCCTTCAAGCTTCATTCTTTTTCAGATGGTTTTTTGGAATCTAACCTGCGAAGTTCAAACAAACTAAGGTGAAACAAATGAAAAGTTACGAACTAGATAAATATTTGGATCAACAAATAAGTGCACTCGAAAGCGAGTTGAAAAGGCTAAAAAGAGCCCGACGTGCTAGACGAGCAAATGCTCAAGCTAGCTTCAAATTTGGGGGAAATCCTATCACAGGATGATCCCCTTTTTTTTAAGGTGATAACAAATGGCAACAAAAATACAAACAAAAACCGAATTCATTACAATCTTCAACAATTTGAAAACTTTATACAGTTTCGAATTTGTTGATGAAGAAACATTCAATGCTTTTCTGAAACAAGTTGCAGAAAATCTTCTAGCAACAAATGTAGAAGAAATGCCTGATGAAACCGAAATTAAGACACAAGATATAAGTAAAGAGGTCAGAAAAACCAAAGATATAGCTTTAAAGAATAAGCTGATGTATTTTGGTTCTTTCAATTAAATTTTTAGAGGTGACTAAGAGCTGATCTCTTCTTCCTTTTTCTTTAACTTGAACTCTAACTGTTTCATATGTTCAAGTCAACAATTAATATTTCTCAAGGATTACGCTGATAAAATATTATTGAAACACCTGCCTACACCCATATATCTGTCCATCAGGAATCAGAATGGTTTGGAAAAAAAACTGCTCTTACTAATTCTCCCTTTGATAAGTAATGTCCCTGACCGTTCTGATTCCACTATATCCTCTTTGCTTCTAATTATGCAGCTAATACTAGAAAAACCCTCTCTTGTCACTAATTATAATATTACCAAAGAAATAAAGGAGGTGAAAAAATGAGAAAAATTAGTTCTGATGCATTAAGAAGACTGTTAAAAAACAAGGCCATTATAAATCTGTCAAGATTCTTAATCATACTTGTTTCAGTATCAGCAGTATTCTACGCAGCATTAGCATCAATATCAATAATTTATTATTTTGGAGCATATTAATCTGAGCTCCTTCTTCTCTTTTTTCTTTTTTTAGGTCGTTTTTGCAGAAATCTTTTATTATACTTGCTCTAAAGTTAGTTTACAATAAGGTGTAGTAGCATGTCCACTCCCCCTAAAAATGAGCTGATTTTTGTTGAGAAATTGCTTAGAGAAGGGAAATTGGATGAAGCGTTACAATTGGCAAGAGATTTGGAAAATGTAACAAATCTTGATATAAATGATAAAATGGAAGCTAAAACCTTACAATTAGAGGTTCTATTTTTACAAAATGATCATGAACATGTATTAAAATTGGCTGATATTATAATTAATTTAAGCAATGAATTAAATTTGCCTTTTCATAGACTTGATGGTCTTAGTTTCAAAGTTATGTCTCTTAGAATCTTGAAGAAATTCAAGGAAAGAGATGATGTTATTAAACAACTTGAACTTTCTCTCGAGCGTGTTAGAAACGATGAAGATGCTCAATTCATTAAACGTAAAATTTATTATCACAAGATTAAAGGTAGCGAATTCCTGGAGATATTTGAGTTTGAACAGTCTCTAGAATCATATAACAGAGCACTGTCTCTCAATGAGAAACTTAACAATATGTATCAAAATGCAATGATAATAAATTCTATTGCCGATGTGTATTTTTACTATGGTCATTTAGACGTAGCATTGCAAAATTATGAGACAAGTTTGTCAATTTCAAAAGAACTAGGGTATAAGTCAATTGAGGCATCAGTATATCATATGTTAGCAGGATTAAAATTCAAAGAAGATCAACTTAAAAAAGCATTAGAATATGAAATGAAAAGTGGAGAAATATTTAGAAAATTAAATGATAAATACAATTTAGCTTTTAACCGCCAGTACTTAGGATACATATATCGAGGATTAGGTGAACTCGATAAATCTCTGGAGTGTCTTTTGAGTGCAAGAGATTATTTCAAGAAAATTGGTCACACTGCACGTGAAATTAATGTACTAATAAACATCATAGGGTTCTATAAATCTCAAGGCGAATATGATAAAGCTCTTTCATCTTTAGATACGTACTATAAATTGAATGCAGAAATGCAAGATCAACATTGTTTGGGGATTGCTCATCATTGGTATGGAATGCTTTATTCAGATAAAGGTGAATTAAATCAAGCTCTGGAACACTACGAAAAATCCTTAGAGATACTTCAGAATTTTAAATCTCTTGATACACTTGGTCATCTCTACTTTAGCCTCGGGGAATTACATCTTAAGAAGGGTGATTTGGATAAGTCACTTGAGTATCATTTACTCTCTCTTGAATTCAAAGAGAAGATGCAAATGGGTGATAAATTGAGTCAGATAGCCTCTTCTCTAAAATGTTTAATAGATTTATATCTAATTTTAGAAGAATATGAATTAGCTGTGGACTATCTTGATCGATTAGAAATTCTTGCTTCGGAAACTGATAATCTAATAATAGAAAGCCTTTATCTTCTATCAAAATCTGTTTTGCTCAAGTTTCAAGGGACACCAGAAACGATTGCTGAATCCAAGCATATTTTGTCTCTCCTAGTAGATAAGAAACAAATTGCACATAGTATTACAATAGACGCCATTTTGAACCTATGTGAATTACTGCTTGCTGAATTAGGCATAACCGAGGACATATCCCTACTTATGGATACGAAAGCGTTCATTCTCAAATTGATAACTATTGCTGCCGAACAAAATTTGTATCCTTTACTAGCCCAAACATATTTATTACAAGCTCAGCTATCACTTATGGAAATCAAGATTGAAGATGCGAAATATTTTCTTTCAAAAGCTCAACAAATTGCAGAAGAACAAGGGTTAGAGCGTTTAGCTATTCAAATCTCTAATGAGTATGATTCAATATTGGACAAACTTGATACATGGACTGATTTTACAATGAATCTTCCCAGAATCGCTGAAAAGTTAGAACTAACACATATTGAGCTAATGCTCAATCAGATGATAAAGAAGAGACTGATAGACTTTGAAGACACAATAAAAGAGGAGGAGACTCCAAATTCATTTTTCATATTAAATTCATCTGGTACAATTCTTTTTTCTGAAACTTTTGACGATCAATTGGAAGGTCAAAATCTAGATCAGTTCTTAGAAATTTTAAGAGAACTTGAAAAAGAAGAAGCTCACGAAATGATACAAAGAGATCGATTTCAAGAATTTACCTATCTTTCTAAAAAAATAGGTTCTTTCTTGTTCTGTTACATTTTTGTTGGAAAAGCATATGTAGGTATCAATAAGATGAAAAATTTCTTTACTGAAATTAAAAGCCCCTCTCCTATTAGAGACATGCTTGATGCTTCTGATTTCTCTGGTCAACCAATAAGTCTCCTTAATAAAATGGCTATATCTCAAACAATAAACAACATTTTTTTGAAAAAAGGATAAAAGTAAAAGAAATTTATCTCTTTCTCTTACGTTTTAATAGAATTAATGCTGTAGTAACGGATAATAAAGCAAAGATACTAGGAATAGTACTTGTATCAGCATTGGCACACGAACAATCTTCACAGCCTGTAAAACTTTCTAATATAATTTCTGGATCCAGAACTAGAGCTGATTTGTATACATCTCCACCAACAGTTACTACCTGTACAACAAATATTTTATCACCGTCAACAAAATATTTCGAAGAACCATCAATTTCTGCACCGTTAGCTATAATTTCTGTATTGATACAACCACAACAATAGTAATTTGTTAAATCAAAGAGTATTATAGGAACTCCTTCTCTCACATTCAAAGTGGTTTCAGATAAAATACTATTCTGACCACCTCCGCGTCCCCAACACTCATAAGAGTTACAGAAAGTAATGGTAGAAGCTGAAGCTAACAATTCTTCATTTTCTGCTTCAACTGTAATGTTATTGTGATCGCCTACTACAAACAAATCTGTACTGACATCAGCATCAAATGTATTTGCTTCAGGTTCTGTAGGAGCTGGCAAGGTATCACCGCCCTTACTCACGGGTGGAGGAAATGTAGTATAATTTGTATAACTCCATGTCACGTTGAATGTGCTAGTAGAGGAATTTAAATTGAATGGGTTACCAATCGCTGTCACTTCTGTTAAATTAGATTCTGCATCATAAACAAGAATTTTAACGATATTGTCAGTACTCATTTGAGTTATATTAAAAATAATTATAGGAGCCGTCAAATCGGCATCTAAACCTCGAATGGGGCTAGGTTTATCCTCGACAGTAGCTTTTGAGGAATAGGCTGATGAAAGTAAAAGTGATATGAACAGTAGTATAATTGCTATTTTGAACCGGATTTTCATAGTAAATAAACAATTCGTGAACAGAATACTTAAACTTTACCTACTTTAGCCTAAAAGAGCGCCATGCCTTACTTATTGCTATAACAGATGTTACGTCAAACTAGCTGAATCATCTCTCAGTTGTAATAACAAAGTCTTTTAAAGCATCGGGGAAAAGAATAGTCAGAGATGAGGAAGATAAGATAAGAAAAATATTCTGTTTTTTCAACATTTCAGAAACTATGATATTAATTGAAAAGAATCAAACATTCGCAACAATAATACTTGGTTTTGAATCATAACTAATTACAGATGAAACCAATGAAATTTCAAGATTAC
>JABCTC010000105.1 GCA_018238545.1 Candidatus Heimdallarchaeota archaeon
ATTATTATTGAATCATCCAGTAGTTCGTGTTTTAAAATATGCTTGTTGATAATATCTCTTGCTTTTGCATTATCAACCTTTCCGTATAGAACAGGTTCTTTTCCGGGTTCATTGACCTGAACAATGGGTTCTGAATGACAGTAACCAAGACATCCAACCTGTACAATCTTTATGTTCTTTAAATCTTGTTTGCTGATTTCGTCAAGGAGGGCTTCAAGAGTAACTCTTGCACCGGCTGCAATTCCGCAGGTAGCCATTCCTACCATCAATTCTATAGTTTCATCGGAGCCTTCACCTGTTTCTCTAAGATTGACTTTTTTCAAGGAGTTTTCCCTGATTTTTTTTAGTTCATCCAGTGATTTAATATTCAAATTAATCCTCCTCTCTAAATTCATCAAGAATGTTGTCAAGTTCTTCAACTTTGACTCAGCTATGAAAGGTAAATTTATTTATACCTGCCATTGTTATTCGAAAAATACTTTTTGAAAAGTTATCCACACCATCTCGAATTTGCGGCTGATTTTGAACGTGTTTATCAACAAGCGCTTTTTCTGTGGACAATTCTGTTGATTTTTCTCTTGGCAGGTATCACTTCCTTTGGTATACTTAACTCAAGTTTGTGATATGCAATGCATATCAGTGCTGGATATATCTCCTCTTGTTAGTTGCTGGGCAAAGCTTGCTAATAAATCGGGAGATATATCTTTTTGTTTCTTATCTATTTCATTTGCTTTCAAATAGAACCACTCATAAAGCTGTTTGATCATATCTGATATCTGCATCATCAGATAATGGTTTTTCATGGCCTGTTCATTCCAACTACAAACATGAGTGATATCTCCCTGCCAATTCTTTTGTCTGTTGAAGCCTTCATTCTCTATTTTCCAGCGTTTTCGTCCTATTCCAGCTATTCTTTCTGCATTATTTTTGGTTATCACAAAACTGGTCAACCATTGAAACTCAGTACATACAACTTCACTTTTGACTACTTTCTTATCCCAGTATTTCAACATATTCACAGGCTTACCTTTGTAATCAATTTCATTCACATATTCTGCATTACCTACTCTCTCTTTTTCAGGTATAGCCTCATATTCTTCGGCAATGCTTGGTATGCTTCCTTTTTTGTATCGAATTATATAGTCCCATTTGTTCTTTCGACAGATATCCATGAATGGCTCTGATGCATACAGGCTATCAGCAAGTATTATCATTGGAAGCCTCGGAAATTTTTTCTTCAACTTTTCCGCCAATCTCTTAAAGGCTTTTGTTTCACAGTCCTGCTTTATTTCTTCCTCGCTCATTCTTTTCTGTCTCTTGGTATCTTCTCCATTGTTTTCAATGAATTCGCTCGCAATGCTGACTACTAGCTTATCTCCAAGCACTATTTTAGCTTCTAATACATTGGTGTGATAATTTATAAGTTCCTCGTCTGTACCTTTATTGCTTCGTCTTTCAAGGCACTTGTCATTCAGCTGACGGTTGCCTGAATACAATTGCGTTCCATCTACAACTACCAACCATTTTTTCTTATATCTTGCTTCATTAAAGCTCTTCCTTCGGATTAGATCAAAAACTTCATCCTGGATAATTCCCTGTATCTCCTCTGAATCCAGTCTCTCAAAGTATTCATTGATGGTTACACCATGAGGTAGATATTCCGCCTCCTCTTCTCCAAGAAAATTTCTGATATTCTTAACAACATTTTTATTATTAAACTTGTCTGACATTGTTTGCATACTTGTGATGCCGCCAATCCCTTTGTAATATACCGTTCCCAGCATAAGTTTGTTTGGATATTCAATATAGCTTTGATGGCGCGGGTCTTCTGTATGTGCAAACCTCTGGAATAGCTTAGGACATAACCTTTCTTGTATCTTATTACATTCCACAACAGGGTTCTTTTCCATCTGTTTTTTGATACGTTGCTCTTTTCTGCCCATTCTTTACCTCTCTGCGAAAAAGTTTTTCTTTTATTTTACTACTTTTTCCTCAAAGTGGCATGGTTACTGGTTATTTTGTGCGATTTTTTTTACCTTTCAAGACTGTCTTTAAAGCTCAAGTATTTATTATCACCAATTATAACATGGTCAAGAACTTTGATTCCAATAATATCGCCACATTCAGACAATCTCTTTGTTATTGAAATATCTTCTTGACTTGGTTTCGTATCTCCAGAAGGGTGATTATGAGACAAGATTATTGATGCAGCATTTGACAAGATAGCCATTTTGTATACTTCCCTGGGATGGACCAGAGATGAATTTAAAGTTCCTATACTTACAGTATGTATTGCAATAGGTTGATTCTTTGTATCTAGTGCCAATACAATAAATTCTTCTCGATCTGTATTATCCAAGTAATCCCTCAGAAGCTTTTCACAATCTTGAGGGGAAGAGATCTTTCTAACAGGATAGAGGATAGCTCCTTCCTTAACCATTTCAACTGATTTTATTTTTACAATATCTACTCTTTTTCTATGTTCCGCTCTATGTTCCTTCATATTCTACACCTCTCTATTATATTCTATTTGTTTCATCGAACATAAAATCTTTAATGTCCGCATGAATCATTATCACGAATATAATATAGATTTATAAAACAGAACGATTACAGATGAGGCGTTTAAGATAGATATAGATTTGAGTGATAATAAAAAGTACAGCGATTATGCGCTGTACTTTCTAAATAGCTAAAATTTGGATTTGGTACAGAATATCTATCAGATTCATCTTGGCCTGCGATAATATCTAGCACTAGAGCTGCATCCTTAACATACCTCACAAGTGGACCTTTATGAACTAAGGTACCAAAATATCCAAACAATTTCATCGAATTCTGAGGAACTCGACCAAAAGTTGATTTGAGCCCAAAAAGACCACAAAAGCAACTAGGTATCCTAATAGACCCGCCCCCATCTGAACCTATACCTATCGGACCTAATCCTGAAGCAACAGCAGCAGCAGCACCCCCGCTTGACCCTCCAGGAGTTCTCTCTAAATTCCACGGATTTCTTGTTACTCCAAAAATTAGATTATCTGTTTCTCCTTTATATCCATAAGCAGGAGTGTTAGTTTTACCTAAGATGACAACACCAGCATCTTTTAACCTTCTAACTACAGCCTCATCTTTCCGGGCTATGTTATTCTCAAACGCCTTACTACCAAAAGTTGTTCTGATTCCCTTGGTTTCTGTTTCATCTTTAATCGAAACGGGGATCCCATGTAATAATCCCATTTTTTCTCTTTTTTTAACTGCTTCATCTGCTTTTTTTGCTATTTTCCGAGC
>JABCTC010000106.1 GCA_018238545.1 Candidatus Heimdallarchaeota archaeon
ATGAAAACTTCTCTGCTCTTTTTTGATACATTGGACTTATTCTGTCATCCTGTTGATATGGTCTCCTTCTTGGTGGTCTCCTTTTATCGTCTTCATAATGATGATAAACATTTACTCTGTCTTCATTATGTGGCTCTCTATATCTTCTGGATCTTGGGTGTTTAATTTCATTATATATAGCAATAATGAATATGACAATCATAACATAGGCTAAAAGTCCCCCATAGATTCCCCATTCCCCATATTGTAAATATAGATATATTAATGGGATTATTAACAAAATGACTAAAACTATCCCTACTATGATATAGATTTTAGTTCTTGTTCTCATATTCTACCTCCCCTCAAATCTACAATAAGATGTTTTTTCAAATGGATGTCCCCCCAAATGTTAATCTTTGAATTCCTTTTATCAGTTATAAATGTTCTGATATTAAAATAAAAGGAGATTATATGAAACAATGTAGGCCATCATTAATCTATTAAATAGCTAGGTTTACAGCTCACCTCAGTTTCTGAGACCCCCATTTTCAGCTATTTTTGGTACAGATCTGTACCAATGTTGGCTATATATAGACTATTTTCGGCTATAATTGCTTAAGAGGGTATTTGTGGGTGCGACCCCCATAGGTTAGAGGGTACATTTGTGTGACCTGAGCATTTTATATATTTTTCTCCTGATAAATACAATTAACCATGACTTTGTCATATATCCCCCTTAAATTCTCTGGAGATTGAGCATTGTAATGCATCAAGTCCACCCACTCCTTATAAAATATATATAAATGTGTATCTACAAATATACCCTATACCTAACCATTCAGGCGAAGAGTTTGTGCGTCAGAACGGCTAAAAACACGGTTTAAATTGATTCTGATGGGGGTATATCAACCTTCATTTCCTGTGGAAATCGGTGTTATTTACCGTGTGTTCTTATGTAAGATAAGTATATTCTTTTGTTATTGGGTCTATTGCTGTTTTTTTACCAATAATTCCTGTATCATAACCAGGATAACCCCATTTACCAGAAGTACAATCTACTACAATACACTTTTTACCTTCTAACCAATAATAAGTGATAGTGTTATCTTTAAATGAATTGTAGAAAGATGGGTGTAAATAGAATTCTAATTTAACATCGACATCTGCGTCAACCCAATTCTTATTGCTTAGTATTATTCCACCATAACTTCCAAGATTTGAACATACGTCAGATAAAGATAAGATATTCTCCTCTTTACAGTCTGGATAATTCATAAATGTTTCTCCATCTACAAATTTATTATAATCTTCTTGGGTTGGTACAACATAGAAATCCAATGCTTTGGTTGATGTTATCACATAGGTTATGTTCATATAATCAATATCATAATCTCCAAAATCTTTTCCATCTCCACCATAATACCAATAATGATTACCCTCTAATGTAAAAGATTGCTCATAAGTTTGCCTTAGATTATCACCATATTCATCTTCTGTTAATTTAATAAAGGACTGCTCTACATATTTCCAGAGATTAGTTATGTCAACATCATATACTAGAGAGTAAGCGTGTGTCTCACTCAAAACAAGATAGGTCTTAATACCTACATTCTCTAATAAAGAATTGAATAATATGGATAAGTCCTCACAATCTCCACCACCAATTTGTATTGTTTCCTGTGGACTTTGAATAAACTCAACACCTGTTGGGTCTGATAGGTAATTGAAGTTTTCAACAATATGTCGATATATTGAATTAGTCTGACATTCTTTATCGTTGGATGGACAATCTTTGATAATGGAATTGGCATAAGTTCTCAACTGGATGTCATTTGTAATAATTTTGTTAATATATGGATTTGCTCGTTTAATTACTGGATCTAATTCAAATTCTTCAAATAAATTATTTATCTCATTGCAACCACTAAATCCAACAACCAGAAGCAAAACGGCAGTTCCAATTACAATAAAATGCTTATTCATTGTGCCTCATCAATTCTTTATTCCGTAAATAAGATAATATACCCAAGAGAACAACCGATGTGAATAAAACATGCACACCTATAATTACGGCAACATTTCTCTCAAGATAGAAACTTATCCACAATCCAAGTCCGATACCCCCAATGGGACTAATAGTAGCCATCATTCTTTCCAGTTTATCCATTCTATTTCTCCTCCCTCAATCTACAATCCCAAACCGCCCTTTTAACCTTCAATATCTTTCTTCATTTGTTTAAACTCTTCTCTAGTTATCTCACCTTTTGCATATCTTGTTTGAAGAATTGTTAATGCTTCTTTAGTGACCTCGTTACTAGGTTTCTTTGTATAGGGTTTGATTTCAAATTCATCTATGTTATATTTCGATTGAAGACCTTCTAATCGTTTCTTGAATTTATCAAGCTTTTTTGAATCTCCCCATTGACTCCTTGATTCTATCTCTTCATACACTTGAATTGCTTTCTGTAATACTCTAATTTCATCTCCTATTTGACCTCGTTTTCTATAGAGTATAGCTAGTCTATTATAGGGATGGCTACCTTCAAATCCATCTGCAATATTCTGTTCATATAACTCAATAGCTTCCTCAACATTACCTTGTTTCTCTAATTCAACCCCTCTTAGATTTCTTTCAGCTTGTCTTCCAAATATCTTATTTTGTTTTCGATATTCTTCTAGCTCTCTATCATCCATTGATATCTCTCTTCATTTGTTCAAATTCTTCTTTTGTAATTTCTCCTTTAGCATATCTTAAATTAAGTATCTTTAATGCTTCATTTTCTACTTTAGGTTTAGATGTAGCAGTTCTAGTTGTTGATGCCCTTGGCTTCTTTTCTTTTGTGTATAATTGTGTAGCCATTTGTACGTAAGTAGCAAGTTTATGAGGTTCTCCTACTATATATATTTGAGATTTCTTACGATTAGAAACTGCTAACTGAACACTATCTTTGTATTCTGTTATTGTAATCAATTTAGGAATTTTGTATTCAATCTTTCTTGAACCTCCATCAAATATTACTCTTTGATTTGTTAACAATAATCCTCCGCTATCGATCTCTCTTAATTCACCATGAGATTCTGCTTGTCCTTGTCTAATATAAACTCCTTTCATTATCCTTAAAGACGCTCCGCCATAGTTTCTAATCGCTCTTTCTTCATTCCACGCTTGAGTAATAGAAAAAACTGCTATAAATAAAAATGCCGCGATTAATAAAGTTTGCAAATTCAATTTTATGATAAATCTTTTTTCAGCAAGCGATTTGATTATCCAAACC
>JABCTC010000107.1 GCA_018238545.1 Candidatus Heimdallarchaeota archaeon
CAATATGTAAAGCACTAAAAAAAGCTAGACGCCTGTTTTATCTGCGGGTCTTACGCTACGCTACAGACCAACGCAGTATTAACAGCCGGGATTATCGAATAAATTTGAAAAAATGTATCTACTTTCCGAAGTACTGATATGGGTAAAAGATAGAAGGGGGGAAGCAATTAGAAGTCTTAATGACTTTTTAGACCGAGCAATCTTAAAACTTGAAATAAATAATACTCCTTATGAGGGATTCAAGTTTCCTGAAGGATTTAATTATTGGTATGAAATATCAGCGAGTAATCGAGTTTTGCATAAGTTTTCAAAATTAAAACCTTGGTTAGGATGGAGAACTAAAAGATATAACAGATTTTGTAATCAAATTGATACAATGATTAGACATTTTAGGAGTGAATCAAGAGAACAAAGAATCATCCATAGTATTAATACTCCACCAGATGGTAGGGAATATGTATTAGAAGATAAATATGAAAAATATTCTAAAGAACAACTCAATATTCTATTAGAAAAGGAAGGATTAATTGGAGACAAAGAATCAATTGAACAATTATTGAGGAAATTACCAAATAAATCAACAAAATCACTATCTAAATTTCAAAGACTTAGAAATAAATGGATGGGAATATAATAAGCAAATCAGCAGGAGTACTTTCAGTTACCCAACAGGAGAGTATATAAGGGTTGAATGCATTATAAAATCAGCTAAATAAAATTGACAAAGGGAAGCGTGAACTTCCCTAAGTCGAGGAGCTGATAAATATGCTATCAACCCCAAGTGAGAATATAGAAGAAGTAGGAAATAAATGTTTTTATGTATGTTGTGAGGCAGATAATGAACAGTTTGTTAATCCAACAGTAGACAATCCAGTTAGAGTACAAGAAATAATGAAAAGATTGGATTTAGAGTTTCTAAAACCAACATTGAATGAATTGTATGAAGAAGCTTGGAGATTTCACTTCAATCCACTATCTGTATTAAAAACAATGATATATTGGAGACTTAAAAATCATAGATTTCTCACCGATGTATTCAATGATTTATTGACTGACTCAACATTAGCCGATACATTAGGATTTGGATTTATACCAAGCTACCAACAACTATACCATTTCATAACCTACAGGATTAACTCAAAAGGAACAAAGAAAATCTTTGATAAACTCCTGCAAAGGATTGTTTATGAATGTGAAAATAAAGGCATTCCAATAGGCAGAGAGATAATCATTGATAGTTCACCATTTGAGAAGAAAAACAATGATGACGCAACATACAATACACATTATAGAGTAAAAGGATACAAATGGCATAACGTTAGGTGTGTGAAAACAGACATCCCATTAGAATATCACATATCTAAAATAACAGATTATGATGGAGACTTCCTTTCACCACTAATCTATAGGATGAAAATGGTACATGACATACACCCAAAAAGAATGTTTGCTGATGGTCATTATTCTGATGGTAAAAATCTTATGAGAATGAGAGAATACTTTGGCATTGAATCAATCTGTCATATTGACAAGAATGCTGTGTTGAAACCCAATGCGGATATAAAAGAATTAAAGCGACAGTATCAGAAATGTTGGAAATCAGAGTTGTTCAAAACCGATGCGAATATAGATTATATGAAATGGTTTCTTATGATACATGATAAGACTGAAGTCCTAGAAGATTTCTACCATAATCAAATGTTGAATATGTATTTGAAAGACCCAGAGGCATACGAGAGGAAGTATGTTATTCGTGAATTGATAGAACATTGTTATGGAAGAGAGAAACGTCATACCGAGATTAAGAATATCCAAGCTAACAATATGGAAAAGTTTACCGCTCATATCGGCATGCATGTAATAAGTCTGCTTTGTCTGGTCATTGTCAGGTTGCAGAATGGGGTAACAGAACATTTAATCTATAGAGGTGGACTAATCTAAATGACGTCTCTTGTTACAATTGTTGCAATAAAATATATTGGGGAAACATTTAAATTCTATCTTCTGATTAAAAATATAAGGGAAGGTAAAGAAATATGAAAAGGAAACTAATTGGAATTTTTATAGTGATGCTGTTGATTGCAACCATAATATCCGTAGCAGAAACATCAAGAAATGATGATCAACTTGATCAATCTCAAGAACAATTTGATAATTATCTTTATCTTGTGGCAGAAGAGTATTGGATGGCTCAATCGTTTAAACCAACCATGCCAACTCTCACTAGAGTAGAACTATTGCTATATGAATGGAATAATGTATTTTATGAACTGACAGTTTCTATTAGAGAAAAATTAGATGGTAGCGATTTAACACAAATTACATTAGAACCTGAGGGGTATTTAACTAGTCCTCAATGGATTGAGTTTGATTTCCCAGATATATTTATTACTCCAGGTGTAACATATTATATTGTATGTAGTGCTTATGAAGGAGGCATAGGTGCAGGAGGAAAGATAAAGTGTTATGGTTGGGGATTTTGCTTAGAGAATGATTCTTATCCTAATGGAAATGTTTTTAACAATAATGTAGATAATAATTTTTCTTGGGGAGAAACTTCAGGAGATTTATGCTTCAGAACATACGGCATTCCCAATGAACCGCCTCTTAAACCAGAAATCCAGGGGGAATTAAATGGTAAGGCAGGAGAAGAGTATTCATATACACTAGTAGCAACAGATCCTGAGAATAATGATCTTTATTATTATGTTGAATGGGGAGACGGTAACATTACTGAATGGTTCGGACCACATACATCAGGTGAACAAGTAACAGCTAGTCACACATATGCAGAAGAAGGCACATATACTATCAAAGCAAAAGTAAAAGATATTCATGGTTTTGAAAGCGACTGGGCAACATTAGAAGTGAGCATGCCGAAGAACAAAGCAATCAACACACCATTCCTACAGTTCCTTGAGAACCATCCACATCTGTTCCCACTGCTGCGACAACTGCTAGGACTATAAACATAACAAAACATCTCTCTTTTCTTTTTTCTAAATGACTTTCTAATTTGCTTTCTTCTCCTTTAAATAGCTTACTATGCTTGTTTTTCCGCTCTGTTATTGCAAAATAGAACGGGTTTCTAATCAGCTTTTCCAACAGGTTTATATATCAGGTGAGCAAATTAGAATTCCACTTGAATAACCTTACAAATTTTGGTTTTGTTTATAAGCAATCAATTAGATCAAGGAGTTCCTGTGGTCGCTCAATTAATGTTTTTGCTCCATTTTT
>JABCTC010000012.1 GCA_018238545.1 Candidatus Heimdallarchaeota archaeon
GTGCAGAGCGTATAGAAGTGGAGTATCATCCAGCACTGAGCAGAATCTGTCATCAAGCAAAAAATCTCTATAATCGAGCAAATTTTCTGATAAAAACTTCTTTGAAACAAACAAACAAACTTTTCTTTTACTACGATCTTGACAGACAATTGAAACAGGAGGAGTGCTACAGAGTCCTCCCTGCTCATGTTGCACAACAGACACTCAAACTTCTTTCTAGAACATGGAAGAGCTATTTCCGAGCTAAACAAGAGTGGAAGAGGAAACCTTATCTGTTCTTTGCCATGCCTAATCCACCTAACTACAAAAAGAAGGATGGGGAAGTGGTAGCTATCTTCACCAATCAACAGGCGAAGATAGTCAATGGATGGTTAGTGTTACCTAAGAAAGTAAAGTACACCTACAAGACAAGACTGACAGCTCAAGCTGAATTACGGGAAGTAAGGGTCATTCCTCGAAGAACACATTACACCCTTGAAATTGTTTATCTGAAGAATATACCCAATCTCAGGAAGAAGATAACCAGAAAAGGAGCAGTCGATCTAGGGCTGATCAACCTTGCCGCTTTCGTGGATAACCTCGGAGGTCAACCGATTGTTATCAAAGACGCAGGGAAAGGGATAAAATCCATTACACAATATTATTTGAAAGAACAGAAAAAATTACAGATACAGTATAATCAGCAGCAGAGAAAACAATTGCAATCGAATAATCGTTTAAAGTATGGCCCAGCTTACTATAAGCTCAAAGAAAAGTGGAGAAGAAAGCTAAACGATGCCATTCACCAATTAACCAAGTATCTGGTTGACTTATGGGTAGAACGAGGGCTACATGAAGTAGTGATAGGGTATAATGAACTATGGAAACAAGGGGTGCATTTCTGGAAGAAGACCACCCAGATGTTCGTCACCATCCCCTTCCTAAAAATCATCGATATGCTAAAATACAAAGGAACAGAACGAGGGATAAAAGTGGAAACCATCCCTGAACAATACACCTCTAAAAGCAGTTTCCTGGATAATGAGTTCCCTAAAAAACGGAAAAAGTACAAGGGGAAAAGGATCCACAGGGGGCTGTTTCGTTCTGCTGCTGGTCACTTGATCAATGCTGATATTAATGCTGCATATAATATTCTGGTAAAAAGCGATCCGAAAGCCTTGCCTAAACGCAGGGCGAACGGGGTAGGAGGATACGTGATGTATCCACTAAGAGTGAGTATAGAGTGTCTTCGCCCTATATCATGAACTCTAAGCACGACATGTACCTAGCTTTGTCTAATAAGACAAGAAGGCAAATAAGCATCATTAGAACATTTTCCCTTAAAATTATTAAATCTGACTCACAATTTCATGCATCTTCTAGTTCTTCAAATTCTAGACGGAAATGAGTTGAACTAAGAAATCGTTCAGGGTCTTTTTTGAATTCTTTTAAACAAGGTTTATCACAGAAGTAAAGTTTCTTACCTTTATGAACTGTTGAAACCTCAGAATTGGGACGATCAGCAGCACAGCAAGTAAATTTACCTTCAGATTGTGTTAAATTCATCTTAGATAATTATATCTTATTGACATTATTTATACTTGTGAAAGAACAAAAATGTCAATATCTGTAGCATTGAAATTCACTTGTTTACTTAATTTTCCCCTTAAACTGCAATTGAGGGCTTTGATTTTGTAAAAATAATATTCTTTTTTGACAAATAGATTAAAAAGTTAATTTGCACTAAGTATGTCTATGAAAGTACTTATCTTTCATTTCAGAAGTAATTTGTCATTTGATGAGGTAATGGAAAAAGCCGAAGCTAGAGAGAAGCAATATATGAACGTTCCAGGATTGAACCAGATCGTATATATGAAAGACGAAAGAACAGATCAGTATGGGAGCATCCTTTTCTTTGATGATGAGGAAGATTTGAACGAATTTCGTGTATCCAACTTAGCAAGAACTTTAAAGGAAGTTTATAGTTCGGTGGGATCACCTGAAATAAGGATTTTTGATGTTATTAAACAATTATCCCCCTCGGATGAATAAAGCTTTCAGAAATCTATTTCATTTTATCTAGCTTATAATTTAGAAGCTTTGGACCCTTCTAGATATATCTAAGAATAGTATCATTTCGATTCATTATGTAGATTATCTAACTCCAATTTAATTTTCTTTATTTTCTTTCCATGTAAGGGATAGAAGTATAGAGCAATAAGAGCAAGTACAAGGAAAATAAGAGGTAAAATTCCAACACCAAGTCTTATACCCACTATTGCCTGAGGTGATTGAATATCTAGCTTGGAATTATAACCATAAAATTGAATTATTGCAGAAAAAACGAATATTATCAGTGAGGATGCTGGTTTGGTGATTAAGGCGTTTGTCCCAAAAAACATCCCATCTCTTCTATTGTTTGTTTTGAGTTCATCTTCATCAGCGATATCTCCAACCATGGGATTGACTAAAAGCCACCATACTGTTGACATACTTAAACAGACGCCATAACAAATCGACATAAAGACAACTGATTGAGCAAAAAATAGACCTGTGAACCCTAGAATCAGTAACACAATTACTAAGAAGAACGTGTGGCGAAGACCTACTTTCTTCTGTAGTTTCTCAAAAGCAAATAAAATGGGGATATAGAAGACGCCTGTAGCCACCGTAATAATCAAAATCTGAATTTGGTCAAGCTGAAAGACGTACTTGTAGTATAAGGGAATAACTGCTAAGAGATTAATTGCAACAGCATTCATCATGAAGGAAAAAATCACAAAAAAGATGAAGGATTTAGATTTGAAAGTTTCTTTGATTGCTGTCAAGATTGGTAACGGTTCAGCATCCTTATCTTCAAGTGACTTTTCTTTTAGTTTTATTGATCCATAAATCATCAAAATAACTGCTACTAGACCAATGGAAATGAAAATCAATGACATATCTACAGTGTTTAGTGTTGAAGAAGTTAGAACAAAGTTTGGTGTCATAGAAGCTAATCCAACAGGGACCATACTAACTAGCATAGAAATCAACACTATTCTTGTTCGTTCATTTGTACTAGAGGTTTGATCTGTTTGAAGTGCACTAATATTCAAACCTGCGATAGTTAAACCTGTATCAAAAATAAAGAGTGAAACAAGTAAGAAAATGAAGAGTGAAATTTGTGACCATTCGGGAGAGGCTAACCAAAACATTAGATAACCAGCAAAATAAAATGGTATAGATAAACGAATAAAGAAAGATCTTTTCCCTCTTTTGTCCATTCTCTTTTTATCTGACATGTAACCGAATATTGGATCATTAATAGCATTCCATATTGCGAAGATAATCATTACTATACCATAGTTGATAGGATCCATGTGGAGAATGTCAACATAAAAACCAAACAGGGCTCCCATGAAAATAACACCGAATACGTCAGAACCAGATTTGGTGAGACCAATATAGATTCGTTGTTGAATAGAAACGCGTTGATCGTTTTCTAATGATTCCCCAGTTAGTTCAGACTTTATATCGCTCATATCTGTATCTATCAATATTATCGACAATTTCTTTATCAATTTTGCTTAAAAATGAAAAGAAAAAAGAGAAAAGGAAAGATTTCCTTTATTAATTCAATTTATTGTAGATTACTGAAAAAGAGTTGCTTTTTTAATGTTCGTCGCTTTCTAGAGTGATAACTTCGATACTCTCTCGACCTTTTTCTAGTTTTTTGGAGAGTTCCATATATTTTGGATCATCACGTAGTTTATTGACTGTCTCTTCATAGTGTGATTTGTTTTTATAAAGAGTCATTAGATACATTTCGCGACGATCTTCAACATTTGTTCCACCACCTAAAACCTGAACATCATGTTTCTGGTAGATCTTGTTAAACTCCGAAAAGCTTTCGTCATAACTAACATCAGTAGTCTTGGTTTTTGTTTTGTAAAGTTTGTAGTACATGAATGACATATAGGAAGCAGCTTTTTAAAGAGAAGTTTATTACCAAACTCTGATTAACGCTACTCATAAATGGAATGCCTCTTCAGAACTCGTTGAACACCCACTTTGGAACACTTGGTTTTACTTCCGCTGGTATTGGACATTCATAGTTGTTAGAATCTAACCTGTTTACTAATTCATTTTTAGCTTCTTCTATCAGCTCTGATTTTTCTATAAATTCTAAAGCTGTTAATGCCAATACTTTAGCTGCAACTATCATCCCTTTGTGACCTGCACTCGTAGTGACTTGGGTTACTTCTTGCCAAGAATGACCAGGTGTTCCTAACGCAACGCAGGTTACTCCGATTTGTGATGTTGGTACAACCCAACTCACATCTCCTACATCTGTTGAACCAGGAAGAACAATTTCGGGAATCTTATTAGGTAAAATATCTTCAAATAAAACATCATTCTTTATTTTATCAAACATCTCTTTTCCTAAAATATTTTTAAAATTGGCAAACATTGATACTTCGGATCTTTCATTAGTTGCGAACGAAGCTTGAATATCCTCTCCGAAACTAATTTCTTCTTCAGTAAATTGTGGGGGTCCTACTTCTATGAATTTGTCAAATAAAACTGAGCCAATAATATTGTTCGGAATTAAATTAGATGTTGCTTTATCAAGAATAACCTCAACTTCTGTTTCCGTCATCATTGCTGCACCTTGAGCTACTTTGATTACTCTTTCGTAAATCTCCTTAGTATGTTGATTTGTTGGAGCTCTGACTAAATACAACACTTCTGCATCAGCTTGGACGACATTTGGAGCATTTCCACCTGTGTTTGTTATAGCATAATGCAACCTTGCATCTGAGTCTATATGTTCCCTTAGATAATTTGCACCTACATTCATGAGTTCAACAGCATCAAGAGCTGATCTACCAAATTGAGGACCAGCTGCTGCATGAGCACTTATCCCTTTAAAACGGAAATAAGCTTGGATATTGGACAGACTCGCTAGATTGAATATAAAATTAGTACTGAAAGGGTGCCAACAAAGAGCAATGTCAACATCAGTAAACAACCCATCTCTTACCATATATGTCTTACCAGATCCACCTTCCTCACCTGGACAACCATAATATCTAATTGTACCTTCTAGATTATTTTTTTCTAAATATCTTTTTACTGAAATAGCTGCTAATAAACTACCTACACCAAGTAGATTGTGACCACACCCGTGACCGTGACCGTTTGGAATTATAGGCTCTTTTTCACATGTATTTGGTTTTTGACTTAGTCCTGCCAAGGCATCATACTCGCCTAATAATGCAATTACTGGACCTTCCTTTCCATAAGTGCCAATAAATGCTGTAGGCATATCAGCTAATCCTTTGGAAACTTCGAATCCTTCTTCTTCTAAAACCTTCATTTGTAATTTTGCAGATTTTACTTCTTCAAAGCGTATTTCTGCAAATTCCCAGATGTCATTTGCCATCTTAATGAATCTCTCTTTGTTCTCTTCTATCCAATTAAGTATAGTTTCTGATTTTACCATTTCTAGAACCTAGGAGAAAAGAACAATGAGCTGTTTTAATCTTTTCTAGAATTCAAAGTTTGTTTAAAGCTTTCTGGACTCGACTCTCAATAAATTTTGCAAGCAAATTTTTTGAAAGTGGTATATTCGCATCACAGTAAAAATCTGATTCCAACCAACCTTTCTCTTTCCAATGCTCATAATCCAAAGGAAGCTCTTTTTTAGCAAAGGTTATCATTACACGCATAATGCGAAAATAGGATAAATCATACAAACCAAGTTTAGGTTTTTGATTTTTCAAGACCTTAGTATGGATCTCTTTACTAAGTTTCTTGATTTCTTTTGCTATTGGTTCAGGATCTCTTTCATGGAGAGACATTCTAACTATCAACCTACCAATTGGAAAGCATACCCACCTTCGAGCAACATTGTCTAAATAGTCAAGTGTTTCTTTTCCTCCCGAATATTTTGTTGTAGCAAGTAGGAATGAATGCTTATCAAATAACCATGGACGATGCATAAAGTATACCATTCTATCAATAAAATTCTTCATGATTCCACTAATGAAATCACAGTAAACAGGTGTGGCAAAGAATAATACGTCAGCTTTTGACATTTTGTTAATAATTTCTTCTACATCTGCAAAATTTGGACACTTTCCTATACCGTGGATGAGACATAGCTCACAACCTCTACAAAACTCAATTTTGTGCAGAAAAGCGTACTCCATAGTAAAGTTATATTTTTCCAGTTCACTCTCAAACATCTTAAGAATATTATATGCACTCTTCTTTCTACTAGTTCCAATCAGTGCTAAAATTGTCTTGTTGACAGTCATCTTATCCCTCAATTCTATAACTAATAGCTATGGAAAAATAGGTTAATAACTTTTTACCCATATTTTGATAATATCATCTAAAAGGGCATCTTCTTGGAAAGGCGTTAGACAGCTAGCGTGGTTCTACACTTATTTTACAGATGTTAAACAATCTTTTAACAAGATCACTATCTTACAAGTATGTGAATAAACTCTTTCAGATATAAAGAATTATACTCGTTAAATCTATAACCCTTTGACGCAAGGAATTAGTCCTGAGCTGATTTTTGTTTTACTAGTTTCTTAAATGGTTGATGTTTTTGGAGTGGGAGAAGAGCTAATAGATGTGAAATTTAATATAATCTCTCAGTATAAGTTATCTTCGAAGAGATTGAACCTACTATAATGGTGAATTTAATAAAAAAAGAATAAGTCTAAGAGTCTTTTTCTATTGAAAACTCTTTTTGACTCTTATTTTCTTGAGACAGCTTCTTTAACGTTTTAAGAGCGGAAAAAGACGATCTAGGTCCAAAAATTTGCATCAACGGAAGAATTCCTAAAAAACTCAAAGTAAGCAAGGAGAACTAATATTGGAAACTCAATAATAAAAGCGATTATCATGTAAAGAATATCCCTTTTTTTAGTTATGAGATAAGATACAAGAATCACTAAAAGATATAGAATTAGTACACTCCTAGCAAACATTTGTGCTTCAAAGGCATAACTCTCCTGAAAACCTGCGAAAAGGAGCATTGCTAAGAAGAAAATAGGTAGCAATAAATGTTGGAATAAGCTGTATGTCGAGTGTTGTTTTGTATGTAATAAAATATGTAGTCTTGTGGTGTATTCCACATCTTGCTCTGGCATTTCTTCTTCATCTACTATATTTTTATTCATTTAAATATCAGCTCCATTCCTTATAAATCTATAACCCTTTGACGCAAAGAATTAGTCTTGAGCTGATTTTTGTTTTGCTTGTTTTTTGAATATTTGATATTTTGAGGGAAGATGTTTGTAGATAAAAACATAAGTGAGCACAGGAACAGCTAACCATAGAGGGAGTAAATATAATCCAAAGAGTTTAGCCCAATTATCCCACTTCAATGGGTCATGACCATTTTCTATTTCCCACCCATCTAATAAACCATCTCTGTCTGTATCTGCAGTGAAGAGCGAAGTGTGGTGGATTTTAGCTTCTTCATAATTGGTTAATCCATCACTATCTTTGTCTTCATCAGCGTCATCAATAAGCGGGTCAAGTCCCACTTGCACTTCCCAACCATCAACAAAACCGTCTCCATCGGTGTCATCATCAGTATGGTTAGTTTGGTAAAATTCTTCTGTTAAATCATCTAGGTAATCTCCATCAGAGTCCATCCAACCTGTATGATATGCGGAACCCAAGAAACTAGGCCATGGCGCAATATTGCCTTGAATACATATTCTGGAATTTAGAGGTTTTAGCGAGAAACTATAAATGTTGAAATCATAGCTACCGACAAGAATCTCAAGAATACCGTCTCCATCCAAATCTGCAATAGCTGGGGTTCCACCTACAGTATCTCCTACAATGTACTTTCTTAGCAATTGTCCATTATAATCTAAACAATAGAGGTTGCCATCAAAAGCACCTGTCACTACTTCGAGAACATTGTCATTATCTAAATCTACTATACATGCTGAATGCGAAGAGCCACCTTCAGTTTTAAAACACCAGCTTATGGATCCATTATGTTTAAAACAGTAAAGACCACTATCTGTTGCACATGTTTCCATTAATACTTCTAGGAAACCGTCATTATCAAGATCCCCTATACTCGGTTCTGATACAACACTACAAGGTAAAGTATAATTCCACTTGAGATGTCCTTCATGAGTTAGACAATAGGCGTTATTGTCCCAAGACCCAAAGAGGATATCCAATAAGCCATCGTTGTCTAGGTCAGCTATTGCTGGAGATCCAGTTACTACCCCCCTAGCAAAAAATCTCCAGATCCCTACACCTGTTGCATTAACACAATAAAGGTAGCCATCCCATGATCCAAAAAGTGTTTCAAGATATCCATCGTTGTCTAAATCTGCAACACAAGGAGTGGAAAAAATAGCGTTACCTGTAGTATAATTCCATTTGTGTTTTCCCTTATAATCAATACAATATAGTTTAGAATCTTCAGACCCTATAAGAATCTCAAAAAATCCATCATTATCAATATCTGCAATAGTTGCAGAAGAACCAATATTTTTTCTGATTCTATATGCCCATTCAAGTTCCCCCTCATGACTGATACAATAAACATTATTGTCTTGACTGCCAAAAACTATTTCTGATGTACCATCACCATCTAGATCAGCAATTGCAGGTGAGGACCAGATGTTAGAACCAGTAGTGAAAAACCATCTTAGTGATCCATCATAGTTTAAACAGTAGAGATTTCTATCACGAGAGGTAATAAGAACTTCTATGAGTCCATCTCCATTTAGATCTGCAACTGTAGGACTTGATTGAATAAGATTTGAGGTTGTATAAGTCCATTTCAAACCAATACTGGTAATATAGGCTTGTGTTGCAGGATTAGAGGGGGGTGTAAAAGGTAATAAAAATGGTGCATTTAATACACTTGAAAAAACAACTACAATGATAACAATCGATACGAATTTTTTCGGTTGCACAACCTCAACTCCTTCATGTAATTTCTCCACTCTCAAACGTGATGGTTTTCTTTCTATTTAATATTTATCCAATTTATAGAGACTTTTTCCCATACAGCAACTCACTTCTCAGTATTAAAACAACTAAAAGAGCATAACTTCTAATAAGGTATCTTCTTGGATGATTTTATGTTACCTGAAAATGAGCAAATGGTTCTTCACGCAGGAACAAATCAAGGAACAGCTTCTATAATCGCTCTAATTCCAGAACAAAAAATAGGCGTAATATTATATTCCAATTCAGAAGAATTTATTGATCCATCAAAAAGCTTAGCTCTAGAAATATTGAGTATAATGCACGAAACCAAAACTGGATTGAAAAAACAAATAGATGATTATGAATTCCACGAAGTAGACTCAACTATTTTACAGAGTTATGTTGGAGAATACGCTATTGAAGGAGATATAGCGGAAATATATCTTACTTCAGCAGGTAATCTCAAAATCAGTTATCAAGGTGCAAATATGGATCTAGATTCCCTAAATGATAGTACATTTGTAGCGTCACATTGGTTTCTTAATGTAGGAGATATCAAGGTGAAATTTGTTGAAGATTATATGATTGTCACGATTGAAAATGTTGCACACATTATTTGTCCTTCTTATGAAATAAATGAAGAATATATGGCCAGTTGGTTACCATTCTTAGGTGATTATGAAGCTTGGCAGAGACATTATTCAGTCTATACTGTAAATGAGATCCCTTACAATGTGGTTTTAAAAGTTGAAGATGATATTTTTGCATTAATTTGGCCTACCAACTTCATTCTTGAACCAATTAGTCAAACAGAATTGATGATCTTAAGCGGACCTTTCGATGGAGAAATCATGCAGCTTGATTTGGCATCAGGAGCGATTTATTGGCAAACTAGAGTTTTCATACCAGTAAATATCTAACTTCTCCTCTTTTTTATTCAAATCCGAATTTAATACCAGTTAGTTTTTCTATTTTTATCTTTCCTACTTTAAAATTTTAAAGCACAAGTATGATATTTTACTAAATTATTTTTTTTGTACTAAACAAAAAAAGGTGAAAATATGAAATATTCAAAATTCTACCTTGTTTCCCTCATTTTCATATCTAGTTTGTTTGTTGGAGTGTTTGTTCCTACGAGCATTGCTAGAGCAGAAACAGGAATTGACTCTAACCAAGAGGTAATTTCTCTTACTTCTTTAGACCTAACATTTAATCCTGAAGCCCCTTCTTATGGTAAAGCTGAGCATTGGGCTGTTATCGTTGGTATTAGCGATTATAAGGCTATAAACGACCTTAATTTTTGTGATGAAGATGCCAATGATTGGTATAACTATTTTGTTGGGCTAGGGTACGAACATATTATTGTTCTAGGTGATCATTCAAACGAATTCTGTCAATTTGATTACATTGCTTCTGAATATAACATAAAACAAGCACTAAATTATGTTGTAGCAAATGCTGATGAAGACGATGTGATATCTTACGTTACATCAGGTCATGGATCAAGAGCTAAAGTTGGAGAAAGTCTTATCTGTGCTTGGGATTATGGAGATGGCGAAAACGGTGAAGACGGAAGATTTTGGGATTATGAGTTAGCAGATATACTAGAATTAGCAGTAGCTAAGCAAATATTTGTTTTCATTGACCATTGCTTTTCAGGTGGTTTTGGACCTGAGTTAATGGCCATGTCAAATTCTGAATATGTTTGGTTTGGCGCAGCTTGCGCTGAACAAGGAATGGGCTGGGATGCACCAGAATTCAAAAATGGTCTGTGGACTTACTATTTCTTAGAATTTACTCTAGTTGATCATTTCAATTCAAATTCTAAGACAACAATGGAAGAAGCATTCGTTTATGCTTTAGCATATTTTTCATATGAATTCGGAGTAATGGTACCACAAGAATATGATGGGAATCTAAATAAATTGTTTCTATTAATTTAACTCCTTTCTTTTTTTTCTTATGATTAATAATAGCTCTATTACAGATCTAGATAAGAAATTGATAGTGAATGCGACTCAGAATCCTATCGAACCCGTACTAAAATATCTAATATAGAGTTGAAATCTATGTTACCCTCTTGCTTCTTCTAGAAACTTATCAGATGGGATCTCTTCTGGATAATCCGATCCCATTAATCCCTTCTTTCCAGAATAGATAAGACCTATGATAATCGTAATTGTGAGTATTCCTGAACTTCCTAGCAGCACATACATTGGCAAAACATATTCTGCGATAAGAGCAACTATTCCCATTCCTATTAGTTGTGCGAAATTTTGCAATAATTGTTGAGTTCCAAATACTCTTCCTTGTAATTCATAGGGTACTGATTCTTGAATTAGAGTTGTAGAAGGTACATTTATACAAACCGACATAACTCCATAACTAAACATTATAATTGCCATTACATAGAGATCTCTTACTACTGCGAAAATGTACATAGATACCGTTACCGCACTAAAAGTGATATTTAGTAGTAGTATCTTGCGTTTTATTCTCCCTATTCTCATAAGAATTACAGCTGTAATAATTCCTGATGTTCCCATTAATGCTTGCAATATACCATACCACGTCGGACCTAACCCCATTTCACCTTGAAGAATTACAATGAAGAGAACACTAATAGCTCCAAATGAAAAGGTAATGAATGAGAAAACCACGAACATGTAAGATATTTTGGGGTGTTGGCGAATTGTTCTGTATCCAACTGCAATATCCTCCCCAAAGCGTTGCAATTCCCGCTTAATGTTCTTACTTGTCTCTCTTACAACCTCAGGAGGTTTTGTACCTATGAAAATAATGACTCCTATCAAAACACCAGATATAGCGAAAGTTGATGAATTAACTATGAAGCTAAGCAAATAACTTTTGGCAGCTAATAATCCCGCAAGAACAAATCCAATAATTGTTGCTACTTGAAAAACAGAAGATCCTACTGAATTAGCCACTAGTAGATTCTTTTTCTTAACGATTAAACGGGTGTAAGCATTTCTGGAAGGGAAGAAGAATGCAGCAGATGAGGAATTTATGAAACAAAGAACGAATAAGGGCCAAAGAACATGAAGATAATTTGGTATGGGTTGTCCTGCTACATTAACATAATTTAGAATAGGTTGCCCTACCGTATATTGTGTTTGTGTTAACTGCTCTTTGAAGAGAAAAACAATCACATAACCTATTGAAGCAATAGCACTTACAATGTTGGAGTAAAGCATTAGTTTTCGCTGGTCAAATCTATCGGCTAGCGCTCCAGCTATTGGTGCCAATATAACAAAAGGTAGTAGCCATACTATTGAAAGAACGCCCATCAACAATGGACTCGCAGTAAGTTCAAAGATAAGAAATTCTATTGCTAAACCCGAAATTGATCTGCCTATGTTTTCAGTAAATTGTGCTGCGAATAGAATCATAAAAGTTGCATTTGTAAGTACTTCTTTAATTGATGGTTTGGCATCTTGAGTCAATTTATCACCGGTCTACTAAGATATCACAGCAGTAGAATCTTTTTTTTACAAAGTTCAATTCCAGTTGTTGTTGAGGAATATATAATACTATCTTAAACCACAAGGTGAAAGTATGTGCAACAATCATATTCTAGTTTTACTCTCTTGTATGAAGTTTAAACAATTTTGTTTAATAGTTGAACTTATTTGGTATTAGGTTGGGTCTTGCTCTATCTCTTGGAAGATTAAAGCTATCAGAAAGCTTGAAACTCCCAGACTCGATTCTATCCTAAGTTATTAAGTTCTGGTCCTGGAAATAAATGTAGTAATTCACCAATTGAGAATAATGTTACATCTGGTTCTAATTCTCTGATTTTGTCTTGTGTGTATTTGGCATTTACTCCTAAAATTGCTATGGTTTTGGTACCTGCTGCCTTCCCTGCTCTGATATCTGGAGGAAAATCTCCTATCATCGCACAGGTTCCTGGTTGTTTATTAAGTGCTTTACATGCAAGAAGAATGGGTTCTGGGGAGGGCTTAATTTTTTTAACAGAGTTTCGTGTAACAATGAAATCAAATTTATTAAGAATATCTAAAGCCTCTTTAGCTCTACCAACTGTTTTTTCTCCAGCGTTAGTAACTAAAGCCATCTTGTATCCACGTGATTGAAGAGTTTCTAATACTTCTGCAACACCTTCAAGGGGAACAAGTTCTTTGAACGCAAGAGGATCTTTTCTAACCATCTTCATAAGTCTATAAACATCTAACAAGGAAGCTTTTGAATCCTTAATTGTTTTAAGAAATATTTTTAATTTCATGATTTTAGCACTTCTCATCCCTGCTTCCATTACTCTTACTAAGACTTTTTCAAAAACTTCTTGCTTTTGTTGTTTATCATGATCAGGTTTTAATTTATCATATGCTCTGAAGAAAGGTTCCCACCATCTTTTCCCAAGATCTGTGAGGGTACCATCCAAATCAAAAAGAAGAGTGTCAACAACCTGAAAAGATTTCATTAATAGTAGAATTTCTTGGTTTTATAAAAGAGTTTATTCTCTGCTAATGAAATTTCAAGCACTTTATGAGACACTTGAAAATGAAAATCATTGGATAGCTTACAATATATGTTAATTATTTACTGAAACCTAATATCAATTTATTACAGTTATCTTTTCTTGTAGATGAAAGTTTCTTGAAGAATTACCTATATGTAAGATAAAATCTCCTTTTTCTAATTTCCAATCACTACTTGAAACATCGTAGAAAGCTAAATCCTTACCTTTAATTTCAATGGGAACGATTTGTGTTTCATTTGGTTCTAAAAACACTTTCTCAAACCCAACCAATTCTCTTTTTGGTCTATCAACTGAACTTTTCACATCTTCAGAATAAACCTGAATGACTTCGCCCCCAGCTCTATTTCCAACATTAGTTATTTTCACATTAATTTCTAATGTTCCCTGTATCATCTTTATTTTATTATTAGTAGTTTTAACTTCCTCAAATTTGAACTCAGTATATGAAAGACCAAACCCAAATGGAAATAGAGGTTTGATATTTTCTTTGTCAAAATGTCTATATCCAACATATAACCCTTCTTCATGATATACCTTCAAATCTACTCCTGGGAATGTTTTTTCCGATTTATGTGCTGAATTATCTTCAATTTTATTTGGGAAAGTCATAGGAAGTTTTCCTGAAGGATTAACATCACCAAACAAAACATTTGCAATTGCTCTTCCACCTTCCATTCCAGGATACCAAACCTCTAGAACAGCAGGTACATTTTGTATCCATCCGTTCATTGCAATGGGGCTTCCGTTTATTAGAACAACGATGGTTTTTTGGTTAATTTTCACTGTTTCATTGATTAGTTTAATTTGTGATTCAGACAGTCCTAATTCCTTTCTATCCATTTTTTCTGACTCATTACCAAATTCAATTCCTTCATTTGTAGTTTCATCACTCATCATTTTCTTTGGTGAAGCATGATTTAACCCCATAACAAGAAGAACAAAATCTGCGTCAGAGGGATCATCTGAGATTTGAATTTTACCTTTACATTTTTTTTTAAGTCCTTGTAAAGCCGTAATTTCATATGGCGGGGTTACAGCTGCAGCGCCACCGTATAGAAATTTGCCAAATTTCTTGTTTGCATTAGGTCCTAAAATTGCTAATTTCTTGATTTTATCAATATCTAGTGGTAGAATATTGTTTTGATTTTTCAGAAGAACTATACCTTCCTCTGACATTTTTCGTGCTAAATTTTGGTGTTTTTTTGTATTTCTCTCTCCTTTAGGTAATGATTTCTTCTTTTCAAACATACCTACTCTAACATAAACACGTAATATCCTTCTTATCAAATCATCAATATCTTTTTCTGTGAACTTATTACTCTTGTATGCTTCCCCTAGACGTTTTTTCTCATAGATGTGTCCTTTAGGCATTTCAAGAGATAATCCTGCTTTAATTGCTATTTCAGGTGGGTCTTGTGATGGTTCTTTATTTTTGCTATCTCCTTCAGCTGTTGCCCACCAGTCAGTCATCACAAAACCTGAGAAACCCCATTTTTCCATTAGGATCTCTTTTAACAATTTTGAGCTTTCATGAACATATTCTGAATTGACAAGATTATATGAAGACATTATTGTCCAGGGGTCTGCTTCCTCGACTGTCTCTTTAAATGCTCGAAGGTAAATTTCGTGAAGAGTTCGTTCGTCAATCTCTGCACTAACTGTATATCTGTTTGTTTCTTGGTTATTTGCTACATAATGTTTAGGGCATGCGGCTACTCTCTGACTTTGTACTCCTTTAACAAAAGGTATGGACATTTCTTTAGTTAGGTATGGGTCTTCACTGTAGTACTCATATGTGCGCCCACAAAAAGGAGTTCTATTAATATTTATACCCGGACCTAGGACACATAATCTTCCTATTGCTCTTGCTTCTTTCCCAATAGCCTTTCCGCATTCGTAAGCTAATTCTCTATTCCATGCAGCTGCAAGATTCATACCTGCAGGAAAATAGGTATTCCTTCTAAGAAAACTTGAATGCTGTGAAATTCCAAGAGGGCCATCTGTTGTCTTAAAAGTTTTTATACCCAATCTAGGAACAGTATGTGTTTGAAAAAAGAAATAACCAGTTAATAATTCGAATTTTTCTTTTAATTTCAATTTACTAATTAGAGATTCTACTATTTTCTCTTCTGAGCTGTTGAATTTCACAGAATTTTGTAATTTCTTTGAATAATAAATCTTATGCCGACGATTGCTTTGATTAATGATATCAATTTAAGAGAGATTGATATTTTTCCTTAGCTTCTTCAAACTTGTTTTTAATCTTAAACTCACTAGAAAATTCCCAGTGAGTGCTTTCTTTACAGATGTTACAAGAGTGCCAACTTCGAACCTTGTAGTGATTAGAAAATATACTATCTATGGTATCCTTGTTAATTTGATAACAATTCTCACATATTTTTGCTGTAAATTTAAACATGAATGCAATATTTCCAAGTATGCTGATAAATGTTTTTAAAAAGAGAATGAAGAGAGTAAGAATGTCTTACTCTAATTCTAAAAGATAGTCTATTACTCTAAACACCATGGCAAGAGGAACAAAAGCTGCTAAGACATAAATAACAATTGATACAATGTTAACTACTAAAACATTTGTGACATACATACCAATTACAAAGTAAATCGCTCCTAGGATAACCAACAATATTGCATATGTGAATAGTATTGCCCATGCTCCAAGAAAGCCTTTGAAGAAACTTACTGGTTTAGCAATTCTATCATTGCGAGATGCAACGAATAAGAATGCTGCAGCTGTACTAACTATTGCTAAGATAGCTGCAACAGCTATTATATAGTGTCCCCATTCAAGTGTTGTTGAAAGAATACTTGCAGGATTACTTAACATACCTGTGATTAGGTTCAATAGATCTGTATATCCTGTGGTAAATGCTGTTGACGTATAAGCCCAATAATAACCACCGAACGCAATTCCTAATGGTATGAGATTATAGATTATAAGCATAACAACCAAGATTATAGCTTGTTTAAATGAGTCAAAAATATCTTCAAAGAAGTTGTCTTCACCTTTTGGTTTTTTTATTTTTTCTACTTTAGTTGTCAAATAATCACCGAATTCAACAAAAGATTCCTCTACTATAATAAGCTTATTGTGCATTTTTTGGCGTTTATGAGATATACAGAAAAAAGCTAATTTCTTCTTTTTACTCTTTTCTTTTTTCTTTAATTACTGCATGAAAACGGTCAATTGTCATATTAAACCATCTCTCATTTACATCATGAGGATATTTGGGTAATCTTGGAGATTTCTTTATCTCTTGAACACTTAATTTCTGTGACGTCAATTCCTCGATGATTTTAACTAAGTTCATCAATAGTTCCTTTTGATTTTTTAATTCAGTAACGGAACTAATGTGACCATGACCCGGAATTACAATGTTCGGTTTTAAGTCAATCATTTTTTGCAAGGCATCAATCCATTCATAAGGATTTACAGTTGGATCCCCAGCAAAAGGAAACATATCTGCAAACAATAAATCCCCAGTCAAAATTGCTCTTTCTTCCGCTAAATACACAAAAGCGCTACCTTTTGTATGACCATTTGTTTCGATTAATTTTATAGTTTTGTTTCCTTCTTTAAGTTCATACTCTCCAGAAAATGTTTTGTTAGGTAAGATGATATTTTTATCTTTGTAATCACCTTCCATCTTTTGAGCAAGAAGATTTCTTGTTGCTTGAGTAGAAATAATTTCACAGTCTTCGAAAACACTAGTTCCAAAAGTGTGATCACCATGATAGTGGGTTATGATAACATAGCGGAATTTTTTTCCTGTAGTCTTTTCAGCAAATTTCCTGAACTCTATTGTTTTTTCAATATCCATCCCTGTGTCTATCATCAATAGATATGAGTCAAAGTCGATGAAGGATAAGTGAGAGGATGTGTCGCTTTGGGCATAATCCCAGATAGATTGGGTTAACATTAGAGGATTCATTTTGGTCATATTTCAACAAATATGTACTCATTAATAAGAAATTTGTCTTCGTTCAAAATAATTTATCATATTTGTTTCAGAGTTAAGATAAAACAAAAAAGATTTGAATAATGACAACTCATGATTTATCTGAAAGTAATGACTGATTGGGAAAATCTTCAAGTTATCAATATCAAAAAGGAGAAAGGACATTGTTCAAATTTCTCATACGTAGATGTAAAATCAGCACTCAAAGGAAAGAAATCCAAACAACAAATCTGTCTTAATGGTAAATGGAAGTTCAAGTGGGTTTCAAAACCTTCTGATACCCCTCAAGACTTCTATCAGGTTGATTATGACATCTCTTCTTGGGATGAAATTCAGGTCCCGGGTTCTTTTGAGCTTCAAGGATACGGCACACCCTACTATCTTGCTCATAGTTACCCACCAAGCTTGAGAAAGAAAAACGCTCCAAATATTGACCCTGATGATAATCCAGTTGGTTCTTATAAACAAAACTTTGAACTACTTAGTGCTTGGGAGGATCAAGAGATTTTCATTCTTTTTGAAGGGGTTAAATCAGCTTTCTATTTATGGATAAATGGAAGAGAGGTTGGTTATAGTCAAGGCTCAATGACTCCAGCTGAATTCAATATAACACGTTTTCTCGAAGTTGGTACTAATCAAATTTCAGTACAAGTGTATAAATGGTCAGATGGGTCATATCTAGAGGATCAAGATTTCTGGTTCCTTGGTGGAATCTTCAGAGATGTGTACATCTATTCTAAACCAAAAATATTCATCTGGGATTATTTTGCTCGATGTGATCTTGATGAACTCTACAATGATGCTAAATTAAGGGTGAAAACAAAAATTCGGAATTTAAGTGAAGAAGCAATATCTGAATATAGAATCGACGTAAAACTATTTGATAATGCAAACAAACCCGTTAAATTGTACCCCCCTATGACAATTTTGGTAGGTGTTTCTTCTAATTCCGAAACAGTAGTTGACTTTGAAGCTAAAATACAGAACCCCAATAAATGGTCAGCAGAAACTCCATATCTATACACTTTAGTCCTAACTTTATTGGATTCTAAAGATAATATTGTAGATTGTATTAAAGGAAAATATGGATTTACAAAAGTCGAAATAAAGAAAAGTCAGATATTGATTAATGGAAAACCTATTCAAATTAAGGGGGTGAACCATCACGATTTTGATCCTGATAATGGTTACACCTTAACTTACGAGAGAATTAAGCAAGATATAGTGATCATGAAACAAAACAATATCAACGCTGTTAGAACCAGCCATTACCCTGCTGACACGAGATTTTATGATTTATGTGATGAATATGGTTTATATGTTCTAGATGAAGCAAATGTGGAAACACATGGTTTTATGGGGAATATTAACCTTCGAACTAAACTTGATGATAAATGGTCAAGATCTTGTGTAGATAGGATGGAGAGAATGGTTGAAAGAAATAAAAATCATCCGTCTATCTTTATGTGGTCTCTAGGAAATGAGGCGTGTTTTGGTCCTCCACACTATAAAATGAAAAAAGCAGCTCTAGACATTGATAACACAAGACCAATTCATTATGAGAACGATCTTGATTTGAAGGTTTCAGATGTTTTTAGTTCAATGTATTTTACTCCTGAAAAAATGGAACAAATAGGTAAACTAGAGAAAATAAAATATCGTTTCCCAAATGGTTCAATTTCGCCAGAAGATTATAAGGATAAGCCATACATTCAATGTGAGTATGCCCATGCGATGGGGAATAGTTTAGGGAACTTTCAAGAGTATATGGGTCTTTTCGAGAAGTATCCTAACTTAGTAGGGGGGTTTATCTGGGATTTTGTTGATCAAGGATTACGAAAGAAAACTGATGATGATAGGGAATATTGGGCATATGGTGGGGATTTTGGAGATAAACCCAACTCTCTCAATTTTTGCTTTAATGGGATTGTCCGTCCTGATAGAACCCCCAATCCTTCACTCTTTGAGGTTAAGAAAGTATATCAAGATGTAGAAGTAACCTCTATCGATTTACTTTCAGGAAAACTGATGATAAGAAATAAAAACAGATTCAAATCCCTAGATTATTTGCAAATAAAATGGGAAATAACTGAAAATGGGAGAATTATTGAAAGGGGTATTCTGCCAACTTTGAGTACTGACCCTCTTTCGAGTTCAGAGATTGATGTTCCTTTTAACAAACCAGAACTCAAACCATTTTCTGAGTATCATCTGATGATTAAATTTGGTTTAGCCGTAAAAACTAACTGGGCAAAGAAAGGTTATGTTGTAGCTTGGGAACAATTTTCCCTTCCCTTCACCCTTCCAACCAAACCAACCGCATCTAAAAGAAAACTATCTTCCATTGAGGTAGACGATACTCTTGAAGAATTAACATTGAGGAATAACAAATTTACAGTTAAATTCAACAAATCTTTGGGCAGTATAATCTCCTATTCAGTAAATGAGAGAGAACTGTTTATATCACCTTTGGAGCCAAACTTTTGGAGAGCTCCTATTGATAATGATAACCTTAAACGAGTGGTTACATACAACTATCCGTTCCTTGGGTGGTTAATTAGAACGAACCCCTGGAGGAACGCCGCTAAGAAACGAAAGGTGAAGGAATTTCTTGTTAAAGTACTTTCTCCTCATAAAGTTGAAATTTTTGTGCGTATGAAAATACCCAGAGGAAAAACGTTGTATGAGGTGAAATACGCCGTTTCAGGAAATGGTGAAATAACTGTTGATGTTTCCTTTACACCTAAAAAAGAGTTGATACGATTAGGAATGCAAACGTTGCTACACAAAGACATGAAAAATTTCAGGTGGTTTGGTAAAGGTCCGCACGAGACTTATTCAGATAGAAAAACAGGTGCAGCTGTTGGATTGTACAAAGCAAAGGTGGAAGATATCATCCATGAATATCCATTTCCCCAAGAAAACGGAAATAGATCGGACGTTCGATGGGTGTCAATTACTGACGATTCTGGTAAAGGTGTTAAAATAACAGCTGTTGGTAAAGAGTATCTTAATTTCAGTGCGTGGCCATATTCTCAGGAAGAACTAGAGAATGCTGAACATATTTCTGATATAGAATTCAAGGAAAATATGACTCTGAATATAGATCACAAACAGAGAGGAGTAGGTGGAGATTTTCCTGGTGTGCCATCTGTCCATGAAAAATACAAATTGAAGGCGAACATAAAATATAGTTACTCCTTTAGCATACAACCTAAGTAAATTCTTTTTCCTTTTCAAATTTTGTTCTTTCCTACCCATTAAATATGAACTAGGCTGTGTTTACAAGGAGAATTTATTCATGCGTATCAAAGAAGGACAGAAAGCAAAAGATTTCACTGTTGAAGACATCTATGGTAATAAGATATCTTTGAAGGATTATAAAGAAAAAAAACTTCTGCTATCATTCTTTAGATATGCATCTTGCCCTTTGTGTAATTTACGAGTTAACCAACTAGCGAAATTTTTTCCTACACCAGATTCAAAGGGGTTACAGATTCTAGCTTTTTTTGAGTCACCAAAAAAGAGTATATTGAAGTATGTTGGTACGCAAGATACTCCTTTTTCTATCATTGCCCAGAGAGAATAGTGTACAAATTATATGGCGTTGAAAAATCATTGTTAGGTTATATTTTGGGAGGTATTTCCCTAAAAATGCTAAAGGCTTTGTTGATGGGATACAAAATAGAAGGTGCTGAGGGACAGAAGACACTACTTCCTGCAGATTTTCTTATAGATAATTTAACTGTAAAACGTGCATACTATAGTAAAAAAATTTCAGACCACCTACCCATAGGGGAATTGATAGACTTAATCTCGAGTAATGAACGATGATTAGATCCGGCAATAATTTTCATAAAATGTGAATCTTTTTATTCTATTACACTGAGAATGACAAAATTACCGTTAAGTGCGGATGTGACAAAATGACAACAAACGCAATTTCAACCTTAAATGTTGAAGAAAGCCCATTTGAAGGGATTGAAAAAGTTCAAGGAACGGAAGAAATCCTTTCAAGTAATTCTGATTATATTGTTGATGAATCAAAGATAGCTGGAGGATCTGCTGAATGGCTGTTCTTTCCTAAGAAAGAATCTGAAGTTGTTACTATCATTAACAAAATGAGTCAAGAGAAGATTCCCATAACTCTCTCAGGAGGAAGAACCGGGATTGTAGGTTCAGCAGTGCCTTTCGGAGGAGCTGTTATCTCTACTGATAAAATGACAGATGTTCTTGGATTAGGTTATGATGAGAGTGTTGGCAAGTATTTTGTAAGAATCCAACCCGGAATAACCCTGAAAGACTTAGAAGATTTTATCCGTTATAAGGAATTCACAGATGACCATAATCTGAATCTTGATGATAATATTGTACAGAAATTCAAACAAGATTCTGATAACTATCTGTTCCCAGTTGACCCAACAGAAATGACCGCATCTGTAGGCGGTTCAATCGCAGCTAACGCATCGGGTGCAAGATCATTCAAGTATGGTGCTATGCGACCTTGGGTTAGACATCTAAGAGTTGTTCTAGCCTCTGGAGAGGTTATCGATTTAACTCGTGGAGAATGTAAAGCTGAGAATGGTGTTTTTGTTTTCAAGAAATCAGGACGCGATGTAGAAGTAAAAATACCAACTTATGAGATGCCAAAAGCAAAAAATGCTGCTGGCTTCTTTGCAGCTCCTGATATGGATCTAGTAGATTTATTCATAGGTAATGAAGGTATTATAGGAATGATTACTGAAGTTGATTTGTGGATAATAAAGAAACCAATGGGTTTACCCAATGTTATGTTTTTCACAGCTGAAGATGATTCTTTACTTTTTGTTGAGAAACTTCGTGACGATCCAGATCTGAATGTTGAATATATGGAATTTTTTGATGAGAACTCCTTTGAATTGTTGAAAAGCAAACAAAAGACAAGCCCTGCTCTGGCAAATCTCGCAACTATTCCTTCTGATGCAAAAACAGCTATTTTCTTTGAGATACCATATAGTGAAGACACTCTAGAAGATATAATTGTTAAATTAGATGAAATTGCTATGGATTGTAACTCTTCAATTGATTCCTGTTGGTCAGCATTTGATGAAGTAGAGAAGGAGAGTTTCAAAGCAATGCGTCATGCAGTACCAGAAACAGTAAATGCCATCATTGCAAAACGTAAGAATGAATATCCTGGAATACACAAGCTTGGTACAGATATGTCGGTAGCGCATCAGCACTTCAGAGAAATGATGAAGCTTTATCATGACAAAATGCTCGAACATGGTTTAGAGTATGTTATGTGGGGTCATATAGGTGATTCACATGTTCATCTTAATATCCTGCCACGCAACATGGATGAATTATCTTTAGGTAAAAAGCTTTACAAAATTTTCGCTGAAAAAGCGGTTGAATTTGGAGGTTCTGTTTCCGCAGAACATGGTATTGGAAAAATAAAAATTGAGTATCTTCTTATCATGTATGGAGAAGAAGGTGTAAATCAGATGCGAGCTGTTAAGCAGGCATTAGATCCACAAGCTATATTCAATAGGGGTAACATGTTTACCCTCTAATCTTCTTTTCCATAAAGAAACTGATACTCTTGTTTTTTTATCCATCTAACTCTTACTTTGAAGAAAAATGGGATTGTTCCTATTTCAAAGCTAATAACTATTTTCATTATTCGCGCCCCACTTTGGAAAGATAATTCATCACGTTTCTTTGAGAGCCAATTCGATTTGCGATAAAGTTCGAGTAGCTGCAACCATGAATTTTCCAGTATCAATCTTGTCATCTGGAATGTTATGATTGTATTTGTAATAAGATAAAATTTGTTTAAGTCTCTGGGAATTAAAAGATCCTTCTGTATCCAACCAAATTATGCCTGATTCTAGCCCTCCGTATTCTTCTGGAAGTAAACAGTTGGCTGTGATACTATAACAAAGCTGAGTTTTACCTGACTGAGGGGCTCCATAAAGCTCAACGAAGGTTCCAGTTGGAATACCTCCTTGGAGAAGGTCATCCAAAGCTTTAGCACCAGTTTTAATCTTTGACCTTACAGTCTCTAATTCTTCTCTCTCCTCTAATGAGAGGAAGATTTTCCCTTCTTGTTTTGTTTTAAATTGATCAAGTAAGAGAGATGCTGTTGCATCTGTAATACCAGGTAGTTCCTCAAGCTGTTTTTTGGTTAAGGATTTGATACCTCGAGGATCAACAATACCTTCAGTTATTGAGGACTTTATGAACTTTCTTTTTCATAGAATCAGAGAGGCCAGTAATACCTGACAAGAAGTCTTGAAGAGCATCTTTCTCTTCTTTAACAGTCTTTTTCTTACTAGAAGCAGTAGGTTTACTGTCTTCTATATTCTCTTGTGTATTAGCCATGTCAACTTATTATCGGCAATTTGATATATAAAGTGAAGAAAACTTAGCTGAAAATCTAGAAAAAGCATATAAATCCTTAATAGTAGTTTAACTGATGAAATTTAAGGAAACACTCAACAATCCTGGTCGGATTTTAACAGTTCTTGCAGTGATTAGTTGTTTAGTTCTTTTTAGTTTTTTAATTGCGTACAGATTAAGACCTCCTGCACCTTCTTGTAGTTCGGGTTCAGATATTTGTAATCAGGAAACAATGGAGCTTTTCAGTTCTCGAGGGATCGGTACAGATGAAGACCCATATATCATAGAAAATCTATTTTTTACAAAGGATTTTCGAATCACAGTATGCTGTGCTCAATTTGCATTCACCCTACAAAACTGTACTTTTTTGGATAGTAATTTATTCTTGCAAAATTTAAATAGAGGTTATGGTTCAGTTTATATACCAAAAAACGTTATGATTTTGAATAATTCATTTAATAATGGAAGTCTTTGGATTACTTCAAGCACCATTCAAACTGTGGCAAACAATTCATTTCTTGACACTTCATATGGGCTCTACATTCAAATGGCATATGTAGAAAATCTCATTGATAATGTATTTGAATCAAGTAATCTGTTTATAAAATTTGCAGACAATTGGGACACATATTATATCGTTTTCTCTAATTTTGTGAATAATACTATTGATGGAGTAGAGATAGGTTTTTTTGATTCTGAGTATAATATTACCATATCTGCACCATATTCTCAATTATTTATTTTTAATTCAACTTTGGTTAGTATTGTAAATCAAACAATATCTAATACAATTGTTGGAGTTCACATTGGTTTTTGTTCAAATTTTAGCTTAATTGGTAGTAATTTTTCAACTTGTGAAACTGCAGTAAAGATTAGAAACTCTTCAGAGGGAAATATCTTTAACTCAATTATAATTAATTCTGCTCAAAGAGGAATCTTCATTCGTTCATCAGAAAAAGTTCTTATCAATAATAATACCTTATCAAATAACAATATAGGAATAGAATATAGTGCTGAGTATCTAACTATAAAATTTAACTTAATAGCTAATAACCAATCTTATGCAATATTCTCAGATTACTATTCAGATTTTTGTACTATTACTAACAACAATTTTCTTTCCAATGCAATAGGGGAAATCTCTCAAGCTTTTGATGATGGATTAAACAGTGATTGGGATTATAATTTTTGGAACGATTATATTAGTGGAAACTATCAGATAGAAGGTTCAGGTCCCGTTTATCATTATGATCACAATCCACTTTCTTCACCTGTGGATCTATAAATGGCTCTACATGGAGAATTTTTTTCAATTTCTTGATAGTAGTTTTATGCAATTTGATATATAAAGTGAAGAAAATAAGGCTATTTAATTATAAAATCTATTTAATCCTAGACAAGAGCTTTTTCTTTAAATTTCTAGATAAAAATTATAAACGTATATGACCATTCTTTACTATTTAGTGCTTGGAATGAGTGAAAAAAAGCCAATATCTGCTTCTAAAAGAATAGCTATTGCTATTGGTATAATTCTGCTAATTCTTGTTATTCTTTATGGAGCGCTTTTAATCACTTTTTTAATTAATGAAAAGAATAATTGTTATTGTAGTTTTGCTGACAACAGTTTATGTACTGATAAAGATATCAAAAAATTAAGTTCTTCTGGAGATGGAACTCTTGAAAATCCGTATGTAATAGATAATTCTACTTTTGATTTTGTCTGCATTGGTGGGTGGTATTCGCGAATTACAGTACATTTCATTATTAAAAATTGCACTTTCACTACTGGTTTAGAAATAACTCATGTCAATAACTTTGTAATTTAAAATTGTAGTTTTTTTGGTGAAGATAATTATCCTGATTTGGAATATTGTTGGCTAGAATATTGTACTGGTTTTATCATCAAGCAATTCAATTTTCTCAATGTAAAACTATTAATTGGTGGCTCAAGGTTTACTATTGAAGACAACAAATTTAGTTCTAAAGAGGATTGTATTTTTATAGAAAGTTCAGATGAGTTTGAAATAAGAGATAATATATTTAGTGATGGTTTAGTAGATTTATGGCATTGTACTGACGTTGTTGTAGAAAATAATCTGTTTGAATCAACTGTCTTTCTTGGTTCACAAAAAGGTCTTGGCTTATATACTGTAAAATCTCTTACACTTAAACACAATTCATTCAAGGTTGGGGGAATAAATTTGATCCTAGACCCTTCTCGGGATATTTATCATTTTAGACTCTTTGATGAATTTATAAATAACACAATAGATACTCAGACTATCCTTCTTATCTATAATGAGTCAAATAAGACAGTAACAGAGAATTTTGGACAATTGATTTTGCTCAATTGTACAAATATTTTAATTTCAAACCATTCACTAGCAGAGGTGAACGCAGGAATTATAATAAGTGATTCTTCAAATTGCACAATTGTAAAAAATAATTTCTCAAATTGCTTTAATGCTTTGAATATCTACTATTCAACAAATTGTTTCATTTATAACAACTCTATTATAAATAGTTATGAAATTGGAATGTTCCTTATCTCTTCTGATTACAATATTGTTAAGTTCAATCAAATACAAAATGGTACTTCTTTTGGTCTATATCTATGGAGGTCCTCAAATAACCAGATAAATGGTCAGCAGATAGTTTTACACATAAAGAGGATCTTGATAATATAGTCTATATTCAGAAAGTCAAAGAACTAGAAAATGGAATTAATGTAACTAATGTCAGAAATTTCGATTCAAGTAAAGATTTGGATAAATGGCTATCAATTGTTAAAAAACTTGATAATCGAACTGATGAGCAATTAGAACGAATCAAAGGTGAAATTAAAGATGAAAATGTCATTGCTCATCTAGTTATCGAAGATAATGATGAAATTGTTGGGACAGTATTAGTTTTCAGAAATCCTATCAAGAAGGAATCTGCTAATCTTGCCGCCCCCCTATGCTACGGAAGAGAAATATTTCAATCAGTTACTTGCTAAAGCTTCTACCATAGCTTTGGAAAATGGTGTAGAGGAATTTATAATTTGGCTCTTTGGTGAAAGGTTATCTTTGAAGGATTATGTTGAAGCTGCTTCCTTTAAATTTGGTAAACCTGCATTCTCTCGTTATGAGCTAGATCTCTAATACTACTATCATACTAGCATCGCTTGAAAGCACTTCATTTGATTAAAACCAAGGGATATATGGGAGGGAGTTTAAGATTATTTTTCCTTAAATTTTCAACCATTTTTTCAGTGTGTATTCCTTCACACAAGCACCATAATAAGTGTAACAATGTAGGGTTATTCGAGACACTAAGTAGTTAGTGGCTAGAAAGAACTTCATTTAATATCTTAGAGTAGATTGGACGTAAGTTCAATCGCCCTAAACACCAAGTGTCACTTTTTAGAACTTTTTGACTCTAAAAATCTGTGAAGAAAGCTTACTCCTCTTCTCCTTCTTCTTTCACTTCTTCGCTTTCCTCATCCTTATCTTCGTCTCCCTTTCCCTTATCTTTGTCGATTAACTTCTGATAATCCTTTATTTTTCCTTCTTCACTAGTCTCCTCTAAAACAAGTACATATTCTATACATCCTCTTGCTCTCTCTCTACGTTGGATCATATCGTCTATATTAGTGGTAATGTCAAGGTGGATGACAACATCAGCTGCCTCTAAATTTAGTCCTCTCCCCCCTAAAGGAGTAAAAATTAAAACATTAACATTACCTTCGTCAAAATTCTTCAGAACAATTCTTCTAGTGTCTTCAGTTGTTTTGCCTGACAAATACTTAACTTCAGGAAAACCGAGATTATTGAGGAGCCTATTAAGATAACTTCCTAATGCTAGATAACGAGTGAAAAGTAGAACTTGTGCTCCTCTGAATAAATGCTCATGAATGATGTCTATCGCCGTATAGACTTTTGGTTGTACCAGAGCTCGTGTTACTTTCTCTTCAGGATTTTCGTATTTAGGCAAATCAACTCTGTAAGTTATGAGTTCCTTACTTGGTTCATGAATACTTCTAAAAATCTCCTTGTTTTCTTCCAATTCTATATATTTCAGGAATTCTCCTGGTGTAGATTCTAACAATAATAATCTAGCGTGACTTAGTTTGAATAATCTTCTAAAAGCAAGTATTAGTTTAGTCTTAGCTTCTTCATCCTTTACTTGATATTTATTTAATCTTGCTGGGAAATTCTTTAACCTTTCAAGACGTTCCAAAACTCCACTATATGAAAGTTTGATGATTTCTAAACGTGATAGGTTTGCATCCAGATGTTTTTGAATAATCTCTATTGGTTTGGTTAACTGTATTGATATTTGCTTATCTATTTTTATATAATCTTCCCTTCTGATCTTATGAATTTTAGTGACAGTTTCATAGGGTGATAGATCAAGCCTCTGCATCAAAGCTGTATTCTTCCCCAATAATTTGAGAACGGCTTTAGCACGTTGCCCGTCTCTTGTTCCGGTCATCGCCAATATGGGAAAAGCAAACCCCTTTTCTCTGAATTTAAATAATCCGTCAAAATACTTACTTAGACGAAATCCTGCCATATCTCTTGCCAAAACATCAGTTGCTTCATCTATAACACACATAGTAATATTTTCCAAGATATTGACTCTTAGTTTAGTTTTCATCTCATAATAGTCATTCATTAATGATGTAATTGGCGCAAAAATAGCTGTTGAAGCTTCATACATCTTACTTTTTTGTCTTAAGCTGATACCTTTACCGCTGGGATCATAGAAATAGCCTAGCTTATCAATAAACCCAAACTTCTTCCCCATCTCTAGTGCTTGACGGCATCTGAGTCCTGCTGCCTCTCTTGCAGAAGTGAATAGAAACTTTGCATTAGGGTTATTTTGTCTGATTGCAAGAAATGATAGCAATGCAATGATTGTCTTTCCTGTACCATAGGGGTAATTTAGAAGAATAGAACCTTCAGAGAGTTTCTCCAGAATCTCGCTGACAGCACTTAACTGGTAATCTCTGTGTTCAATTGTTAATCCTTCCAAACTTTCTACAAAATCTGTTGGTAACTCCATTTCAGCCAATCAACCCTTTCTTATATCTCCAAACAAGTTCATATTTTTAAACATTGTACTTCTTTCGGATTTCGCTATTAACAATTAACAGAATGAGTATTACACATCATAAAATCTAATAGAGTTTAAACTTCGTAACACAACCCAAAATCGTAAAATATTTCTCTTAAAAGCAGGAGATCTAATCCATACTCTAGAGAAAGTTCGATTACTTTGAAGCCTTCTAATCGTTTCCTTATAAGATCAGCTATATTTTCAATAGTTTTTGTCTTGTATCTAACAGCTGTTACATTGACTCCAGAATTCCTGATATGTTTGTTAAGTTGTTTTGGTGTGATACCAAGAAAGATTGAGATTGATTCATTGTCATAACCCTTGTTCTTCATTTGAATATATCTGGCAATAAGAATGGTGTCTCTGTCCTTTTTCTTTAACAATAAACCCTTTTCTTCTAGCACTTTGCGAACAGTATAATCGGTTAGCTCTAAAGCCTCAGCAATTTCCTTTTTATCTTTACCTTTATTGAAAAGTTCAACGACTTCTTCATGTTTAAGCTTGTGATAATCAGCTATAGTTCTTGTTTCAATTTGGTTTTTCTTTAAAACCTTGGAGACTGTGTGCCTGTTTAACTCTAATTCTTCAGCAATCTGATAAGTTGATTTTCCTCCGTCATATAATTCTACAATCGAAATATCCCTTACTGACATTTCATGGTTTACAGAGAATCCTGAACCTACATCTTCTGAAGAATTATACATTTCAGTTTGTTCATCTCTGTTAGTCATCAGTATCACTTTTGCTGCTCGTTTCCACTATGAATAAATTCCTTCTTAAAAGAAAATTGTCATCATCTTTAAAATATCTTTCTAATCAATTTCGATTATTGGAATAGATTTTCAAGAAGAATGGAGCTTCCTTTCTTCTAATTATGGTTATGTTTTAAGTTCTTATAAGTTTGGAGCAAACTATTTAAACAATAATTGATTGAGTATTTTATGTCATTTAAAAGCAAATTTAGAGACGCACAAGACGGTAAACGTTTTTCGTATCTATTCACAGCGATTATCGGCTTGGGTTTTTTCACAACAGCTATAACATGGGTGATATATAATGTATATATCCCAACTTACCTTAAGAGCTACTTAAGAGAAGTGTGGGGAACAGTACCTCTTGAAACCTTTATCATTGGTTCAATAATGGTTCTAGATAATGTAATAGCGGTACTAATCCAACCTTGGATTGGAAATATCAGCGATAAAACTTGGAAAAGATATGGTCCTAACAAAAAAGGTCGTAGAATGCCTTTCATAATAATAGGAGTGCCATTAGCAGCTGTATTCTTCGTTTTAGTAGGTATATTTGGCTATGATTTATTTTCAGCTAGCTCAGATTCCTTTTTCTTAGGTTTTATACTTCTTCTCCTTGTTATAGGAGGTTTTAATATCAGCATGGCTCTCTACAGATCTCCTGTAGTTTCTTTAATGCCAGATATAATACCAAAAGAGTTTCGAAGTCGAGGAAATGGTTTTATTAACCTACTTGGAGGTATTGGTGCTTTAGTAGGCTTGTTTGCATTTCCGATGATAGAAAAGATTAACACATTTTGGGCATACATTTTTGTCTCAGCTATCTTGATTATTTGTCTTATAATTTTATACTTCACTATTAAAGAACCTGAAGTACTGAAAGACGTTGAGAAGAAAGAGAAAGTAAAAGTTATTCCAACACTTAGAGAAATTTTCAAGCGAGAAGATAAGAGTCTAGTATTTATTCTATTCGCAATTTTCGCTTGGTTCTTTGGATACAATGTAGTTGAAACATTCTTCTCTAATTATGGAGAAGATGTTCTTCTGATGGCTAAAGGTGATATCAGTATGATATTTGGTGTAATGGCCTTAACCTTTATTATTTTTGCTTTTCCAGCAGGATTGATTGCCAAGAAGATAGGTAGAAAACAATGTATCTTAGCAGGTCTTGGAATATTTGTAGTGTTTCTAGGCATTGCAACCGTTTTCTCTTTAGCTAATTTTCCAGCTTTGGCTGTTAGAACAATCTTTATTGGTATGGACATACCCTACTTGGCACTTTTGTATGCGGGTTGCTTCTTCTTTATGGGTATTGGCTGGGCACTCATTAATATCAATAGCATCGTAATTGTATGGGAATTATCCGGAAAAGATAAAATTGGTATGGGAACAGGGATTTATTACTTCTTCTCAGCAGCTGCAGCTATTACCGGACCAGTAATTATTGGTGGAATATTAGATCTAATAAACTTTGGATTGGATCTTGGAGAAGGTGAGCAATACAAATATCTTTTCCTTTTTGCTGTAATTTTCTTCTTAATCGCAGGGATTTTAACATTCTTTGTTAAGGAAACTGGTGTTGAAGGAGAATCAGGAGATCTTCCACCCGAAGGAAAACCTGAAAAAATTGAACCCATAGCAGAGTAAGTTCACTCCTCTTTTTTCCCTTTTTCCCTTTTTCTCTTTTTCTGCTTCTACAACATCTTTAAATTGTTGGTTATACATTTTACAACATAGATACGATTATTGGTGAGTTTCTTGACAACCTTTACAGATGATGAGAGCTTCTTCATGGAATATAAACCTAAATTCAAGGTTTTTCATGAATTAATGGCTGTAAGAATGAGTAATGTTTTACTCGTTTCCAGTATTTACGATAGTTTTATGCTTGAAGAGGATGGTCGCCTCTCTGATCAAATTTATGAGGAATTTCACAATCTTAACCTACGTACTTTACCTAGGATAACAAGAGTTTCCTCTGCAAAAGAAGCTTTAGCCCTCTTACATGAAAGGTCTTTTGATTTGGTTATAACTATGCGAAGACTTGGTGATATGGATGTGTTTTCTTTTGGAAGAAGTGTAAAGGAAATCAAAGATATACCTGTAGTTTTGCTCTTAAATAGCGTTGTTGAAATTAAATATATCCCGGAAATTTCCAAACGTGAAGGGATTGATCGCACTTTTGTTTGGAATGGTGATTCTAAAATATTTGTTGCAATTATTAAACATCTTGAAGATAAGATAAATGCTGAATACGATACGAAAGCTGGCAAAGTTAAAGTTTTCATATTTGTCGAAGATTCAATTCGTTCCTATTCCTTACTTCTACCTGAAATGTATGGTGAAATTATGCGTCAAACGCATCATCTGATTACAGAGGGTACCAACGACTTTCAAGATTTACTAAAAATGAGAATCAGACCCAAGATTCTTCTTGCTGAGACTTATGAGGAGGCAATGAAACTCTACATGAAGTATAAACGTAGCACATTAGGTATCGTTAGTGATATTGAATTCCCACGCAATAATATTTTAGACAAAACTGCTGGTTTTTCATTTGCTAAGAAGGTTAAAGAAGATTATCCTAACATGCCAATGATTTTACAATCATCGAAGGAAAAACATCGAGAAAGGGCAAATAAAAAAGGCATTTTCTTTCTATATAAGAGGTCACATACCATGCTTTCGGATTTGCGAAAATGGTTGCTTGATAGGGTAGGTTTCGGTGACTTCGTTTTTCGAGATGCCAGCGGTAATGAGATAGGAAGAGCAAGTGATATAATCAACTTTTACAAAGAAATTGAGCAAGTCCCATTTGAATCTCTTGCTTATCATGGTCAGAGTGATTATTTCTCAAATTGGTTGAGTGCGAGAGGAGAATTTGAGATAGCTGAGAAATTACGTCCACGAAAGGTTTCTGAATTCGAAGGAGAAGAACTTAGGGAGTTCTTGCTTTCTACTATAAAAGAAGTAGTGATTGAGAAAACAAGAGGGATTGTTAATGATTTCAATAGAGAAAATTACCATTCAGAAATTTTATTTTTAAGACTACGTCCTGGCTCCCTTGGTGGTAAAGGAAGAGGTTTAGCTTTTCTTATGTTCCTGATTAATTCTCTGTTGTTCCAAAAAGAATTTAAAAATATTTCAATTGAAATCCCTCAGACTATTGTAATTGGAACTGACGAATACGACCGTTTTATGGAAGATAACAATCTTCTCAATTTTGCATTGTCTGGTGTATCAGATCAGCAGATAAAAGAGAAATTCGCAAAATCAAAACTCTCTAAGAGTATTAAATCTGACCTGAAATTTCTTTTGAAGGATATCGATGGACCTATTGCAGTAAGGTCTTCAAGCTTATTGGAAGATTCTGCTTTCCAACCCTTTGCAGGAATCTTCAATACATATATGATTCCTAATAATTCTAGTAGTGAAAATGAAAGATTGAATCAATTATGTACTGCTATCAAATTAGTATATGCTTCTCAGTTTTTATCTCTAGCTATGTCTTATGCAGAGACAATTAATCAGACAATTGAAGAATCAAAAATGGCTGTCGTTATCCAGCAAGTAGTAGGAAAAGAGCACAACAACCGGTTATATCCCGATTTTTCAGGTACTGCTTCTTCCTATAATTATTACCCATTTGGTGAATATATGCGACCTGAAGACAGAATAGCTCATGTCGCATTGGGTCTTGGAAAAACAATTGTTGATGGTGAATCTGCCTTAAGATTCTGCCCTAAATATCCTGAGATGAATTTTTATTCAACTCCAGAAATTCTCCTTAAACAGAGTCAAAGATATTACTATGCAGTAGACTTGATAAGAGAAAAATTTGATATTCTAGACGATGCTCCTTATCTTGTTAGACTTAATCTATCTGATGCAATAGATGATGGAACCCTAATCAAAATCGCAGATACCTATGATTTCAATTCAGAGACGTTGAATTCAGGCTTTTTCGGGGAAGGTTCTCCCGTAATCACTTTCAATAATCAACTAAAATTTGAGACATTTCCTTTAGCCAAGCTTATTACTCGATTGTTGTCAGTAGGTGAGAAAGCATTTGGTAGTTCCATAGAAATTGAATATGCCTGCGATTTTGGCGAAAAAAAAGGTGATAGTGACACATTTTATATTTTACAAATAAGACCATTTTTACATCAAGAACTAATATCAAAAGAGGATTTTGAATCGGTGGAGTTGAAAAAGGTACTCGCATATTCCACTCATGTCTCTGGGAACCTAATAGTGAAAGACATAAAAGACATTATCTATGTTAAACCTGAAACTTTTGACAAAACAGCTACGCTTGAGATTGTTGAGGAAATTGACAAGTTAAATGCCAAAATGTTAGAAGAAAAACGTCCATATCTATTAATGGGATTTGGTCGTTGGGGAACTGCTGATCGTTTTCTAGGGATTCCTGCGAAATGGAATAATATCAGTGGAGCAAAAACTATCATTGAAGCTACAACAGATGATTTCACAGTAGATTTTTCTCAAGGAAGTCACTTCTTCCATAATCTTGTTACAGCAAATATAGGCTATTTACACATCAAACACAATTCAGAACAGCACAAGATTGATTGGGATTGGTTAGCTAGTAAAAAGAGCGTTAACGATTTAGAATATGTTCGTCACGTCAGAACTAAAAAACCATTGACGATTGCCATCGATGCCCAAAGGGGAGAAGGAATGATAATTAAACCTAATAAACAAAATAAAAAAAGATAAGAATTTTCGACATAAAGTCGAAATAATTTTTTACCAATGCCCTTGAGCAATCATTGCGTTAGCTACTTTCTTGAAACCTGCAATGTTAGCTCCTAAAACATAATTTCCTGGTTCACCATAATCTTTTGAAGCTTCATAAGCTGTCTTATGGATGTTAATCATTATCTTATGTAGTTCTGCATCAACCTGTTCTCTGCTCCATGAAGTGAAACTGAAATTTTGTGCCATTTCTAATCCTGATGTTGCAACACCACCAGCGTTAGCTGCTTTCCCAGGGCCAAAGAGTACCTTGTTTTCTAAGAAAATATCTGTAGCTTCTAGTGTGGAAGGCATGTTAGCACCTTCTGAAACTGCCATAACTCCATTATCAACAAGTATCTTTGCATCATCTGCAAGAATTTCATTTTGTGTAGCACTTGGTAAGGCTATTTGAACTGGGATTTTCCATGGTCTTTCACCTGGATAATACTCACAACCGAATTTTTCTGCGTATTCCTTAATACGTCCTCTTCTTACATTCTTCAAGTCTAGGACGAAGTTAAGTTTTTCAGTTGTAATTCCTTCAGGATCATGTATGGTACCTGATGAATCGGATAGAGTGACAACTTTTGCACCTAACTCAATACATTTTTCAGTTGCATATTGAGCGACATTTCCTGATCCAGAAATTGAAACAAGTTTATCCTTGAAATCTTCATTTCTAGTTTTCAGCATTTCCACTGCGAAATAAACTGCTCCATAACCAGTAGCTTCTGGTCTAATTAGAGAACCACCCCATTCCCGAGATTTACCTGTTAAAACAGGTTCAAATCTTTGTGTGATTTTCTTCCATTGGCCATATAGGTAACCAAGTTCCCTAGCTCCTACTCCAATATCACCAGCAGGTACGTCTACACGACCACCAATGTATTTGTATAACTCGGTCATGAAAGATTGTGTAAATCTCATTACCTCGTTATCTGATTTTCCTTTAGGATCAAAATCAGATCCTCCTTTACCACCACCCATTTGTAGGCCGGTTAAGGAGTTTTTGAAGATTTGTTCAAAGCCTAAAAATTTGATAATACCCAGATTAACACTAGGATGAAAACGTAGACCTCCTTTGTAAGGACCAATAGCTGAATTAAATTGCACGCGGAAACCGCGATTAACTTGAATTTCACCTTTGTCATCTACCCAAGGAACACGGAACAATACTACACGTTCAGGTTCAGTTATTCTTTCCAAAACTTTGTATTTTTCAAATTTTGGTTCTTTTTCAAAAACAGGCATCAAGCTTTCAAAGACTTCCTTTACTGCTTGATGAAACTCTGGTTGTGATGGATTTTTTTCCACAACAAGTTCATATACTCGTTCGACATAATTTGACATGCCATAACCTCTTTTACATATGTATAATACGGATTGAGCTCTGTTTTCTTCTTTGTTTAAAAAAATTACGCTATCTATGTAATAATCATGGCAATATAATGATTTCATTTCAATAAACATATACATTATGTTCACATTCACGCACACACAAGATTTGTCATAACATTTAAAAAACGATAGATTCAGCAATGTATATTTTTGGTGTTAGTTTGAATGAATCAGTAATCCACTCTGAGTTAGAAAAATCTAAACCTACTACGAGGTTAGTTTCTTTTGATATCTTGAGGGGTTTAGCACTTATTTTCATGGTTTCTTTTCATGTATTTATGAAAACATATGATTACACATGGATTATGAATGAACCTGAAATCATAGCTGATATGCCTATAATCTTGATTATTTTTGCCGCAATTGTCGGTTATTTGTCCATGTGGATATCGTTCTTCATTTTGCTTTCGGGAACAGTTAACTCATATGTTATGTCAAAAAAAGTTTTGAATGGGTTTAAACCTTCTTCTCTTCTTCACAAACAAATACTCAACGGAGTGTTAATTCTTGTCTTTGGACGTTTGCAAGAGAACGTAATTGGCTATTTTGGCTATCTTGGTTATAGTCTAAAAACAGGAATCTGGACAAATTTCATGACTTTATACACTAGTTTCTGGACTATCAGAGCATTAGACGTTATTGGTTGGTGTATCATACTTAATGCCATTGTTTATTATTTATTGATGTTAAAGGGCGGTTCTAGGCAATACCTTAGAAACGTCATTATCTATCTGGTTTTAGGTGCGGGAATACTTGCTGTAACCCCGATTATAAAAACATGGGGCATTAGCAATTCAACCAACAGAACATAATTTCCTATCTTGGTATTTAAACACTTTAGTTCTTGATTTCGATGTGATTTTTCCTTATCTTTTCTCATCATTCTTAGGATCAATGTTAGGGATAACCCTTGCAAGACCAAATAATCCTAAAAAAATAGTTATTCGTGGAGGTCTTAGTATCATGTTCCTTCTCTCACTAATTAGTTTCCTCCTTATTTATTTCAAAGTAGCAAACAATCTACCCGCTACTATTTTCTCAAAACCTCCTGAAATCCCAACTTATCTGATTTTAACTGTTGGTCAAATTGGAGTTCTGATTTTAACACTTAGTCTAATAGAATTTAGGGGGAAAGGAGAAAAACTTGCTCATAATCCTTTTGTCCGTAATCTCAGACTGTGGTCGATGATTTCGCTATCAATTTTCTTGTTCGATGTATTTGAACTCCTTCCAAGAGCAATATTAACACTTGTACTAGGGAATTTTATAGGTTTAGATTTTATGAGTGGAAGTATTTTCACTGGACAAATAGGTTTACTGTGGGCTTCTCTTCTAGGATTATTTGTATTAAGCTTCTTTCAACTATTTGTTTGGTTATGGAGTAAAATTGAATTTAAATTTGGCGCAGAGTGGATAATGATTAGAATTCAAACCTTAGTCACCAAGCAAAAATCAAAGAAACTTGATTTTGAAAACATGATGAATGAGGTTGAATGGGTTAGTTTCATTGATTAATGTTTTCAAGTGCAAAAAAAAGAAATAGAAAATCTCCTCTCCTCTAGTTTATTAATTTTGTTTAGTGGAATTCTTTTCTGAGAGCTTCTAGAATTCTATAGGAATCTGAGTAACTATCGTATTCTAGTACTTTCTCAAGCAAATTATTGAGAACAGGTTGAACTCTTACTGTAGCCATAGTAACTTTACTCTTGATTTCGTCAAGTTTCAATCCATCAGGGGAGGAAGCAACAATTGACACTATCTCAGCTTCTGGGACATCAAGTAATCCTGCATCCATGAGATAAACAATAAGCTTGTTATCTTCTTTTGCTTGTGTTAGAATTGTTTGAGATTCGTTAATTTTTTGTTCCATGTCCTCGAGATCTTGTCTAGATTTCACTTCTAGATGGTTGTAAGCCTCTTCTTTGTTCTTTGCCGAGCTTGAAAGATGTTCTAGTTCTTGTTCCAGCCTGTTCTTTTCATTTTGTTGATTAGATATGCTAGCTTCAAGATCCTGTTTTTTGTTTCTCTTCTCTATCTCAGTTTCCTCTAACTCTCTTTTTTTACTTCTATTAATCTCAATTTCAGCAGAAACCGTTTCAATTGCTTGATTGGTTTGAATTATTTGTTGCTCCAAGTCTGCATTAACTTGTTTTAGATCTTCTAGATTCTTTTTGAGTGTATTAACATACTCAGGAATTGCTCTAATGTCCTCTACTACAGATTCTAATGTTTGATTAGTGTTTGAAATAACTGAAGTGTTTCGAGAAGTTAATTCTTCTACATCACGTTTGATGTCGCCAATAATTGTTATCATTCTTTCTTCTTCTGCCATATCATTCACCTAAATATCAATCTCCGTTATAACTTGGAATTTTCCTGTATGAGATTCGAAAGTAATTATTTCTCGTTTAGCAAGTTCAACAAGAATGTTTCTAATTATCTGTTCAGAAACTCCAGACATCTTCTTAAGATTCTCCTCTGTGTTAATGCCTGGGGTAGTTAAACTGCGGATAACCTGAACTTCAGGTAAAACCACAATATCCTTCTTGACTAAATACTTCAAAGCTTTTGAACGTGAAATCATCATTGTATATTGACCGTTCAAATCTGCTAATCGGATTTCTTTGCTTCTAATAGCTTCAGATGTATCGCTAGAAGTTGCTTGACTAAGAACATTTAGTTCTTCTACTTTCCTTTTGAAACCAGACATCTTTTCAGTAAGAGAATCTACTTGCATTTTAAGCTCTGTAGAAATTTGCTCCCTTTCCATAATAAGATTCAAGAGCTGCTGGATATCTTTTTGCTTACTTGAAATCTCTGACTGGAGAACGTCTTTATTATGGGTAAGTTCTTGTAATTTCTGACTAAGTTGATTTAATTCAGTTGTGTTATTGCTTTTCTTCTCTTCTTCTTGAGCAATAACTTGATTGAGCTCATCGGCTTGTTTGAAGTAAGCAGATAGAATTCCATTGATTTCACTAATCTTTGTCGCTACCTCGTCTTTCTTGCTTGAAAGAATCTGTTGAAGCTCATTGAGATTAGTAGTTACACGCTCAACATTATTTTGAGCCGATTCAAGATTTACTCTACTCATGATGTATTCCTCACAAAACCTTAATTCCGTGAATAAATAACAACTAATATTCTGAAACTAAATTAATAAACCTTGTTAAAATCCTAGCTGAAAAAAAATGCTTTTTACTAATAAGATTCTTCAAGTAGATTGGATTTAACAATGCTGAAAATCTTATTTAAAATAGTAAGAATTTTTCAATATCTAAGGAAAGAAAATAAAGAGTGAGAATAAAAATAATAAGAAAAAAAGAAAAGAATTATTTAACGTAAGCTTCGGGACTTTCCTCTCCACCTTCAATGTTGTGGCAGTAAGCAACGTGAGATTTGCTATACCATCTAGCTGGGGGTTCCTCAAGACGACAAATGTCAGAAACGAGGGGGCAGCGAGTTTGGAATTTGCAGCCTGGTGGGGGATTGATTGGTGTTGGGATATCACCAGTAAGAAAAATCTTCTTGGAACGCTTGGTGGGGTCAGCGATAGGAACAGCTGAAATTAATGCTTTAGTATAAGGATGCATCATATTTTCAAAGATTTCATCACTTGTTCCTGATTCCATGATTTTGCCGAGATACATTACGTTAGTTTCGTCACAAAGGATTTTAACTAAGGAAAGATCGTGAGCAATGAAAAGGTAAGTAAGACCCATCTTGTGCTGAAGCTCGAGAATTAGTTGAATGATAGCTGCACGGACGGAAACGTCAAGATTTGAGACAGGTTCGTCCATAACTATGAAGTCTGGTTCAAGTGCTAATGCTCTTGCAATTCCCAATCTTTGTCTCTGCCCTCCACTGAATTCGTGTGGGTACCTATATGCGTGATGTGGCGCTAAACCTACATCTTTTAGCAGTGACAACACTTTGTAACTTGCTTCGTCTCCTGATGCTACTCCGTGTATTGCGAATGGTTCTATAATGATATCATGTGCTGTTGCTCGAGGATTCAAAGATGCATATGGATCTTGGAATACAATCTGTAGATGCCTTCTTATTTCTTTCATCTCTACAGAGGTTAGACGATTTATGTCTATTCCTTTGAAATATACTGATCCTGCTGTTGGTTCTAATAATCTAATTATTGTTTTAGCAGCTGTACTTTTTCCACAACCTGATTCTCCTACTAATCCAACGATTTTTCCTCTACGAATGTGTAAATCTATCCCATCTACAGCTTTAAGATGGGCTACTTTTGGTCGTTTATTGAATGGGGGAATATTTGGCAATAGGAAATAAAGAACAACTACTCCACCCATTATACTTAATCCAATTGTAATATTGAAAGCAAACACTACCACTGCGGCTACGAATGCTAACATAAACCAAGTAGTTTCAAAAGGAATTGGGATGTTAAAGAATTTCTTGAGGTTGATAACTTCAAGAACAACATCTTCTTTCATTTCCTTTGTTCTGATCCTGCTAGATATTAGCCCTTTTTCCACTTGTTGTCTTCCTATTTTTTCTATAAATGTCTCTGAACTCATTTTCTTTTCCACCTAACCTGTAGCCTTTTTAGGCATTGTTGATATTTCACGTTTCTCACCATGTTGTTGCATCCAAGCTTTACCTTCTTCAGTATAAATGTGGCATCTTACATCATGGCCTGGTTCAATCGTTACGATACTTGGAAGAATAGTGTCACATAACCCTTCCATCCAATAATCACATCGAGGATGGAAACGACAAGCTGATGGAGGATTAATAAGGTTCGGAATAGCTCCACGAATAATCGTGAGATCCTCACGAGCTGCATCAGGTCGAGGGATAGCTCCAAGAAGACCGCGTGTATAAGGATGATAAGGTGATTTGAAGATGATTATAATGTCTCCAACCTCACATATGAAACCTGCATACATCACCGCTACACGGTCACACATTTCAGCAATTACACCCATGTCGTGGGTGATTAAAATAATACTCATGTCGAACTCTTCGCTAGTAGCTTTCAGAAGCTCAAGAATTTGAGCTTGAATTGTTACATCAAGAGAAGTTGAAGGTTCATCTGCTATCAATAATTCAGGATTACAGCTTAGAGCCATCGCGATCATAACACGTTGGCGCATACCTCCCGAAAATTCGAAAGGATAATTATCAACACGCTCGTCAGCACTTGGAATACCAACAAGGGACATAATTTTGATAGATTTTTCACGGGCTTCTTTCTTAGTAACCTTTTGATGAAGAATAATAGCTTCACTGATCTGATCACCAACAGTAAAAACAGGATTGAGACTGGTCATAGGATCTTGAAAAATCATAGCTATTTGGTTACCTCGTATCTTACGCATATCAGCATCACTGAGTTTGCGTAAATCTTGTCCATGGAATATTACTTCACCTTCGAGTATTTTACCAGGAGGATCTGGAACAATACCTAAAATTGAAAGTGCTGTTACTGATTTTCCTGAACCTGACTCACCTACAAGTCCAAGAGTTTCTGATTTATGAACAAGAATGTCTATGCTTTCTATAGCTTTTACGACACCTTCCTCTGTAAAAAAGTATGTTTTTAGCCCTTTTATTTCTAAAAGAACATCTTCTGGTGGTCGACTCATATAATTCACTTACTAATATTTTTATAAGCGCTTAATTCTGTTGTTAGTTATACTTTTATAAGTTTGTCTGTCTTGCTCTACTAAAAATATTCTAGTCTATGCCGTTTAATGAGCGTTAAAACTGTTATGCTCGAGAATTGTGAACAATTCAAAAGAGAAAAGAATGTGAAGAAAAGGTTCTATTAGTCTACATTATTTCATGTGTCTATAGCCTTTCTTGATATCTTTTCACTCTTTTACGTAGAGCAGTTAAATTAACCTGAAAATCTCTTCGTAAATTCAATAAAACTACTAATCTTGCAGCTGGAAGATTGATATATGTTGGGAAAAATGCCACTATCATTGTTAGCGCAGATTCGCGTAGGTTAGCATAGGGTACGATTTTTCTTTCTGACAATTCTAACACTCTCTCTTTCAGCATCTCAAGCTCATCGTGTCGAGTCTGCAGCAGTTCTTCTAAATATTTGAGCCATTGGAAGATTTTTACTTGCAGTTCCTTAATACAATAATCCGAGCTAAATTTTAGTAGGTCGGCGTTTTCGAGATTATGTTTAGCAAGAGAGATTTTCTTCAAGAAAGAATCATGATCTTTATCCATTCCCCAGAATCTAAGAATTCTTGAGATATCCTTAACCTGAATCTCTTTGCTGTTCATAGTCATATTATAGTCTAGAACAGCTAAAAAGTAGGCAAGAATATCACCATTCTGAAAACTAGAGTCATTCTGATGACTTTCTAGTAACAGAGTGTAAATATTTTGAAAATGTAGAACAGAGTCAGTAAAAACTTTTTCAGGGATATTATTGCGAAGAAGCTTAGATATAATCTCTAGAAATTGGAAAAAATGATTATGGTTTTTTTGCCAGTCAAATTTTTCTAGTTTCCCATTAATTAGAAACTCAGGAATAGAAACCTTGTCTTTGGGGCTTTCTAATGGTTTGAAGTCAAGCTTTTTGATGACAGTGGTCATTTTGCCTCACTAATATATACTTAAATTAGTATAAATACTCACAAAATTTTTTGTGCAAAGTGAAAACCTACTATCCTTTAGGATATGGTGACTCCCTCCCAAAATAGTCTACACCCGATTTTGGAGTTACTAAAATATATTTAGTAAATGATAAGCTTCCACTAGCCTATCAATAAGATAATACTTGAAATGCTTAATATACCTAAGAAAATATAATTGCATTTTAATTGCATAAAAAATTAAAAAAGAAAAAAGTTTGAGAGAAGGTTTAATCCTTCAATCTTGGATCTAATGCATCTCTTAAAGAATCACCGAGTAGGTTGAATCCTAAAACCGTGAAGAAGATGAACAAAGCTGGAAACATCGGCATCCATGGATAATCCAATAAATTATTTTGCCATTTATTTAGATCATCACCCCATGAAATTGCGTTAGGATCTCCGAAACCGAAGAATGCTAGTGCTGCGAATGTAAAGATAACCCCAGCTATACCCAATGTGATAATAATAATCAATGGGGCTAGTGAGTTAGGCAGAATGTGCCTAAAGATAATCCTCATATCCGACGCACCTAACGCGCGTTCTGCTTCTACGAAATCTTGTTCTTTTAGAGAGAAGAAATTCGACCTTATAATCAGTGCCGTTCCTCCCCACCCGATAAGTGAGAAGAACACTATTACCACGGCGTATTTTCCACCCGGAATCTGCACATCTTCAAACAGTACAATGATAAAGATCATCAAGATAAATCCAGGCATGGAATAGAGTACTTCTATTACTCTTTGCAAGACATTATCTATAATACCACCATAGAAACCTGCGAGTGAACCAAGAACTGTACCAATAATCACTGTGGTCATCTGTCCGATGAAACCTAGTGCTAAAGATACGGATGCTCCAAAGAATACTCTGGAAAGCATGTCTTGTCCAAGACGATCAGTTCCGAATGGGTGTTCCCATGAAGGAGGTAGAGTTGATTGATCTGCGAATTGATACCTAGGATGTTGGAAAAGTACAATAGGGTTGGACTGATCCATTCCAGGGTACCATAATTCTATGTACAGGTTGTTTAGACTTGCAGGATTGTTAGGGTCACCAAGGAGTAAATTAGCGCTCGTCAACCAATTATCAACCATGAGTAGTATCCAAGAAACAAGGGCCATCATGATTAGGAAGAGTACAATGTACAAACCTAACATACCCATTTTATCTTTCTTGATACGACGCCATACTATTGACCATTGGCCGGCACCTTTCATTGATTCAATTTCTCTTAACGTTTTCTCGTCAAGAAGAAATTCTTCTTTATCTACTTTATCTACAGTTGCCATTTTTTTAGCCTCTAATATTTAATCCTTGGATCGATAAACACATACGTGATATCCGTCAGTAAACGCGCTACTAGAAAGAGCAGGGGAAAAATTGTATTCGTTGCCATCATAAGCGGATAATCCCTAAATAAGGCCCCCTCTAAGAATAGAGTTCCTAATCCAGGCCATCCAAATACTGATTCAACCATTACACTTCCACTTAACAATCCTGGTAATGAACTGCCTATGATTGTTACTATTGGTAGAAGACCATTTCTGAAAGCGTGCTTGTAAATTACTGCACGATTGTCTAGTCCTTTAGCTTTTGCCGTTGTTACATAATCTTGTCTCAGAATTTCTAGCAATTGTGATCTTACTAACCTGGCCATGAAGACTAGTCCTCCCAGCGTAAGCGCCAGCGTCGGCAGAATCAGGTATTTGTAAAAATTCGGGTTAAAAATTAGTGGTGTCTTAAATGCATCTTTACTCACTACTCCAGTAAAGTTGAATAACGAATAGGATAGCAACATGATTAGTTTTGCTAGCCAGAAAAGAGGCATAGAATATCCAAGTAACATAGCAATAGTTAACGAACGATCCCAAATTGAGTTTTGTCTGGTTGCTGAAACAACACCAATTGCTGTAGCCAGCAATAGTGAGAAAATGAACGATAAAACATTTAGTGTAATCGTATACACCATTCGTTCGGATATCAGTTGCGAGATAGGTATTCCCACTCCCGCTTGCGTATTGTACCACGACCGACCTAAATCAAAATGTAATAAATCATTAACGAAATCAATATATCTTTCAAACCATGGAACTGTGTACATGTCATTGTCCAACAGACCCATTTCTATTGCTTCTCGGTTATACGCCGAATTGTAACACTCTGGTGTCTCACAATGTAATAATCCCAGCCTGACGATAACCGGATCTCCAGGACTGACGTTAATTAATGTAAAATTCATCAAAGTGATACCTAACATTACAGGAACGATATAGATGACTCGTTTTACTATATATCCTTTTAAAGACATAATATATACTCCGTGTATTATTTTACTCGAAATCTATTATATTCTAATTAGTTTCAAAAGTTTTGATGCGTTTATTAAGTTTCCTTTGCCCCTTTTTGGCCGCCTCAAGAAAAATTTTACCCTTTAAATATAAAACCTAAAAAAATAGGTCTAAGTATTTTCATTAGTTGTAAGAAATTTAAATTGTTTCTAGGGAAAAGTTTGATTCACTTGGCTAAATACCTTCTTTTATCATCTCTTCTATCTTCATGTCGAAAGTTATTTTCCCATCATGCATGTGAAGAGTTCTATTCGCACGTTTTGCTGCTGCTAGATCGTGTGTTACTAATAAAATAGATGTTCCTCTTTCTTTGTTCAAGTTATTAAATAACTCTAGTACTGCTCTCCCTGTTTTTGAATCTAAATTCCCTGTCGGTTCATCTGCCAGTAGTATTATTGGGTCATTTACTAATGCTCTCATAATTGATACTCTCTGCCTCTCCCCTGAGCTCAGTTCTTCTGGAAATTTACTTCTTAGATGATCTAAATCAAAATCTTGAATCAAGCTATCGACCGCTTCTTTTCTTCGCTCATATGGCACCGAATCAAAGATTAAAGGTAGCTCAATATTTTCAAAAGTTGTTAATCCCTCTATTAGATTGAAGAACTGAAACACGAACCCTAGATTTTTTCTTCTGAAGTTGGTCAATTCTCCTCTCTCAAAATTGCTTAAATCTGTTCCATTGATTATTATCTTTCCTTCTGTAGGTACTTCCAATGTCCCTACCAAATTTAATAAAGTTGTTTTACCCGAACCTGAAGGACCAACAATGGATGAAAATTCTCCTCTCTCAAAATTTATTGATAAATTATTTACTGCCTTTACTTCGTTGCTTCCTACTGTAAAGGTTTTCGAGAGGTTTTCACAGATAACGATTTGTTCTTTCATCTGTATGGTACCACAAGACAAGCACTAATAAAGTTGTTCAAATGCTTATTTCTCTTACTTTTCTATTCTAGTTAATGGTTGGCTTTAGAAACTTTGTTTCTCCCGTTGGTTCAAAATAGAGTAATTTTCCTTCAATATCTTGATTGGCTTGTTTTGCAGAAAAAGTAATGATATTTACTGGGACATAAATAACGTGAACAATTATAGCCTCTATGGCTGATGTGATTCTTGCTGTTTCATCTAGAATAGTCTCAATGTTTTGGTTCTGTATTGCTTCCTCTAATATTCTAATTATTGATTTACCGAAATTAAATAGCAATTTCTCATTAATCTCCGATAACCCCTCAACCGAAAATATTTCTATCCATTTTTCAAGAACATCTTCTTGCTTTTTAGCTCCTTTAATTGATTCATGAATCTTTTTCTTCTTTGCTTGGAATATTCTTAATTGATTTATCAAGTCCTCTTTTTGTTCCCTTGTTACTTTTTTGCCTCTTCTTTCATCTATTTGCAGTCTCTTTGTTCTAGCATCGATCTGTTTTTGCGTTCGTTTTAGTTTGAGAAAGTTAACTTTAGCATCTCTCCCCCTAGTAGCATACTCCTCTTGTTTAACCTTCAGTTGAGGTCTAATCTCTTGAAGCACTTTTTCAAAATCTGGTTCATTCCAAATTTGCTTATCATTCTCAATCGTTTCTTTTAGTTTATTTAGAAATAGTATGAGTTCCGAATGATAGCTGTGTGTTTTATTCATTTTCTTCTCATAATCGGTTATGTAGTCATGTATCACTTTTTCGTCAAGTTCTATGATACTGGTTTTTTTAACTTCCTCTTTGCTTAATCTTTCCTGAGAATCTCTATTCAGTAATTTTACTAAATTCATCTGAATTTTGTTTATCGCTTGAATCAAATTTTCTCTTTCTTTGGCTTCTATTTCCTTGAATTCTTTCTTCCCAACAGCTAGCAGTTTTAATTGCTTCTTATCTCCTGAGAGAAATGTTGGAAGTAAGATTCCATCCAAATCTAAAGGTAGTATTGCTTTGAAACTATTCTCGATTTTGCACAGTGCAAAAGGATAACTCATCGTTTCTTGATGAGTTATTTTTATGGATTCTAATGAATGTAATCTCCCCTTAATTCTTTTAATTATGTCTTCTTTTTCTACTTCTTTGGTTATATAGTAAAAATCATTTACTGAAACGCTTGTTTTTTCAAACAGTAGCGAAAGCGCATTCTCAATTTTGGTTATGTCCTCCAATCGTTTTTCTTTTGTTATTTCAGCCGATTCTTTCTGAACAACATCTATTTGCTTTTCGAGATCTGTTGCTTGTTTCTCAACATCATCTATCTCTTGTTCACTCTCACTCTTTATTTGCTCAACTTCACTTGATTCAGTAATTGCTGCATCTTCCTTTTCCTCTTGTTTTACTTCTGTTGTATCTGCACTATCACTTTCAAGAGTAACATCTGGTGTTTTATCCACTATTTCCTCGATTTTCTTTGTCAGTGCAATAAATTCGGAAAATGTTTGAGGTTCATCCTTAGGCTTTTCGCTCATATACTGTAACCAGTTTATAATCGATTTTTCACTTATTTAAACTACTCGAAATCCTCGAACCTATTGCAATAATTTCTTTTTACTGCTGTCTCTTGCTCAATTATTTGTTCTGAGATATCACGTGGGTATTGCGGAGTTATAAAAGATAAAGAAAGATGTTGTCCTTAGGTGAGCCCTATTTCCACAAAGAAATGTCCTATTTGTTATTCTATACTGCCTCACAAGGTTGTTTTTTGTCCAGTTTGTGGAACTGAACTTCAAACAAATATTGAGGAGGTTCCATCTGCACCTGAATCAGCCATTGAGCAAGTCTATAATTATCCAACTGCTAGGCGTTTGTACGGGGATGAACCATTAGAGACGTCTAATGCTCATGTAACTGATCATTTTAACGGAGAGCAATTTGCATGGAAAGTTTCTGACTCTGTTCTCCCAATTAAAGCAAAGAATCATACTAACTACTCTGAAATGTTCAATTCCCCCAAGATTAATCTGCAATTTATTAAAAACCTTAATTTGCTCGAAATTCTACTATTTTCGGTTATAGGTCTATCGTACTCACTATTGCTAATATTCCAAATAGGTCTTTCAGGCTTGTTGATATCTAGTTCTCTAACTATTTCATGGATTCACATTACAGTTCTTATTGTGTCATTAATTCCATCTTCATTATTATTGTATTTGCTTAATCAAAAAATAACTAAGACCTTAACTAGGCAAAACAATTCAAGCTTGGAATTGCCAAAATACCAACTGATTTCATTCCTTTTCGTGCAAATCACCCACCTTCTATCAGTAGGATTAATTGCTGCTGGGCTATTGACTACATTGCTACCATTAAGAACCTCAATAAATTCTATTGTTGTTGTGTATATTTTCGTAGTCATTACTGCTCTACTAGTGTCTATAATTTCTCCACCTTTTAGAATTGCAAAATTATTCACTTCTGTAAGAGAATCAGGAACAATACAAAATTATCAAGATTCTTTTCAATTTCCAAAAATTTGTTTGAAAAGATTTGTATTAATTAGTGTTTTCTCTTATCTTATTCCTGCAGTTCTCTTAGTTCTAGGTCTCCATTACTTTATCAATATTCTAGCATCAGTGTTTATTCCAAACTATGGAATCATTACGACAGGTTGGGATATATCTTTAGGCATTCTACTCTGGTTACTACTCGCAGCAGCTATACTCTTCTCTAGTATTGAAGATGTGAAAACAACTTCATTTTATGAGGGGTTACTGCAGAAATTTGTTAATCCACCATCGCTTAAATGGATGAACCAGGGATATAATCTAAACGCTTCTGGTAAGTCTGCAGAAATAGTAAATTTCAATACTAATTCATCACTGTCATTAGATTCTAAAAATGAATTGTGTTCAACTTGCTCTGAACCTCTTGTAGGTGGAGCTGAGTTTTGTACTCATTGCGGAAAAAAAATAGTGGAATAGAAAGAAAACTATTGTAATTTTTTGACAATTTGTTTCAATATTGTTTGTACGGTATTCAATTTATCTTCAAGTTTTCCTATTCTTTCTACTAGAGTGTCAAATTCAGCACGAGAAACAGTTTCCGTACTCATTGAAGTTTCTGTAATCTGTTTTGTTCCCATTGCTTCTTTAACATCAATAATTCCATCTGTTTCTTCCGGTGGATCAACCTCTTGGATGTTGTTTACTAATAACAATCTATATGCGAGAAAATCAAATGTTTCTTGAATATTTTGACCAGTTAAAGCACTTGTTTCACAGTAATAAAATCGTATACCTGTTTCAATTTCCAAACGATTGCAAAATTCAAGAGCCATGTCTCGTGAAACCCTTCTACTCTCTTCAAGATCGACTTTGTTAGCTACCACAAAGTAGGATAAAATGCCATTATTTGACCCTTCTATTGCTTCCTCAACCCAGTTGGAAAGATTAGTCATAGATTTAGGATCTTGACAATCAAAGACCATAATAGCGGCCGTTGCACCCTTGTAAAAAGATTTTCTAACAGATTGATAACTATCCTGACCTGCTAAATCCCATATTTGAAAAGTTATTAGCTCTTCATTTTTTTCCATTTTTTTTGTTGCAAAGTCAGCACCTATGGTTTTAAGGTAACTCTCTTGGAATCCCTTTCCCATATATCTTTCTCTGATAGAAGTTTTACCCACTGCTCCATCACCAGCTAAAATGATTTTAAAATTCCATTTTCTCATGACGATACATCTCTAATTACTTTTGGAGCTAGCTAACTCTTCTTCTAGTTCTTCTATCCGAACCTGACTTTCCAACAATTTTTTCTGAAATGTTTCTCCAACTTCAGCTTGAGTTTTCTCAAAATGTTCCTTGGCTTCCTCTAGCTCTTTTTTCATCTTGTCTCTTTCGTCTTTTGCTCTCTTGATCTCTTCACTTTCTCGTGCCTCTTGAACTGCTTTCACCATTAATTCATCAAGACTCCCAGAGGAGACATCGTATTTCGTAGAAATCAGCATCTTTAGACTTTGCAACTCTTCTGCACTAACTATAGGTCGATTGGATATCATATCGCTTACTTTTTCATTTAATGCTTTCTTCTCAACTAGCAAATCAGCAACTTGAGCTTTAAATTTCCTATTTTCATCTGATAATTCAGATGAGTTGCTCAGTTCGATGTCCAGTGATCGTCGGAGATGTTCAAGATCATCTGTTCCTTGTCCGAGTTCATTAACATATTTCACAATCATGATCATATATTCTCTAACAATTGGATGTAAGAGCTCCCAGTATTCAATTAGTTCTCTTTCGACATCTTTTAGCCTTGTATCTTTTTTGTCTGAAGGTAATTTAACATACACAGGACTGTCTACATTAAATGATGGCAAATAGTCTGGAACATAGTTGAAAATAGTTTCCCCTTTATGCTTTTTTGGTTTTGACATAGAATAACCCATGTAATTTAATTTGTTCTCAAAAATAAACCTTACGAAACTGATAAAACAAAAAAAACTATGATCCGGTTCTTTCTTTCACTTTACTTTCTTGATTAAGCAGCGTTTTGTCTAATTCTAGAAAACCTCTAAGAATTTGGCTATCAAATACAATCTCTCCAAACTTACAATAATTATCAATAAGTTTGTCAATTGTTTTATCACTCAATCCCTTATCAATGAATTTACCCATTAAGAAATTCTTAACAGATTTCTTCTTCTTCTTCTTTTTTCTAGAATGCCATTTAAATTTTGTTCTAAAAATAATTCCATAATAAAGCGTAATTAATGGATTGAATATTGCCATTATACCCAAAGTTGCACCTCAGAATATGTTATTTTTATTCTTTTTTCTTTAACATAGAAGCAAATCGATCTAAATTGGCTGAGTACTCACAAATAATTTTTTCAGCTGTAGGTTTGGTAATTCCTTCTTCTAGTAATTTCTTGTAAATTGTTACAATAGCATCTGCAAAACTGTCAGCCAATTCAACGTCGTAAATCGCATTTAGAAATTGCTCAACAAGAACACCAACTTCTGCTGAGAGAACCTTTACAATTTCTTTTGTCTGTGAAAAATCTTTGATAGATTTTTTGTGTTTTTCGCCCCTTAAATCGTTAATATTCTTTTTGCCTTTCTTAGTAACATAGTTATTGTTAGCCACCAAATCACCACGTTTCATGATATTCTCACCTATAGAATTTAAAATGTTTCCCCTCTGGGCTATTGTTAAAACAGATAACATATTTTTGAAATAAAATACAAAAATAATTCAAGATTAGTAGCTATTAATTACTTTCTTTAGCAGGTTCACTATTTTTTAGCTGAATTGAGACATAAACGAATCTTTGAATCACAGTTATAACACAAAGAGCTGTTAATACCATGTAACCAATTGAGAAACCAGTTATAGCAAAATGTAGACCAATTAATTCTATATTGATAGCAAGAGTGCCAACTTGAAGTCCAAATGAAGGCACTAAAAGAACGACAAACATTAAAACCATCAAAACAAGCCATCTTTCAGCTCTCTCCATAATGCCCATAGCCATTTTCTTTACTCCAACACTTTCCCCTTTTGCTCTAATATAACTGATTAGAAGGGAAGCGGCTACCATTGTTATTCCAGTAATTGCATCAACCTGTTTGCTGAATATTATCCCTCCAAAAACACATACATCACTAATTCTGTCAAAAATACTGTCCAGAAATGAACCTTGTTTTGAATCAAGTTGCCTGTATCTAGCCACTCCTCCATCTATGAAATCCATTGCTCCTCCAAACCATATGAGTATAAATGCTACTAAGAAATTATCTAAAGCTAGAAATATTCCTGTAGAAATTGACAATAGCAATCCAATTACAGTAAATACGGTTGGATGAAGACCTAATTTGGCAAAGAAAATAATTACAGGCTGAACTATTCGAGTCAATGGTTCACGAATCTGGGAAATTACCATGGCAAGTCAAATTCCATCTCCTCACTTTTTAATGTTTCTGTAACTATTATCCAATACATATTTTTGTTTATTTTAGTAAAAAGAATAAGTTGAATCCCCTTTCTCAGATTCATCTGAAAATTAGTTAAAATGGAAATTTTTTGATATGAATGAGTATCCAAAAATCGTTTTTATAGCTTATATTTTCAAGATTTCATTCATTTCTTCCATTTTAATAAGAAATATTCGCTTGTTTCCCCTCTTATTGGTGGAACTTACCATATCATAGGAATTTTGTGAAAACCTATTTCCGATGATTATTGCCCCATCACAGTTCATATCTTCTAACTTGTGCTCTGTTCTTATTATAGTGTTAGTTCCTATACTTTTCTTCCAATGAAAGGCAAACACTGCAAATCTTTGATCCTCATTTTCAACAATATATGGTAAAATTCTATTATTTTCATCTAAATTTACATCACTTAACACTTTCACTTTACCATATCGATTGAGAAATTTACCGACCTTCTCTTCAAACATCTTACTTTCCATCTTCTTCATTAGAGATATTTTGTCGGAATATTTGATTGTTGGTAACTCTAAAGTATTACATTTGAAAGAAAATTTAGAAAAATTCCAGAGAATGAAGATAGTTTAACGCCTTCGCATCTGTAAACCTTCGTTTTTCTCTTCTTCTTTTTCGTCAGCATCTTTTGATGGTATTGAATGCTTATATGATGTACGAGATGTGAAAAGAATAATCGATAACCCCATAATACCTAAGCCTGCAAAAAAGCCATATTCATTATCGAGAAATACTTGAAACACTAAAATTAAAGTCATTCCTGCTACAAAGAGTAGCCCAATGATGACTGTATATATTAAGTTGAATCTCTTATTGTGGAATAGCCCTGTCTTCTTTGTGGGTTGCTCTTCTTTTTCAGGCGTGTTCTTCTTTTTTGAGCTCATATTTGCTACAACTCTTTACAATTTAAGAATTTATTCGTTTAATGAAAGAGAATGAATGGAGTTAGAACTTCATGGAAACCATTCTGGAAACATAACACCGGAGATAGGAACGCCCCCATTCATCATCCAAACAAGTGCCCAGATGGCAGTCATTGTTATGAAATATTGAAACATTGCAGATGTGAAATATGATCTTATTTTGATTCCTGGTTCTTTCTTTCTAAATAGTAACATCCAGACTAAAGAGATTGTTAAGAAAAGTAGTAACATGGTTAATCCTGCTGGCCACCTTACAAAGCGTGTAGCACCAAAAATTGCTCCCGCAACAAACGCTAGAACGACCTTAGACCAATATACTTGGTTCATTACAGCCATATCTTTTATTTTTTGAAGGATATTCTTAGGTTTCAAACTATTTTTAATCTTATCTGTAAATTTTAATTTATCTGTGGACAATTCAAATCACCGTGATCAACATGAAGACATCATTATCTAGTATTGACATATCTGCTTTAGTACATGAGTTGCAACCAAAATTAATTGGAAGCTGGGTTAATAATATTTATTCAATATCGAAAAATCGAGTTATATTAAGATTTCGTAAGTCAACAGAAAGTCCTATGGAGCTCGTTATAGAACTTGGAAAACGCTTTCATCTTACGAAATATGTTAGAAAAAAACCAGTATCACCAAACAACAAAATAATGACCCTAAGAAAGCATATTAGAAACCTACCAGTGAACAAGTTTTACCAAAGGAAACTTGATCGTGTGATAGTTTTCGAGATTGCTTATAAAGATGGTTTCTACAAATTGGTTATTGAATTGTTCGGGGATGGAAATTTTATTCTAGTCGGTCCAAACAATAAGATAATACTTGCTTATCATTATAGAAGAATGAAAGATCGTGATATTCATCCTGGAAAGATCTACAAATTCCCCCCCTCTCCTAACGAAAACATAACTACATTAACTCAAGAGCTATTTGAAGAGAAAATTAAAACAGCTGAAGGTAAAATCATCAATTTTCTAAATGATATTCTTGGACTAGGACCGTTATATTCAAAGGACATTTTAACTAAATCAAACGTCCAAACAAAAATCATAGAAGAATTAGATGATGAGTCTAAAGAATTGCTTTACAACCAGATTAGTGCATTAAAAGAACATATTGCTGAGAAAAACTTCACTTTTACTAAGTATATTGATGAAGATGAAGTTGTTGATATCACCCCTTTAGAGCTCTCAAAATATAGTGATTTAGAGAAGCTTGAAATTGAATCATTCAATGATGAACTTGATGATTTCTTCTCAAATCAGGAAGAAGAACCTGAATATGTTGAAGATAAAAAAGTAACTACTGGAAAAAAGACCAAATATCAGAAAACTCTCCAGAGTCAGCAAAATCATCGAAAAAAACTGATACAACAAGAAGAAGAAGAGAAACAAAAAGGAAATCTACTCTATGATTATTTTGCTGCAATTGATGAACTATTAACAACTATAGTGAGTGCAAGACAGAACGATATTCCTTGGGACAAAATAGTTGAGAAGCTAGAACTAGCTCGAGAAAAAGGTATCCCGTCAGCTGTAATTCTTGAGAAAATTAACCCTAAAACTAAACAATTATGGCTAAATCTCCTTAATGAAAGAACAGGTGAGAAAGAAATCATTGAACTAGATTTTACTTTACCCTTGGTGGAAAGTGCTAATTTACTCTATGAGAAATCAAAGAAGGCTAGAAGAAAAATACCCGGAGCTAATGATGCAATAGCTAGATCGAAGAAACTGATTGACGATGTAGCATCTACTCAAGAAGAAATTATTGAGAAAGTCGAATCAACACCTATGGTACTTAAAAGAAACAAGCGCTGGTATGAGAAATTCCATTGGTTTTTACGTGGAGATCAATTAATAATTGGTGGTACAGATGCTAATTCTAATGAAAGAATACTGAAAACATATCTCGATGATAATGATTATTTCTTTCATGCTGACGTTCATGGTGCTCCCTATGTCGTAGCTAAAGATGGCTTATCTAATCTTTCAGAAGAAGATTTTCAAGAAATAGCTGTGTTCGCTTTAAGTTACTCAAGTTTGTGGAAGGATAATAAGCTTGTAGGAGATGTTTTTCGAGTTCTGCCCGATCAAGTTAGTCTTACTCCTCCTTCAGGGCAGTTTTTAGCTAAAGGTAGCGTCATGATATATGGTGAGAAGCATTATTTCAAGAATGTTGAAATAAACCATGCAATTGGTCTGGTAATTTTTGAGAACTATGCTCAAATTATAGGCGGGCCAGTAACAAGTATTGATCAAAGAACAACCATGTATGTTGAAATCAAACCTGGCGATGTTCCCAAAGGAAAGATAGCTAATCAGATCAAAGCTAAGCTAGCAAAACAGTGCCCTTCTGAAGATCTTTACAAACTAGACGCTTTGACCATCAATGATTTATTACCATTCATACCTGGTGATGCAGAGATTATTGAATAAATATAGGAAAACAAGCAGAAAATGTAAAACCTTTAAAGGCACAAATAATCTTACGTTAACATAAGCAACTAGGATGTTTTACAAAGTGAAATCAATATTCGATAGGAAAAAATTCGAACTTGCTCTCAGTGAGATAATGACAACTAAAGTTATTTCTATAACTCTTGAGACATCAGCTGAGGTTTGTGCAAAATTGATGGTTGAAAATCATATAGGTTCAATAATCGTTCTTGACAAAAATAACAAAGCACTTGGAATTATTACAAAGGAGAATTTGATTAAGAATGTAATCGCAGCAAACGCGGATGCATCAGCTGTTTTAGCTTTAGATATAATGTCAAGTCCTGTTATTACTGCTCCACAAACTATGACAGTCATACAAGCAATGCAATTAATGTCCAAACAAAGAATAAGGCACTTAGTCATTCTTAAAGGAGGTAAAGTTGCTGGAATGTGTTCCGATACAGATATTTTCAAGGTTGTCCCCCAACTTATCATGCTGGAACAAGAATATTTGAAAGTATTAGGAGAATCTCAAATTACTGAAGAACTTCCCGATCTAGCAGGATATTGTGACGACTGCAAAGAGTTTAGAGATGATCTCATCTTCCATCAAGGTCTCTATATCTGCCATAATTGTGCTCCTGTAGGATTGTTGGAGCGTAATGAATAAGTTCTATGCAGATTCAATGCTCGGTAAATTGGCTCGTTTCTTAAGGTTTCTTGGTTATGATACTCTTTATCGTAGTGAAGAATCAGTTGAGAAAATGTTAGAAACCTCTATTGAAGATAATCGGATTGTTTTATCAAAATCAAAAGATATTGTAAATAAATGCAATAAATTGAGCATAAAATCTTTTTTTATGTCTGCTAATGAAATTGAATATCAACTCAGAGTGTTGCATAATGTTTTGCATCTAGAGATGTCTACCCCTCCCCTAAATACCAGATGCAGTATGTGTAATAATGAATTGATTGAAAAAAACAAACAAGAAATTATTAACCTCATTCCTAAGCGTACAGCAAGCCATCATGATCGTTTTTGGCAATGTTCTGCTTGTGGAAAAATTTATTGGATAGGTAGTCATTGGAAAGATATTGAAAAAACAATAACTAGTGCAAAAGTTGGTTGAAGTTATGGATGTAAAAGATGATACTGGTATCTATTTAGTCAAATTAGCTAGACATTCTGCTAGAAGTTGGGTCATAAATAATGAAAAACCTAAACCGATTGATCCTATTCCTGAGCAAGCAAAATTCACGACGGGAGTTTTTGTTACAGTAAAAGTATTTGAAAATGGAGAAACTCATCTTAGAGGTTGCATTGGTTACATTCTAGGTATAAAATCCTTGTATGAGGAAGTAATAGACCTTTCAAGAGAATCTACACTTAATGATCCTCGATTCCCTCCTGTTAAAGAACATGAATTTTCCTCTCTGGTTTTTGAGGTAACTGTTCTAACTCCACCTGTTGAAATTGAGTATTCTGATTCTGAAGATTTACTTAAACAAATCAATGTTCCTGGAGATGGTTTAATTGTTAAATTTGGTAAATTTCAGGGACTATTATTGCCTCAGGTACCTGTAGAACAGAATTGGGATAAAGAGGAGTTCCTTTCATATACTTGTAGAAAAGCTTACTTGCCTGTTGATATATGGAAAAAAGAGAAAATATCTGTGAAGAAATTTCAAGGAATAGTATTTAGTGAATTAGAACCAAAGGGAGAAATTAAACGATTACCTTTGAATTATTAATTATAGAAAATTGAAATCTCCTCTTCTCTCAGATCTTCTACTAAGTATGGTACAAAAACTGGAATTGTGGTAGGAAATTTCATAGATATATCCTCAAAGATGGTTTTTGACATAGCAATACTCAGACTCTGTGTTTTTTGATAATAATTTAAAACCTCTTCAACATTGAATTGTTTATCACTTGAAAATATGACTCTTTCAGTTTTCTTGAGATTTTGTTGTAAAGCAAGCAATTTCGAGATTGCTTTTTGATATTCCTTTGGGTATTGGGAAAACTGTTTTATTGAATATATTATTGTAATTGCTCCCCTTTTGTATAGTTGTAATATATTCGCTATATCTTCATTTTCACCAGAAATAATAACTAATACCTTGCCTTGACACCCCGCAGGAAGTCCTCCCAATCCTTTCGCAATCTGATCATAAACATATGTCACTCCTTCGCGTATTTCCAAGTATAAATAATACTCTGGATCAGTTAGATTGACTCTTAAGTTGTTATCATTAATATTGTCTAGAATGAACTCTCCAATGTCAGCTGCTATCTCTACGCTCGAAAAAGAATGCTTTCCTGTACGTTTAACTTTTACTGCAAACGTGGAGTGATTGCGTAACCTCTCAAAAAATTGTTCCCGTATTATTCCTGTGATTTCTTGAAAATCAGTTTTGCAACTATATACTTTGCTTATGCTTGATATACCTGGAATGAAATTGCTCAAAAGATGTACTATTTTATCTGTTTCTGCTGAAAAAACAAATATTCTGCTAAATCTGTTTTCTATTTGAAATTCCTCAATATCATTATTCTTCAAAACAAATTCAATATGAGATATTAGTTTTTTTGTTAACCATCTTCTGGTTTTAGGACTTTTAATACCTATTTCAGAAAATCTTATCAAAATTATTTGATGTTGCTCATTTAATCCAATGCTATCATCTAGATTACTCTGTTTCAAAGAAATCTATACCCTCTATGAATCTCTCGCGTCTAGCCTCAATTTCAGCTTCAGTAAACCCACTTTCTCCTTCAGAGTCGACAACTTCTATGACGTCTGAAACTTTATGTTCAATCTCATCAGCTACTTCATAAGCATTTTTTTCTTCAAGTTTAGATTCATATCCACACTTAGAACAGGCTAAGATTTTTGATTTTCCCTTCTTCTTTGGGATTAACAATTTTCCACATTCTGGACAAAATTCCATTTCAAACCCTCAACTTGTGATTTTTTTTCTATATGTTCGTTCAACCTTTTGAACGTTTCTGTTTGATACAAATTAGACGGAATCTTCCATAAGTAAGTTATTTCAAACTACAAACTTTTTAACCAAGGTTTACAAATTAATTTTATGGATCAGAATTTCTCTTCTAATACCACCTCAAGGAAAGATGAACATCTTAAGATTTGTATCGAAAAAGATGTAAAATACGAAAGTGTTGCATCTGGGTTTGATAATTACACTATTAGACCAAATATTCTTACAGAAATTTCACCTGACGATATAGATTTGTCTACTACACTCTTAGGAAAATCGATGGATGCTCCTTTACTAATTGCAGGAATGACTGGAGGTTCAGAGAAAGGGAAAGAAATAAACAAAATTATTGCTAAGGTGTGTGATGAATTCAATATCGGTATGGGGGTAGGTTCTCAAAGAGCAGCTATAGAAAATCCTGCTTTGACTGATAGTTTTCTAGTCAGGGATAGTGCTGTAAACATTCCCTTGTTCGCAAATTTGGGAATTGCTCAATTCTCTTCTGGATATTCAGTTAAAGAAGCAGAAAAAGCTGTTGAAATGATAAATGCGGACGGATTAACTATTCATATAAATCCTTTACAAGAATTCATTCAACATGATGGGCATAAGAGGTTGATGAATATTCAACAAAACCTCAAAGATGTGGTAAGTGGGTGTAAATATCCAATTATCGTAAAGAGCGTAGGAACTGGTTTTTCTAAAGAAGATATGAAGTATTTATCGTCTCTCAACATAGCTGCAATAGATATCGCTGGTGCTGGAGGAACTAATTGGAAAAAAATTGAAATGTATAGAAACCCCTCTCTGTCAGATCTTTCCTCCTCTCTAATTAATTGGGGGATACCTACAGCTGATTGTCTTGTAAATGCTGTTGACGTTTTCGCTGGTTCTTCAAAGAAAATTATAGCTTCTGGTGGAATATGGAACGGTATGGATGCAGTAAAGGCTCTAATGTTGGGAGCAGACTATGTTGCGTTTGCTTTGCCTGCTTTGTTGGCAATCAGCAAAGATTCAGAAGCAGGATTGAGAAAGTTTATTCACAATTATATTTTGGAAATGAAAATAGTTCTAACAATGCTGGGTGTAACAAAACTTGAGGAATTAAGAAAGAAAAAAAACTTGTTAATGAGAAAAATTCCTCATTAATAATTCAGACTAACTATGATTCGTCATAGAGTATAAACTCTCAGCACTCATTTTTCATCCTTTAGTTATAATGATTATTCGTATAATTATCTCTTTTGATAGACACTAAATAACTCACACTAGAAAAATCCGGGATTAAGTATAAACGATGGAATGACAATTGCGACATTGATAACCACAACTATAGCGAAGACCTTCCAGTCCCATTTAAGTATTTTTGCTCCATCTAGTTGCCAGACTGGTAAACAATTGAATAGAGCAATTAGAGCGTTAAATTGTGCTACTTGTATGAAAATATTTGGCGTTGCAAATAACCCAATAAATGGTATTATCCCAAAACTCGCATCAGTTAATAAACCTATAACTAAACTAATAGCTCCAATAACTGCATTGATTGCAGGTCCTGCCAAAGCAACCATACCTAGATCTTTTTTGTCCATTTGCCTGCTCAAAGGTACAATGGCAACAAAACCTGGAACAATTAATCCAATACGAAAAATCAGGGTAAATAAAGTGTAAATTATCCCTCTCGTCCAGAGTATGTATCTTGCATACTGCCCTCTTCGCTGAGCGACAACCTTGTGAGCCATCTCATGTGGAAGAAAAGCTGTTGTTATCAAAATGGCTGAAATTAGAAAACCCCACCAATCATTAAAGAAAATCAGTCGAGAAAAACCAAAAACTAATACTATGAGAGTGAAACCTATGAGAATATCAACCAATTCACTACCAAAAGAGAGTAAACCTTTAGATTTTTTCAAACGTTGTTCAATGAGTTTCTTCCTAGTTTCCTCATCAGCATAAGCATATGGGTCTTGTTGTCGTTGTTGTTGCCCCATTGCTTGTTGAGCCATTTTCATGGCACTTTGGGCCATTTGTCGGACTACTTCTTCATTCGATGGGGTGCTTGTAGCTGCATAAGGTTGTTGAGCTTGCACACGTACTGCAGGACAACGATGTGCTTCTGGATCTCTATGTTTCTGACAAAACGATCCTCTACAATAACGACAGTAGAACAGTAAGTCTTCTTGCGCTCCACAATTAGGATACTCACATCTCATCTATTTCATTTTGCACAGAACACGGGCATTTTAGAAGCTATCTATTTAACAGAAAAATAGAAGCAGGAATCATTGGAAGTTGAGTTTGTAGAAGATTGTTTCCAGATACAAATATTTTTTAATACAAAGCTCAAAAATCCCATGAATTAACTCAACTAGTTGATGATTACTATGAAAACAGACATAGAAATTGCACAAGAAAAAGCTAAGGATATGAAAAATATCCGAGAAATTGCTGCAAAAATAGGTCTAGAGGAAGATGATCTTGAACAATTTGGTAAATATGTTGCAAAACTAAATTACCAAACAATGCTAAAGATACTCAAATCAGACAAACCAAATGGTAAACTAATTGCTGTTACAGCTATGACAGCTTCAAGAGCTGGTGAAGGAAAAACAGTAACCACAATAGGACTCTCTCAAGCATTTCAGAAAATAGGAAAGAGTGTAATGTTTGCATTAAGAGAACCTTCAATGGGTCCAACTTTCGGAATAAAAGGAGGAGCAACAGGAGGTCATCTTTCACAAGTATTTCCAATGTGGGACATAAATCTGCACTTTACAGGAGATTTACATGCAATTACTTCAGCTCATAATTTACTAGCAGCTTTGCTTGACAATCACTTAACAAAAGGAAATAAGTGTAACATTGATCCAACCAAAGTAACTTGGCCAAGAACAATAGATATGAATGATAGAGCATTAAGAAATATCATTACTGGACTTGGTGGAAGAAGAATGGGTGGAGACGTCCGAAACACAGGTTTTGTTATTACAGCAGCTTCAGAAATTATGGCCATTTTAGCTCTATCAGCTGATGTGGGAGAACTGAAAGAAAGATTAGGAAGTATTCTATTAGGATACACTTATGATGATAAGCCAGTCTTCGCTAGGGATATTGAAGCAGTAGGAGCAATGACACTAATACTGAAAGATGCAATAAAACCAAACCTTGTACAAAACTTTGAAGGAGTACCAGGTTTTATTCACTGCGGTCCATTTGCTAATATTGCGCATGGAAACAGTTCTATTATCGGTACTAAACTAGCTCTGAAATTAGTTGATTATACTATCACTGAAGGTGGTTTCGCAGCTGACTTAGGTTTCGAAAAATTTGTTGATATTGTTGCTCGTCAATATGATACCTTGCCAAACGCAGTAGTTCTTGTTGTTACTGCTCGTGCTCTCAAACTCCACGGTGGTATCAAAGATTTAGATGAAGCAAAGAATATTCATATGGATGAATTAGCTAAAGGTTTCGAAAATGTTGAAAAACATCTTGATAACATGCTTAACGTCTTTAATATACCCCCTGTTGTTGCTATTAACCGCTTCCCATTTGATTCTGATGAAGAGATTAAATGGATTAAAGACAAGTGCTCTGAACTCGGTGTTACTGCTGCTGAAAGTGAAGTTTTCATGAAAGGTGGTGAAGGCGGTATTGCTTTAGCTGAAGCTGTTTTAGAAGCAATTGAAAAGGGTAAAGGCGATGTTAAATTCGCTTATGAATTCTCTGATCCTATTAAAGTTAAAATTGAGAAAATCGCCAAAAAAGTTTATGGAGCAGAAGATGTTGAATACACTCCTCGAGCATTACAGGAGATTGCAGCAATCGAGAAACTAGGTTTCGCTGATTTTCCAATGTGTATGGCTAAAACCCAACTCAGTCTTTCTGATAAAATTGGTTTGATGGGTGCTCCAAAAGGTTGGACTCTCAATGTAGATGAAGTTCGTCTTTACACTGGTGCTCGTTTTATCGTTCCTATTTGTGGTAGCATGTTCTTACTGCCTGGACTACCTCCAGTTCCAGCAGCTAATAGAATGGATTACACAGAAGATGGTGAAATAATCGGATTAAATTAATTCTCAATCTCTCTTTTTTTCTTTTTTATCTTATCTACTTGCATATTAAGTTAGGTTTTTTAACGTAAAACACATAATAATAGTATGCAAAAACGCACATTAGCCTTTTTTCTGTTTGTTTTTACGCTTTTTTCAGTTTCACTTTTCAATGTCGATTTTTCTTATGCTGGGTGGGAAGTTGATCCTGTAGGTGATGTCCCCAAAGCTTATCTAGACATCACAAATATGACTATTTCGAAAAATTATTTGGAACTCACTTTAAATGCTGATCCCTATTTTAATGATAGTGATGTTAATTGGCGTTTCTATAATATCTGGATTGACACCAGTATGGAAGATACCACTCCTGATACTTCCACTTGGAGTACTGACGTTTATGAGTATTTAGCTCACTTTGATTGCCGTTGGAATGGTGATCAATGGATAAACAACTCTTACATCAATGCCTTCCACTATTATCTAACTTCTGATGGTAGTGCAGAGGTTACCGGAAGTTTCTTCTGGGATGGAAATAACTGGGTTGGATCTGATCCAAATATAGATGTAGCAGTTGTCTCAGGTAGTACCATTTCTTATGATACTGAAGGAGCTCTTTTTAGAGAACAGCCTTTGGGTACAGGTTATGTTATTCAAGGTGTTGCCAATACTTCCAATCTTACAACAGTTGACATAGCTCCCGATTATGGATGGCTAGATGAGTTCGATAATTTATGCGTACCACCAAATAACACAGAGCCCGAAACAACACCTACTCCCTTCTCAATCTTTGGTTTATTGTTTGGCATAATCCTTCTGGGTATCATTGGTTCAAGCATAAGTAAAACTAGAAAAAGGAATTAATTTTTATTGTTTATCCTTCTTTTTTTTATTTTAATTCTGAAAAAATTGTTAGTGTTACAGCTTCAATTTTGTATAAGTATCTAATCTCTCTGTTCTAATTCTTTTGCATAAATGATTTCGCAGATTCTGTGTTTACTTTTTGTGAGATTGACATCTACTTTACTACTGTCTCTTATCCATTTTTCACATGAATTGCAAATAATCTCATCTGGATATCTCCAATAATTACATACAACTAAAAATTTCACATTCTCATCTGTTTCATTAATGAAATGATCAGGAATGAATGGTGCTTTATTGAAGAGTTGAATTAACCTTATCATTGGATCGAATTCAGGGTAAAACTCCTCACCAATATCAGCCTTTATCAGCTTCACTGTTTCTTCTCTCTCCTTCTCACCCATCTCCCTAATTGTCTGATCTTCTCTATAAGATATGATTTCTCTGCTTACACGACCAGGAGCTATTTGGAAAATACAATCCTTAACGTAACTATATTCAGCTGCACATCTCATCTCACTGCAAACAACCTGCTCATTTAATAACTGGCTGAATATTGCTTCTAACATTCCTTCCACGTAGGCACACGCTTTAGTCGCAATTACTCCTAATGATTCCGTCCAGATTGAGTTTTTCAGCGAAACAGTTGCGACTTTTTCGTCAGGATCAAAATGTAAAATACTAATCTCTCCCCATCTAGAAACGATAGGTGATGTGATTATTGTGTTGAGGTATGTGCGTAATGAATCATTTTGTTTAGGCTGATAACGCATAGAGATTTTTTTGCCAGCGTCATTTCCTATTTTGCCGAGAATCTGCGAAATCGCGTCTTTTCGCCCCTCGAATTGACCATAGAACAACTCTTGGAAAATATTAATAGCATTGTCTTTGAGAGATGTTAAGCAATTTGACACCTCTGGAAAATCATCTAAGATAGGATTAGCATAAGTTATAACAATAAACATCTCTGATAATACAATCAGTCTACTGAGTGTTTTATTCATCTCTTCTTCAAGTGAAGAAATAGTCAGATATTCTGTAATCGTAGGATCAAATATAACAAAAGAAAGCATGAATTGTTCTACTCCACCTCTTGCCATAGGATTTGGTATAGAAAAGAACATGCTTGAATAAACTACATTTGCCATTGCATTAACAAATGCTTTCATTTCTTCCAAAAAATTGAAATCCATAAGTCTGGTTAATGAAGCTGTTATTCTTGTATCTTGTATTTCTGCAACGTTAAAGAGTAACCTAGGTCCTAGCCTCTGATCAAAGTGAAACAACATCACATTGATTCTATTTCGAAGATCCGATCTTTCAGCCATCAACAATCATCTTTTTTGCATAAAGATAAGCAATACAGTACGCAGAATTTATTTCAGCAGACCTTATTATATTAGTTGCTAGTATTAACTCACCATATATCATCTTGTTTTTTAAGTATTGGTAGATTACATCTGACCCAGAACCGGTTACTATTACTCTGTTCAAATTATATTCTTCTAATTTTCTTTTAATGTTTGAATTAATTTCTTCAAGCATATGAGATTTAAGCTGTACTGCTATTTCGACTAAATCTTCTTCTTCCAAACATGAGTCTACTATACACAACATGTTTTGCATCCTATTTATAGCATCTTCCTTGAATTTTGCTTTTTTATCAGGAGTATCAATGATATAGTTTGCCTGAGGCAAATCATCTGTTATAAGAAAAACATCTGCAGTTACTGCATGAGGTTCAAAAGGTAGATTGAATGTCTCGCCTTTGTACTCAAATTTTGGTTTAATGAATGCTACGTTTGTTTCAAGAAGTCCGTAATATAATAATTCATTGTGTTTCATTCTTTCATGATCCGACGATGAATTTGATAGGATTTTGCCTTCTTTTATCGGTATAAAGCTGGTTGTACGTGTGGAAAAGTCAACAACTAAAGCATCTTTTTTCACTAGCTCCCAAACACCTTCTCCTAGGGCTTTCCATCCTGCCGCTACTATTTTCTCGGGAATTTTAGTTGCTTCTTCAATTGGTAGAAATTCCCCGTCTATAGTATAGCACAGAATACTCCTGCTTTGGATGAATTTTGTAACAGATTGGATAACAAAATCAACTGTTTCTTTTGCAGAGGAGTAGAAAGAACTTGAAGTAGTAATAATGAACTTTCGAATATGATAATCGGCATAGGAACGCAATAATGTTTTAAGAATACCTTCTAACTCTTCCTTTCTTGTTCTTAAAGGAAGGTATATTTTCTGAAAACTCAATGGTTCTTCTGGATTAGCTGGGTTTATAATGATGATTTTATGTGTTGTTAGACCAAAATCAAGAACCGCAATATTATTTTTTGTTTCCATAAAAGTTGATGATTGATTAGTTGCCATCAATTAATAATCTCGAAGAAATCATTAATAAAAGTAGGGATACTCCCCCTACTTTCGTCGAATTTCTACACCTTCAGGTTCTCCATCATCCTCTAGCTCCTTGATTTTTTTTGATGATGCAACTTTCTTTTTGAGTTCCTCAAGTTTTGGATACTCTTCCCCAAGATTAGTAACTAACTTAGCCCTAGGATAGATTTTTTTAATGTATACACATATCTCAACTAAGTCTTCATTAGTGAAATATTCACCAAATATGTGTTCTTTACCATCTTTCAGATTAAGTATTAACATAGCTTTGTTCTTGTATTTTCGCATATCTAAAGAGAATTTTCGAGGGATTTTAGATACACCAAATTTCCTTATGCTGCGTATATCAGCTTCGCTTTTTTTGGTTCTAATTCCTGTAAAAAAGAGCGGTGTTGAACGATATTTAATTGAGTCACCGCTGATTGAAATGAAATCATACAAGTAAATTGATTCTCTTACTACTCGATTCCCAAAAATTAACAAAGGTAACACAGTAGCTAAGATTAATGAAAACCAAGCCGTTAAATCTCCCTCAACGGGAGGTTGAATAAACACAAAAACAACGAAACTTGTAATCATAATAAGACTAAAGACAAGGTTAAGAGTGAAATCTTTCCATCCAAATCTCGTTGATTTTTTTGTTAGAATCGTTTCATCCTTTTTTTTATCTGTAGATTTTTTCACTTCTTGAGCCATTATTTAAGACCTCTTTCTTGATTTGTGCATGGTTTTTGAGATAATCTCTATAGACTCGTTTGTTGCCGTAATTGGAATTACACAGCCTGGTGAGATTATAACTCTATTATCGTACTTCTTAGATGTCTCTATGGCTTCCAGTATATTATTCTTTATTTCTTCTTCAGTTCCATCTACCAAACTTTGGGTTTCATCAATACCAGCTAAGAGACCTCTCGAAAAAATATCTGCTGCTTCAGGGATTGACGGCCATGTTAGTTGATCGTGCCAGTTAAGACCATCTGCGTCAATATTTTCTACCACTTTATTGAAATTGATATTTTGTCCGTGAATATGTATAATATTGAAATCTGATTTCTTTCTAGTTTCTTGTATCAATTTTTTGATAAAGAAAACCTCGAAGCTATCCACTTCTTCCCACGTTAAATCAGTTTCTCGAAAATGTTGTGATGCGATGAATAATCCATTTGCACCTGCATCAATTGATGATTGAGCAAATTCTAACAAATCTTTGTATATTATAAAAATTGCTTCCTTTAATTTTGTTTTATCCTCTCGCATATGTGTAACGAGATTCTTATCCATTTTAGAAGCAACCATCAAAGGAGAAAAAATGGTCATCATTTTAGGCAACCCTTCTAGTTTTTTACCTAATATTTTGACAGTTTTGACTTGGTCACCAAATTCCCCGTCATTTACATTAACTTGTTCTAAAGCACCCCAATCCCCAATGCTGTTTATTGTGCATTCTTCACAACTAGTGCTGCCCGTAACTGGGTCATATTCTTTTGCTACCTTACATCCATAATCCACAACAGGATATCTACCATGAGGAGAGATTTTCATTAAATCGAATTGATGATGTTCATAGAATTTAATGTGAGCTTCAGCTAATCTCTCATAGTGCCTGTCATCATGTGGAAAATGTTTCCACAAACTAAACAAAGGATAATCTGCATTCTTCCCTTTGAATGTATTAAGTAACAATTCCAATTTATCCATATGGTGTTTTAGGATTGGAAATTATCAAGATTGTGGTTAGTGAAAAACCTTTCAATAGAATAACTTAAAAATCCGCGTAAAAACCAAAGTTCGAGAACGATGTCATTACGTGAGAGGAAAGTTGTTAGAAAGAAGAAAAAATTTGGTTTAGTGTTCGAATTTGTCCCTGTCATCCGTGATTTTACACCAGATGAAGAAACAAAGAAAAAGATTGATGGAGAACTATCCAGGGCAAAAGGAGTAACACCAGCTTACCTTGCAGATAAGTACAATATTAGAGTTAGCGCTGCAAAAAAAATCTTGAGAGAAGCTGAAGCAAAAAACATTGTTAAATGCATCAGTAAATCAAGAAGAACAACCGTTTATTCTGCTGCTATGGATAAACCATCAGCTGAGTAATTTTGAATTCTCCATTTTTCAGAAAATAGTTATTTAAACAAGTATGTCATTTTCACTTCATATTCTACTCAAATAGTTCCGTAGAGTAAGGAGCATCAGTGATACCACTTTCTGTAACATAAAACAATGCTTCTCTTTCAGGCATCCTTGAACTATCAAACAACCTAGCAATTCTTGAACTACCTCTTGATTTTCTTAGGAATATTCTTTGTTGAGGTCGATGGGCCCAAGCAAATCCTAAGGCAGGTTCTTCAGGGCTTCCGAATAAGAATTCTTCAACATTAGCAATAATTTGGTTAGTTACAACAATTGCAAGATCATGTTTTACAGCAATCATGATCAGCTGTTCTGCAATTTGCATGAGTTTTTGTTGTCTTTCAACAAGCTTTCCTTTTCCTATAAATTCAGAGCGAAAATGTGATGCTAAAGAATCAATGATTAGTAATTTGACGTTTTTCTCTGGTATAATTTCATCTAATTGGTCGACAATGCTAAATAAATGATGAGTGTTAACTGCTGAACTGATATAGATGTTGTTTAGTATTTCCTCAACATCCAATTCTCGGTAAGATGCCATTTCAACCACTCTTCGGGGTGAAAATGTTCTTTCAGTGTCAATAAAAAAGGCATTACCTTCCAATCCTCCCTCTTCAAAAGGTAATTGTACGTTAATACATAATTGAAAACAAAGTTGTGTTTTACCAGAACCAAAACCACCGGCTAACTCTGTTAACTCCTGTGTCCATATTCCCCCACCGAGTATGCCATCAAATTCATTTGAAGATGTAGTGATTTTACCTCTTTTCGATTCAAGTTCCAAAAATTTCATGGCTGAAATAGGTTGTATCCCAAGTTTATGTTGGGCCTTCTCAATGATTTTTTTTGCTTCTTCGATGGTTATATCAATCTCAGAGGAAAGTTCTTCTGATGTTGAAATTGATAAACTTTCAATAGTAAAACCAGCATTTTCTAACTTCTCCAGTATTTTCTTATTGATTCCTTCAAGATCCATTTGCTAATCACCAATTAGGTAATAAATACTTGTTAAAAACTTTGGGTAAAAATGTATCGTTAGTTAATTTGATTTGTTTAATTATCGAAAAACACTAATCTTTTTATATTCTTCTTCAGCCATTTTTATGATAACTTTTGAGAGTTAAATATCTCTCAAAAAATATCTCAACATCATTAAGGTGCTAATATTTCGGTGACATAAATGAAAGAAATAACAGAAGATGTTTTTTACATCGGTGTGAATGACCATGAAACTGATCTTTTTGAAGGTTTATGGCCTATTCCAGAAGGAGTTAGTTATAATAGTTATCTGGTTAAAGGAACAGAGAAAGTAGCTATTGTTGATTTAGTGAAAATTCTATTCGTAGATGAATTTCTAACAAATATTGAGAAGAACGTTTCCTTTGAAAAGATTGATTATGTTGTAATGAATCACATTGAACCTGATCATAGTGGTTCTCTCTTAAGGTTTCTTGAAAAAGCGCCTCAAGTGACAATTATATGTACTAAAAAAGCAAAGGGTATGCTCAATGATTTTTACAAAGTAACTAATAACATAGTTATTGTAGGTGAGGGTGATGAAATTGATTTGGGTGGTAGAAAACTTGTTTTCTATATGGACCCATTGGTTCATTGGCCTGAAACAATGTTAACTTATGATACTAAAGACCAAATACTCTTTTCTTGCGATGCTTTCGGTTCGTACAAGGCTTTAGACATAGGTATATTTGACGATGAAGTAAACCCTGATGAATATTATGAAGAAACAATAAGGTATTTCAGCAATATCGTTGCTAAATATGTAAAATATGTTCAAAAAGCAATGGCTAAGCTTACCGATTTACCTATAAAGATGATTGCTCCATCTCACGGAATTATTTGGAGAGCAAATCCAAAAAGGATAATTGATTTATATGTTGATTTAGCTGCAAGAAAAACTCAACCTGGTGTAGCTATCATATATGGTTCCATGTATGGAAACACAAAAAATGTAGCGGATTATGTTGCTGAGGGTGTTAAAGAGGCTGGTGTTCCCGTAATAATGCTTGATTTTACTAGACATCATTTGAGCTATTTGCTAAAAGAGTCGTGGAAAAACAAAGGGATTATACTTGGCATTCCAACATATGATGGAGGACCATTTTTAGGAGCTTCATATTACTTACATTTGATGAAAAGAAAGAATTTACGCGAAAGAATTGTAGGGTTCTTTGGCTCATCGCTGTGGAGTGGTCGTGCATTACTTCAAGCTTCCGAACAACTGAAAGAATTAGATTGGGAAATTGTTGAACCGTTACTAGAATTCAGAGGAGCTGCAACAGAGGAAGTTTTGCAGCAAGCCAAAGAATTAGGTAAAAAAATAGGTGAGATGACAAAAGAGTAGTAAATAGATAGTTTTTCTACTCCTTTTTCTCATTTTTGTTGCATTACTTTTCATTTTAAAACCCTTATCTCTTGTTTTCTTACTTATTCCTAGCAAATTTTAGAAAAAAGTTTTAAATCCTTAAAGAGAAATAATATCAGAATGACCTATCTACAACAAAAAATAACAAAAGAGAGCGGGTTAAAATTAACAAATGAAGTTGTAGATATTATTGTGGAAGGAATGTCAGATAATAATCGAGGTGTGAGAGAGGCAGCATATTCTACTTGGGTTTCAGTAGTAGAGATGGAATCAGATCAAGTTACTGAAGAAATGCTATCCAAAGTCACTCAAGCCCTGAAGACCTATTCTTGAAGTGAATATAGTATCATTTGACTTTTAAAAACAAAAATAAAAAAAGAGAAATATTTTCTCTAATAATCTTCGGGCATTCCACCGCCGCCACCAGGCATTGGGGGACCGCCACCAGATAGTTCTTTAGAAGCAATAACGTCATCAATTCTTAAGATCATTTCTGCAGCTTCAGAAGCACTACTGATAGCTTGTAATTTGACAGAAATAGGCTCCCAAACATTGAGTTTAGACATGTCATCTACTTTCTTAGCAAAAGGATTAACTCCAAAGAAGTTACCAACTTTGCTGTGTTGGACATGCAATTCAGCAAGTACATCAATAGGATCAAGTCCACCGTTTTCTGCTAAAGTTCTTGGAATAATTTCTACAGCCTTAGCGAATTTTTCAACTGCTAATTGAACTTTACTAGTTTGAGCTTTAGCAAATCCACTTAGTTTTTGACTAATTTGAATTTCTGGAGCTCCACCACCTGGAACAACTTTTTGGTCATGAATAACTTGTCTAACGACACAGAGGGCATCATGAATAGCTCTATCTGCTTCATTGACAATCATTTCTGTTCCACCACGGATGACAATAGAAACTGCCTTAGGATCTGTGCAACCTGTAATGAAAATCATGTTGTCATCACTGATGGATTTCTGTTCTGCGAGTTCAGCGTTTCCAAGGTATTGATCTAAATCGTCAAGGCTTGTTGTAACTTTAGCTCCAGTTGCTTTAGCTAATTTATCCATGTCGCTTTTCTTAATTCGACGAACAGCTGAAATACCTTTCTTTGCTAGATAGTGTTGAATAATATCATCAATACCTTTCTGACAAAGTACTACGTTAGCTCCAGAGGCAATGATTTTATCAGCCATCTCTTTTAGCATTTCGTGTTCACTATCCAAAAATGCTTGGATTTGGTCTGGACTTGTAATGTTAATTTTAGCGTCAATTTCTGTTTTGCTTAATTCAAGACCTTTATCTAGAAGTAGAATTTTTGCACCGCTTATCTTTTTGGGCATGTCAACATGTACAAACTCTTTGTCGAGTATAATTCCATCGATGAGTTCTGTATCAGCAAGACTTCCTCCTTTCTTCTTCTGGATTTGGATGTTGTCAATGTTGGCAACAAGCTCACCATCCTTTTCTTCAGTAATAGATTTCACTGCTTTCACAATAATCTTAGAGAGCGTTTCTTTCTCACCACTGACTATTTTGGATGACATGGAAGTTTGAGCAACATAATTGAGTATATCTTCATCTTCAAACGATACCTCTCTAGCCATTTCTTCTAGAATTTCGATAGCCTTAAATCGGGCTTTTTTGTAACCATCAACAATGATGCTAGGATGAACATCAATATCTAACAAATCTTCAGCTTGCTTAAGCAGTTCTCCAGCAATCACAACAACGGTAGTTGTTCCGTCACCAGTTTCTTGATCTTGTGTCTTGGATAAATCAATAAGGAATTTAGCTGCAGGATGACTGACTTCAATCTCTTTCAAAATTGTAGCACCATCATTTGTAACAATAGTATCACTAAAATTGTCTATCAACATTTTGTCCATCCCTTTGGGACCAAGAGCTGAACGAATCGCTTCAGATACTGCTCTAGCGGCAAGGATATTATTTCTTTGTGCATCTTTACCCTGAGTTCTTTCAGTACCTTCTTTCATAATATAAATGGGAGTACCATACATAATTTTTACCTCACTCTAATAATGTTTGAGTGTAAATTTCAATTTGTTTTACTTTTCATTGATATATAACCTTTGTGTTTTTATAAAAATTGTAACTAACACATTTCTTCTCTAATTATTGATGAAGTATCATCCTTTCATCCAATTTTAAACGCTTATTTTAAAACAATATCTCCAACGTGCACTTGTACTAGTATAAGTTACCATATAAGCTTATTCTTAACTCAAAATTCACTTGCATTGCCTATCCAGAGCGTTAATTGATTTCGTACAGAATCCCGACTTAATTGCCTAACTACATAAATTTTTAAGATTGGTTTACCAATATATTTATAGGGGTTTTTCTGATGATTCACCACACTATTAGTGTGAAGAAGGGAAAGAAGTGATTACAGATTGTTAGGTCTTAATTCAAATTCTAATTGGTTATTCTCTGATAGAGATGTATCCATATCCGTTGCTGGATTAGATGGAGTTGGAAAAACCACCATTATTAATAAAATTCTGAATGAAGAGATAACTGAAACCTACTCTACTTATGGTATCAACCACGAAACAGTTAATATTGATGGATTGAAACTTGGTTTGACAGATTTAGGAGGTAAAGAACCTTTTAGAAAATCTCTTTGGCCTAGTTATATTTCCCGTTCCGACGCGCTCATTTTTGTTGTTGATGCAACTAAAGAACATCAGATTCAAGAATCAAAGAAATGGTTTATTCGTTCCTTGAAGTGGATTAAGGAAGATTCACCTATACTTGTTTTACTTAACACCTGGGATAAGAAAGTTAACCAAAAAGAAATCAACACCGTTTCTAACTTGTTTAAGTCATCTTCTCGTCGACAATTGATTGAATGTTTTAGTGTATCTCCAATTACTGGTGAAAATCTAAACAAAACAATTGATTGGTTAGCTAATACAATTATCACCAATCTAGTTAGTACGGGAATATCGGTAGAGTATTTTGTTGCATTTCTTAAAATAGACAATGGTATAATAGAGGCAAGAATTCGCACACCATCAGTAATTGATGAAACTGAAGGGATCTCTCCTGTAATTCGTTACAAATTTGCGTCTGGCGATGAGTCAATTCTTGAATACATGAACCTTAAAGGAAGACAAGTAGTCATGGCAGCTGACGATCAGACATCATGTTGGTTGATGACAAATGTGATTGATCAGAATGAAGAGATAAAAGGTGCTTCTTTGCTTTTGAAACTATTAACAGAATTTATTAAGGAAATACAAGGATTGAAAGAGGATAGAGGCGTTAATATATCAGAATCTGATTTGACAAGTCACCTTATGAAATACTTGATTGACAACCAATCTTTCTGGTCTGAGAAAGAACTACCAATGTTTGAAATCTCTTATGTAGAAAACAATTCTTGAAGAATGGTTAAAAAATTCCCATTTTACTAGGATGATAAGGTGACAAAACCCTTATAATAATTTCTTTGTTAATTACTTTGAATTAACCATGGATTCTGAGCTAAAAGAGATTCTTAAAGGTATCAAAGGTTTCAGAGACTTCTACCCAGAGGACTATGCTGAAATCAATAAGATTCTGAATATTATGCGTGATGTTTCTAATAAGTTTGGTTTTGAGGAATATGAGGGACCCTCTCTAGAATACGCCAAATTAATTGAGCACAAGTCTGGACAGGACTTGTATGACGAAATATACAGCCTGGAGGATCGAGAAAAGCGCAAATTGGTTCTTAGGCCAGAGCAAACTCCTACTTTAGCACGATTAATTGCGAATCAACATCAAAGATATCCCAAACCAATGAGATGGTTTTCTATTCCAAGAATTTTCCGAGATGAAACACCTCAAAGGGGAAGAGTTAAGGAGCACTTTCAATTTAATGCGGATATAATTGGAGTAGATCAAGTTGGTGCCGATGCTGAGATTATTGCCCTTACTACTCAAATAATCAAGAAAGCTGGATTAAACGAAGACGAGTTTGTTTGTACAATCAATAGCAGAGAATTAGTTCAAAATTATCTGAATCATTTGGGTGTCGAAAATTTACCAGATGTTATAAGAGCCATAGATTCTCGTGAAAAACATGTTCAGAGTTATATTAAGCAAGATTTAATTAATAAAAAAGTAGAGAAGGAAAAAGCTGATGATCTTTCTATGATTGTTAGGACTGTATGGATGCAAGACCCAAAATTGGAAAAGTTCAGTTCAATTCTTCAGAAGGATTCTAACCTGGCTCCTTATGTTGATAGCTTACAAGAGATTGCTGAGAAAGTAATCAAGAAATCATTCAAAAATCTAGGTTTAACTGATCTTCAATCAGATAAGTTGTATGCTTTTTCAAATGTCAGAGGTAATCCAGAGGTTTTCCTTGAACAAATGCAAAATGAGTTCGATTTAGATGAAGCAACCAAAGAAGTTCTAGACAAAATGAAAGAACTTGCTGTATATCTAAAAATGTTTGGAGTTATTGATACTTGCATTTATGATGCCTCTATAGCACGAGGTCTCGATTATTATACAGGAATAGTGTTCGAGTTCTACGATACAACAGGTTCCGTTGTGAGGGCAATCGCTGGGGGAGGAAGATATGATCAGCTCGTTGAAAGTTTTGGTGGGGGAAAGATTTCTAGTACTGGAATAGGTATGGGTGAAACTGTTCTCTATTCCATTCTAAAAGAGCAAGGAAAACTGGAAAAATATGAACACCCTGCTAAGGTTTACGTTGTACCAATGTCAGAAGATGTTATTAACATTGCAGCTGAAATAGTTTCAACTTTAAGAGATGACTTTGCAACATTGTTTAATCCATTCGGCTGGAACCGTAAAAAACAACTCCAAGATGCAGTAAACAGGAATATCCCCTATGTGATTATTGTTGGTAAAAGAGATTTAGAAAATAAGAGTGTAACTCTTAAAAATCTAGAAACAAGAGAGGAATCTTTAGTACTAATCTCTGATTTAACAAAAGAACTAAAGAAGCGATTTGCCCAATAATCACACTATTTCTTTCCATCTTTAGGAAAAATGGAAGAACAAAACTAATTTATTCCATTTCTTTATTTGTGTATTAATGACCGCGTTATTACACAATTATCTTAAGTCTACAAAACCACAAACCTTTGCAAAAAATGTAACAGATAAATCTAAATTCACCAATATTTTAGCAGATTTACAACTAGAAAAAAATCTAACTCTAGATAACTTTGTAGAATATATGTTAGCTGAGTGTAAAAAGCAGTATACTTTGGGAAACAAAGATGGAGTAATGATAATATTACGCAATGTTAAGGTTTTACTACCATTAGTACCTAAAATACTAATTGCCTTTTTTTACTTTGCATTAGCAGATTCTTTCTTGCTTTCAAATGATTATGAAGGAGCTGAAAAAGCAGTTAGAAAAGCAGAGGTTATCGCTCAGAAATTGAAGGACCCAAAGATACAAATTAAGGTGTATAACATGCAGTTTATCATAAGCAGGACACTTGAAAAAGATAAAGCAATGAGTTTTCTTCTCAAATCTAAAGAACTGTCAGAAAAAAACAAATTCTATGAAAACATTGTATTTTGCGATGTTAACATTGGTCTAATGCATCTATTCAAAAAAGAAGCAAACAAAGCATTAGAATTTTGTTCAAATACGATTGATATAGTAACTTCAAAACCTTATCCGAATGAAAAGATCATCCTTCCTGCAGATTTCTTCTTAAACATATTTTCTGATAACCCTGGACTTGCAGTCGTTTCAAAAAATAAAGAAACAATACTAAAAGGTGTAGGAGTTGTATTAAGAGCTATCAAGTATCTGAAGTCGGATTATGAGGCAACTAGACGTTTAACTATACTTGCAAACATTTTGAAACTTTCAGATAGTTTACTAGAACCGTCGATAAAACAAATAGATGATTTCATAGAAGGATTAAATCGTAATAAGAAGGCGCTGTACTATTCTGCTACCGCACAAGGTGTTGCGGAATACAAAGAGTTCAAACTAGCTCTGGTTTATTTTGAGAAAGCTATAGAATTTTCTACTTATATACCAGATGATGAACAAAAGCTGATTAGGAAAGGTAACGCGTATACAATCGCTCAGCTTCTAGGAATATCTATGTTATATGATCTTGCATCGTCTTCACAGACTACGCAGTTAATGAAAAAGTTAACATTGAGATTGAATAATTCATGTTTAATTGGTGACAAAGATCAGAAAGTGGAATTTGCTAATACTGTTAGCGACTCAGATGCTGCATTTGCGCTTTCCAGAGACTTGATAGAAGAGAAATTGCTTTTTTCGATTAAAGATAAATATGAGCTTAAAGACAATATAAGCAAATTCTTCTATAGAACTAGTAAGGAAGACATACTTGAAAATCTAGAAATCTTTGTGATAAACGCTTTGAACCAAAATGATGATGTACAGTCACTCCTATTTATAGGTTCAACAATGGATCAAAAGGATTTAAGAAAGACACGAAAAATCTTCTCTGGATATCAAATAATTGGACACATTTTGCCCAAGGAACTCAGAGAAAATAAGCATAATGAGGATTTTGTTATTAAATTTGTGAGTGATCTTCTACGAGCTCCACAGCGTTTCAAAAAGATTGAAATATTAATCCCAAATGATAATATTGCAATATCTTATAAACAACTATTTCCGGTGAAAAAGTGACTTAACCAGCGAACATGGAGATAATTGTATTTTGTACAGAAGTGATCTTTTCAGGATTGTAATTAGCTCTTTTCATTTCGTTAATTGCTTCGAACATGTATTCTTTGGCTTTAGGTTTTTTCTTAAGCTCAAAATATATTCGACCAATTAGTATTGCAATAGTAATTACATTGTCGTGATTATTTGTTTCCTTGAAATAAGTGAATGCGGGAGAAAGAAACTTCAGAGCCTTCGAATGATCGGATTGGGAGATTAAAACATGACCCAAATCAAATTCGCATTCTGCTTTCATTTTGTTGTTTTTTGCTTTTTTATAATAATCTAGTGCTGTTTTGTAGGCTTCAACAATGTTGACTTGATGATCAATAGAATCTGAAAGATCCATTTGATATGCCTCAGCTAGTTGTTTCCATGAATCAGCTATTTTCTCTGAATCTTTTAGGTTAGTAAAAATGTGTATTGATTCAAATAAATATTGTCTGCTTCTCTTGAACTCTCCTTCTTCCTTATAGATCTCTCCAAGAGCTAACGCGCATTCTCCTAATTTGACCAATTTGTTAAGTTCTTTGAATCTAGAATACGCTCTAGCAAACATCAACCTAGATTGATCAAGCCGAGTGATGTTAAAATATGCAGAAGCTAGAAGAAGTGAACTTTCTGCAGATTTCTCTTTATTGCCTGTTGTTGTATACATTTCTTGTGCATACATCAAATCCTTTATACAATTTTGATAATTACCTTTGAGGAACCCGTCTTTTCCTCGCAAGAAGAAGAAATTTGCATTGGTATTTTGATCATTCATGTATATCTGCTCCTAGCCCACTTGCCTTTCTATAATATAATTCACGTAATTTATTAAATAGTTTCTAGTAGTTTACTCCGCCAAAAAAATGGAAAAAATGGAAGAAAAGAGATTAGTTTTTCTTGTAAAAGAGTGGCTTTTCCTCGTAACTCAATTTTACTGTATCCCAATTTATCTCTCTTGAAAGCGTTCTCTTACCTACATCATCAGTTTTGTTGACTCTTCTCGCATGTAAAAACTCATTAGCTTTTCTTTGAAGTGATCTTCTCTGATATGTTGGTTCTGGTCTTGCAAGTGTCATTGCTGTTTTAGCTTGTTTTTCTGCCAATATTCCAACTAATAGTTTTTCCCCGAAAACAAATTCTACAAGTCTATAGAGACCTATATCTTGCTTATCGCGATAGAATGCTTCTTCAGGAATTACTGAAATCGTTGCTACTTTCTTCACTGCCGCAATAAACATCTTACCAACTTCTATTAGTCCAATAATTGGATCTAGAAATTCAGAAGGAAAAGCGACAGTAGCTTCTGAATAGAAAACTGTAGGTTGAGTTTCTTTTTGTTCTGATTCAATTAATCCACTAATTACGAAATTATCTTCACGATAAGAATCATAAATCTCTAATCCTAGTCCTATACCAGAAACGCTGGCAATGAGTATTTCATCCAAAATTAACCTATACCACTTATCTATTGCTTGAGGTGTTTTTGCAGCTTTTACAGTTTCAGTTTTCTTCTTCTTTTTAAATTTTGAAAATAGTTTTTTGAAGAATCCCTTTATCTCCTCTTTTTCTATTATCTCTTCAATTACTTCACGTTCTTCTTTTTCTCTTTGAAGAACTTGGACAACTGGGAGATGTTTTGAATACTTCTCAAGAGCCTTCAGATCGTCTAATTTAAGTTTCAATAAGGATTCTATTTCCTTCATATTAATATCATCTAAAGGTGTAATTAATCCAATCCAAACTTCTGCATCTGTAGTTTGGGAATTTGCAATGATGAAGTTTATCTCAGGGAAAGAGGTTAAGAACTTTCCTGCAAGTCTCATATATTTCAAAATATGTGGGTTATTTGAATCCATTAATGGAGTACATTTCTTGAATTCCTTATGAATCTGTGCAGAATTTTTAGCAGGTAAAAGTGATTCAAATCGATCTTTTTTCGATGTATCTTGATCCCATGTAGCATAGTAGAAAATAGAGGAATCTTTCAAATAAGGTATGGGGACAGCTGGGTTTGGTTCACCTATAGTCTCCCCTATGAAGTTATTTGCAATTATCTGTGCTAATAAACCAACTTCATTAGAGTGGAGAATTTCTTGGCTGTTAGCCCATTTCTTCTGAGTTGTGGAAAATATTGTTTGACACATAGCTGTTTCCATTAGAAAAACTATCCACCAATTTGGGATAATATTCATTTTGTCAGAAATGTATTCCAAATGGTGCCGAACAAAGTAATCAGCTACCAATGCTGCTGCGATTTGCTTAGCAACTCCTCTGTCCATTAAATAATAATACCGTTTTCTAAGCATCGAAGCAACTCTATATGAAAAAGCTACGATATAAGTTAATTCGTACCACATTTCGTCATTAGTTATGTTCAAATTCATCCAGAATTCGATAATTTCTTTCCTTCTAGCATCATCTTCAAGTTCAAATTTCACTTCTGATGACATTATAATATAATCTGCTGTATAAAGAGCAGATACTATCAAATTATTGGGTCGCGAATATTCTTGTTCAAATTTTTCGACTAATTCAGAGTTTAAGTTTCGATATCTTTCAAACAATTGACGAAGCTGATGAACTCTTACAGTTTCGAGATATTCTTTTTCTAAGAATCGTGTGATACTCTCTTTCATATTTATGATAAATAATTCATAAAAATTAAACCTATCGCAAACATAAACTTATTTTACATGACAATAATCTGTTAAATAGCGTGAATTATGATGAAGGTTTTACCGTTTGAGCCTATGGCAATGTAAAGAACGGCACCTCTGAGTTTACGCTATTCTTTATTCTATTCTATACCATCAGCTTTGCTGTATTTATTCCAAAACCTTCGATAGAGTATACCTGTACTTGTTTCGATTGGAAGGTCTTTGATATTATCTATCCATTCACCAGTTAACTTTTGACTTTCTTTAAACGAATCTGTTGTAACCTTCTTCATTTTTGTTAAATCAGCTTTTTTTGGTTTTCCTGATAGATTTTTGAGAATTGTGTTAACCTTTTTAACATATTTTTTCTCAAACTTATCTCTATCTTCTTTGTAAGTTCCTAACCTCTTTTGATAGTCTAAAAGAACCAATCTGTGAAGTTTCTCATGTTGCCACCAGAGGGATTTCTCATTGTATTTTTCATCTCCCAAAATTGGTTCTTTACTGAATCCAGCTTTAGGTAAGAATACAGGTTTGAATGTACTTGTGCATGGACCTGATGTACCTGTAACCCAGTGAACCTGAATGTTTTTTTTCAGATGAGAGACAATAGATCCAGTAGATTGATCTGGTAATGTAAAACTTGTAGCGTGGTGACACGGACTCTTGGCTGAAGCTTTTGATGCTGACCAAGTAGCTTCTTCTTCTGGTTTGATATTGTGATTCCTAAGAACTTCCATCACGTCTTCTGGAGTTATCTTACCTTTATTTCTTAATAAAAGAGCTGTAGTACATTGTTGACGGTCAAAGCCTTTTGCAAAATATTGTGTTCTAGTTTTGGACTCTTTTACAACATGATATATACGGAATTTAGGTATGAAATTATCAGCAAAATGGAAATCATCTTTACTCTTACAGTAGCCTTTGTTGATAGCATGATCAATTAGCTCTGGATGAATAAGATCATATTCGCTACCTATTGAGAGAGTGTTTGATATTGTACGTATTCCTTTCACTTTCTCTGCTATCCAAAATTTATCAGCTGTTTCAAGAATCCAAGCTTCTTTTGTGTCTGCAATTATGAATGAATTATGGTAATTACGACCTTTGACTCCATAGGTACATTCCCCCCCTTGGCCATACTTCTCCAACAGGTTGGTTATCGTTTCAAGTGCTTCTTTTGCTGTTTTTGTTCTTTCTAATACCAGACGCATCATATCCATACCAAGCAACCCTGTATCGCGTATGGGTTCCTTGCTCCAAACAGCTTCATTACCGATTGTTACGCCATATTCATTACTACCCATCTCACAACCAAACATCCAAAATGGTTTCAATAGGAGTACATCATACGTTTCCTTTACTTGTGGAATTGTAATATATGTACATTTAACCTTGGCATTAGCTCCATATTTTTTTCCTTTTACATATTCAATGTTATGAACCTCATTAGGAGTACGGTTTGAATTTTTACCTAAAATAACACTACCATCTTTAGTAGACTTTCCTACAGCAACTACCGTGTCACACATATAATGAATATAAATAGTACTTGCTAAAAAAGAATTTGCTCTCCCAACTTTAAAAAATTTAGAAAGTATGAATTAAAGTAGCTATGGTTTTCATTCCTTGAATCCAATCTTCTATTATCAGATTCTCATTAGGCGCATGTGCATTCCCATCTGGGTGACCTGTTCCTATAGAAACACAAGGAACATTCTCGAAAAGATACATTGGTCCAGATCCTCCTACAAGTGGCCACACAATTGGTTCATTTTTGTAAACATCTCTAAAGGTTTGAATTATTACTTGTGCAAATGGGTTTGTACTCTTTGTTTTTGCAGCAGGATAGCCATCCCAGCTACTAATCTGTATGTGATTGAGTTGGAGAGCATCAAGATGTGCTTCAATTTTGGAAACTATATCTGTAGCATCTTGCCCTGGGACAAGACGACAATCAACCTTTGCAAAAGCTTCATTGGGAGTTACCGTTTTGCTTCCTTCTCCTTGATATCCAGACCAGATACCACAGATATTCAAAGTAGGTTCAAGGAAATATTTCCTTTTCATATCTAGTCCCGATAAACCCTTTCGAAATTCTTCAATCCCAAACGTTTCTTTCATTTCTTCTTCTTTTAAATCAAATTCCTCTATTTCCTTTAGTTCATCTACTGTTGGTTCAGGTATGTTGTCATAGAATCCTTGGACTAGGACCACATCATCTCGGTTCTTTAATTGAGATAGCGCCCAAACTAATTCGTATGCTGCATTATCTACAAATTGTGTATATCCACTATGAACATCTTTTCCTATAGTTTTTGTTTTAAAATGCATGTAAAGAATACCTTTTACACCAAGGTAAATTTGCTGGATTCCTTCTTTGGTTTTTCCTCCAAATTCCCAGATGATGCCATCAGCATTCAACGCAAAATCTCTGTTGTTTTTGATGAAATAAGGTAAATTTGGAGATCCAATTTCTTCTTCTCCTTCAATAAGAAATTTTATGTTAATTGGAGGTTTATCATAAATCTCGTTGTAAGCTTTGATTGCTTGTAATCTGCAGACAATCTCATTTTTATTATCAGTCACACCTCTAGCGAAGATTTTACCATCTCTGATTGTAGGTTCAAAAGGGGGAGATTCCCACAGTTCTAAAGGATCTTCAGGTTGAACATCATAATGGTCATAAAATAGCAAAGTTTTGTCTGCACCAACATTCATCTCTGCACAAAAAACTGGTTTAGTCGGGGTTTCACCAATGAAATAATCAAATCCTGCTTCCCCAAATATCTTTGAAAGATAAGTTATAGCTTCATCATGACCAGTGTTTTTTGCAGCTACACTGGGAATGCGAAGTAAATCAAAAAGAATATTTTGGCTTTCTTGCTTTCTGCCATCAATATTCTCAAAAACATCATTAATGCTCATGAGAAGAAAAAAGGTTTCTGTTTTAAAAGGGTTGTTGGGATAAAAGAGAGTTAAACTAAACGATTTAATTCATCCAACCATTCAATCTGTTTTGCTCTACAGTTTGGGCACGTATGAGACTTCTCAACCCATATCATAATGTGTTCCCTATGACCATAAACCCCACAACAAGGCATTTGAATAACTTCTTCTTTTTCAGCAGGTTGCAAATCTAACAGACAGATTGCACATCTAGGTCTATTAGCATTACAGTTAGGACATTTTTCATCATTTTCATCAAGGTCCTCTCCACAATCAAAACATTTGATGTAAGTTACTGTTTTCAAACCAGTTTTTTGATTTACAAATTCTTTATACAATTCTCCTAGTAAATCTAAGATTTTAGCTAAATAACCAGTATCATAAAATATCGCAACAAAATATTTTCGATTAACCATGATTAGCTCAAGATTAGAAGATAATGCAATTAATTTCTGAGTTATTCTTGAATTCTGATTTAGAGATTTAACAAGTAACTCATCATTGGAGCTTATGATGTAATGGGAATTAAGGTCTTGAAAGCTCTCTTGACCTTTTTTCTTTGCTTCATCCCCAAAAGATCTTATTGAAACTTTAAAAGGTTGAATTTTCTTGAAAAGTCCATCTAGGATTATACTACCATCTTGTTCATATCTGATAAAAAATTGCAAGAAGAAGGGATATTTACTCTGATTTGAAGAATCAAATGATAATCTTAGTTCATTGTTAACTTCTTGAATTTTGATATTTGAAATTTCTAAACTTTGCAAAGACACTTTGATATTTGTAGCAAATAGCAAATGCTCTGTTTTTTCAGATCTCTCTTCATCGTTTAGTGCCCTTTTCTTAAGTTCTGTTTCAATTTTTGCAATATAATCATCAATTGTGTGTGTGATTACAGAACTAACTTCTAGTCCCAAATCCCTATAGTTTTTTCTTTTTCCTGAACGCAAATCCTTCGATTCTTCTTCTCCAATTGCTATAAAAATCCCAATACCCGCCTCTTTTTGTGCAGATCCAAGTATTCTATCCAAAAAATTAATCTGTTTCTTTTTCCTACCTGGTGGTCCAAAATTACTTCCTTCATTCACTAGTATCCTCCTCCAAAACAATTGTAAACTCTACGTATACTTAAAGGAATAATTGGGATAAAACAAATCACAATGCTTGTCCACTTCTGCATTATTGCTCCATCCATCATTGATTAATTATATGTCATTCTGATATATATAGTACAGCATATTTGTTCTTAATTTAATTTCTGAAAACCTTAAAAAGTACTTTAATATTTGTAAAAGAAAGAAATTAAAAGAAGTTATTAGAAATCAAATGCATTGATTTCATCAAGTGTATTGTAAGTGTTTTCAACAGCTTGACGGACTTGTATCTCTGTTTTTGCACCTGTACAAACAAGATTACCAGATTGGAATAGTAAGAGAACTGTCTTTGGTTCTGCTAATCTATAAATCAAGCCTGGGAATTGTTCTGGTTCGTACATGGAATGCTCGAGCCACAAAGCTGCTAATTCTAAGTTAATGGTTCTTTTGTTGAAATGACCAGAAGCGACAATATTCTGAACAATGATTTCTGGTTCTTCAGTTATTTTTGTTCCGACAGTACGGAGTATCTTGATCATTTGTTGTACTCCCTCGTGAACCATTTGTGTGGATTTAGCTCCAGTTAAAACAAGTTTTCCAGAGCTGAAGACAAGACTGGAAATCTTTGGTTTCTTAATCTTTAAGATGAGACCTGGAAATGTTTCAGGATTATAACTGACGAAAAGATCATCATCATCTATTAAAGTTTGATAAGAAGTAACGAGATCGATGGTTGTAAAAAGATTGATACTTGCAACAACATTCTGTATAATTATTCCAAATTCAAGTTTAGGGGCCATTTTATTATTCCAACTCTAATTTATTTATATATGATATGTGCAACAAATCAACATCAATTTATAAAGCTTTTTGCAAAAGTGAGAAATAAAAATGTTCGCACTTACCTAATAGATAGAGTAAGAGTAGCTTCTAACTTATTTCCGACAAAAATTTTTTCTCTCATTATTACATAGAATTGCTTTGCTAATTTGTGCAAGAACATTTAACAGTAGAAATATCCGTGGCAATTATTTTCTTCATTATCTCCTTAACTTGATTTGTTTTCTGTTCAAAAATTTCTACAACTTCTTCGTGGGTTATTTTTTCTTGCATTCCTGCACCAAAATTAGTTGTGAGACAGAGGGTTGAATAACACATTTTTAATTCCCTTGCAAGGATTGCTTCGGGAATTGTAGTCATTCCAACTATGGTTCCTCCCATTTTTTGATACATGATAATTTCTGCCGGTGTTTCAAATCTCGGTCCTTCAGAGCAAACGTGGACCCCCTTTGTGTAAACCATTTCTCCGATGTCCTCAACCGCTTTAATATACATATTTCTAAGATTTGTGCAGTAGGGATCAGTATAATCCAGGTGCACGACACCTTTTCGAGTGGAGCCATCTTCAAATTTAATTTTTGTAGTACCATCGAAAAATGTCAGTGATCTAACCTTTGTCATATCTATTATTTGGTCTGGAACAACGAAATCTCCTGGCTTAATACTTAAGTCAATGGAACCTACAGCGTTAGTTGCAAAGATTTTTTTCACTCCTAGACTAAAAAGTGCATATATATTTGCTCTATAATTAATGAGGTGAGGTGGGACTGAATGCTTTGGACCATGTCGAGGAAGAAAATAGATTACTTTCTCTTTGTACACTGTTTTTTTAATAGTGTCCACCTTACCATAAGGAGTTTTAACAGATACTTTGCTTGCTTTTTTTATTAAATCATAAACTCCTGACCCACCAATTATAGCGATTTTTTCAGACATTATTACTAATTTATAATGAAATTAAAAGAACTTTTCGCATTTTTAACGAAAAAACAATGTTTTAGTGCAAAATTCCTTTTTAGTTCCTAGGGGCTAGTATTTCCACCACTTCAATTGATTTCCAATGAATTTTGCATCCGATGTACTGGCTTATTGCTATTAATGCCTCTTTATATTCAGGGAATTTTTCTTTGAGGGACTCGAGTGAAATTCTTTTCATCTTTTTTAGATAAACCTCAACTTCTGTGACTATTCCTTGAGAAACCATACCGAAGCTAGGGATAAATACGATAGATTTCTCTTGGATGATGTGTTTGATTTCCATCTCTGAAAGTATCTTATTTGTTTCTTTAGTTGAATATGATTGAAGTTTTTCCTGTATTTGTAGCAGTGTAATAAGACTATTATTTTGCTTCAAATTACTACAAATCTCCTCCATAATTCTTTTGAATTCGGGAAATCTTTCGTCAAAATCAGAGAAATTGGTTTCTAGGATTTCCGTAAGTTCATTGGATGGGATCGTTGTACCCTTGTAAGGTAGCAAGGTAACATCTCGTAAATCAGTAAAATTAGAGATGATGCTTTGATCTACAAGATATAGGATTGATAGATTAAGTGAGGCTAATTCTTTCATCTGACTCTTTTTCTTCTGAATATATTTAGCTGTATAAAATCCAACAATTTCTACATAAATGCTTTTTCCACCTCTTTCAAGTAAGAAATCAGGTATATACATTTTTTTGCCAATAATTATGGCATCAGGTTCTGGCTTTGCTTTCCAACCATGATAATTTTTCCAAGTTTTCAAGAATCTATCTTCAATTTTAGAATCTATCTCGGGTCTAACGGAATCGTCTTCTTCTTCTTTGAAAGAAGGTAAAATAGGTAATGACTTGGAATTTAAAGAATAGAAAGCTTTTCTTTTTCTAGGCATTATTATTGCTTTGAATTGAAAATCAATTTTTTCCTTCAACAGTTTTTGTATAATGTACATTGCAACATTACTGATGTTTCTGCCCCACCCTCCCTTATCTCTGAACATCTCAAGAGGGGGGATAATCTTCAAGACATATCCATCTCCTTCTAGAGCTATCTCTGTGAAAACATAATTTTTCTTTGAAATGTAAACTACATTTTTAGCGATATAGCCAGGAAGTTTATTAGTTTTTATTTGAAAATCTAGTGCAAACGCAAGAGTAGTTTCTATTACATCGTAATTGTACCAGCCAATTATCTTAGATAGTTCTGCATTGTCTTTTTTGATTAGTGTGCGCTCTGATGCTATATCATAATAAAGAAGATTCGCGAGTACCTTTTTGGGGATTTTCAAATCTTCTTCAATCTTCTTGATTATTTCATCTCTTTCAGAACTCTTGACATACCCATTCTTGTTCCTATTTACAATCTCAAATACAAGAGATCTTATTTCTGCTCCTGATAGGTTACATATGCTAGTATTTACATCTGCAGCTTGTTTGAGAAAACTCGCTATATCTACTGAATCACCTTTAAGGTTTACATCACTTTTTTTCTCTATTCCAATAATTTTCTCAATTGATTGGGTTTGAAATTGGTAGTATCTGTTCATAGATGTTAGTAAGGATTTGGAAATCTTTTCAGAGATGAACAAACCACTTAGAGTTTCTAAAGGAGTATCTGACCTCTTTTTGTGTAAATTTCCTTCCAGAAGGTCGATGAAAATTTGAATTCTATTACCATCTTCATATTTTAAATAAAATGGCACAAATATGGCATTTGACCCAGAACCTCTTATGTCAAATTCAAAATCTGATATGGCAAATCTCATTAGAACACCTCAGACTTCTTTCTCCTTTTGACAGTCCATGTTTCCAAAGTACCAGGAGTAACCAGTTCATATAATGTAGCTTCCCCTTCCTTAGGTCTTAAGATCCTGCCTAATCTTTGAATAAACTGTCTAGCTTGCCCTGTCCCACTCACAATGACTCCAACATTGACTGACCCACAGTCCCATCCTTCATCAAGAACGCGCCCTGTTACAATCTTATTGTATTCCCCTAAACTAAATTTGTTCAGAATATCTTCCCTTTCCAAACTCTTTGTTTCATGGGTGATAACTGGAATAAGATGTTTCCTACCAATTGAATATACCATGTCATTAAATTCTGAAAAGATAATCATCTTATCTGAACTATGTTTCTCAAGCAACTCTTCAATCTTATCAAGTTTAGATTGTGATGAATAAACAATATTTCTAGCAATTCGATGAGCATCCAAAGCTTCTTTTGCTTCTACATCTTGGTTTACTCTAAAAATCAAGTATCTTTCATAATCTTTAGGTGAACGTATCTGGATTTTTCTTTTTCTTAAGTATCCTCTGTAGACCCTCATATTTTTGTCATAAAGAATTCTTTCTTCTTCAGTGAGAGGAACTTTTAGTGTTTTTAATTGATATTTTGCAACATACCCAGTTTCCACTAAATCTGATATTTTAGCAACTATAATTGGGTCACCAATGAACTTGAATAACAGCTCTTCTCCCTTATCAGATCTGCTGGGAGTAGCAGTTAAACCCAATCTGTTTTTTGCAGGAAGTCCCTCAAGAACTTTGATTGTTTCTTTTGCTGCAGCATGATGAGCTTCATCTAGAATAATAAGATTGAAAATTTTTCTGAAGGAATTTAAGTTTAATCGCGCACTATCATAGGTTGTAACTGTTATTTCTTTTATCTCTTTGACATTATCTCCAACTTGACCAATCATGTCTTTGGACAAAGATGTGTACTTCGTTAAGTGATCAATCCATTGATGAAGAAGATTTTTTGTTGGGACAATAATTAGTGTTTTCTGCTTAAGTTTCTCAATTATTTTGAAACCAATTATTGTCTTACCTGCAGCTGTTGGTAAAATAACTATTCCTTTCCCGCTATTATTAATAAATTCTGCAATTGCTTGCTCTTGATATGGTCTAAGATTTAGTTTTAGTTTCATTCTGGTACTATATTCTTGAGACAAAGAAGAATCTTCCAAAATGTCCGTCTTAATAGAAATTTGTTTTTGTTTAAGAATTTTTACTATTTTTTCAAAATTATGCGGTGCAGCTCTATATTCATTTGTTTTCTTAGGGTTAATTTTAACGAATCTAAGAAGATTTGAATCTGTTATTTTGTTCTCTGTTTCAATTATTAAGTCAAACCCTACTCTGAAACGAATTGAGAGCTTTTTCATCTTTCCGCATCCTACAATCATTTAACACTATTTACATATAAAAAGTAAAGAAAAAAATAGAAGAAAGAATTAAATTGAGAGTTTTCGGGGGTTCAAATACAAGTTTGTTTCACTATCATCTAATTTGACTGTTGCATCTGAAATCCTTAGCTCTTTTAGAGCTTTCTTAATATTCTTCTTGACATCTTTGTGGAAACGAAGTGTAGCGCTGAATAGTATTAGCATATTGAAAAATGTCTTATCAAGTGCAAGTTTTTCATCGAAAATATCAATTTTGAACCTTCCACCCAAGTTCATGAATTTGCCATCAATTTTAGCAATAACTTTGTTGTGAATGTCTTTTATCATCCAATCGCTACCGAAGGTTAATCTTTTGTCATCTATCACAAATGTTTGAAATATATCATTTTCATCAAGAAAACTGAAACCAAATACTTCACCTTGAAATCTTGGGAAATGAGCTAATCTCTTGATTCTGTAAAGATTTCTGGTGTGTTTGAAAATACAAACATATGCGGGACAAGGTTCTTTAGTTGCGTGAGAATTTGCAAAACTTTCTCCTTGCAATCTTTCTATGCTACCTCTCCAGTAACCGCCTTTTGAGAACATTTTCATAACAAATCTTCTCGCTAGGGGATCCTTTGCTTTCCATAATTTTTCCCTTTGACCAAGAAAACCATAAGTTTCACCGTCTTTTTTAATTTCACCAATCATGTCCATATCGCGAGTCCATTGACGGTCTTTTTGAGCTCTTTGGGCATCTAAGCGGATACCCCATTCTTCTCGGTGCATTTTGGTTCTCCAAAGATCAACATCAAAGTGAGCATAAACTACCTGCTCTTCCTTTTTCTTTTTCTTCTCATCATCTTTGACTTCAGGTGTTTTAGCTGTAACTTCAGGTTCTTCAGCTGTAACTTCAGAAATCTCTTCTTTCTCTTCTTCCTCTATTTGTGTTGCCATTTCTTCTTCCTCTTCTTCCTCTTTTTCCTCTTCTACAAACATGTCCTTGTCTAATTTGTCCTCTCTCTCCCTGATTTCCTCTTCCTCTTCTACTCGTTTAGAAATTTCAGATTGAACATCATCCATACCATCTATCTCTTCATAGCTACTCTGTTCTTTTTTTTCAGACATTTAAATCATCCTTACAACTTACAATAATTGACTTAATACTTTAAATTTTCTATGATTCTTTGGATTATTTTGAAAATATTCATTTTTCACTTAATTCTTTTAGAATTCTAGCCAAAGTAGGCAAAGTTTCAATTATATCTCCCTCAACATAGTAATCTAATTGTTCATTATATAAAGTAGGTACAAGATTAAATAATGCCTTTTTGGTTGGTAGAGATGGCGATAATAGAATATTGGCAGCTGGAAAAACTTCTAAACTTGTAGCAACTCCCACAACTATCTCGCTCCTATTAGCTACTCTCATTGCAGTGCTAATAATATCCCTGTCCAGAGGTTCTCCAAAGAGTATAACTTTTGGTTTTAGAGGATTTTCGCATTTAGGACACAAGGGGAATTTTTCAGGTTCAATGTGTTTTTCGTAATTCATCTTCTCCTCATAAGAACATCTAATACAGTGCATTATGTCAGGATTGCCGTGTAATTCGTATACATTTGTAGATCCAGATTTTTGATGAAGCCCATCAATATTTTGCGTAGCAATATGAACTCTATTTTCTCCTTTCATTTGTTGAATTTCTGTAATAGCGTAATGACCTGCATTAGGCTCTACGGGACGAAAATCTTCATAAATAATACGAAAGAACTCCCACACTTTCGCAGGATTTTTTCTAAAAGCTCCGATCGTTGCTACTTCACTAGGTTTGAATTTTTCCCACAATCCTCCTTCGGAACGAAAATCGGGTATACCGCTATGGACACTTGTACCTGCGCCAGTAAAGAAAGTGATTGTTTCTGCCTTTAAGATGTGCTTAGCAACTGATTTTATGATCTCGTCATTAGTGTCCATTTAGTTCACTCTGCAACTCTGCCCGAATAACGTTTTGATTAAATTTGTAGAGGTTGTATTTAATGTTTTAATCTCTTATAGACTAAAACTCCTAAAATGTTACAGAAGGTTGTTTGAGGTTTTGTAAGTCCATT
>JABCTC010000108.1 GCA_018238545.1 Candidatus Heimdallarchaeota archaeon
ATTATAGAATAACCAGCGGTGATTTCAGGTTTGAATTAAATCCTCAAACTGAGCCTGAGTATTTTAATCATTCAGATGAAATGGATTGGGATATTACCTTTGTTAACACAGGCCAGGATACTTTAAAGGGTGGGCGTATCAAAAAGATAGAAAAATATATTCAAAGTGATTCGGTTCATTTAACCTATGGAGATGGTGTTTGTAACATTGATCTGCAAAAGCTGGTAGCGTTTCATGAATCCCATGGTTGCATTGGAACAGTAAGCGCTGTTCATCCTCCGTCGAGATTTGGCGAAATGGTTTTGGAAGGTGAAAGTGTTCTGGAATTTGAAGAAAAGCCTCAAATGGGTGGAGGCTATATTAATGGCGGTTTTTTTGTATTTAATAAAAAAATGTTTTCATATTTAACAGATGATGAAAATTGCGATTTTGAATTCGGACCACTTCAACAAATTGCGAGAGAAGGCGAGTTGAAAGCCTTCCGGCACGATGGATTCTGGCAATGTATGGATAATGTCAGGGAACGGGACTATTTGAATAATTTAATTAAAACGAATAATGCGCAGTGGACGGTATGGCGATAGTCGGGAAACGGGGAAGCTGTGAGAGGGAGAGAAGGGGAACCGGTGAAAGGGTGATGAAGGTGAGACGGTGAAGGGGTGAGAGGAAGATGCGGAGATAGGGCGAATCGGAGAAAGGGTGTTTGGGTGAGAGGGTAATGCGGAGAATCGGAGAAATAAACAGAGAAAAGGTGTTTGGGTGAAACAGAGAAACGGAGAAAGGGTGACAGGGAGAAAGGGCGAGAGAGAGGAACAGCGAAGAGATGAAAGGGGGAAAGGGGGAAACGGTGAGAGAGCGAAGGAGAGAAGGGGAACCGGTGAGAGGGTGAGAGGGTGAGAGGGTGATGCGGAGAATCGGAGGAATAAACAGAGAAAGGGTTAAAAGTGATAAAGAAGAGTAGTATTCGTAGTTTCAGAGACCTGAACTTATACAAGAACGCTTTGAATGCCGCGATGGAAATTTATGAGATAAGTAAATCTTTCCCCATAGAAGAAAAGTATTCATTGACAGATCAGATTAGACGATCTTCTCGTTCTGTGTGTGCCAATACAGGAGAGGCGTGGAGAAAGCGGAGATACCAAGCTGCCTTTATCAGCAAGCTTAATGACTCTGAAGGAGAGGCCGCTGAAACTCAGGTTTGGCTTGATATTGCGTTGCGTACTCAACTGATTAGTGAAGCGCAGTGGAGAAAATTGGATGAGCAATACGAAATAATTTTAGGACAGTTGGTCAAAATGATTAATGAACCTAAAAAATGGTGTATACCGAAATGAATGAGACGGAGAGCGGGAGAAAAGGCAAATGGGCGGAATAAGGGAAACAGAAAAGGGGATAGTCGGAGACAGTGAGGGTGAACTTTCTATGAAACATCAATTCGCCGATTCGTTAAATCACCGATCCGCCGATTCACTAACTCACCCATTCAACAATTCCTACCGCGGCAAGCGCGTTTTAGTCACCGGCAATACCGGTTTCAAAGGTAGCTGGTTAACTGTCTGGTTATTGAAATTAGGTGCGAAGGTGTATGGTATTTCAAAAGATATTCCCACAAAACCTTCCATGTTCGAGGAGCTTGGCTTAGAAGAAAAAATAACTCATTATAAAAACGATATTAGAAATTTGAAGGCTACTAAAGAGATTATTGAAACCATCAAACCCGATTTTTTATTTCATCTCGCTGCTCAGTCGTTAGTGTCTGTGTCATATGCAGAGCCCGTTGAGACAATTTCTACAAATGTTTTGGGTACTACAAATATTTTGGAAAGTTTAAGGGTTGTTGATCATAAATGCGTTGGAATTATCATAACAAGTGATAAATGCTATGATAATGTTGAATGGGTGTGGGGATATAAAGAGACTGATCATTTAGGGGGAAAAGATATTTACAGTGGTTCTAAAGGAGCCGCTGAATTGATTATTAAATCATATTATCATTCTTTCTTCAGCAAACCAGATTCCAATATAAAGATTGCAAGTACAAGAGCCGGGAATGTTATCGGCGGTGGGGATTGGGCCATGGATAGAATTATTCCAGATTGCATGAAATCCTGGAGTAACAACGAAATAGTAGAAATTAGAAGCCCAAATTCAACAAGGCCATGGCAGCATGCACTTGAGCCATTAAGTGGATATCTCACCCTGGGTATGAATTTATATAAGAATGATGCTTTAAATGGGCAAAGTTTTAATTTTGGTCCATTATCACAATATAGCCAGACTGTTAAGATGCTGATTGAAGATTTAAGCAAGTATTGGAATAGTGAAAATATTGAACAGTCATACAAAATAATCGGTAATATTAAGTTTCATGAAGCAGGCCTTTTAAAGTTGAATTGTGATAAGGCGTTGTTGCTTCTTAAATGGCTGCCAACTTTGGATTATAAAAAATTGATTGAATTTACTGGTAGTTGGTATTTAAAATTTTATAAGGAAAAAATCAAAGATATAATCATTGACCGGTTTAATGATCCTTTACATGAATTACCTGACGAAATATCGACAAAGACAAATACCGGAACCTGGTACATCTCAGAAGTCAATTTTATAAAAAAGGTAAAGCAGAGAATCTGGCTGAATAGTCAAATTGAAGTGGATCTTACAGCTTACAAAACAGAATTAAAATCAATGAAAAGACCATCCTTCCTTAGATTAGGTCAATCACAAAGTATTGCAAACCTAGCTTTAGGCGGAACACTTTTACAAAATCAACTAACTCAGGCTGATTCATTAATGGAAATGCCTGTAGCAGTTGAATATCAAGATGGAAAATCAAGATATGAAGTTATATGGAGCGTTACTTATGGAACAAATAAGAAAATACTAAACCCTAAAATTGAAAAAATTAACTTCATTGAGAATGTATGGCAAAATGAATAACACCACACTACACTGGCTAATAGCGCATACCGGGAAAAGTTTCAAAACAAAATGAAAAGTAGAATTAAATATGGACACAAAATTTAATTTGAAGTAAGAACGGCACGCTCCATAGCCGCAAACCGTTAAACATCCGTCTGCCTGTACCTATCCCTTCCTTTTTGCCAGCACAGGATTGAAACCTTCCCAGGGGGGTGTCTTTATATAGACTCCAGAAGAGACTCCTTAATGGCCCACCGCACGACTTCCTTTAACCTAAGCTATATTAACATAACAGCTTCTTATCC
>JABCTC010000069.1 GCA_018238545.1 Candidatus Heimdallarchaeota archaeon
AATAGATTATCCTTGCATCAGCAGGAATCCTATCTCCTTGATCCAATTCGATTAAGTCACCAGGTACCAAATCTACTGCAACTATTTGTCTAGGTACACCATCTCGTATTACCGTTGATCTTGGAGCAGCTAGCTTGTGTAATGCATCCAATTTGAATTGAGCTCTTATTTGTTGAAAAATTGTAAAACCAATATTGAAAACAATTATTATCAACCAAAAGCCAATTTGCCCAATAATGCCATCTACCCATATTGCCATGAAAATTAGAATAGAAGAAACAATAAGGTAGATATTGATTAACCAATTGAATAATGGAGCTAGATATATCTCCCAAATTGATCCTTTGATTTTGGGAATTACATTAGGACCATATTGTTTTAGTCGTTTATCTGCTTCATCATCATGTAAACCAAATCTGATATCAGTATTGAGTTCCCCACTTATTTTATCTTCTGAAAGATGATGAGGACATAAGTATTTTTGAGTTAAAAATTCTGTTTGCTTGGTTCTTTTTCGCATGGGCACACAACCAGCTATGGTAAGAAATTAACAAAACTATGCAATATAAACTTTAAGCTGATATATTGAGAAATATTTAACAATCAACACTTCTTTTACAAATTAAGTAAAGTTTAAGAGAGCATCCACAATTGTTTGTTTAGCGATAAACAAAAATAAAATTTACAAGTGATTAACTATGAGCACACCCCCCTCTAAACCTCCTAGTCCTGGTATTCGTCGCGCTGGTCCTGATGGTAGACCACTAGGTCCTGACGGAAAGCCAATGGGACCTATCTTATTGCGAGATGAATACAAAAATCTGGTTGATGGATTTACTAACGATATCAAAAAAGAATTATCTAAAGAAGTTAAGAGTCTTCTTCTAATTGGAAGTTATGTTACAGCAGAGCACATCGCTGGTGAATCTGATTGTGATTTTCTTATAGTCTTAGATGAAAAAGCATCTGGAGATAATTTTCAACAATCAATGGAAGCAATAAGTAAAATTGTTTTCAAATATCTAGAAGATCCACTATTTGGTTCAATAATTGATGTTGAGGTTCTAGGGGCAAGTGATGTACCCACCAAAGGAGACACAGATTATCCTTGGACAAAAGTACTAGTAGCTCAACGAGGTAAAACACTAATTGGAGACAACCCATTTACAAAAATTAAGATAAGTGAAGAAAATATCAAAATGTCAGCTAAAGAGATGGCTTTAGTCTATCTAGAGCAACTCGAAGAAATTATTGCTACTGATGAGATTGATGAATATGACCAACGATACTTAACTGTTGAAGCAGTTCTGGGGTGTGGATGTGCATATCTTTACTATCATGGTGAAAAAGAATTCTACCGAAGTTCAGCTATAATTCTTTTTGAAGATAAATACAGGGATAAAATAGATATTGATCCAATCCAAATCAGTCATAGATTAAGGTTAGCGGTAAAGACTCTTGATATGAAGGATTTCATTCCCAAATCTTTAGACTTCTGTAAGAAAGTTGTCTCTGAATTGAAATAAAAGAGGAGAAAGTATGTCAGTAAGAACTAGTATAGATATATTGGTTGATAGTGTAGAAGGTTCTGTAGTTCTTTGCATAGGTGAATCAGGAACAGCAAAAGAAGAAATGGCATACAGATTTGTTGAGGACGGTTTTCAGAAAGGAGAAAATGTTATAGCAGTTTTATTTGCTCACTCAGCTAGTGATTATCTTGAGGAATTGAAAAAACGAGACGACAAGAATGAAGCTTATCTTAAGAAAGGCCAACTTAACATTATAGACGCTATTTCTTATAGGTCAATTCCAGAGGTAAAACCTCCTAAAACATTCTTTTTAGAAAATGCAAACGATTTGCTAACGCTCTCTGTCGCCTTGAATGAGCAATCTCAAAAAGCTGATAAACTACGAATTGTTTTTGATCAACTTGCTCTCCTAACATTATATAATGAACCAATGCAAGTTTTAAACTTCCTTCAAACATTAGCCGCAAGGGTTAGAGATAGAGACCAAGCCATCTTGCTTTTATTAGATGCAGGAGTTATAGCCGAACAAACAGAAAAAACTCTCCATACAATAGTTGATGTTCTAGCTGAAACAAAAAGAACAGATGAACCCACAGGTCCTCAACAGCTTGTCAGAATCAAGTTTGCTAAAAATCAATATGAACCTCGATGGGTACAGGTAGTATAAATTATTCACCCATCACAAAATATTTTATCTCCTATTTTCACATCATGTAGATGATATTAGAATACGACTTTTTTCCTAAAAAAGAGTTTTTAGACAGGATAGAGCATCATCAAAAAGAGCTCGTAGAATCTGAAGTAGATTTTTCTATAATTCAATATAAATCAGACCTCTATTATTATTCAGGAACTGGTCAATCTTGTATATTGGTAGTATCAGCTGAAAGTGAACCGTTACTCTTTGGAAGGCGAGAAATCAAAAGAATAAAGCAAGAAACAGCATTAGAGAATATTATTGCAATAAAAAATACTAGAGAAATTTTCTCACATCTAACCGATTGGGGAATTAGAGTAAAAGGGGGTAAATTTGGTCTTGAAGGGGATATCCTTCCTGCTGATATGTATCATAAGGCTGAAAAAATATTCCCAGAGAAACAAGCGATTTCTATTGGATCTTTACTTCGAAAGATACGATCTGTTAAGAGTGATAATGAGATTGATGCTTTGAAAAAATCTGCTAGTATTCTAGATGAAATCCATGAGCTAGTGCCATCAATAATCAAAGAAGGTATGACAGAGATAGAAGTTAGCTCAATACTTAACAATGAAATGCGGATTAGAGGAGCTCAACCCACAGTTAGAAGCAGAGATTTCTATACAGAGACAGGAGGAATAGGACTTGTCCTATCAGGCACCAACACAGCAATTAGCAGTTACACTCTGACAGCAACTGCAGGTCCGGGCATACATCAATCAAACCCAGCTGGACCAAGTTTCAAAAAGATTGAACGAGGAGAAATTATTTTTGTAGATTTTTCACTTGCTTACAAAGGTTACATCACAGATGAAACTAGATGTCATGTTCTAGGTCAAGCTTCTGATGAAATCAAGGACAGATATCAAAAAACTTGGGAATTTGAAAAATTCATGAGTAACAAGATGAAAAAAGGTAAAAAAGTGAGTGAGATTTATCATGAAACATATGACTTCGCTGAAGAGCTCGGTGTTAAAAATGAACTAATGTCGGGGGGGCAGATTCCTTTCTTAGGGCATGGAGTTGGTTTAGAGCTAAGTGAACCACCAATTATCACAAAAAAATCAGATTATATTCTGAAAGAAGGTAATGTAATCGCTTTAGAGCCAAAATTAATTTATCCAAATAAGATGGTAATAGGCTCAGAAAATACGTATGTTATTAGCAAAAATGGAACAGTGCAAATAACCAATGCAGCCCAACCTCTACTAGAATAGATGAATCCTAGAACGTTATGTTTTCTTCTCATTTCTTGATATTATCCACTGGGATAATCTTCTTACTATGAACATATTAGATAAGAACAAAGACAGATGATTCAGGAAACCAGGTACATAGACAACTTTACCTTTACGAGCTGCTTTCAATGATTTCTTTACAACTTCAGCAGAGCTCATCCAGAGTCTTTTTGGCACAGTAGATTTGTCAAATTCTTCAAGTTCTTTGGTATCATGAAATTCTGAATAAGTCATTCCTGGACAAAGAGCGTGAATATTGATATTTGTATTTCTCAACTCTTCTTGCAATGATTCTGAAAATGTTATGAGAAAAGCTTTCGTAGTAGTATAAGTAACGTCCCCAAACTTTATCATCAATCCACTCATTGATGAAACATTGATTATCAGCCCTTCATTCTTTCTAAGCATGATGGGAACAGCTGCACGACTGAGCATATAACTTGCAACAACATGAACATTTACCATAGCTAACTGCCGCTCATAATCACCTTTAGCAAAACTAGAAGATAATCCAAAACCAGCATTATTAACTAAAACATTAATATGATCCAACGATTTTATGATTTCTACTACATTTGTAATTTGCTCTATTATAGAAAGATCTGCAACTATTACTTTAGTTTCGACTGAAAACTGATCAGCAAGGGTTTCAGCTAATGCATCTAGTTTGTGTTTTCTTCTTGCAACTAAAATCAAATTATATCCTTCTTTTGCTAGAATTTCTGCAAAAGATTTGCCAATTCCACTTGAAGCTCCAGTTATAAGTGCTGTTTTTTCTGACACAAAATCATTCCTTATTGTTTTTTGGCTCATTTCTTTTTTTCTTGAATTTGAAAGTATTCCCCTTAAAACGCAGAAAGACAAGCAGTAGAATACTACCCACAAAAAATACTCCACCAATAGCTAAAGATGTTACAATCCATTGATTGTCTTCGATATCTTCTGGGGACAACAACGCGTTAATATCATCTATTATCATTTGGATATAATTGTCATCTACATCATCTCGCAACATTGGTGACAATTTAGCAAGTTTGGAATTTGTATCTCTAGCAATTTGTATAACTAATTGTTCCTCAATTTGTGGTTGGGTGATAATAGTGGTCACATTTTGTTCTATCATAATGTTAACAATTTCTTGTATGTGTTGTGCTGAAGGTTCTGAGCCTTCATGTTCTTCAATTATCCCTACTCTTTCAACACCAAGCAAGTTTAACAAGTAGAAAAATGACGGGTGCTGTACGACTACTTTTAAGCCATTGGTTCGATTGAAATAATAATCTTCGATATCAAATATCAACTCATCTAAATTAGAAAGATAATTATCTCTGTTTATTTCATATTGTCCTCTATTTGCAAAGTCCAGAGTAATAATGCTATCCGTTATGTTTGATACAAAGTTTTTGGCAATTATAGGACTCATCCACACATGTGCATTTAGATATCCTGAAACTGGATCAATTTCCATTATCTCCTCTGAGGCTAGCGTAAGAACATTAAGTGAAGGAAATGCGTCTAAAACATTCTCAACCCAAGGTTCAATTCCAGGTAAACCCAGTCTTACAAACAAATCTGCATCACCTATCATCTGAATCTCACTTGAAGTTAAGGAATATGTATGAGGATCCTCAGAACCTGTAACGATAGAAACTGGAGTGAAAAGAGTATCACCTACTTGAGATGCCCAATCGGCGATTATTGATAGTGTCGTCACAACACTAATTACTCCACTAGTTTCATTTATGTTAGAAATTATAGTCGGCTTATAAGACATACCAGCCATAGCTGAATATGGGGATAGAAAGAGAACCATAGTAAAAATGAGAATAACTATTTTATGAGTTTTAGAAGACATCAAGTAAAAAAACTGATTCTTCTTTATATTAATTTTTTGTACATACCCAAAATCATTTTATATTTCACTCATTTATCCTAGTATATGGCATCGATTCTTGATTTCATATACTCTTTAGCAACACCGTTAATGATTAAAGCTTTACTTACAGCAATAATTATTGGAGTTTTAGGGGGGATTGTCGGAGTTTTTGTTCTGTTAAAAGGTATGGTGTTTCTTGGTGAGGCTATAGCCCATTCAGCTTTTGCCGGAGCTGCATTGGGGATACTCTTAGGCATAGATCCACTTATTACAGTTATGATTTTTGGAATCACTTCTTCTATAGGTATTGGTTATGTTAATGAAAAAAAGGTTATGAAGGATGAAATAATTATTGGAGTAGTATTTACCAGTTTCATGGCTTTAGCTATACTCTTCATAGGATTAATGCCATTTTACTCAACAGATGTAACTTCAATATTGTTTGGAGATATTCTCCTCATTTCTTGGGAAAATTTCATTTTACTCATTAGTGTGGCTGCAGGAGTTTTACTCATCATTTTTGCTCTAAAGAAGGAATTATACTTGATAACATTTAATGAAGAAATGGCTTTAGTAGCAGGTATTCCAATAAGATTTCTAAATTATCTCTTTCTAATACTTATAGCAGTTACAATTGACGTTTCATTGAAAGCAATAGGAGCAATTTTAGTTTTTGCAATGATAATTACGCCTGCTGCAGCAGCTTATCAATGGACATTTAAGCTAAACAAAATGCTTTTGTTGTCAGCATTATTTGGTGTAATTTCAGCTTTTCTAGGGTTATTTTTCTCATTTATCTGGGATCTACCTTCTGGATCAACTATTGTTGGAGTTGCAACATTAATTTTTGCTCTATCATTTATTGTGTCTCCGAAGAGAAGAAAGTCTGGAACAGGACATGATATTGAGAATTGTGAATATTGCGCAAAATCCATTAATGGCAGAAAATTCTGTCTGGAAGAAAGTTGTATAGCCAAAGAGATTCCACACAAACATAGTGAGGGAGAGTTGATTATTTATAAAAAAGATTTGAAGGAAAAAAGTATTCCGTCTATACACAAACATGAAACGGAGGGTGAAGAGTGATGGGTGATGACATATCATCAGATAACGGCATAGTTATTTGTATGAGGGATATAAGCGTCGTTTATGGTGACTTTGCTGCGTTATATGAGATAAATTTAGATATAAAAAAAGGAGATTTTATTGGAATTTGTGGTCCAAACGGGAGTGGAAAAACGACACTACTAAAAACTATGATAGGTTTGATTCAACCAATTGCAGGAAAAATGACACTGTATGGGGAAGAGATTATTGATTCTGTTCCAGTTCATACTAGGTTTCGAATAGGATATGTCCCACAAATTACTACCATAGATAAAAATTTCCCAGCACTAGTAAAAGATGTAGTAGAGATGGGAAGATATGCGAAAGCAGGATTAGTAAATAGGATTAGAAAAATTGACAAACAAAAAGCAATGGATGCATTGCGATTAGTAGATATGGAACATTCTGCTGAAAGACCTATTGGTCATCTTAGTGGAGGGCAACAACAAAGAGTTCTCATTGCTCAAGCATTAGCAGCTGAAGCTGAAGTATTGTTGTTAGATGAATTTACTTCCGCTTTAGATTTTCGAATGACAGAGGATATTATGGAACTTCTGGATTATCTCAATTATACACACAAAATTACAATCATCACTGTTGGACATAATATAGAAATCCTAAGAGCATATTGCAATAGAATTGTTTGTATAAACAAAGTGATAGCATTCGATGGAGATCCCAAAGATTCTGAGCTAGATAAAGCTATTATCAAGATATTCCACTAATCTAACTTTCTTAGAATAATTATAGCAAGAAAGTAAAGAGTTTTTGAAATAAACAATTTGCTTGCATATTATTTGCCAGACTTTCGTACTAGTGTTATATCTATAGTTGAAACAGTTTTTGGACCAGTATCACCTTCGAGCACTTCTGAACCAATTTTAACATCAGATACTTCTATCATTTCTGGTAGAAATTTTCTATTAGTAATTTCAGCAACATCTACTGCTTTACTAATTGAACGTCCTCTCGCGCGTATTGTACACTTGTTTTCGCCTTTGTTAAAAATAGTTACAACAACTAAACAGTAATCCATGGTTCTTTTTCGTCCAATATAGACAGCATTTTCTTCTTTAGACATTTTTCCCATCTCGCAATTTATTAGAGGCTAGTTAGATATAGCTTTGCTCTCTTTTAAATTTTCTTTTTTCTATAGGCTGTTGCAAAATATAACAAAAATAAATTGAAACTGAAAGAATTGAGAAAATAACTGAGAGACGATTTATGAAAAATATAATAGATTATTTGTCTATTTTTTCGAATTTTCTGTTTGCGTAAGATTCTTCGAATTTTTGTTGATAAATTTCTTCTTCATAATCTACTTTATAGCTCCTTTCCTTTGGAACAATAATATTAATTGCATCTTCAATTCTTTCAATTTCTACTCTGGTACTATTTTCACTGTAAATCTCACCTTCATTTTCCCAACATAATGGTTCAGCGGTTTCAATAATCATTTTTCTACAGCGATCTAAATGAACACCTTTCATCCCAATATGATTTCCAGGAATTGCTTTTATGAGCAATCTTACACGATTTAACCCTTTCATTCCATGGGCAATAACTACACCCAAATCTTTGTTTTTCTGACTGTATTCAGCATTACTTGGCAAAACATGAAAACCAGCTATATCATCACCAACACCTGCAAAGGCATTTGTAAGTTCAGGAACCTCAAATGGTTCTCTATCATCTAAAGTTACTTTTGCGGGAATATTCTTGAATTTCAAAATATATTTTAAAGCCAAGTAGTTGTATTTGATTGCTCCAATTGTCATCCATTTCATTTCTGTATGAGCTGCAGCAGCTGCTTTTCCTGTAAAACCACCGTCAGTCATGTCAAAAGCATAATTTGTGTTATCACCTGTACATTTTATAGCTGGAAATTTCTCACTATGTCCCTCTGCAAGAATCTGAAGACTTTCTTCTAGATCATAAGGTATTGAGTGAGTTCTATGCCAATCGCACATTGAACCAGCTGACAATAAACCCAAAGTGACATCAGAATGACCTATTATAGCATCACCCATATTGGTTGCTGTTCCATCTCCACCTAAAGCTATTAGGGTTTTGTAGCCTTTTTTAATTGCTTCTGCAGCAAGTTCTATCTCTTGTTGCGGTCTCTCTGTTACCACATATTCAAAATCTCCGATGTACTCTTTAGCCAATGCTAAAGCAGCGTCTAGTTTTTTACCCAATTTACCAGTGTTTGCATTGGGATTAACGATAATGTAAGGCTCTGAAGGCATATTTTCATTTTGAATAGAAAGTAGTATATAAAATTAATCTGTAACAGCAGTATATCTTTAAAAATCAAATGAATATATTTTAAAACTAGTTTTACTATTTCTTCGATGTGATTACATGAAATGTTACGATTGTGGAACTGAAAATGTTGAACAAGCAGTATTTTGCGGAAAATGTGGAGCAAATTTAGAATCCGTACCATCAGCTAAGGCACAGAATCAACAAGTACCTCCCCAACAAACAAGGAAGAAACTAGTTAGATGTACAAATGATAAAGTATTAGGTGGAGTATGTGCTGGTATTGGTAGACAACTTGACATGGATACAAGTACAGTTCGTTTGCTTGCTGTGTTAATATTCTTCTTCTCTGGCTCTACTATAGGATTAGTTTACCTTATTCTTTGGGCAGTTCTTCCTGAAGCTCTTTGTGCGCCTGAGCAATAAAGAAACCAGAAACTATGTTCATTCTCCTTTTTTATCAAAAAAATCTTCCAATTTTGCACTTTTTGGTCTTTTTATCATTGGAAAAATTTCTTTCCAATGAATTATTTTTGCTTCGAGGTTATTCTTTTCTAAATATGCTAAAACTTTCTTAGGAAACTCTTGTGCGACCAATATTCCTCTCACAGACTTTTTCTCTGTGGTTTCAAAGTATTCTATATACCTTTTAAGTTGATGAGCATTTGCTGGAGTAGCATTCCTTTTTTTCACTTCTACGATTACCTCACCGCTTTCACTCATTCCTCTGATATCCACAGGACCAACATCTGTACCATATTCAGTGCGTAATATTTGAAAACCTTCCTCGATCATATCAGGATTAGCTACGAGAAACTTCACAAGATCACTTTCATCACCATATATTTCCAATTCAGATTCATCTGTTGCGTGCCATATAGAAATATTAGCTAAATTAGTGAAAGTAATTATCAAAGTCTCCTTCGTTTTTGTTCGATGTGTAATCATCTCTAATAAAGAATCAGCAATTTTAAACTCAATTGGTCCAGCTAATGGTTTTTGCCAATTAAGAGGTTTTACACCTATTGGCCCGTGTAAAACGATAGAAAGATCTTTCTTAATCATAAGAAATCTATCTCCTTCAGCTAGAGTAGATTTTATCCTACCATCAAAAATTGCTTTACATCTACCAGCAATAAGAATCATTTTGTTCCCTACAACCAGATTCAGTTTTTTACTAATAGAATCAATTGGAACTAAAGGTAGTTGTTCAAAATTGTTGTTGCTCAAATTTTAACCCTCAAGGAGATATTTTCATTATAAATTCTTAATGAGATAATATTAATCTTGTTACATTGCATTTCAACCTTACCCATATACAAAATCTATAAAAGAGAGAATGGGTGGTAGATATAATATCATAGTAATAAACAAGTGATTCTTATGGTTGAAGTTACATTCATTATGCTACTTATACAAATGGGAACCGTGATTCTTTGTCTACTGTTTGGTTCATATATGGATTTGAGGAAAAGAGAAGTATCAGACATACCTTGGATAATCATGGCCGTAGTAGGTTTGATCACAACAATCATCTATATCATTTTTACTGAAAATAAAGCCAAAGATGGAACGATTATTGGAATCAATCTTGGTGTAGGAATTGCAATAGGACTTGTTTTGTATTATACTGGAATGATGGGTGGAGCTGATGCGAAAGCTATAATGGCTCTATCACTTAATACTGCAATTTACCCTTTCACATATGAATTAACATCTTTACTTGTTTATGATGTTGTACCACCAATCTTCAACACATTTTTCAATTGGCTTCTAGCTCTTGTCCTGATCTATCCATTGCCATTACTCTTCTACAACATCTATTTGAAAATTAAGAAACAAAGATTATTCGAGAACACTAACGCAAACTTTGCTAGTAAGTTTTTGATGATGATCTCTGGTTATCTTATACCAGTAGAAAAAGCTAAGAACAGAACAGATATTGTCTATTCAGAAGTATATGATGTTGAGGAGGAGGAGTGGGAAATCAAGCACTTCATGCAAGTTCCAGAGATTGAGGAAGAAGAAGAATGTAAGGCACAAGTCGAAACCTTCATACAAAAAACAAATCGAGAGAAAATCTGGGTTAAAGTACTTCCTCCGGGTATAGTTTTCCTCTTAATTGGATATATACTGAATATCTTTCTTGGAAATATTCTATTTGCTTTATACCACTGGTTCCTTTAGGTTCATTTGTTGTGAAAACAGAACTTATATATTCAAGTATAGATGATTTTCTCAGAGTAAAATGAAAATAAAAGAACTAGCAAAAACAGTTCTAGAAATGATTCACAATAATGAAAAGGATAGTGTCATAAACTTCATTTCAGATAACTTGGAGAAAGATGTTCAATTCCTAAAAACGCTTGTAAACATTCAAATTCAACTTAAGGAGATGGGAGGAGGATATCCTCCTGTTGGAAAGCAAATAGAAACAATAGATGAAATAATTGAATATACAGAAATCACAGTAAAAAAAGCCCTAGAAATGGAAAACAAACTCACAGCAGGAATTTTATACCACAACCAAGCTTCATTTTGTTTCCCAAATATGGATGATGGTGTAGAAGAGAGACTGATTGAACCAGGTTACTTTGCAGCAGTAAAAGATTATGAAATCCGCAAGGAAATTGGTAAAAAGGGACCTATGTTGTGGGCTAAATGGTTAGTAGGTATTAGTAAATTCATTAAGGGGGATGTTGATGAAGCTCTAGAAACCCTAGAAGACACCGCTAAACAAGCAATAGAAGAACCTTTTGAGAAGGATATTGATACTTGGACAAGAATGATGATAGCAAAATTTTATCTTCAATCTTATCCTGAA
>JABCTC010000109.1 GCA_018238545.1 Candidatus Heimdallarchaeota archaeon
TATGAGCTTAGCATGAGGGAATGGGAGATAAAGGGGAGAAGCATGCGGCCCGAGCATAAAATGATTGCTCATACAGGGTTTATCTTTGTTGCGCGGAAGTGTTCTACCACAACGTGAAAGCTATTGTAAACATCTTCTTTTAGCTCGGTTAAGCAGGTAGAAAAGAACAAATGACTTCTACATGCGCAATCCGAGCATCCGAAATTTTTTATGCTTTTTAAGTGCAAGTTCGCAGCTATTTCGCATTCTTTCCGCTCGACCGTTTCTGCGAATATAACTTCTATTATTTCTACCCCCGGGCTCGCCAGGAAGTAATCAATATGCCAGTGCATTTTCTTGCGCGTCACACGCAAGTGTCTACCTACTCTCTGCTCCAATCCCGAAAGAGCGGAGCCGACATAGGCATAAAAACCTTTTTTGAACTCTATACTACCCATTTTGCCTATCTCTATCTTTGCATCCCCTCTATTTTCTATGATTAGTACATAAGCCCCTTTCATTGAGTATTATTACTTAATGAAAGATTTATTAAAAAGCTTTTTAGCTTTTATTTGCTTCTTAACTAAAGCATAAGTTTTTAAAGAAACATTCATGACACATAGGACACCCAGGAGTATGAAAATCTAAAGTATATTCACACCAATAGGATGTTACAATACCTATAAAGACGGCATATTTAAAATGAAAGAATATGTATAATGATAGAAAAGAAAAATGGAACTAACTTGTAAACCGCCTTTGAAAGATGATCCAGAATATACTCGAGAAATAGTAAGAATACATTCTTCTATTTTTCAAAATTTACAACTTGAGGAGTTTGATTATGTCAAACTAATATATAAGAATGAGAATGAATTGAAGGTTCGTGTAAAAAAAATCACAGAAAATGATGATGGAGGAATGGATATAGTTAGGCTAAAAAAAAGATATAGGGATATCTTAGGTGCAAAAGATAACGCAAAAGTTGAAATCGAGACAATAGAAGAAAATAGGAGAGTCATACTAAATACTTTTTATGCTTATGCAAAGGATAAGAATGAACGAATAGTGAGAATACACCAGAACAAGCTAAAAGAACTGGGTATCAAGTCAGATAATAACAATACCGTTGAAGTATTTAATCTCAATACTGGGGGGAGATTGCATGCTAAGCTGAAGGAGCTATCGCCGGATGAAGCGAAGGAAGTAAACAGAATCCGACTAGACGCTTATATGCGTTCTTTACTTGATGTTGAAAAGGAAGATGAAATAGGAGTTCGAAAAAGTCTTTTTGAGTTTCATGAATTTAATACAGTTATTAATAAAATAGAAAAATTTTTTATTAATTATAATACCTTAATTTTAAAAGTTTCAGAAGGGGAGGATAGTGATGAAGGAAAAAACGTAGTTAGAACTAACAAGAGTAATATAAATCTCCTAGGAACTGAAAAGGGGGATATTGTGGATGTATGGTGGCAAAATAAAAGCATACAATGCCGAATTCTCGAAAACATTAATAAAGGAATCGATCAAAATAACCAAGATATAATATATATTTGTTCCAGTGAGAGAGCTTATATCGATCTCGATGTATACGATTGCGTATGTATAAGACGGTCACCAAATTACATTTTAAAGAAAAATATACTAGAACCTTTCATAGGTGCTATAATTACAGGCTTTGGTTTATTTCTTACCTTCGACGACCTAATTGGTAACTCGGCCTGGGCAATTAGTTTATTCGTCAGTGTGCTATCATTTTATATTATTCTATCTAAAGTCCGTAGCCAAGTCTAAAAAGCGAGGGTAATATTATGAAAATAAAAAACCAGTCAGTTCATGATTACAAGTCATTTGATCCATTTGAGTATCCAGGAGAAAAACCTAGATTTTCTTTTCTCCTTGAAGGATCTATGATCTATCCAATAGTTATCCAACAAAACAGACCTTTGAAGGCGAGTAGGATTTGGGTAGAAGAAACATGGAAAGAACTTGATGACTATCTCAAGTTAAAATCCTTGCCTCAACTCTCTGAGAGATGTCCGATTATTGTTTACGGATCCTTGCGAAATCCTGTAAAACTTTATGAACGTTTTAATTCTAATGAGTCCAAGAATGAGTATATTAGAAGAGCTAAAATAAAAAAAACTTATGGGATAGATATAATACCTGCTTTTCAATGTTTGCTTAAAGAATATGATGTTGCTTACATGGCGCATGCTTCTAAGCGTGGTTATCTTCCTATTACTCTGGTTTACTCCCCTGGAACCTTATTACCTTCCCAGGTGATTTTTTTGGAAGAAAGGCAAATGAAAATAATGGATATAAGCGAAGGTCGTGATAGAGATTTCTACAAACTTATTATATTGAAAACTGATGGTGTTATGTTAGAAAACGGAGGTATTTTAAAAGATGTGTATGTTTATGCAAACACGAATAGAGTTCTTCGAGTGGATGAACAGTTTGTAAGACCAAAAAATGTTTTTGTGGAGAATCCACAGTTTCAATCTAAAACTCAACAGGAAATTCTTAGTTATATTCTTCTTAAATATAAGATCATCCAAGAGATAGCAGGTTCTAAGACACCGCAAGGACTTAGCAAATCTTTTTCTGATGAACAGGTAGTATTGCCTAAAATCAATCAATTTTTGCATGGTCAACTATCAACTGTCGTTGAGGCACTTGGGGATGAAATACCTTTTATAAAACTCCCATGATATTCAGAGCATCCGAAGTTTTCTAATATTAGCACGTAGATACCTTTCATTTGTTCGTCCTATTTGGATACAGGAGGGGATAATATAAAGAAAATAAATTATTGACACAGATATCCTAACGCAGATTGACACAGATGATAAAGATCAACAATGTCAAACGACTTTATATAAGTCCGCGTAAATCAGTGTAAATCCGTGTCTTTAATAGAAGGTAGTTATACTGTATATATAATTAAAAAATAGAAAAAAAGACAAATAGATGGTTGAAATGGATATATCAAAAGAGAAGAAGGTAAGAGAGGTGATGACGCGAGGTGTTATTACTGTAGCGCACGACACGCCCGTGAATGAAATTGT
>JABCTC010000110.1 GCA_018238545.1 Candidatus Heimdallarchaeota archaeon
AACCATACAGCACGAAGCGCAATGACAGGAATGTTGTCGGAGTAAATGCGCACTCCCTTCATTCCTTTCCCAATCATGATCCTCATGATTCTTCCCCTCAACGCACGTGAGGGGACCCACCTAAACGACGGTTAGACCGCCTCTGGCAAGTTTGACCAAGTTTCATGACGTGCGTGGTTCTAGTATTTGAAAAAAGCTCTACAGTACTAACAGGAGATTAAATTCAGTCTTCAATTATTTAATTTCCTGTCCAAGTAATGTTGAAGTTAAATTTTTTTGCGACAGCACGGTAATACTTCATCATAATACTATATTCACTTAATTGCTCTTTAGAAATACTAATTATTTTATACAGTAGAAGGTCGTCAAGATGACGTTTGATTGTACCTGGATTCATACCCGTAGCATGTTTTAGATCAATTATAGTCATCTCTTTTTTAATTAGCAATTTGAGAATCTGTCCTTTCTTTTCGTGGAAAATTATAGGTACAGCACAAGGATCTGTGAGAGTAATTTCCTCTCTTAGCTGAAGCTTTTCTTCTTTTTTATTATCCTTCTGCGACACCTTTTTCACCACTCTAAATTGATCCCACACTTATCTTATCTTCATTATCTACTTTTGATGGATTTTCCTGTTTTGTAAGAGGTTTAAATCTCTCAAATTCTACACTGTTGTATATTCTAGTTGCAATTAATGCAAGCATTGGAAATCCTATGAATAATTTGTAAATTTGAAGAATAACTGCTATAACTCTTATCACTGTTATCCAAGCTGTTCCTGTTATAACAGGATATGTTAATTGTAAAACTACGGATAGAACAAACGATGGAGCTATAAATATTAAGAAGTAGATCCCCCATGTTTTTACTAACCTTTTCCATTCTTTCTTTACAATTCTAAACGATTCCTTGAAACTATTTCTCAGATTACCTTGAGCAGTAACACTAGGCATAGTATTACTGAAAACTACTAGAATAACGAAGAATATCAGAAATCTTATGGCTTCAAAAATTATTACCATGGCATCTGAAGTTAACCAAGGATTCGTTTCTGATCTTCCATGTATAATGTTATCTGGTATAAAAAAACTAAATCCTGTTACAAAAGTTAAGAGTATATATTTCCACCAATGTTCCTTAAAATAGCTAAAAGCTTTCTTGAACTCAGTAAACATATCTCCTGAGGTGAAAATATCATAAGCTAAACCAAATTGACAGTATAAGAATCCTACCATTGATAAATAGGCCAAAATTGGAAGAATGAACCAAACTCTAATCGTTATATCAAAATCTCTTGCACTGTCAAAAACAAGATCTGAAAGTGTTAATCCTGGAGATAGAACAAAAATCAAAACGAGTATTCCCATCATTATAGAAATTACTACGATGAAAGCTAAAATAGCAAAGAGCTCTGTTGCTAGAAATGATTTGTAATTTTCTTTAAGAAACCGCCAACTGATTTTGAAATCAGTTTTCGTTTCAGAAACTTTTGTGGGTTTCGTTTCTATCATGATAATCAACAGCATTCTTTGTTATTTATTTCTTTCTAGTTGGTAAACGAAGAAAAAAGGGAGTTATGATCCCCTTCTTTATTTCAATCTACTTTTGTTGTCTTCTTCTGAATAAGAAATATGCTCCTACAAGGAGTATTACAGAATAAATCAACATGCCAATTATCGCTCCTTCTACGCTTGGGGTTATCCACTGCATAACTGTAGGAGCGTCTCCTCCTGGGTGAGGACCACCTAGAAATCCTTCAACAAATCTTTCTGTAGGCATTGCGAAGCTTTGTGTTATGATGCTAGAGTAGTAAGTTAGAATAAATAATGGTTCTATTTCTACTCCTGATATAACTAAAATCGTACTCCCTAGGTTAAATACCAGAAGCACCATTACTAAACTTACAACTATAACTGTTGATGTTTTCTTCATAAAACTACTAAAGAATATCACCAATGAGAGTACTGCGAATGTATAGAGCAAAGCCCAACCTAGTGATGCCCAAGTTTCAACAGGTAGATTAGTATACTTGATTGCTGCTGCAATTACAACTAATATGTAGTAAAATATAACTGCTAAAGCCGATAATAAATACCTAGCAATAAGTCGCCCTACAAACAACCGACCTTTAGTTATTTTTGGAAACAATAGATTTCCTGTTTGTTTATCATAATCTAAAGCAATCATATTGCCTCCAAACATTGTTGCAATTATCAGTATAAAGAAACCAATCATCCCTAGATATGAAGTGATGTAATCGGTTGCTGTTTCTGGACTTTCTCCTAACCTACTTTCTGTAATGATATTAATTATAAGAGAAAGTACGAAGATAAAACCAGCTACAAACAATGATATAATCATGTTCTTTATATTTCGTAGTAGCTCAAATCTAGTGGTAGCACCAATTTGATCTAAGCTTCTCATCAGCCCAACAGGCATCTTTTCAAATTTTGATTCTAAATTTCCGTCTTGTGTTGTTGACATTATTATCACTCCATTATTCCCGCTGATTCTTTAATCTGTACTTCAGCAACAGGATTCCTATTTGTTACCATTCCAGCCAACAATTTGATATACAAGTCTTCGAGACTGCTAGTTCTGGGAACAGAGAAATCTACCACATCGATTTTGTTTAGTGCTAATTCTTTAAATATATGACCTTGATTCTCCAAATTACCATCAAATCTTACCTCAAAAATTTGAGTGTCAGCATTATACGAAACGATATTTGAAACATTCTTCATTCCAGTATGTGGTTTTATAATTGATTCTAGTTTGTCCCTCATCACAGTAATATCTGTTGGAACAGTAAGTAATTGAATGCGTAAGAGACTATCTTGGCCTTTAGCTTCTAGATTCCTAATGGTGTCAAAAGCTACTAATTGACCCATGTTGATGATTGCAATTCGATCAGCGATTTCACTCACTTCATAGAGTAGATGACTACTTAGGAAAATAGTTTTTCCCTGATGTTTTAATCTTAAGAGTAATTCTCGAATCTCTTTTCTTGCTTTTGGATCTAAACCTGTTTGTGGTTCGT
>JABCTC010000035.1 GCA_018238545.1 Candidatus Heimdallarchaeota archaeon
GATTTCCACACGCTGGTTGTTACCGGCGATGGAGACGCAAGTGCAATCGGTGGAAACCATTTCATCCATGCATGCCGCAGGAATATCGATATAACATGCATTCTCATCAACAACCAGATATACGGCATGACATCCGGCCAGGTGAGCCCCGCGACAGGTTACGGCAAAATTGCAAGTTCGGCCCCGTACGGCAGCGTTGAACACAGTTTCGACCTCAGCGAGTTGGCGTTGGCCGCCGGTGCCAGTTATGTTGCGCGCTCCACTGTTTATCACGTCGAAATGCTGCCAAAGCTTATCCAGGGCGGATTCGAGCACAAGGGGTTTGCATTCATCGAAATCCTTGCCGCCTGCCCCACATATTTCGGTAAATTCAACAAGATGGGAACCGCGGTCGATATGTTCAACTGGTACAGAGACATAGCTATCAACATCAAGAAAGTAGATGCCTGTGAGGCGGTTCCCGAGGGTAAAGTCACCATCGGACTGCTTCACCAGAAAGAAAAGCCGGAGTACATTGAAGAGTACGATAAAATGGTAAAGAGGGCCAAGGGCCAACAGAATTAACATGAAAAAGCTCAAGAGATATTGAAACGAAGAAGTAGTGCTCATGGAAGAAAATCAATAGCAGAAAAATATAGTCGTAAATATCCTTTTAGTAGTATATGTAAATGTGCATATTGTGGATCAATATTAATAAGAAGAACATTACTGAGCTAATTATTAGTTTATTGTATACTAACCAGAAATAGTAACGTTTAAATTAGTTCCACATCCTTTTGCTATTACTAGAGGCTGAGCCGATAGCAACGACTATAACCGGGGACCTAGGGCGTCCTTATACCAGAAGTGCTCTATATGCTGGGGTGAAGACTGATGCTGAGGCTTAGTAATGGTTGATACGCCTCGCTTGGAAAGCGTCGAAGCATCGACCCATGGGATTGCATATTTCGGAGACGATTTCGGAGGAAATCGTTAGAAAGGATAAGGTCAAAATGAGTCAGGCACGGAAGTGAGCAGCTCTAAGATCAATATGTGGTGCTTATGGCAATCGGTGTGGAGCCTAAGGGCAAGAAACGGCTTCCTGCGCTATGTCAAACTTCAGGTCGCTATGATTGGCTCAGTTGTCTACTATTTTTCCACTAACCTATTGATTGCTGAACAGCTGTTGTCAACAGAGAAATGGTCATAAAAGAAAAAAAGTGAAAAAGATTATTTGATTAATATTGTTCACAAAGAACTTCGAAATAGTTGTGTGGGTGAGAGCAACAGGGACATGTGTGTGGAGGTTCTTCTCCTTCATGTACATAACCACATTTACGGCATACCCATTTAACTTTCTCTTCTTTCTTGAAAACTGTCTTGCCTTCTACTTGCTCTAACAGTTTTTTGTAACGTTCTTCATGATGAACTTCAGCTTTTCCTATAGCTCTAAGTCTATCTGCAACTTTAGGAAAACCTTCTTTTTCTGCTATATCAGCAAATTCAGGATACATTATAGTATACTCATAATTCTCTCCAGCTATAGCGGCTTTCAGATTTGTTATTGTATCGTCCATAACTAGAGGTGCTTCAGCTTCAACATGTAGGGCTTCCTCTTTATGTTTTAGTTTCTTTCTAACTTGTTTCAGCATTTGGAAGTTCCATTTTGCGTGCTCTCTTTCATTGTCTGCTGTAACTAGAAAAATATCTGCTATTTGTTCATATCCTTCTTTTTTAGCTACTTTTGCATACATTGTATAGCGGTTTCTTGCTTGGCTTTCACCGATGAAGGCCTTTGCTAGATTTTTTATTGTTTCACTCATCTTAAATCAGTCCTTACTCATGTGTGAATAGAGGTTTAAGCAACTTTTAAATTCTTATTAAAAATAGTTGTGATTGAAAAGTAAAATTGATTTTAGCTTTCAAGTAGTTGCTTTAACCAACAAGTTTTACATAGTTTCCCGGTGGTTGCGTTTCCACACTCTTCACAATTTTTTATCTCTTGGCTTGTTTTAGTTTCTTTCATAAGCGCCAATAATTTATCCTGACCGCGAACAATATTATAACAGAGCATTGGTTGTTTTTCTTGTGTTTTGAATATAAATTCTCTTACTTCCCCTCGATAAGCTTCAACCGCATATGGACACTGAATCTCTTGATATTCAAGCTCATTAACAATACAATACATGACAATTTCTGCTTGTGGTGTGGATCGAAAAGGTTTTGCTCTTGGAACTAGAGTTTCATGTATTTTTCTTGGTGTTGGATTTAATCTAGCTAGTCTTTGTATGTCTCCTCTTATGATATTAAGAAGTATAGTTTCAGCCTCATCTTCAAGATTATGGGCAGTGATTAGAACATCAGCATTGACTTCCAGTGCTGCTTTATTTAGCACATTACGTCTCAGAATACCACAATAAGAACATGCTCCAAGTTCTCTCTTTTTTCCACGAGGACCTAGTTTTTCTATTATATCATCTAAATCAAAACCAAAATCCTTTTCGAAAGAGTATACAACATGTTCGATTCCAAGTCGGTCAGCATGTAACTTTGCAAAATGTAACCCTTCGTCTCTATAATGTTTGATCCCTTCATCAATAGTGATGGCAACTAGTTCACTCTCAGGAAAATCCTTTTCGATTTTATGTAAGATGTCTAATAAAGCGGTACTATCCTTTCCTCCTGAAACACCTATGGCAATTCTATCACCACGACGCAATAGTTTGTATTTGGTTATTGTCTTTTGCACTCTCTTTCGCATTTGTTCATTGAAATGTTTATGACATAGGGATAGTTTATCATAAGGACGAACATACAATGCTTGGTTATCACATAAAGAACACTTCATTTTGTCACCACTAGAACTTTACCATTGATAAAACTAAATTAAGTATGATTATACAAATGAAGAACATTCTCAGAGTATTTAGTATTTTCTTATGCCGTGGATTAGCTTCATCTCCTTTCACATTCAAATACTCTTGTAGAATCTTATCACCATCTGTTATTCCTAAGGGCAACATGTTCATGAATACCGCCATTAAGCTCAGATTCAAACAATAGATTACTTCAATACTCCAGTAATATGGAAACCAAAGGGAAAGCCAATTTACCTTAGGAGGAAGGTAATCATATATTGTGATTCCCAAATATATTTTCTCACTGTTCACAGTTTGAGATGTTGGATCTGTTCGCGTTGGGATTAAAGAAACATTGTGCCCATCCAGCAAAGAGAGATATAACAAGGTCGCATTAACGTATTGGTGTACAAAAACATTGTAATCTTGATTATTCTTGATTTTCATATATTCAATTTTGTTTGTGCTCTCATTGAAATTACCCATTTCTTGAATTACATCTCCTTTAATTAGATTAGAGATATCCGCAGGATATTCTTCATATATTTTTGTTACAATAACCCCGTCTGCACCAGAATAGCCAGCTGAAAGGATTACTGGAGTTAAGAGATAAAGTCCCAAGAAGAGAACAGACATTATTGCATTAATGGTCGAACCATTTAGTAGAACTTTAATTCGACTTTTTTTAGTTGCTTTGGCCATGCTTTCAATTACGAGTTCTACAAAAGCACCAAAGAAGATAAAAAATATAAAAATCCCAGACGATTTTAGTTCAATTTCCTCTCTCTTAGCCATGACCGCATGACCTAATTCATGTGGTATGATAACAAAAAGGATTGGAATTATAAACAATAAGGATGTTTGAAAATCAACTGTAATTCCTGGAATAAGTAATTGCATTCCTAGTGCTCCGGGGACATCAAACAGTATTAGAAAAGGGTTCACCAGAAAATACACGACAAGAACAAGTACAATTAAACCAGTTAACACTTGTCCAATTCTATAAAGAACTTGCCAAAACTTCTTAAATTTCTCTCCAAGTTTGGACAATATTTTGTTAAAAAGCTCTGTTCTGAACATTACTCCAAAGGGATAAAAGTTAATTCCAAATCTTTCAAGTTTAAAGAAACTTCCAATGGTTGTTAGCAACATTAATGAAAGTATAACAATGATTACAATTTGGAGTGTTGTTAACATTACAATAAAGCCTAAACAAACTTGCTTTTACTTATTTCTATGTCTGTCCTAACCAAATTCTCTGTTCAAACTGATTCTTTTTAACGTCACGCTAGTTTTTTTCATTAGATGAAAAGAATTACCAAATGGTACAGTAATAGAGTTAAAGGAACTATACCTAAAGGTTGCCAGTATTGTTCGTTAGGATCTAAATTGGTTCTTTTCATCACTGGTGAATGTGACTCTAATTGTTTTTATTGCCCTTTGACAAAGGAAAAGAGAAGTGATGTGATATTTGCAAATGAAAGACAAATACATTCGTTTTCTGAAGCTTACGATGAAGCCGTGATGATAGCTGCGTTAGGTGCAGGAATCACTGGTGGTGATCCTGCAACACATCTGAATCGGACGTTAGAATATTTATCAAAGTTGAAAGAGAGATTCGGTCAAGAATTTCATTGTCATCTTTATACCTCTTATCCTCTGTCATATGATAACTTGAAAGCATTACACTTAGCAGGGTTAGACGAAATCCGCTTTCATCCCCCTCGTCTGTTGCTGACAGAAGAGATGAAAAAATCCATTTCAGATGCGAAATCACTTTCATGGGATGTTGGGTTTGAAATTCCAGTAATCCCTGATAAACACGAAGCGATACAAAACATAATTGAATTTGCTGAAAAAGCAAATCTCGATTTTGTTAATCTCAATGAGTTAGAGATAACAGAAGAGAACTTGTTAAAACTAAGTAAACTGGGTTATCATACTAAAACAAATCTTAGTGTTGCTGTTAAAGGCAGTGAAGAATTAGCCCTTAAGATTTTGAGAAATAATCGAAAAAAACGAATAACCTTACACTATTGTTCATCCAGCTATAAGGACAATATTCAGTTACGTAATAGACTTAAGCGAAGAGCTAAGCGTTATGCACTTTCTTCTGACGAAATCACTGACGATGGCTTAATTGTGAGAGCTCGGATAATTGTTAAAAAAGTAAAACCCTTACTTAACATCAAGGATGCGTTGGTTAATGATTTTAAAATTCCTGAAAAATTAGTTAATGTAGATGAGAAAAATAAAATGGTATTAACAAATTGGATGCTAGCGAAAAAATATGCTTCTGCTTTGGTAAATAAATTTCCTTATGAAATATCCGCCATTCAAATTATTCATCAATATCCTCATGAAAATGGTATCATAACGTATTTGGATCCTATTTTTGAAGAAGGAAATAATTAATCACGTATTGCAAAACGAAGCAGAGCAGCTATCCCTCCAAGTTTTGAAAGTTGCTCACCTGAATCGTGATACACAGACATCAATACTGTTTCTCCTCTCATTTCAGAGTTAGTATCTACTAAATTATCAATTTCGTTTCTCTTCTCTAAATCCTCGATACTTAATTGGTCATCACTGATTAATAGAGTTTCAACTGCTCCCATCATCAAAGCCTTTTTCACGTTTTCTAACCCATATGTTACATTACCTGTTTCTTTGCCAATACGCTTGAATACCTCTTCTAACAGCCTCATTTCATAAGCTACTCTTTGTTCCTTTGCTATTTTCTCAGGGAGTTTTTGTGACAATACTTCTTTTAATCCAACCCTTCCACCTGTACTAGAATGGACAAGGCTTGTTTTTGCTGCAAGTTTTGGATCTCGATTTTTTAGGTATTCTAAGAAATTTCCAGGCGTAAAACCAGGTCCTGCTAGAACAATTGTTTGTGGTGTGTATTGGAGAACCGTGTCCTGTAATATTTGAAGAACCTCATTGAAAAATAATCCCATCTCGCTTGAATGTTGTTTAACATCGCTAAATTTTCTTGTCACCGACGGGCTAAATTCAGAAATAATTTTTATAGAAAACTGTGTAACTAATGCAATACAAGCACTATTGTCTTCTATTGTAATTACTAAAATTTGAGCTAACATTGAAGATTTCTCTACCTCATCTAGTATCTTTCTTTCCATGGCTTTCCATTCTAATTTGGTGATTAACACTTTATCCAGAAGTGACAAGGCGATGGTATGATATGTTCCTAAAGAAATCAAATCTTCAGGACCACTGATTACTTTTCCTTTAACTCGCAAATTGTCACCAAACCCGTGAAAAGCAAATTCTTCTACATCTATCTCAAGAACCATTTTTACACGCTCACCAGAATCAGGTCTAGAATCCTCGTCCTTTCTTCTTATTCTCCGAGATGTCGATGCCTTTACTTTGTCACCAGGCTTAAGAACACGGTAAATTGCATAAATATCACCTACATTTTCAGGGATAAGTTCGATGAATCCATGTTTGTAATCTTTATTGAGAATCTTCATTAGATTGCACCATTAATTGTTTTGAAATCTTCAATATCTTATTTTTGTGTTTCCTTTTCGTTTATCAGAGTGAAAAAATCTATGCCATTTTCTTTCAAGTCATTAATATTAACACGATAACTATCTCCACTGCTTTGGGTGAGGCCATCAGGAACTGATAGATAAAGGAAGTCCATTCTTTTTCCAACAAATTTTACTGCTAAATAAGGTTGTCCTCCAATTCTTTTAGCAAATTCCATTAGACCTTCAATTTGATACTTTTGGACGTAAAATGTATTTTGTCTACTTGTCTTTATTTCTAATGCTAGCATCAATCCTTTTTCAGCTGATCCTGCTAACACATCCGGTCTAGGCATAAGACTCGTTCCTGAGGAAGAAGGTGCTCGCATAACTGCAAACCCATATTCCCAGAATTTATTTACTATTTTTCGCTCATAATCAGCTGCTAATTTCTTACTCAAGTTGAACAACTCATTCAGTCTTCTCGTTGAATCTTATTCAAACTACTTTGTTTAAAAGTTTGTATCCTCAACAAATGGTCATTGAAAAAACTAAAAAAGCTTAAACGAAGATTATAACTAAGTCCCTAGGAGTCGCAAGAATTTCATGAACCAAATACGACAAATGACGAAAAATGATATCCCCCAGGTTTATGAAATAGAGCGTAGAAGTTTTCCATATCCTTTTGGTGAAGTGTTAATAGGGAGTCTCTATTTCGGTGCCCCTGAGTTATGCTATGTTCTTGAACAAGATGGAAAAATGGTAGGTTTTCTTTTGGGTGGGTACACTCCTATACCTAGACAAGCTCACATATTATCTTTTGCTATTCTTGAAAATTTCAGAGGAGAAGGGTTAGGGAAAGGATTGCTCATACATTTTTTGAATCAGTTAAAAAGTTTAGAACTCAGTAGTGTGAAATTAGAAGTTAATGTTGAAAATCAAAAAGCAATAGAATTGTATGAATCCTTACAGTTTAAAATTGAATCAAGAATAAGAAAATACTATCAAGATAATAGTGATGCATACTCGATGGTAAGGAGAGAGGAATAAAAAAAATCAATTATAAGGATTCTGCTGCTTCTTCATCTTTAATTCCCATAATTTGTTTATGTATATCTTTTGCAGCAACTTTTCCTGCACCCATTGCGGCTATTACAGTAGCAGCTCCGGTGGCTATATCTCCACCAGCATAGACTCTTTCTTTACTTGTTTTTCCTGTACTTCTATCTGTAACAATAGTTCCCCAACGTGATAGTTCAAGATCCGGCGTTGTGCGAGGAATAGTCGGATTTGGATCATTTCCTACAGCAATAACAACTACCTCACATTCAACGAGATGCTCAGAACCAGGTATTGGTATAGGTTTAGCTCTACCCGTTTCATCAGGTTCCCCAAGTTCATATTGAAGACATTCAACAGCTTTTACTCTTCCTAATTCATCACCAATAACTCTGACTGGATTGGTTAGAAATCGAAACTCAATGTCTTCTTCATCAGCGTGATGAATTTCTTCTTGTCTAGCAGGACATTCTTTCTTACTTCGACGGTAAACTATTATTGAATGCTCTGCACCAAGACGTTTGGCTGTTCGAGCTGAATCCATTGCTACGTTACCCGCTCCAATAATCATAACTGTCTTCCCACGTTTGACTGGGGTTTTATATTCGGGAAATTTGTAGCCTTTTAAGAGGTTCACGCGAGTAAGATATTCATTTGCACTATAAACATTGACTAGATTTATACCTGGGATATTGAGAAATCGTGGAGCACCCGCTCCTGAACCTACAAAAACTGCATCAAACTCATCCAGTAGTTCATCAACTGTCTTGTTGCTCCCTACAATATAGTTTAATTTAATTTCCACACCAATTTTTTTAAGGAAGTCAATTTCATATTTTACGATACCTTTAGGAAGACGAAATTCGGGGATACCATAAATAAGAACTCCGCCTGGTGCGTGCAAAGCCTCATAAATAATTACTTTATGACCCATCAAAGCTAAATCTCCAGCACAAGTTAAACCTGCTGGACCTGCTCCAACAATTGCAACGGTTTTGCCTGTTGGGTCTGGAAGTTCAGGGACTTTTTCATCATGATTTCGAGCATAATCAGCTACAAATCGTTCTAAGTTACCAATTGCAACCGGTTGATGCCTTCTCCCCATAACACATTTTGCTTCACATTGTGATTCTTGTGGACATACTCTACCGGTGACAGCTGGTAAACTATTCTTTGTTTTGATTAAAGCCGCTGCTTCAAGGAACTTTTTCTCTTTTACCAGTGTAATAAAATCACGAATTGGTACTTCAACGGGACATCCACTAACACAAGGCTGATTTTTACATGTAAGACAACGTTGAGCTTCAAAAACTGCTTCGGCTTCATTGTAACCATAGGGTACCTCGTCAAAATTCTGAACACGATCTGCTGGTTCTTGACAGGGCATTGAGAGTTTGGTTCGAATAAGTTGAGGTCGGGGTTTTCTTTGTGAACTCATTTCTTTTCACCTTTTTCATCACATTGGCATCCTTCACGATGCTTCTGATAGTGTTCCATAGCTTCTTTTTCTTCCTCTTTGTAACTAGATAATCGTGACAGTGTTTCTTCCCATTCGACTAAATGGGCATCGAAATCAGGTCCATCAACACAAGCGAATTTTGTTTCTCCCCCCACTGTTACTCGACATGCACCACACATACCAGTACCATCCAGCATTATAGTATTAAGACTCGCTATAGTTTTGAGGTTGAAAGGTTCTGTTACTTTGGCAACAAATTTCATCATAATTGGAGGACCAACACAAAAAACTGTATCAATCTGTTGACCGCTTTCAATCATTTCTAATAATTGATCTGTAACAAAACCTTGTCTTCCCTCTGAACCATCGTCTGTGCAGATGAATAATTCATCAGCAAAATCTCTAATTTCTTCAACATTGAACAGTAATTCTTTCTTCCTTGCTCCAACAATAACTTCAGTATGATTCCCTGCTTGTTTGTATGCCCTAGCAACTGGTGTTGCAATTGCAATACCTAACCCCCCACCAATTACTATAGTATTACCGGCATTTTCAACATGAGTTGGAATTCCTAAAGGTCCTACACAATCTCGTAAACTCTCCCCTTTTTGTAAATCTGACAACTCATAAGTACTCGCTCCAACTTTTTGAAAAATAACTGTTATCCATCCTTCATTTCCATCCCAATCTGCAATGGTTAAAGGAATCCTTTCGCCTTTGTCGTTTGAACGAATAATTACAAATTGTCCAGCTTTGCATACTCTAGCAACGTCTGGGGCGTCAATCTTAAACCAAACACTCTCTGGTGTTACATCCTTACGATCTATCAAAGTAAACATTTTCGATTCACTCTCTGATATTTTTCACGATAAGTACAAGCACTATCCGCTGTTTTCAATGATTTTTCTTCCTTATTTGAATAATTCCCTATAGACATCATTAAAGAGAATCCAATACTAAGTTTTCATAATCTCTCGTAATAATTCAGTAGCGTATGAACCCTTTGGGATTTTAAAACTAATTTCTACTTTTGTTTTCGAACTATTGATTTCATCTTCAAGCACATTTTCAATCCTTAGGCTATTAGGCAAAAAACTTATGGCTCTAAAAGTTCCATGACCTCCAATCTTTTGAACTATATTGTTTTGAAATATGTTAATATCTATCTCTTCTTCAATGAGGATCTCATCATATATTCTTTTAACATCACCAGATAAAACCGTTTTTCGACCTACTATGGGTGCGTAAATTTTACCGTCTTTTGTTGTTTCACCTGATATATTTTGTTGCAAATTTTGGCTATGATCATTCCATCTAACAGTTAAATATTTGTTGAAAAGCTTTGCTTGGAATGCGTGCACAAACAGTTTTCTGAATTGTGGAGGTAAAGAGAAAAAGGCTTGCTCGTAGTTCATCCTACGTTTGATTAATTCTCGTAATAGTTTTCTTTCGATTGTCAAGAACCTTGGAAAAGCCTCCAGAGCTTTTTTGCAATCTTCTGTTTCCCAATAAGTTTTTCTGACTTCTTGTATTTCCTCTGATTCCCCATCAAAAACTTTGCCTAGATAAGTCTTTATCGCAAGTTCAAAATCACCTTGAACTAATATCTTCCCAACTCGATGTGTTATGGGTCTTAAATCACCAAACCTCTGAATTCCAAAACCATTTAACACTCCTCTTTTTGCATGAATGTCCTCAAACGATTCTTCAATAAGTTTTCGCGTTTCTTCTTGAAACTGGTTTATATCTCTGATAGTGATATTAAATGCATTTCCCCAAAGATTTCCTAGTCTTATTTCTTTTAATCTTAAACACAAAGAATGCGTTTTTATTTTAGGCAAATCTAAAGTGTTCAAAACTCCACTTTCGAATTTATCTTTTAAACCCCAAATACACACTCTTTGGGCAGTAAGGGCTCTTTTATCTTTTGAACCCGCGATGCTGATATCATTACGTTCAACTTTCCATAATCTAGCTAACCAATCTAAAGCATCTGATGTATCAATATCCCTTTTCACTAGAACGAAATGAAGAAACAATCCAGGTTTTCCAGGTAGCTCTATCCTATCTTCACGTGGATCTAATTTGTGTTCCTTATCTATTATTTCACTTACAATGAAATCTTCAGGAAAATGTTTGATTTTTCCTCCGATACCTTGAGATTTTATGATTGACGGGGTTAATAACTCCGAAGAATAGTTATTCTTCATTTATACCAGCTCTTACAATAGTGGCAATTCTTTCGAAACTTTATCGATATTTTGTTCTAAAGAAGGTCCGATTCCAATTGCTGTTGTTGTTCCTGGAGGTAGTTGAGTTAATCCAGCATCATTAATAACGGCAAAAGGAATATTCAATCTTCGTGCTTTTTCAGCAAGTTCATGAATCTCTTCTTCAGATTTTACTTTTACTGTTACTTTTTTTTGACCCTCTGAAATCCATTTGTCTGCCCAATCTGGATAGTGTTTTCTTGTTTTCAAATATGCTGATATGGACCCATGTGCAACTTGAACAGCGGTTTTCCCTTTAGACATTTTCAAATCTGTTCGTACAGCAATAACTTGTTTATAAGTGAAAGACATTACGAAAGTAATAACAAGTATGTGTTTAAATTTGTACTGATTAGAAAGTTTGAGTATTTTTGGACATTCTTTGAAAAAAGAAGATTACACTATTTTACTCAAACAATTCTAATCTACTGTACTCTGCTAGCATAGTAAGATCTTTTTTAATACCTTTTATATGAATTCAATATACGCTTCTGTGTTCAGCACAGAATGGACTGTTTGAATGATAACGCTTTCAGGTATTGGTAATTCCTGTTTATACTTCTTGTCAATCTCAATTTTGTATTCTTTATCACTAAATGGAGGAATATACAAAGTAGAAACCTTTGTAATAGGAATTGGATGAATTAGACTCTCAACAAGTCGTCGAGGGTCATTTGTTTTTTCTAGAAATCTTACCTCTTTATGAGAATGCTGCATTATTTTATCTATAATTTCTGGTCTAGAAAGTATCGGGACATCTTGTTTTCTTGTAACTAAAATGATAACATCGTCTAGCTCAACAGATGAATACAGAGCAATATCCTTCATGGCTTTATTACCTTTGGAAAGGTCAACAAGTATCTTAGATAACTCTATATCCGAATCGCTAATTTTTCCTTCACGGTAAAGTTGTTTACACTTTCTGCATAGAGTGTTTGTTTGAGCATCAATTAGACATACTGGTAATTTCACGCATAGCCACCTAAGCTATTTGTAGTATGCTTATAATTGTCTATTTTAAGAATTGCGAATACTGTGAGTATTCTAGCAATAAAAAATATGTGGGAGAATGACAACAAAAAGTAGGGAATTTTCCTCTATTAAATTAAACCTCGCTCCATGAGGACCTTAAATTCATCCAAAGTTAATTTGCTTCCCTCTTTAAATCTACCAAGTATTTCAGCAGCCCTTGCGTCCAATTTTTTGTCTCTTGTGCGCTTAGCCTCAACCCTTCTAGCTTTTCTAACAGCATGAAGTTCAATTCCAAACTCATTAGAGAGTTTTTTAACCTCTTGAGTTAAACCATCAAGCGTTTTACGAATTTCAGTTATTTGAATGCTGAGGGATATTACTTCTGCATGGGCAGCATCTGCTTCCTCTTTGATTTTTCTTGCTTCTTTGGTAGCTTTAAGCATTTTTTCTTGATGAATTTGAGATTCTTGAGCAAGTGTTGTGACACTTGTATGATATGTCTTAATCTCGGTTTGCATATGTCGAAGCTTATTTTGAATGTCGCGTACTTCGCTTCGCAAATCCTTGAATTGTTCAATCTTCTCAAATTCTGCACTTAGTTCTTCTAATTGACTAAGTGAAGTTTTTTCCATTTCTTTTGTTAAAAAGGGAGTCGTTTCTAACTGTCTTTCTAGACGACGTATTTTTTCTCCTACCCTTCTGTTTTTTGGAACTCCAACATTCTTCATTTGCGATCCTAATTCGATAAGCCTCTTAGCTATCTTGTCTGCGTCTTCTCGCAGAATATCTCGCATCTGTTTGCGAACTTGAACTTCCTCATTTATTTTATCTCTTAGCCCCTTTGAAGTTTTGGCTTCATTGAACAAATCTTTAGCTTGTTTGTTCTTTTGATCCCGGCTGCTTCTGATTTCATTGCGTTTCTCATTGCATCCTCGGAGCTTGTCAATGAACTCTTTTCGTTTCAATCTTAGTGAACCTAAATGCTCTTTCTTTTCTTCCAAGTTCATTTCTTCACTTTCGACACTCATACACTTACCACGTTATAATACAGTTCAGAGTTCATATTTAATATATAAACAATAATCAAATAATCGAGAGCTTAATTTGCATTTAAGTTTTATGTAAATGCACCAAACATTATGTCACAGCTAGTTTCTATTTCACCATTACTTCTTGTTTGAACGTTTCATTCGTAATTCTGGCGATCTGCATTTTCTGCATTTTTTAGCAGTAGCTGGATTGGTGGCATAGCACTTTCTGCACACTTTTCTATTCATTATATGTGAACGAGCTATAGCGCGGTATTCTGGGTTTGTAACTGGCATTTTAGCATACCTCAATTATTTTATTTTCTGCTTTAAATCAGTTATTAAAAGCATTTCTATTAAGAGCAAGAACAAAGAAAATCACAAAAAAAGGGAAACATGGTTGAGTTCATAGAATCAAATAAATCTGTATTGAAGTTTCTCTTTGACAGCACCTAAGAGTTTCTCTAGCTCTTCTAAGCTATTTTCTTCTTTTCTTTTTATGATATTTTCAATTTCTGTCCTATAGTCTCTAAGATCTTTTATATCAGCAATAAAATCCTCTATCTCTTTCTTATTTTGATCAATTTTTGTTTGAACATTTCCCATTTCGATGTTTTCATCAATTAGTGATGGGCCATTCTTTTCTTTAGCAATTACTAACTTTGTAACACCTTCATCCAGTTTTTTTATTCTTTGATTCATTGTATGAATACGTTGTGTTACGATGACAATTGTATCGTCTGCTCTTTTTAGTATCGGACTCTTTGCCTTTTTTCTTCTATTTTGAGTGAAATAGATGATTAAGAAAATTACCAATAGAAAAACAGGCACTCCTATACCTAGGCCTAAATATAATGCTACACTCATGTTAATCTCTAAATGAAATTGAATTATTTATTATTTAAAGTTAATCAAAAGATTATGTAATTGCTTATGATATTCTATAGGAAAACAGAAATCTTCTCTGAAAATGCTGTGTATTGTGATATATGTAAACGTTTTTAACACTCTCCCCCTCTATTTTCATGAACTAAATAGATTAGTTTACAAATCAGACTAACAGGTATAAAACATACCTTGATAGCAAACAATAATTTAAGTTTGCAAAAAAAGTTGAAAGAAGTCTGATGGGTATCACACTTACAAACACCTATCACGATCATTGATGATCTTTACATAATAATACTAATCACAGTCATACACAATACACTAAAGAAGTGTATTTAATGTTTGAAAAATTCAGATTAAATTAAGTTTATAAAAGGTAGTTGAGGGTGAAGGGGTTAGTGGATATACCTATCATTTTTCTTGTTGACTTTGCAGCTTAAAAACAAATAAAATGTAGGTGAAGGATATGGGTGCAAAAACCGATACTTCAACAACTAAATATGAAATTACAGCTAAATTCGAAGTCGATGGAGTGGTTGAAAAACCAGATATCGTTGGAGCCATTTATGGGCAAACCGATGGTTTACTAAGTGAAAACCTTGACATCCGTGAACTTCAAAAAACCGGTAGAATCGGTAGAATTAGTGTTGATTATTCTAGCAGTAGAGGAAAAACAACTGGTAAAATTGTTATCCCCTCTAGTTTATCAAGAACAGAGACCGCAATACTCGCAGCTACTCTTGAAACAGTAGATAGAGTTGGTCCATGTACTTGTCAAATACAGTTGAAAGAGATAGTCGATGTACGAGTTAACAAAAGGCAATCAATTGTTGATCGTGCATCCGAAATTATTAGACAATGGGATCAAAATGTAAGCCCATTTAGTTCTTCTATTAGATTGGAAGTCGAAAAACATTCTAAAGCAGGTTCGGTTGTTAAATTAACTGATGAAGGGATTTCTGCAGGACCTGGATTTGAAAGACAAAAGAAAACAATTTTGGTAGAAGGAAGAGCCGATGTAGTTAATCTCCTAAAATATGGTATTGATAACACTATTGCAGTGAATGGAACAAGTATCCCCCCCAAATTGATTGACTTGATCAAGAAGAAAACTGTAACAGCTTTTCTTGATGGGGATAGGGGTGGTGATTTGATTCTTAAAGAACTTCTTCAAGTTGCACATATTCAGAATGTAGCACGTGCTCCAAAAGGAAAAGAAGTAGAAGACTTAAACAAAAATCAAGTAAACAAAGCCCTTAACGATGCTGTCTCATTAGAAAAAACAATATTCTTGACAGGAGAAGATGAAGGCAAAACAGTAAAAGAGTTTCTTGAAAAAGATAAAATTGAAGATAAAAAGAAAAGAAGAACTCTTAGATCTAAGAAGGAAACTGAAAAGAAGCCAAAAACTAGAGTTTCTTCAAGAACTGAAAGAGACGTAAAAACAATTGCTTCAAAAACATCCTCAGTGACAAAAAGAACTACTGTTAAACCAACAACTTCTGTAAGACAACCTGCGAAAGAAAGAACTCCTAGTGCTGGTAAGATTACTAAAAAACCAACAACTGCTTCTAAGAAACCTTCTAGTAGACCATCTTCTAGTAGATCGACATCAAGCCGACCTTCTGGTAGACCATCTTCTAGTAGATCGACATCAAGCCGACCTTCTGGTAGACCATCTTCTAGTAGATCGACATCAAGCCGACCTTCTGGTAGACCCAGAGGTAGACCTCCACAGAGAGAAATTAGAAAAGTTCAATTGCCTGAATACTTGTCATCTTCTGTTACAAACATCAAAGCAAAGTTTGAAGCAGTTGTATTTGATGAGGCTGAAAAAGAAATCTTACGAAGTTCTGCAAGTGAAATTTATTCAAAATTGGATGGCATAGAAAAAGCACACGTAATAATAATAGATGGTGTCATTACACAGAGATTACTTGAAAAAGCACATGGTAAAGGAATTAAAATGGTAATTGGTGCTCGAAAAGGTGAAATTACTAAAAAACCAACAAATCTCCGTGTTATAGAGTTTAAACAAATTTAACTCTTCTTTTTTTTTCTTCTAATAAGCCAAAAACCTTAATAGCAAATTAAGGATTCGTAGGCAGAGATGATGCCCTTGGAATATCTATGACTTTTATTAGTTCGTTTTTACCACTACTACTGTGGGGCAAAACCATCAAAGTATTTTCGAAAAACTCAGGTGAGATTTAATGTCTATTAAAGATAAGATGAAATTAATAACAAGAAATGCTGAAGAAGTTATCTTAAAAGAAGAAATACAAAAAATTCTAACTGAAAAAGCAAAACCACGAGCTTATGTGGGTTTTGAGCTTTCAGGATTCCTTCACTTGGGAACAGGTTTAGTAATTGGTAACAAATTAAAAGATTTAGCAAAAGCTGGATTCGAAACAGTTGTCTTCCTTGCAGATTGGCACAGTTGGATTAATAATAAACTTGGTGCTGATATGGATAAAATCAGGATTGCGGGGGAGTATTTTCAAAAGGCTTTTGAATCAGTTGGGGTCAAGGGTCCCAACATCAAGTACATTTGGGCTTCAGATTTGGTAGACCGAAGTGAATATTGGGCCAAAGTAGTGAGAGTTGCGAAGGCAAATTCCATTACTCGAATATTGAGAACCATGCCCATTATGGGCCGAAAAACTGACGGAGAAATGGAATCAGCTTTTCTCTACTATCCTGCTATGCAAGTCGCAGATATTTATGATATGGAGATTGATTTAGCTGTTGGTGGCATGGATCAGAGAAAAGCTCATATGCTGGCAAGAGATACAGCTGAAAAGTTAGGTTTTACAAAACCTTCATGTCTTCATACCCCCTTACTGACAGGTTTGGAAGGGTTAGGAAAGAAAATGGATGCGGAAGCTGTCCCTGATTTATCCACACAAATCGACGCAAAAATGAGTAAATCTAAACCAGATACTTGTATCTTTATTCATGATAGTGAAGATGATATATTTCGAAAAATCAAAAAAGCTCAATGTCCTCCAAAACAAGTTGTTGGTAACCCAATCACAGAAATGGTACAATTTATTGTCTTTGGCATGAACCCAACTTTCAAAATTGAAAGAACTGAAAAATTCGGTGGTGATATCACCTTCAACAACTACAAATCTTTTGAGGAAGCATATCTCAAAGGTGATTTGCATCCCATGGATCTTAAATCAGCTGTATCTAAATCTTTAGGGGATATTCTGAAGCCTTCAAGAAACTACTTTGAAAAACATGTAGATATAATTGAAGAGATAAAGGATTTTTAGTTTTTTTCTTCTTTTCTTTTGTATCAGATAAAAAACTTCAAGATACTAAAGGAGATAAGATATATTGCCTTTATCGAGGACTTTCTAGAGATGGCGATGCCGACTAGGAAAGAAAGTGCAAGGAAAAGGCTACATTTCCGCTATCAACGGGCTCTTTCCTTAGTTGAGTGTAACACTCAATACAATGACGGTGAGTCAACCCTAGCGGGATACAGTTGCTCCTGAGGCGCTCAACTGGTGGATATGGGATATTCCCCTTAAAATGAAACCAAGGGTTAACCTCAGGGGCATATCTATCTGATTTTTCAATAACAATAGGAAACAGAAAAAATAAATACTTATCAGTTAAACAATCACTGCTTAGGGGCAGTGATCTAGCTTGGCCCATGATGCCACTCTCACACAGTGGATGTCGCAGGTTCAAATCCTGCCTGCCCCACCAATTTTAGAAGTTGTGCAGCAGAAATGACCCCTAGCTCAAAAAACAAGGAATTCTCATTCATTGATTTATTCTCGGGAGCAGGAGGTTTTAGTTTGGGTTTTGCACAAGAAGGTTTTAGGGATTTACTTGCTATTGAAATTGATAATTCTGCAGCTCAGACATACAGCTTTAATTTTCCTGATACACCAATGATGAAGGCTGATATTCGTACCATTCACTCTTTACAGATTGAGTCAAAAATAAGTGAAACACCAGATGTTATCCTTGCTTCTCCACCTTGTGAACCTTTCACTTCTGCTAATACAGCTAGACAAAAAGACCCATTTGATAGATTTTACACGGATCCCAAAGGCGATTTGATTTTGCATGCAATACGAATTATTGGTGATTTATCTCCAAAGTTTTTCGTAATTGAAAATGTTATCCCCATAGTGAATGGTATTGGAAAAGAGTTGATTTCAAATGCACTTGAGAAAGTGGGTTTTGAAAAAACATATTTCAATGTCATTAACGCTGAAAACCATGGGTGTCCAAGTGAAAGAATTAGAGTTTTTATTAGTAATATACGTTTGAAACTTCCAAAGCAGAGAACTATTACTACTGCTGAAGCTATTAATAATCTCCCCGAACCATCTTATCCGAATGACTTTCCAAATCATTTTTCTCTTTTCTTTCCAAAGAGAGTGAGTGATAAAGTACACCGAATAAAAAAGGGTGGGGCAGCAATTTATTTCTCTGGAGCTGTCGAAGAAAAAAGAACTTGGATAAAACTTGATGCAGAAAAAGTAGCTGACACTATTATGGGTAAATCTCGCTTTATTCATCCCTTTAAAAATCGCCCCATGACTGCAAGAGAACACGCTCGTTTGATGAGTTTTCCTGATGCGTTTGTTTTTACTGGCAAAGTTGATTCAGTTTTTAATCAAGTTGGAGAAGCTGTTCCACCAGTTATTTCGAGGCAGATCGCAAAAATTGTAAAGCAAAAATTATGAGAATCTAAAAAAAGGAAAAAAATAGCAGTCAACTATGAATCTTTTGAAAATGCATCTTGAATACTTGAGAACAGATTTGATAGTGGTTTTCCAAAGATATTCTGGAAAGATTGTTTGATTTCCTTAACTTGTAGAATATCCGCAATAGACCTATACTTTCCATCTTTGTTTACTGATATCAGACCTTTCTTAGAAATCCATAGAAATTTCTTTTGACCTTTTCTTCCTATGATCTCTTTATTCCCTATTGAGAATGCTCCGTCAGGACTAATTAACCAAAACAATTTGGGTTTTTGTGTCGCTATCAACGTATGCTTGTTTATGTCCGTTAAACCAATTTTGTTTAATGAAAAACCTCTATTGTATTTACTCACTAGTTCCTGATAAGGCTCAAAATTTTCTACTGGAGACGTTTCTTTAACGTGATCTAACGAAAGAAAGGGTAGATTAACAGGAAAAAGAATGACGGTAGAGAACGTTTCATCAAATAGTTCTCCTACTGCACCTTTTTGGGAATGAACTATTAAATCTGCAATAATCCCTATGGGTCCTTCAAGAAGAAATCCTATCTGCCTATTTTCTTTTTCATTAAAAACTGGAAATAAGAGGGACCTCTTAGATAGTGAGATTTTAACAATATTGTTATCGAAAGTATATTCATAACTATGGGTAATTTTCAAAGGCCGATTTTTTATACTTAATCTCATTGTTTTATCACCAGTTGCTTAATCTTCAATATCAATATCTCTTGCATCCTCATCTTCATTTTCGTAGTATTCTAGCTGTTTCTTACGAGAATGAATCAATTCAGCTAATTTGAGAGCTTCAATTCCTAATTGTGTGATAAGATATCTTCCTCGAATTGCTTCTCTTGTGATGAAATTAACATCTTGAAGAATATCTGTATGGTGTTTAAAGGTGCCACCACGCAATCCTGTTTCTTCAGCAAGTTCTTTTTGATATTGTGGCGAATTTTCAAGTATTTTTAGAATAAGTAATCGCCTCTTATCTCCTAATGCTGACAACAACTCTGCATTTATTTCCAATACTTCATCCGTTTCCTCGATATCTATCGCATCTTCAGATTCAATACTGACGTTGTTACCCTCTTGTTTTATTCTGGTAATACCTCCCATAGCTTTCTTACCTCCGTCAATAGCAATTTTTATTGTACTTTCAAGGTTTTTGGCTAATGAAGACATTACTCTGTCAGAATATTCTGTGAAAGTTGAACCTAAATCAACATCATCCACTCGAATTACTCGAGCTCCACCATTCTTTGATTGTGCTTCATGAATCCTTGCAGCTCTTCTTTGTAATCTAGTAAACTCCCTTTTCGCATTGGAAAGTCCATGTCTTGCTCCATGAATTTCATTCCTGGCATCTTGTAACTCTTCAGTTGCATCTTGTAACTCTTCTTTAGATTCACGTTGAAGTTCTCGATCATCCTCATGGATAGCCCGTTCCATTCTTCGTCTTGCAGCACCAATTTCCTTCTGAGCTTCTATTACTGACAATCTTGCCTGATCCATATCCTCTTGAGCATCATCAATCTCGCTTCTAACATCTTCTATTTCTTCAATAATCTCTTCATATTCTTCAGTTGAAATATTAACGGCCCCTCTTAATCGTTCATTTTCTTTTTCTAACACTTTTTGTATTTTCTTTGTAAGTTTATCAGAAATCTCTTTAGCTATTTTTTCGCCGTCTTTTGCAACCTTTTCAACTCTCTTAGTAAACTCTTTCATAGATTTTTTGAACTCAGCCGATTCAAAATCCATTCGTCCCTCAAATCCTTTGAAAACTATAGGTTTTATATACTTTGTTTGTTTCATCGGTTTCATCGGTTTCATCGGTTTCATCGGTTTCATCGGTTTCATCGGTTTCATTGGCTTTTCTGGCATTGCTCTCTCAAGAGGTTCAGCATGGATAAAGCGTTCAGTCTTGCGTTTTGCTTTATTAATATCATGCTCAATTTTTCTTCTAGCTTCTTCTTTGATTCTATTTCGTTCTTTATCAGACTCTAACTCAGAAGTTCTCTCTATTTTGTCTAAATCTTTGTAAGCGTTAGCTTGATTCTTTTGTAGTTCTTTTATGCTGGCTTTTAGCTCAGCAATTTCATCTCGTAATTCTTTTTCTTCCGCCATTTTTTTCACCTTGATTAAAAAATACTCCCTCTCTCTTCGGTAATTTCGTTGGAGTCAAATATGTTTGTTAGATCATCCTTAAGATCAGTCAGGTTGTCCTTTAAATCTAGAACCATTTCTTTCATAGATTCTTTGAACTCCTTCATGGATTCCTTAAACTCATACATCCACTCTTCTAAGTATTCATCAAACTCATCTTCAAAGTCGCGTTTGTTTAGGAGTTTCAACTTAAATAACTACTCCCTCTGATTTTCTTTTCAACACTCTTCTTGCTCTCTGAAGTTGACTTAATTCGCCTTTTAACTTTCGGATCTCTTGATTTAACGTTTTTATTGTGTCACTTGGTCTCATGTTTCTCACCTATTATTACACTTTTTCGCGTTAACTTACAATATTCTGTAACATATATAAACCTTATCATTTCTGTATGAAACTTCCAATAAACTGTAATTATATTAGCTTGCTTCTAAAGCTTTAAATTCGCCACTTTTGACAATAGGAGTATAATGTTAGGTGGAAATGTTGCGCATTTAGAGGCGATGATATAATACTAAACATGTAGATATTGCGTAGATAATACTTATACATTTTATTGTTGAAGGGAATTTCAAGATATTAGCACCTGAATCTGGTTTAAGAAGAGAAGTTTTCCATTTCTTTCAGACTTATTCATAGTTAACATTGAGATTAACCTGAGGAATAAAAATGCTGCGTGTAGGTAAAAATAAAGATAATAACTCTTCAGCACGCTTTGAACAGATCGATATAACTAAAGGATATCAAACAGCATACAGAAAAATATCTGAAGAAACTGGCATTACTATCTCTAACAAGGTAAAAGAGAAAATATATCCTGAAGGAGTAATGAAAATTACTTATAGCCCCCAAACTGAATCAATTTATTATTACAACGATACCCTATCTGGTTCCAATCATAAATTGAAGTGGGAAATTTTTGAAGACAGGGGAGCAATTATTGAAACAAAACTAATTGAAAATCTGATTGGGATTGACGAAATAAAGTTAGATTTTGATAAGCTCACACAAGAGGAGAAACAGATAGGCTACCTAGCTCTTGATGAGATTATTGAAAAAATAAGCGAGTTTGTGAAAATATATGGAGAAAAAGCTTTCCGATATCGTATTGATTTAAAACAAAATGAAAAATGCAAAGTATTTAGATTCAACCGAGCTAATCATACCGAAGAAATAACACTTTTTTCCTCCGATAAATATCTTGTTTTACGAAGGCTTGAAAATAACGACACTGTTCATCAGAAGAATGTAAGAAGTATGAATCGAACAATCGTGTGTTGGTACTATGAAGGTTTACTGAGAATGAGTCGTTTAGATAAAAAACAGAAAAAACATTCGAGAAAAATTGACAGTTAAAGGTATATGTTGTATCAAAAATTCTTCAAAAAACGAGTTTGTTTTTAAGTTCTTTTTAAATAAAACATATTTTCCACATATCTATACGCATAATACTTTTCCTTTAAATGTGAATGTCTATGTTAGCATAGTAAAAAAGTTACAAATATTGATAAAGGGTGAGAAAAATGCTATACGAGATAGACACTATATATTGTTCAAGATGTCTAAGATATGTAAATATTTTCGATGCTGAGAACGAAGAGTTTTCGACAAAGGAGCTGATATGTGTTGATTGTGGCAAAATTCTGATGGTTGTTAGATCGTCTTTCCAATCAAGAAATGACTCTAATTTCTTAATCAAATCTCTTGAAAAACACATTAATAGAGAAAATGTTAAAACTGGAAAAAGCCTAAAAATGAGAGAATTCTTTTCAAAATCTAGCGTTTTGTAGGAAATAGACTGTGAAGTTTGAGGAAATTAGAAATCATTGTTGCTATTTTCCATACTATTTTAAACTAGTTGTAACCCTTGTTTCATGTGATTGAGTCAGAGGATGATTTAGTGGTGGTTGGAGGTGGTCCTGCAGGTCTACTCTCAGCAATTTCTGCATCAAAGAAGGGAGTGGATGTCACATTACTTGAATCAAAAAATGCAATTGGTCGTCATGAACATTGTGCTGGTCTGCTCAGTATTGATGGTTTAAAATCACTTAATCTCCTTAATTTACCTTCTAATATAATACAAAATAAGGACATTCGAGGTTCTAAAATTTATTCACCTAAAGGTGAACTACTTGTTGTACAAAAGAATGAACCTACTGCTTGGGTAGTGGATAGAGCTGGTTTTGACTCTCATCTATCTTCTCAAGCAATTGAGTTAGGTGTAAATATACGAACCTCTTCAAGAGTTCTTAATATCAAAAAAACCAATGGCCATCTGAATTACATTCTTGGTAAAAAAAGTACAACTCAAAAATTCAGATCTAAAATGGTTATACTTGCAGAAGGAAGATTCCCAGCTTTAAATGAAAAATTCAATCTACCTAGTCCATTACGTAATAATATTGTATATGCTTCTCAATTTATCATGTCGGGTGTAAAAGATATCGAGAGAGAATTTGTAGAACTTTATCAAGGCAACAGTTTAGCTCCAGGTTTTTTTGGTTGGATTATTCCAATAGATGAAAAAAGAGCGAAAGTTGGGCTAGGAGTTACTAATCCTCCTGCTGGTAAGTCGCTTAGAACTCTAATTAACACACACCCTATCATTAAACAGAAATTATCTTCAGCAATAATTGAAAAACGAATGAGTGGAGCCATTCCGATTGGGTCTTATATTAAAAAAACCTATGCTGATAATGTAATTGTTGTTGGAGATGCTGCGGGACAGACTAAACCAACAACTGGAGGCGGTGTAATTTTTGGTGGTATTGCAGCAAAAATTGCAGGTGATATCTCAAGTCAAGCAATAAAAAATGAAGATTTTTCATCTAAATTCTTGTCCGAATATGAGAAAAGATGGAGGAAGGAATTTAGAAAGAATCTAGATGTAATGAAAATAATAAGAAATTATCTAAATTCTCTTGAAGATGAGCACGTTGAAAAACTGTTCAATTTATTAAATAAACCAAAAATAAAAAAACAAATCTCACGATTTGGAGATGTTGATAACCAAGCAAAGGTTGTTTTTCGCTTGGTTTTCAATCTTAGGTTGTGGCCATTTCTCCTGGGCTCAGGTATAAGGTTTTTATTCAAAAAAAACTAATATCTTGTTTTAAGACCTGATAACTTTAGTTTTATTTTGACAGAGTTTTGCGTTATTACCTGATAGTCTGATGAACCAAGTGGAACCGATAATTCAATATTAACAATTTCATCATCATTCTTTCCGGGATCACGTTCAAAGAGATGGAAAGGAACATTAATAACGCCACCTTGAGACATTGTTATGAATTCTGTGTACAGTGTAAGCCCTTCTGGAGGTTTCCAAAGCTCATTCTTTTCCATGTTTATTGTACCTCTATTTGGGATTCTTCCACTAAAAGCAGGTCTTCGTCCTACTCGGAAGTACAACTCAGATTCATTTCCAAGCAAATCTCGATCTTCTAAGACCTTAATTGATATTAACTCGATTTTGACTATGAATCTATTGTCAAATTCTTTGTCATCTCTTTGTCCTCTTGCATAAGTGTTTCTATAGACTTTTTTTACAACTCGTCTTCCCATATATTCACTCTCAATTGTTTAAATTTAGCATTGATAAATTGTTTCTGAATGCTTCTACTTCCACTAAAGGTATTTCATATTTAAAGCATTTCTAATAACAGCTGGGAAAAGTGTTTTTTACTATTTACCCTTTAGAAATTCAACTAAGCAAAATTTACCTCTTCTTGTAGCAGGAATCCGTTCTCCGACTGTAAATGTTTTATCTGGCAGAAGGTTTTGTAGTATTCCTTCCCACATATATAAAACAAAGTCACACAAATCTCTTTTTCCTTCAACACATTTCTCTCCAGGGGCATATGTACAATAGCTTCTAGCAGGAAATTCAACATATGCGACACGACGAGATACTGTTGAAGTAATATCGTCTGGTAGATGTTTTAACAAATCATCTTCAGAATTAGTTTTAATTGTTTTAATGACATATTGACCAATCATCGAAGATATTTCTCGTATGCTTTGGTCAGCATCTCTTATGTTTGTAAGTAGGATTTCAATGAGATATAAAATGTGGTTCTCAGTAAATTCAGCCTTTGCCTTTTTTACATTTGTATCCTCCATATCACTAAAGAAAGTAGTAATTATTTCAGCTAACACTTGATGAAAAATCGGTAAAATCATGGCAATGGGATAATTTTTCGAGATTGGTGAGAATGTATCTTCTAAACTTAATCCAATTGAGGATTTGATCTCTTCTTCCTCTGTAGAAAGTTGTGGTTTGATTGATTGAGCTATAGTTTGTTGCATATCTACGATGGGTTTGTATGTCGAAGTACTGGTTTCGACTTGAATAATTTTTTCCCCTATTGTAGGTATTGGGTGTTCAATCTTTTGTATTATGACCTGCATCTGTTGAGATTCAAATTGGCTAGGGATTTGTTCAACTATGACATCCGACTCAAACAGGAAATATCCAAGAGCTCGAATTATACCTGAAACAATCAAGATATAGGATAAATCTGTAGATTCTGAAGAAATAAAACGGTTAGCACCTAAATTAATTATTGCACTTTCTTCCTTCTTCTCAATATTCAAAGTTTTCCAACCTAGGAATTCTACTAATGAATCAAACTGCTCTTCAATACTTAGATCTCTATGTGGTGTAAAATTGTTGAAAATCACATCTGCAATAATAGAGACTATTGCTTCTTCATTTTCCTTTTTAGTAATGTCAAACGAAGATATTATTCGTTTTAATGTATTCATTAGTATCTTTGTAATTTGCAATGCGCGTAATTTGTCACTACCTTTGTTTGTCCAAGTCGGAGAATAACCGCTCATATCTATCGTCCTTTTGCAATGCAGAGTATTGATTTTCTTCTACATTAAGATGAACATGTCATAATTATAACCTTTATGTTAATTTTTCTTTCACGACATATCAAAAATCTGAAAATGGTTTAAGTCAAAAAGCTTAAAACACCTTTCTATCCGTATCCTATAGATATCGTACTAGTGATGACTATGAGTAAAATGATTGATATGCCTAGATGCACAAGCTGTAACAAAACCATTAGTCCTAGCGAAGGAGGAACTACACGCTTTTCGTGCCCTAACTGTAATGATGTAATAATTGTACGCTGTGAAAAATGTAGACTTTTTGGAAATGAATATATCTGTCCAAAATGCAGCTTTCAAGGTCCATAAGAGGCGTTAATAATGGGTAGTGTATTATTAGTTTATGAGATTCGTCCTGAATCTGTAGAAGTAACTCCAGAAATAGTCGAAGGAAAAATTAGAGCTGGTCTAGATCCTAAATTTCAAATGCAAGATAATCCTGAAGAAAAACCATTATTTTTCGGTATGGTCGGTATAATCGGACAATTCATTATACCTGAGGAAGATGGTGCTCAAGATCAACTTGAACAATTCTTGAACTCATTAGAGGAAATCTCATCAATTCAGATGACATTTGTTACCCGATTGTAGAACTATATTCTTTTTCATCCAATTCTGATTCAATGAGAATTGGCATCATAATTTCGAAAATCGAACCTTTTTTCCAGTCTTTTTCATCTATTTCTGTCATCTGGACCAAATAGTTGTACTTTTTAGCTATTTCATTTACAATCATAAATCCAAGATGTTTACGAACAGTTTCGTCAAAAGGTGACAAACTGAGAGCTCTTTGAATTTCTTCTCTTATCTCAGGATGCGTTCCTTCTCTATCAATAATTTTGACTTTAATAAACGGCTCATCTTTAATAAAGCACTGCTCACCAGAAATCTCAATCTTAACTTCGTTGTTTGCAGACTTTTGAATCAAACTTGTAAGCGTATAGAGAAATAATTCATAAAGAAAAACACCAGCGACCACTCTTGTTTCTGTAGGAAGAACATTAGTGATGTCAATTTCCTTATCTTCAAATTCTTCATTGATTTTTGTTATGACTCTTTCAATTGTCATTTTTAGAGGAATATACATCCTTTCTGCGCTCGTTGATATATCTAATACACTTGAGAGTAGCCTAATATCTTGAACAATAGCTGTTCCTCTTTTTACAAGGGTGCTTACTCGTTGTATGACTTGATTCTCTTCCGGAGAATTTTTGTCATCTAATAATTCATAATAACCAGAAATACCGAAGAGAATATTGTAAATGTCATGGGTAAGCACATTTAGGTACATTCGCGATCTGTTTGAGTACTCTTCAGCAATTGATTGTAATTTTGTTGCTTCGGATATATCAACAAGAGACAATGCAACACAATATTCTCCTGTAAGATTGTTAATTGTTGGTGATAATTGAACAAAGAACGTTCGGGTATCTAACTGCCCGAATTGAGCAACTTCTATATCGACTTTCATTGTTCCTTTCACGATATTAGTTATTACATCGCTTATTTTATCGCGAATTAGAACCGCTTTTTCCTCTTGTAGTTTTAAGGAATAGCCCAGTTTCAATCCTATTGTTTCATCATGATTTAGATTGAAAGTTTTTTCAGCTTGTTTGTTAAGGTATAGTATCTCGTTTTTGTTGTTAACAAGTAAGATAGGGAAAGATGAATATTCAGAAGTTTGTGTTATTTGTTGAATGTCATCTAGCAACCTTTTTCGTTGGAGGGTGAGAAACAGCTGATTTGCTAAGATTCTAAGGAAATGAATATTGGTTTCTGACAGGTTTTCCTTGGAGGGAGATAATACTAGAAGAAATCCAAGCATAATATTTGTTGAACCAATTGGGAGTATAACACCAAACTGTTCAGAATAGATTGAAAAATCTACATCTTCTATTTTGCTTGATGTGTTAAAGTATGGTAAATTAGATACCACCAAATTTGGCTTAGAATAATAATTCACTATCTCCTCGTTTAAACCAATATGTTGAATAAGCGTAAAATGATCAACATCTTTGATAAAAACGCCTATACTCTCAATATCTGTTCTCTTCTTAACTTTAGGGAGAATGTTGCTAAGAATAATTTTAACTTCTGTCGTTTCTAATGTAAGATTTGACATCTCGACAATAAGTTCTGTTTGTTGTTGTTTCAGTAAAGAGCTATATTCTTCAACCCAAGAGGAAATTAGAGCAGATATTGTATGAGAAACACCATTAATTATTTCAAAATAGTTTTCTTCATTATATTTCTTAGTTTCAGGAAATAGAAAGGTTGTGAGTGTACCTATAATGGTTGAATTATCATAAAATAAAGGTGTAATTATCGCCTCGCTGATGCCTTTTTCAATTAGTTTTTCTTTTAATGCAAATTTATTTGAAAGTGTATCCATTTGAACCCAGATTGGCTTAGATGAAGTAAAAATATCAGAGTAGGGATTATCGCTTTCAAATGCGTCCATTTCAAACTCTAATTCTTCTTTTTTTATATCTGCACCAGAAATTGAAAAAGGTACGAGTAATTGCGTCTCTTGGTCATAAAAATTAATGAGTACAAGAGAAGGATTGAGGGTTTTTTCAATGATACTGCTAAGATTCTGGATGATCTCAAGAACACCTTTAATCTCCTTAAGCTCCCCTCTCTGCAATAATTTAAGGAATTCAAACAAATTAGTCTTAGTATGGTAATCATCCATCTATGATATCTCTCCACGGACAGTATCTAACATGTTAACATCTTATTTTGATTATTTTTCAAACCTTTTTACGTTTTTAGTAAGTTACATTGTTTTTGATAACTATTATTACTCCCATTGATTATTTAATGATTGTGTCAATCTGTTATGAAAGAGAATAACTTTGTATTTTCTACTAATTTTCAATATAATCATTAGCCTAAACCAAAAATATTTATGAATGGATTTGTTATAATTCTATCGAGGAGATTTCCATGTTAGAGGATATAACTAAAACACTTTCAGAATATTCTAACCTAATCTTTGGATTCTTTTTAGGAGATAAAGAGGGTAAAATATTAAAGGAGAGTGTGTTTAGCCCTGATAATTGTCCTCAACAGATTTTATCAAATGTTCTCAAAGCTTTCTGCACATTTGCAGAGGATACTCAAATTTCTAACAAAGGAACTATAGAACTAACAAAATCCAAAATATCCTTTATTAAAATTCAAGACATTACTTATGTTTTGAATCATAATTTGCCTGATAAAATAATTGCTGAAACATTAATTGAGCAACTATCAATAATATTCGAGGAGAAGTCAAAAACAAAATTCTATAGTGGTGATCCTCAGAGCGTTTTTTCAGGCGCATCAGCTGTTTTTAATCAAACTACAGAAGAAATTTTTGGTGACGTGCTTTCTTTCCAAAAGCGTAAGGATCAAGAAAAGGAAGCCGTTTCATTGGAACTTGAGCTAATTGATGTTTCCATCAACTATGATGAGATTGCTTTTTTGCCTCAGATTATTGGAGAGAAAAAAGCACCTAAAAAACCAGCTTCAGAGGGGACAAAGAAAACAAAAGAGGAAAGCGATTTTTCTAAAGAGCAAAAATTAGGTGCAGTAACCTTCAACATCTTAAATTCTATCAGTGGGATTGAACACCTGGTTTTTGTTGAGCATGATGATGAAACTACTAATCTTTTCTATCAGAATGGGAAACTAGATGAGAGTTTTGTAAATAAAACTCTAAAGATTTGTGAAAAATTTCTCCCAGATATCTTAGAAATGCTGAATGATGAAAGTTTAGAGAAATCTATAGATGTAACAGAATCATATCAGATAATATTTGTTCTACTTGATGAAAATAATTTCTTCTATGCCATTACCAAAAAGAATGTAGATGCTGTTTTATTGAGCCCAGTTTTTGAGAGAATTGCGAAAAGAATCAAGGATGTTGTTATAGATTACAAAACATGAGTGACCTTTCCGAACGTTAACGAACATTAAAGGTCTTCAACTGTTATCATCTCTGCGTCGATTACTCTAAACAGTCCAACAGTGAGGATGACTCACGGCATCCACTGTCCCGTAGGTGAAAACCAGCGGGAATACTTTTCGACCGATATTGCCAGCTGAGTTGCAATCAGCGTTAAGCAGGATACCGGTTGTGCTTCTGAATAAACCTCGTTTCAACCTTCTTCCTAGATATTTGGGATGTTTTGTGATTACCTCGTTATCTAGAAACGAACATTTGGATGTATAATCTTCTTCCGTCAAGATGACTTTTATCCCTACCTCTTCTGCTTTATATTGAAGTTTGCGTACCAAGGTTAAGAAAGGAATAGAAACGAAATTCTGATTGTTTCTCTTCCCCATCTTGCTCTTCTGTTTCCATTTCTTGTTATAACCAATAACGATGGTTCCTATGTGATTTTCCAAACATTGGTCGATGACGATCCTTGAAGCTTTATGAAGATAGTCTTCCACCCGTTGATAGCGTTTGTCTATCACTTTCTTCATCCTCTGCCCGTAACCTTCTAATTTTTGTAAATCATACGTAGATTGGAGACGGGCACACTCTTTGTTATACCATTGGTTGATAGCCTTCAGTTTCCTCCCGCGAATGAGGAAAGGGGAAAAAGCGTTACTCACACAGGCCAAGAGATTGTTCACCCCTAAATCTATGGCTAAGATATTCTTTGCCTGAAGGGCTTGTTTCGATGACTCTTGTTTTATTTCTCGGTCATAAATTATCTCTAAGATGAAACATGTTCCTTTAGGGAGTAAACGGATGTGATTGATCTTACTCCCTTTCTCCAGCCTTGTTTTCACTTTCAACCCTACTTTTTTGGGAAAATGCAACCACCCCTCTTCTTTCACTTTTGCTTGGTTAGCTGTGAAATAGATGGTGTGGAACCCTAGTTTTTTCTTATATTTGGGCGCATGGGGTGGAGAGAGGAATTTTCGCGGTTGCTTCTTGTACTCTTTTTTTGCTCTGAAATACGCTTTCCAGTTTTTTACTAAAAATTTTATCGTCTGTTGAGCGGAGTGGGGGATAAAGTCAGCATAGCAAGGATGATAACGTATCATGCTCACTAACTCATACTCTGAGGTCATATATTTACTATTTTTCAGTTGTCTTTTGATGATATAATTGCCATAATTATACACATTTTTGCTCTGTCTTGCTAACTGCATAAGCGTGAAACTATGTTTCACTTTTATCCGTTCAGTTCTTCTAACGAGCATCACTACTACCCTCCTTATTACATTATTTAAACCTAAAAACTCTCTCTGAACCTACGTGTTAATGCGGGATAAGGCGGAAAATTTGATCATCAAAAGACTAGCGTTTGAGTTTCACAGCACATTTCTTTGAATTACCGGTTCAGAAATGCTGATTTTCTCATGTATTAGGTTACTTTCCCATTCGTTTTTACATGAACAACTAATCTCTTTGTTTAACACTCCAATATCTTGGGACATTGTAAACTCCTTTATCGCATTGATAACGAGCTGATCACATTCACCACAATTGTGAGCCCCTCTAACATTACCACCTGCAACAATATCACAAATTAATCTTAATTCTGGATATTGTTTCTTAATTTCTTTACATACGTAAAGAAGAGACCATAGCCAAGGTGTTCTGTATTCATTCTTTTCGAATAACTGCGAAAGAAATGTTCCACGATGGATACTTATGGCATTGATCGAGATAGTATCAATACCTAAGGAAACTATCTTTGTTGCGCTTAATAGCATATCACGCATTGAATCATATTCAGAAACGAAAGGAGGTTTGAACAATAGATATGCCTTGACTCGTGCACCATTTTCTATTATTTTATTTGCAGCTTTTTCAAAATCCTCCCAGAAGAAACCTTTGTTTATAGAGTTCATAAGGATGGAATTGCTTGAGCTTTCTAATCCAATCGCTATTTCTAGTATGGACATATCTATTCTCTTTGATATATTTTTAAGTGATGAATCTTTAATGTATTCGGGTCTAGATTCAATCACCACCTCTTTAATTACCTCATACTGAGATAGCTCTTCAAGCATTTTAAATTGAAATTCTTCTGGAACTTCTTTTGTATCAAGAAAACTCCCACTTGTAAAAATCTTCACTGAATACAAGAATTCTTTATTTAGTTTGTTCTTCAAAATCTTTTGAAATGATGATAAAATAATCTCAAAATCAGGTTGTTGAGGATTATCGTAAATATACCCACAAATCGAACAACCACCACTGCCTGATAGTGCCCATGAGCATCCTCCTGTAGGGAGAATAAAAACTAAAGCTTTTCCTTGCTCCGTTAGAAGACGAGTATCTTCTTCCCAGAAGACTACTTTTCGAGAATGTTTTCTAGAGGGAAGTTCTGCTTCTCTAATTTGCTTGATTCTCTCAGCAAAGTTTCTGTTAATTTTCATTTTTTACTCCTCACTTTCTTCTTAACTTCTGCAACAATCCCTGAAGTCATCTTGTTCATATCACTTCCAGAAACAAAAGCAGTTGCTGTAGCTATTATTTGATCTTCATGAACTATGAAAATTTCATCGTTTGGTTGGATTCGTTCATTAGCATGAATGACACCAGGGGCATAAATGTTGCTCCCAGAAACCCGTTCGGCCCCAAATTCAAGGATGTTTTCGGTTTTGCTCAAAATCAAATTGGCAGGTTTTGGAAAGAGAGACAAATATCCGCTTTTGGTAGCATAAGTTGCTATGTGTTCATTCTCTTTGTAGATATGTTGGTCACGAGGAAATTTACCTTTAATCCTTACAGAATAGGGGAACAAAATTACGCCAGTTCCTAATCCATATTCAAAATCTGCAACAGCTTGCATCTTCCTTATTTTGCTCGAGATTCCTTTTTGGTCAGATGTTTTTGTTGCTTGTTGGATTTCTACTAAAGTGTCAGTCAACTGTTGACAAGCTTCTTCACTTGTTGGATTTGCATCTTTAGCCGTATCTTTAATATCAAAAGATGAAGTGGTTCTGATTTTTTCCACAATGTCCTCGTACCCTTTTCCATGTGTATGATTTACGACTACAGTGTCCTTTGGAAAATGTGATAAAACATCCTTTAGAAGTTCCGCTGTAACTTCAATCTCCTTTTCAGACCACCCACCTGAAACAGGAATGTCATAATATTTTACTGGATAAATATCTTCTAGTTCACGTGGGACGACAGATAATGGTGATGTTATAATCAATTCAGTAAGTGACTTGAATACACCCTTTCCAGCTTTTCTCATGGCTTTATGAAAGAACTTGTGAGACCTTGAAAATGAATAAGGTTTCCTTGCTGAGCAAGGCAATAGTATAACTAAATTTGAATTGGGATCAGGTTTATACCTCTTTCGCACTCTCTCTCTAAATTCTGTTATCAAGGGTCGATCAAATGATTCTTCCCCTATACATCTGACGGGAGAAGATGATATCATTGGTGTTCTTATTCGAAGATTTTCGTTGAAATGAGTATCAACTCTCTTGAGTGCTGCTGCAAAACTCACATTATTATGAACATCTTTCTCAACCTGTGCTCGAAAAATACCTCTTTCAATTGAATATCTTATTCGAGATAGTGTATTCTTAATTACCATTTCATTGTGTTTAAACAGATTGGGTTCTAGACCATTACAATGAGGACAATAACATTTTGGATGGATGGATTGCCTGTAAACTTGATCCTCTGTAAGAAAGTAACCGTTTTTTGATACATAGTATGCAATAGAGTTATCGAAGAAATCTACCCCCATATAAACTAAAAATGAATAAAGAGAAGGTGATATGGGACCAGGAGCATATAATGCAATATCTGGAGATAACATCTCTCTCAGTTGCACCAGTGTTTCTACTATACGGCGTTGATTGCTAAATAATGAGGTTAAACCAGAGAGAATGTATAACGAACACTCTGTCTCCATGATTTCTTTAATGCGTGGATTATTTATTTGAGAAACAGGTAATGTGAATATAGCTGTTTCTAATTTCGAAGAAGACAGGAATCTATCTAAATAATTTTCAAAATCACTTACAACAAAGCTTTCATCGGCAAAAGGAGGGTAAAACGGTTGTTCTGTCAATTGGAATTTAGTTGAATGATATTTATCCATTTTGTCTTCTGGCAGTATCCAAGTCAAACTATAATCAGTTTTACTCAGATCATCAAACTGAGGCGGAAAAGGCACATCAAAAACAGCTGTATAACCTTTAGTTATCTCAGGTTGGTTTATAGCTACCATGCCTGGTGATAGCGGAAAATGAGTCCTTGTCTCAGCTAATATTCGTGCATATCCAAGTTGTCTAATAGGCTGAAAGAATCTCATTTGTACATCAAATCACTTATTCAAAGTAGGAAAAGAGATGGGCAATAAAAATAATGTGTTATAATAGAGAAAAGGTTGGAAGAGTAATGTAAAGAAAGATTACTCATGATATTTTGTTGTATTCAAGAGTGTCAACCTTGAACTTTGCATATTCAAAATCACCTTCGGGAAGATTCCATTCAGCAACAAATTCAGTCGGAACTTTGAACCCATTAAATTCTTTATAATTGCTAAAATGTCCGCCCCACTTATCCATGGAGAAGCCTTTTTTGATACCTCGAGCTCTTTGCTCAGCTTCAAACTTGATTATTTCTCCTTTATCGTTAAAGGTGAAAATACCTTTCTCTTCAAGACCTTTATCTCGAATAGTGATTTGAGCAGAAGAAGAATCTATCTCTTTCCAAGTGATGTTTTGTAAAGTGAGAAAAACTGTAGGTATCAAAGGCATCTCAGAAAGATAACGGAGCAGAGAAGCAGCATTACATTCAGGACCCTTGCTTGTACCCATAGGAATTATACCATTTAACTTGATGCGTACTTCACCTATTCCCTTGTAATAGAAATCTCTAGCTTTGATTGAAAGGATAGGTAAGGGTTTAATTTTACCTTCCCAATAAAAAGCCGGGACATCACCTAAGTAATAATACATGCCTGTGATAGGAAACCAAGGTTGTTCAGGACTTGTTCGAAACTCCCCAGAATGAGTAAGTTTAGCGAAGAAAATTTGTTCAAATGTTTCAGGGAAAATATACTCAAAATACTTCTGAACGATGGGAGGAAACGCACTATAATCTCCACTAGAGATAGATGTTCTGTTGATATATGACGAAAGAGTTGCATGATTCAAGAAGGTTTTTTTCATCAAGAAGAAAGGAGAAAGATGTAATATAAGATTTTGCAAGAGTATGTGGTTACCAACATCATTCTTTCAATCGTAGAACGTTCCTATGTTTGATGAGATAGTAGGATTTGAAGAAAATGTCTATGATAAAAAATGGCGTGAATAAATAGCATGAAAGATAAACTAAACCATATCTGAATGCTTGGACACCGTTAGCAACAGCTGATTAAAATCTTATTCAATCTTGCCAGAAGTCTCTGAGTTGTCCCTCATTGCATGTTGAGGTGGTGATGGTTAATATCTCTCCAATTTTCTTCCATTTTTCTAC
>JABCTC010000036.1 GCA_018238545.1 Candidatus Heimdallarchaeota archaeon
CCTCTTCTATAATACCTTTTGGCAAAACGTATTTTCCTGTTTTCGTAATTTTATTAACTTTTTTATCAAAACAAAAAACCCGCACTATTCTATCTTCTATGCAAATAGCGCTTATAGTAAATTCAGGAACCAATAACTTCTGCCAATCTTTTAATGAATACTTAAGATTTATTTTCGCTTTCATACTTTTTTATTATAACAACCTCTCGCTTCGCTTAAGAACGTTTCAATTGAAATGTAGCCATTTCAATTATAACATCCGAAAAACAGTAAAACAATCCGCCAATTGGCGGATTGTATACTGAATACTCAATACAAAATACAGACTTTATTCTTCTAGCGCTGGTAAAGTCGGTTGAGAAGTAGTTTGAATATAATTAACTACTTGACTATCATCTCCCAATTTAGATATCCAAACAACATTTTCTCTATTTATTTCCATTTTATCTTTTGGACCAAATACGGTATTAGTAAACTTCATTAGATTAAAGCCACCTTGTTCTTCATCTATATTTCTTTGTAAATACCAAACATCAGAAAGAGTTACAGAAGAGACATAATTAGGACTCTGAGTTGCCAACCTCCAAGTTCCTGCACTCGTATTTGTTACTATATAATTAATATAATAATCCGTGAGTTTTTCTGACGTGAAAGCTGATGTTTCATTATAATACCAGCTAAAGGTACCGGACCAGTCCAATGGTATTGAAACTGTCATAGTCCTGTTTGTTAAAGTGTAAAGCGTTAAAACTTCAGATGATGTCCACGTTAAGTTCCAATCCACAGTCATCTCATAGAATGATGAGTTTAAGGCAGAAAATGTGGAAGAGGCCACATATAGATCTGAGAGATAATAATCATTAATAAAATCAATATCGATAGATGTATTTGATGTTAATTTATGCTCACCGACAAAAGGCACTGTCAAGCTTGAAATAGAATTACTAATAGAGACGCCATTGTCTTTTAAATCAATTTCATCTGGAGATGCAAAAGTTAGAGGATCATAGCTGATGTCAACTGGATACAATTCAGGTGCAAGTAGAAAATCAAATGAAGTTAAGGTATTCCAAGTTATTGAACCTTCAAGATTGTTTGAACTACTGTAAGCTGTATTGGTATAAGGTGCAGAATCATTTCCAAACCATATAACATGAGGATGACCATTATTTGTACTAATAGTTAAGTTTACCAAAATAAAATAATCCCCTTTTGTAAGAGTAACATCGCTGAAATCATAAACTGGCAGATCTGGATGAACTGAGGTTGGAATATTTTGTGGAGTATATGGTCCAGATTGTGATAGAACTGTAGTTGCATTAGGTTTACCATCGGAACCTGCAGGAACCAGACTGAGTTCTAGTTGGTCATCGGATATACCTATACCATTTTTTAAGAGGTAGATTTTTGCGCTTGTAAAATTAGCATAATCCCAAGGAACAGTAAAACCTTGTGCAAATAATCTTGCTGTAAGATTGTAAAGTGTGAGATAAAGAGTTTGATCTGAATGGACTTCAACTGAGTAATAATCTTGTACGGCTGTTATACTGGTAATATTTGTTTGAGCAGAATCTTGAGTATATCCTAAGTCAGCTGTAGTATAATAATCACCTATGAAATCTGTGGTTTCTAATGATGTTTGATTAAATTTGAGACTTTTGGAGTATGATTCAGTGTATTGGAAATTATCAATTATATTGAAATTGTCACCAGAATTTGATGTAGAATCAATAGGGAAATAAGGAGATCCTATTTCTTCTGGTCTAACATCAGTTCTGACAGATGAATCACTGATTGTTATAGTTGTTACAATATTCGCGTTACTATTTAACCCATGATTTGCGTTCATACGGTTCATAGAGCTTCCAACAAGATATGCTTGGGAGATAGGTGTTAACATTGCTATGATGAAAAGAGTAAATGTAATTTGATAATAAGACAATTTTCTTAACTTTCTTACAATAAGTGGGAGCTTCATTAATTATCTCTTACAATAGTGTCTTAAATATTCTTCGTCAAAGGCTGTACAAAAATGCTTAGGAAATTCAACTTTTAATTACCGGGGAATATGCCTAGAATTCTTCTAAAGCCTGAAGGGACAAGAATCTCTGAAACAACTATGGCACCTTCAGTGGAGATGTCTATTAGATTGAAACTGTTCTCAATTGAAGCTGTTTTTTGCGATGAAATAGTATTACAGTTAACAAAAGCAGTTTTTTCCACACGGGTACAAAAAGCCTTTCCAAGATGACCAGAAAGAACTAGATTAACTTCTGTATCAGTAAGCATACGCAATACATCTCCTGCATCCTCTAAAGCAGAGGTTTCTATTGTATTTGGTATAGGTATCAAATGGTGATGCATCACAATAGTATGGAATTTATCTTTTGTTTGCATTTTAGTATGATAGACATATCTTACAAGTCTATTTTGTGTAGTTCTACCTACAACACCTATCTCTGTTTCTGGTGCAGAAGTATTCAGCACATAGAAACTTGATTCATCTTTTTCAATAGTGTTTTCTGTGTCAAAATGTTTGTGTAACAGAGTTTCTCCATATCCTCGTAAATCGTTTGGTCCAGGGCAGAAAATTAATTTGTTTGAATAAGGAGTGAATGCTTGAACAGCAGCTTCATAGTCTGCTGATCTTCCCCTTTCAGTCAGATTTCCACAGTGGATAATTACATCCGGATTTGTTGATTCAACAAGTGCCATGCCTTTCTTAAATAATTCTGACTGGTTATTGTTGGATGCACCAAAATCAGTACCAGAGAGCTGAGCCATTCTGAGCCATTTACCTCCAGTTGAATTAACCATGCGAAAGCGTCTAGTTATGGTTTTTAACTCTGTTCTAATCTCTTCTCCTGTTGTATTTTGGATTCTTACCTTGATATCTTTTTCTGGGGTAATTTCTACATAGTTAAACGAGCGTTTACCTCCGCTGCGAGTTTTATAACTTGAAACACTTCCTGCAACTATGATAATAGTATCCTCAACTTTGTAAACATTAGGATGATGTTTATGTCCTGTAAATACCGCGTCAATTCCATTATCAAGGAGAATTGAAAGCATGTTTCCTGCATCTACTGCATTTGATCTTTCTCTACCAGTTTTAGGAATTGGTAATAAATGATGATGAAATCCAACTAGTTTTAGTTTTGCCTCACTGTATTTTGATAAAATCTTCTTTGTGTAATCTAGGGCTTCTCTACCAAAACGACCATCATCTCTATCAGGGATACAAGAATCTAATCCAATAAACAATATATCATCAGTAAAATCATGAAACTCTCTTGGTCCTATCATCTTTTCCCAAACTTCGAATCCTCCACTTCTGCTATCATGATTTCCAATAATCCAGTACACTCTTGGAGAGATAATTTTCTTCCTCATCTTACTCGCTAATTCATATTCTTCAGCTAAACCATCTTGAGTTAAGTCCCCTGAAAAAATAGCGAAATCATGTGGAGTAGAATTTATCGCATTAACAGTATTATTGAAATCCTGAACCATGAATTGTGGTCTAGGAGTTATGTGTGTATCACTGAAGTGAATTATTTTGATAGGTTCATCCATTACGATACATAAAAAGTTTAACTAATTATCTTTTCCGTTAGGGTTAACATTTATTTCATTGAGAACTTTCGAAATCTTTAACTTTGAAATAAACACTTACTGTATTAATGACTTTACGAACATATGAAATGGACGATCCTGTTTCAAGTGTAATGACAAAAGGAATATTGTACATAGATTCCAAAAAAACTTTAGATGAAGCAATACAGATAATGTCTGATTTTGATGTGGGGTCACTGGTTGTAGCTTCAAAAAATGATGCTGTAGGCATTCTTACTTGTAAGGACATAACTAAGATAATTGCAAAGGGAAAGGAACTTAAGAGCATCAAAGTAAAAGACATAATGCAAAGTCCTCTAATTAAAATATCTGGTTATGAAACAATTTCATCAGCTTTATTGAAAATGAAGGAACAAAAGATTAACCACCTCATAGTTGTCGATGGAGATAAAATAATTGGAATGATTAATCCATTGAATCTTTTAATTTAGATGTCAGTTTGTTATATTATTTCACAAGTAATTCAAGAGTAGAACCAAATTGAGCAATCAAGAAGAAAACCTATCTGCAGAAGCTGTAAGAAGAAAGCAGAAGCTAAAAACAATACTTTCGACAATAGGTGAGGGACTACAGGAAATCTTCAAAGCTCATATTCTTGAAAAAACTGGAGAGAAAGTAAATCATATCTCCATAGACAATGTTTCTTCAATAGAGAAGGGCACTTCAAAGTCAACAGTTCATTTCGTCACATATTTTCTAAATTCTGACGTTGGAAAACATCTTGTAAACGTTGTCGTGAAATTTTCTTCAGATGAAATAAGGTTTGAAAAAGAAATTAGGAATCATTCAAAAATTGAAAATGTTTCTGAGATTTTTAGTGGTGTTCATGTGCCAAAGATACTCTATAAAAGCTCGCAAAACAGATGTATAATCTATGAAGGCATTGATGGGTTGAGTTTTCGTGATGCGAAACTTGATTTGAAGGATAAGGATTTACTAGCTGGACAAGTTTTGGCAGCTATACATGGTATTGGAACTGGTAAATTAGAAGTAGATCCTTACAAAAAACTAGTCTTATACCTTCTTTCAGTTTTAGAGGACCCTCAATTGGAAGAAGAAATTCTGGACTTGATGTTACCGTATTTCAAAGCAATGGAAAAATCAAAGGGGGCAACAAGGATTCATGGAGACTACCACCAAGGAAATCTATTGCTTTCATCAGAGGATATAGAATTAGTACAAAAAGGGTCAGATATAACAAACACAAATGTGAAAGTGTATGTTATTGACCCCGAATTTATAATGGAAGGTAGGGACAGAAATGAGGATATTGGGACGTTTTTTGCTAAACCCTGTATAAAGGAATTTCAAAAAACAGGTAATATTGAAAACGCAAAGAGTAAAATCAAATCTTTTATTGATGGTTATAATAGGATTCTAAAGATGATAGGATCTAATCTATTATTAAGCGACATATATCCTTCAGGTTTAACTATAGACTTCCATATAGCAACTTATGTTCTTTATGACCTAGCAGATAAAATTCTAAGCAAGCAATTAACAACACATTCTGAAGAAATAAAGGATAAAGTGAAATTGTTGAAAATTATATTGAAAAAAAGACCTTTTCAAAACGATTAGAAAGTTTATTTAAGGAAAGCTTTGGATAAAGCCCATTTGGTTCTAATGAAGTTAAGAAGCTCAAAATAAAGTTTACTCTCTGAGGTTGAGATAAGTTCTAGACCACTTGTGCCTGGATTATAAGAAACTACAACAAAATAGTTTTCACCCTTATAAATTATCTCAACTAATGCTGTGATTCCTTCAATAACTGATAAATCGCCAAAAACAACAGTGACATTGTGTAGTGTATTGATAATTTCTAGCATGTCCCTACCAATAATCTGTTCTAAGATTACCATGTCAGATTTAAACTTTCCAATACCAGTAGCATCTTTGAAAATAGCCTCTAGTTCTGCTTTGTTGTCCTCTGAAACAAATTCAAACTCAATTTGAAGTGTCTGGACATTTCCTAGATAATTGATTCTTGTCAGTTGGTTAGCTAAATGGTAGATTTCAGGAGAACTTTCACTTGAATAACTCACTACTTAATCACTCTGGAAAACAGATATGTGTTAATCATTATTAAATTTTCTACTAGTTTCACTACATATTAGATATGTATCTAAATAATATGAGAAAAATATCTAACCATATAAGTAAAATTGGAATTTTGATATCGCGGATAGATTACCTAGGAATTATAGGGCAATGGCGGATGAATTTCTGAGATTGCTTTTATAAAGGTAATATATCCGTTAATATGTAAGCAAGGGGATTTGCATGACGGAAGAAGAAATACCAGTATCAGGAAAAAAACTTTTATCCATTTTGGAGAAAAAAGGACCATTAACTCAAAAACAACTAATTAAAGCTTCTGCAATTCCTGCTAGAACAGCAAGATATGCATTAAGAAGGTTAATTGAATTAGGGTTAATTGTGAAACGAAGCAACCTAAACGACATGAGATCAGTGTTTTACTTCATTGTAGACAACTGAGGAGGTCGGTTTTCTACAGTTTGTAGAAAACAAAGCCCTTTTTTTCTTTTTTATTTTTACTAATTTCAGTTTCTTTACAGATAAACTTATTTTACTGAATACAAAATTATTCACATGAGTTTAGAAAAATGCGATTTAGCAATTATTGGTTCTGGTTTAACTGGTATGTCTGCAGCTTTAGCAGCTTATAGCAGGGATCCTCGTCAAATCATTAAAATTTTTGGCATGCCTTTTGATTCAAACACTGCAAAAAAGGGAGAAATTGAAAACATACCGGGCATTAACAAGGTAGTTGGAGTAGATTATATTCAGCAAATAATTACGCAAATCGAGAATTTGAGCGCGGAATTTGCAAAAGAAGATGAACCAAACAAGTTAGAATTCATAAATGAAGATGTAACAGCACTATCAAAAAATGAGACTCATTTTCAATTAATTACTGATTCAAGAAACATTGAAGCAAAAACTGTCATTATCTCTACTGGTCTTCCTGAACTTAAAAATACAATTAAGGGAGAAGACGAATTTGTTCACAAAGGTGTCTCCCACTGTGCTGTCTGTGATGGTGCACTTTTCAGAGGGAGAAAAGTTGCTATTATTGGAGAAGGAAATTTTGTAGCAAGAGGAGCTTTGTTTCTTAGAAAGTATTGTCGAAAAGTTACAGTTATCTGTCAAAATTCCACCTTGGATTCAGATGATAGATTTATAAAAAAACTTTCAAAATCAGAAAGGGTATCATTCAAATTCAATATTGATTTGGAATCAGTAGAAATATTTGGATCACAAAATGTAGAAGGATTAAGATTTCAAGAAGATGGAGAAAGTAGAGAACTATCAATAAACGCTGTCTTTGTAGAATTGAAAGATAAACCTGATTTAACATTTCTCAAAGATTTTGCACTTGATATCACCGAAAATGGATATATCATAAAAAGCGCAAAAAATACTACAAGTGTTGAAGGAATTTTTGCAGCAGGTTCAATTAGTGGAGAGATGGATTATATTCCAATATTAATGGGCGATGGCTATGAAGCTGGTATATCTGCTACCGAATACTTGAAAAAATAAGATAATCCCAGACACTTTGGAATTATTTTTATATTTCATTTTACATCCTAAAGATGTGAAGCTAGCATTTATTTTCGCACATCCAGATGACGAATCGCTTAGTACAGGTGGAACTATCGCCAAATACTCCTCTACGGGTCATATAGTTAGTACACTGTGTCTATCATCAACAGAAGCTAGAAAAACGGAATATTTAGCTGCTACAAAAACTTTGGGAGTCCAGGAACCAAAAATACTGGATTATTGCAATGTAGCAGATTTTGAGACAAAAATAAAAAAAGACATAATTAATTTTATTCTTGAATTCCGCCCTGAAATTATTGTTACCCACCTACCAGAAGATTACCACATTGACCATAGAACAACATATCATGTTGTTAAGGAAGCGATAGAATGGGCTGCACATGAAACACAATATGATAATTCCCATCTAGTTTCAAAATTGTATGTAGCAGAAACAACCATCCTTATTCCTAATCCACATATTCTTGTTGATATTTCTGCACATTATAGTGTTAAAGAGAAAGCTATCAAATGTTATTCATCACAGTTAAACAAAGGAGGAGAAGGATTCTATATTAAATTCCACAATTACAGAACGCTGATGAGAGGAACTCAAGCATCATCCGATTATGCAGAAGCTTATCTTGAGGTTCCTCTCAAGAAGAACAGTCCATTTTTCAGAACTAAACATTCGGAGCTTTGATATGGAAGAGAATATTGTTTTTCCAGAGATTCACCACTTCATTAATTTTCTGTCTTCTCAAGAAAAAGAACTGTATGTCAAAGAAAAAATTACTTACAAAAACAATTCCTTGACAGCACAAAATGAATTGCTAAGAGGGATTTTGAAAAACACTAAAAATCCATCTAAAATTCTGCTCTTCATTGTCGGTAAAGTTCTTTATTATTTAGTAGAATATGATAGAATATACGAATTATGGGATAAATATGAGTCAGTATATACGCTGTTCTGGTTGGGGTTAACTGAATATAAAAAAGGTAATTTTACAGAAGCTGAAAAGCATTTCACAAAAGCAGTGTTCTCAGATGATCCTTTGCTTAAAATTGAAGGTAAAATTGGTTTGGCAAGAATTTCAGATAGAAAAGGTAACAAGAAAGATGCTTCTGTTCTTTTCAGACAAGTCTGTGAGCAATTAAATGAAGTCAAAAATGATGAACGTAAGAATCTATTCTTAGATGCAAAGTTCAGAGGGATGTATGGTGAGCTTTGGGTTCAGAGAACAGAAAGAAATGTCGAAGAGATGATAGAACAAGCAGAAGGATTGTTGAAAGAAGCGGAAAATTACGCTGATAGAATTCATATAGCAGATATTCATATGTTGTTAGGAATATTTCACAAATATCTTGGAAAATTGAATGTTGCCAAGGAACACTTTGAAATTTCACGTGCTATTTATAGAGATCTTAATAATCTTAGAGGAGAGGTTGCAGTCCTTTCAAATTATTCTGAAGTTGAAAGGATGGAAGGAAAACTAGACAGTGCTTTAGGTAGATTATTGAGTATAATTTCGTTTTATAAACAGTGGGACGATAAGAGATCGCTATCCTTAGTCTATTCGGCGTTAGGTCAGATTTACGCTCAAAAAAGACAATTTAGAACAGCTATTAACGAGTTTACAAAATCAAAAACAATCTTGAAAGAAATTGATGCAACTGATGAGCATGTAGACTATGCATTAGCGGAACTACTTATTGAACAGAAAGAATGGAATGGGTTCAACAAAATCATGTCAGAAATATTGAAGAGGAAGACAAAAAAGGAAGTTGCTCAAAATCCCACTTTGATGTTTCTCTATGGAAAAAAAGAAATTCAACATTTAAACCTTTCAAAAGCGAAAAGTTATCTTAGAACAGCTCTCAAACTAGCGGGAGAGAAAAGTTTAGATCATCTTGGTGCAAAAATTCTGATTGTATCACTACAGATTATTTTGTATAATTACATCTCCCAACCAGAAGAATATGGTTTAATTGAAGCAAGCAAATTCATTGAAGAATTAAGACTATTCATCGAAGAAACGCAGAAAGAAACAATTTTTTTGCATTTGATAGAGGAAATAGATACTTACAATAACAAAATTAACCAAGAGAAAGAAAAAACAAAACAAAGAACTCTTGTTTTGGAAATGCAAAAGGCGATAAAAGAGCTAGCTGATTTAATTAGATATAGCACCATTCTTGCTAAAGAACCAGAGCTTGTTTTGCCAAACCAGATAGTTGTGTTACATAGATCAGGCATCCCTATCAAAAGATATGCAAAATCAGAGAAAATAGTTGATGACATTCTATTGTTCGGAGGAATGGTAAGAGCAGCTCAAGATATTGTCACAGAGGTTTTCACAAAAGAGGCAGGAAAAGTCATGAAAATAGACTATGGAGAAGATATAATTATCTTAGCAGAGTTTGGTGACAAGGATACGGGTATTGTCGTGATTACCTCAAAGGACACTTTTCATCAGCGAAGGTCTCTGCATGAAGCAGTAAAAGATTTAAACAGAGTAATTTTACCACAACAATTTCATGGAGAAATTGAGATAAAGAAAGAAGAGCAAATTGATAATATTATTATCAAGTGGTTTGGAGGAGGGTATGTAGGGGAAAGAGGATAAAAGCAAGATGGCGAGCCAGAGGCGATTCGAACGCCCGACCAACTGCTCCGCAGGCAGCCATTCTATCCAACTGAACTACTGGCTCATGTCTAAGGACATTTTCAATCTTATCTAACTAATCTTTATAGTTTTCGTTCGAATGAAGAGTGGAGTGTTTGTCACAATTCTGTTCTAAGAAATCAATAAATTATTCATTTATTATTAGACCTTAAGAAAGTAGATAAGTTTTTAAAATAATTTAATTTGCATGTGAAGTTTTATTAATTACTTGAATAGAGGTGAGTGTATAATACTTATATGAATTGACATTTCATTTGAGGTGACAGAGATTACAGAAATTATTGATAACAAAAGAATCAAGGCTTTACTTGCAAGAGAGAAAAATTTAGAGAGATTCAATTTGAACACATATATGCTTCCAATTGAAGGCCCATCGGGAAGAACTGTAACTGTTGGAGGAGAAGAGTATATTATGCTTGGATCTTACAGCTATCTTGGTCTTATAAACCACCCTGAGATAATCAAGGTTGCTCATGAAACACTTGATAAATATGGAAGTGGAGCAGGTGGAGTTAGGCTATTAACAGGCACTACTGATTTACACAAAAGATTAGAAAATAGAATTGCTGAGTTCAAACAAACAGAAGATTCGATAGTTTATAGTAGTGGTTACGTTACTAATATGGCACTCATTTCAACTTTACTTGGAAAAAATGATCTTGTCATTATAGACAAATATGATCACCAAAGCATTTATGATGGGTGCATTCTTTCCAAAGCAGATTGGAAACGTTTTAATCACAACGATTTAACAGATTTAGATAGGGTTCTAGAAGAACACAGAAAGAACTACGAACGGATTTTAGTAATAGTTGATGGCGTTTTTAGCATGGATGGAGATATTGCTCCCATGCCAGAAATAGTTGAGATAGCTAAAAAACATGACTCTTTCACCATGGTTGATGATGCGCATGGGGTGGGAGCAATAGGACCAAATGGTAAAGGAGTAGAGGATTACTATGATATGAAACCCGGTTCTATTGATATCATGATGGGTACTCTAAGTAAAGCTATTCCGTCAGTTGGAGGATATATTGCTGGAAATAAAAAGATGATAACCTATCTCAGATACACGTCTAATGCTTTCATTTTTAGCGCTGCACTACCTCCAGTTATGACTGCAGTTGCATTAAAAGCTCTAGAGATAATAGAAACTGATAAGGATCGTATTCAAGCTTTACAGAAAAATATTGCTACATTCATCACTCGTGTCAAAGAAATGGGTTTTGATACTCTCAAAAGTAAGGATACGCCAATAGTTCCAGTAATTATAGGAAATGACATAAAGACCTTTAGATTCGCAAAGAAAATGAAAAAAGAGGGGATATTAGTTCCTCCAATAGTTTATCCTGCCGTTCCTAAGGAAGGTGGCAGATTACGTTGTTGTGTAGTGGCGACACATACAGAAGATGATATGGAGAAAATTCTTAGTGTAATAGAGAAAGTTGGCAAAAGCATGAATGTTATCTAAAAACAGCTTTTTTTTCATTTATCGTAGACAGTTAATTTTATTTGCTTTGTAAGTGATAGGTAATTGAACGAGGCGAAAAGGCAACTTCGGCTTTAGCTGAGGAACCTCCTGACTCCACGAAATAGATGTAGATGTAAATCTACCATGCGAGAGTGTGGCTCTTGGAACAGAAACGACACGCCCTTTATTCAGAGACAATGATGCGATACCGAATATGGTAACACAAATCGGGATAATTTGCTGAGGAGGATAAAGGATACGATGAAACGGCCAATCATCTTGGAGCAAACTTGAATAGGGTTCATCTGAACCGGGTAGAGTGCTTAGATGAATGTTGCCGGGAAGGTCCTTGACGGCTTCCTAACAAAATCAGGGGTATTTTCGCGACGTTCATTTTATTTTAAACGAACAAATTATGCTATGGGTTTTGTACAGAAATTATTACCTACTCGGTAAGTTTATTAAATTAAGGAAGGAATCTTATAAAGAATAGAAAAGAAGTGTTTACATGTCAAATAGGATATTGTACAGTAGAATGACAGTTGCTTGTGTTGGATTTATTTTCCTGGTAGCAATGTTTGTTTCCTCGTCGTCTATACAAATCCCATTGGCTCAAAAATCTCAAAGTGAATCAGAAGTTGCCAGTTTTATGGATCTTGAAAATTCCACTTTAATCTGTTATTTGAGTTCTGATAACATAACTAGGGGGGAAGATGATTTAGTAATATTCTTCCGATTCACTTATGAAAACCTCAGTTACATACCTGATTCTAACATATATTATAATATATCAAATTCTTTAGACGAAAAAATCTATGAGAATAATTTAACGGTGAATACATCTTTATTATTTAATGACACTGTTATATGGTCAACTTTTAACAGTCAAACAGCTGGAAATTTTACCGTTACATCTGTTGCTAATAGCACATCAACTGGTTTAGAAATTTCTGTCAATTATTTTGAATTATCGGTGTTACCTTTCGGCAAAGTAAGAATGTCTTTTCCTTCTAATCCAGCTTTCCTAATAAGAAATCAGAATAATGATGTTAAGTGTACTATTACTAACACCGGCGGAACAACAATAACAAATGTTACAGTTACAAGTGAGATTCACAAAACTGGCACATCGGGTTCAGTTACAAGGTCACATGCAATACCAGAATTGACTCTGGAAGAGGGCGTTCAGTACAATGGTTACATAAGTTTCTTTCCAGATACGTATCTATACCAAAAACACTCATTTTCTATAACATATAGAACTATTGACAACCCTGATCAAGAAAGGACACATCTTAGTGACCCACTTGAAATTATTGTGATGCCAAATATAACAGTTAATATGTATGAAGTTCCCATTAATGCAACTGTAGGGGAAAAGTACAGGATTATTTATAGTATAACAAATTATGAGGGAGTAAATCTGAATGTACTTCCTTATGTAAGAGTTCAAAATTCCAGTTACATGTTTTTCGATGGTGTAGATCTTGAAGAATCAATAGAGGTTGGTCAAGGTTATCACTTCTATTCTTTAGAAGGAGAACCTCAAATTTCAGGGATTCAGTATCTGTTTTTCAGAATAGAATTAGAATGGGAAACTGTTTCAGAGACTAAATGGTACTCAAACCTTTTACCACTTATTATAACATATATCACAATTTTTCCTGATGATTCAGCTTGGAACTTTTTTGATCCCATAGTAACATATGGTTTGATATTTGGAGCGATAGGAATCGGAATTTTATATTTCTCAAGAGATATGTTCAAAAATATTGCAAAACGGGTTAGAGGTTCGTCTGAACGTGCTTTTCCCGAAGTAACTTATCCATTAAACAAAGTTATTCTTGATGGGAGTAATATTGCGTGGGAAGAAAAAAATAATCTAGATAAACCAAAGATAAGCAACATTGAAAATATGATAAATAGACTAAGCAAAGTGAATTTCACCAAAATCATAACAGTTGCTGATGCAGCTCTAAGATATCAGATAGATAATCAGAGAAGATTAGACAAATTAGTTAAAGAGGGGGCAATGAAGATGCTACCAGCCAGGGTAGATGGTGATAAATTCATTTTACGTTTAGCTGAAGAGGAGAAAGCAATGATTGTGAGTAATGATATGTTTAAGGAATTCAGAGAAATGAAAACATGGATTGATCAAAGAAGGATTCCTTATACAATTCTAGATAGCGAGGTATATCTTCACCCAACAGCTGTACAACCGATTAAAGAGGAAGAAGAAGAGGAAATATCAGACTAATTGTTTGGTTTGAAGTAGAGAGTTAGTTTAGTTTTTTAATCATAGAGAATATAATATTATGTGATTACAAAAACTAAAAAGCTGTCATAACTGAGTCATTATAAAGTATTTTAATAATATTATAGGTGAAGACAATGAATATGGACCACGGGTATATAGGTATTCCATACAGTAACATTCCTACATTAGATGATAGTCTACCATATGACTACTTCTATAGTAATGAGTATGATTATCTTACAATCCAAGAAGTCCAGTTGCTTCTGATTCTATCTGACTCTCGGATATCTTATTCTTTTTCAGGTTTGAGAAAGAAAACATCCTTGCATCAACATAAATTGACAAAAGCAATAAGAAGGTTACAAGAGCGTAGTTTTCTTTCAAAAAATGAAAATGGTTCTTACGAATTAACGGATAATGGAAGCGTTTATACTAGAGAACTCTTGCAAGAACTGGTTAACAAAAAAGCTGTAAGTCCCACAAAAATGCCCAGTGTTTCCTTAGTAAAAAAACTACGAACCATACCTCCTCTAGAAAAAAGAAAAATAGCTACATTATTAGAAAAACGTTGGTTTAATAATTATCGTTTCCTTTATAGAAGAGAAATAGGTGACTTTACAGAACTTTGCTGGGAAGATAATGAGAAAAATCAATGTCATGTATATATAAATCTTGAAGGCAAGATTCAAATTGAATGTTCATCACTTAAACAAAAATTGAATGAAACTCAATTTATTACAAAGTGGGTTAGTGAAGAGATTCAAAGTAATACTGATGTTGAGGTACTGATAGATGAGGAGGAAGAACACACTAAGATTCCCTATAATTGATGTTTCTTGGCGTTAAACATTAAATATTTAAACCTAAAAAAATTAACAAGAGTGAAGTGTAATGATGAATGCACCAAATTTCAATGGGGTAAATGGAAATCCATTTATGGAACCCAAACATGGAACAACTACAATTGCTTTAAGATTTAAAGATGGTGTAGTTGTAGCTGCCGATAAAAGAGCTTCTATGGGCACTTTTGTCGCGTCTAAAAAAGCAGAAAAAGTACACATACTAAATAGTTTTACTGTTGCTACTATTGCCGGGCTAGTTTCTGATGCTCAATACTTAATTAATCTTACAAGAGCAAACATCAATTTGTATGAACTAGCCAGAGGTTATCCTCCAACATCAAAAATGGCAGGAAATCTCTTAGCATCTATCATGTATGAACAGTATCGACAATACTTCCCATATTATGTAAACATGATTGTAGCTGGTCTAGACAAAGAAGGACCACATGTGTTTAACTTGGATATGGCCGGTGGTATAACCGATGAAGATTTTGCTTCGACTGGTTCAGGATCATTAGTTGCTATCGGTGTATTAGAATCTACATGGAAAGCAAATCTACCTGAAAAGGATGGAATCGCAATAGCTATCAAAGCTCTTGCTACTGCTATTAGTAGAGATACCGCCACTGGCGATGGTATGGATGTTGCTGTTGTTAACAAGAAGGGGGTTAAAAAGATAAAACCCGAAGAAGTTAAAACTATTTTGGAGGCATTATAGATGTTAGGACCACAATCCATGGGATATGACAGATCACCTCTAATGTATTCTCCTGAAGGTCGTATTATACAGACCGAATATGCAAGAGAATCAGTAAGAAGAGGTAGTATAGGAATAGGCATTAAAAGTAAAAACGGTGTCGTACTTGCAGGTTTGCTTCGCGTTGTTGATTTGAATGAACCTGATCATAAGATACACAAAATAAGTGATAGTACTCAAGCAATATTCGCTGGAGTAGCAGCTGATGGTCGAATTCTTATAAGTCGAGCTAGACTTGAATCTGAGATATTCAAACTCACATATGTTGAATCAATTGATGTCCGATCACTTGCTATAAAAATAGGTGACTACATACAAATGTTTACCCAACAAGGCGGTCTTCGTCCTTTTGGTGTAGGAATACTTTTTGGTGGACTCGACCAAACTGGTCCAAGTTTACAATTTGTTGATCCAGGTGGTGGAGTAGTTTCATGTAAAGCTAAAGCAATGGGTGAAGGTGATTCCGAAGCAATTGCTTTCCTTAAAGAAAAATACAATGAAGAGCTAACCACTGACGAAATGGTTGAGATTGCTAAAGAAGCAATCAAGAAAGCATCTAGAGATACAGAATTGTCCGAAGATAGTATTGTTTTAGAGATTATGCCAAGTAAGGCTTAATCCATTTCTTTTCTTTCAATGAATCTTTTTTTTTATTTTACTTCTTATGTTTTGAATAAGTATTTAAGAAAGAATCTTTTACATTTTAGAGAGGATAATGAGAGTTTATTTATCAAAAGCAATTAGAATTAAAGGGAAGGAGTGGAATATCGCTTGTGATAGTACAAATTCGAAATATTACTCTCTAGTTTTTTATAGTCATGCACATTCAGATCATGTCCCAAGAAAGTTACCAGCAACTGACATAATAAGCTCATCAGAAACTAAATCGTTATTAAAAAATTTCACATCAAATTTTTCAGAAGGACGATTCTTTGAAAATTACAAAATAGGTGAAACAAATTTCACACAGAATTCAGCTGGTCATATTGTTGGTTCTACAGCACTAAAAATAGAATCAAATGAAGGCACTTTAATTTATACTGGTGATGTTTCGATTAGAAATAAAGGGTTCATTGAGCCTTTTAAGCCTGAAAAATGTGATACGTTAATTATTGAAAGTACATTTGGTTTATCACAATATGAGTTTCCTGAATATGGTCCATTGATTAGAGAGACTCAAGATTCAATATCTGAGAATCTAGCTAATAACACACCGGTCGTCTTAATGGGTTATGCTCTAGGGAAAGCTCAGATGTTGTATCATGCTTTTTCTCATCTGTCAGAAAATATAATATTACATGGAACTAACTATAAAATCAATACTTTACTCAAGTCTGAAGGTATTGAAGGAGCTGTTGATTGTGTTTCCTATCAACAAGCAAAGGAGAAAGGTTTGATGGAAAAAGAAAGGAATTGGATACTATTTGCACCATTAAAATCTGGCAGAGATGATTTTTATTCCTACTTGAGAAATAAATTTGGTGCAGTTCTCTATGCATTTAGTGGATGGTGTATATCATCTAATTACAAATACAGAATGAATGTTGATTACAGTATTCCCATAAGTGATCATGCTGATTTCTCTGAACTTATCGAAATATGTGAATCTTGTAATCCTGACAAAATATATACAATCTATGGTCCAAATGTGGAATTTGCTGCTGAATTAAGACGTCGTGGATTTAATGCTGATCCATTGTCGAAGCAGACCTTACTGGACTCTTACTTCTAAGTTAGCAACCAATAATCAAATCTTCAATTTGTGTTTCTTTGTAAAGGATTTCATTAAGATGAACTACCTGTATCGGAATGTTTCTCCTTGCTAAGAAATCACGTGCATTCCCACTAATTGCATTGCACACTAAAATCAGTTTTTTAAGATTGAAGGAATTAATTAATTGTTCAAGCTGAAGTAATTTGTTTGTAGGAATACTTCTTCTCCAATTCATAGTTACAATGCCTATTTGAGGACCTTGAAGATAAAAATCTAAGATATATTTTGTTCGTCCTAACTTGTAAGTAACGTTTTCTTTTACTTTGAAATTTCTTTGAGACAGTTCTTGTTTAAGAACTATATTTACAATGGACTCTTGTTCATTCATTAATGATGAATTATTGGATTATATTAAAAACAAACATTATTACCAACGTAATATGCTGTTAACATCACAAAAACTCTAATTCTGACAAAAATCGTGAGATGGATGAATTTCAAGCTTTTCTCATTTTGGTATAATTTTGAAAAAAAGAAAGAAAAGTTAACCGAATATATATTTCATTTCTTTTCGGTTTGATAATCGTAGAAGCAATCTATCAGCAAATGAAACATGACTTTTCACCATAATCTTGGGGATATCATTGAAAACATAAATATAATCTATGTTTTTTCTTTCTTCTTCTAATTCCTTATCTTTTATTTTGCATAGAACTTTCTCTTCATCCACTCCAATTAGTTGGCATGCAATTCCAACCTCAATTTCTGCTTTAGTATAAAGAATAACAGATTTCCCAATCAATGTTTGCAATGTTACTGTTTGCTTAGTTATTTTATCTTTAGAAAATCTGAGAAGAACAGGAGGTAGTTCAATTAGCAAATCTTTACCTTTATAAGATATTTCTTCTATCTTGCCAGCTTTATCAACTTCAAATATAAATGAAGATTCAGAAAATGTCTTCTCTAGCTCAAAAGATTTTATTGTAGCTCCTCTATCAACTCCATCCACATAGAAGAAAATTTCATTGTCAATGTAGCTTTTAATGTACGAGACTGGTTTTCCAGTATAGTCACTAGTATAGATTTCTTCTTCATTGATCAAAGATTTAAAAGTGAAAACTGGTTTATTGCTTTTTTCTGTGGTTTTGGAGGACACTAAAAGCCCAGTTCTCCCTTTTTTAGAAATATATGTTTCATTGATTTCAGCATCATGGATTGAGAAATCAGAGACTTGAATATTTATTATATCGCCATCTTTGGTTTTGATACTCAACGAGAGAGGTCTGCAAATTAATTCGTTTATAACAACACTTTCAGCGTTTCCAATAATCAATATATCTTCTATGTGATCATATGCAATAATATCTCGTCCTACTATTCTGGAAACTAGTTCGTGCATTCTAGTTATTTCAAGAAATGTTTTCACGCCATCTTTTCCATAATATTCAATATATCTCGAAGATATTAAATTAGTGAAATCGTCTCTTTTTCTTGCAAATTTCTTTATTGTTTTACCCCTAATAAAATTTGGTAAAATAAGCCAATAAGGAAGTAAAGCACCTTTGATAGGAGATAGTTCATCATCAACCATAGCTTGTATTCTATAAGCTGATCTTGGATGAGACATGAAAATGTTTGCTATCATATCCCACCTACCCGGACGATACACATGTCGATACAATCGGATAGCAGCTTCACCTAGGAATCTTTGTTTTTCCTCTTCTGTGAATTCCTTTCCTGTTAGTAACTGGACATTTACACCAAAATCACCAGCTACTCCTTGATAGAACCCCTCAAGTCTATACAATGCTTGAGCTAGTTCTCTACCGTATCCAGCTTTCTTTGTTTGGTTGTCTGCATCACCTTCAAGTACTCTTACAAAGATGTAAAGGAAGGCTAAGATTCCATAGTTTATTAAGAAATATACACCAAAAGATACTTCCATATCTCGGTATGCTGAATAGTCTAAAGTTGTTGCAGGAAGCAAGAATGCTTTTTTAATGATCATCTCAGTAGCTGCAATACCTTGAAGAATAACTACGTGTAATCGCTTATTGTGAGCTAGTTCGTGTGCCACTATCCCTCTTATATCATCATCATTAAATTCCACTAAGTCTCTACAAACTATTGTTATCCTTTGATCAAACCAAGGGCCAAAAGCCATAGCATTAAGAATGGGAGCTTCAACAAAGCCTACTTTTAATTTCTTTTTGATGCCCATTTTTACTCTTACTTCTTCTACCAAAGATAATATTCTTTCATCCTCAATTGGTTTTATCCCTAGAAGTTTTGTTAGAAGTGGTCCAGAAATAAAATACATACCAAGAGCTGCAAAAATCAACAACTCATATGGACCTAGGGATAAGAAAACGATTCTCTCTGCATAACTGATGCTTTCAGGTCCCAGATAAAACCAAGAAAGGTTTGAAACCGTTTCTGTAGGAATCACTTCAATTTTTATTAAAATATCAATTACAATGTAAAGTGTCACATAAATTAATCCAAAGAGTACTAAATACAACACTTGAGGAGACATTAATCTACTAACTAAAACAAATTTCTTACCAAAGAAAATCAAGGCCATTATTATGAATACGAAAATCATAATATTGTATGCCCAAGCTTTGAACAAATCGCTACCACTTCCAGTTAATAGCTCATGAACAAAACCCCCAACAATATTATCTGTTGATTGAAAGATAGAAGAACTTTGAATATTATTAGATAACATGTCGTAAACAAAATCGCCTACCGTACCTACAAGAAAAACTAAGTAAGTTGTAAGCGAAATAATCATAAATTCTCTCCAGACTGGTGAACGCCACAATTGGAACGTTTGATATAAAGCAAGAACAAATAGACCCAACGCAATTGCCATTAACCAATCTTCAAACACTATTAACACTGCACCAAAAGTTAAAGAAATAAATGCAAGCATCAAATTTTCAGACGTAGTCCCGTGTCGAATCTTTGTGAATAATTCAGACATTAGAAAGAATAATCCTAACAAAGCAATAATTGCCCCAAGAAGGGAATTTGTACTTCTAGATAAATAATCCCAAAATAAAACAAGAATTTCATTAAATGACATACTATCATTGGCTTTGAAATATAGAACAATTAAAAAGTTTTGTTTTTGGAAAAATAACCTACTTGTAATGTATTTCATTGGAAAGTTTATTATCTTTGTTAGAAAGCATATAGTAATGATTCCTTATCCATTTAAAGTGGAACCTAAGGAGGGTGAATTCACCCTAAATAGTAAAACAAGAATAAGCTTTTCCCCTGATCTTGTACAAGTAGCGGACTACTTGAAAAACTTAATCAGGAGTTCAACGGGGTTCAATTTAGCTACCAATCTTGAAGCTAACAAGAAGAACGCAATTATTTTGGTTTTACATGACACATCTGAAATATTGAACTCAGAGGGATATCATTTATCAATAAATCTTGATAAGATAGCAATAAAAGCTAAAACTCATCAAGGGATATTCTATGGCATTCAAACTCTTAGACAATTATTTCCTATAGAAATTGAAAGTAGAGAATTAATTGAAGAATTAATCTGGACTGTTCCCTGTATGTCCGTAATTGATAAACCCAGATTCAAATGGAGAGGACTTATGTTTGATGTGGGCCGTCATTTCCACAGCATTGATACAATAAAGCGAACCATAGATTTACTAGCACTTCTGAAAATGAATGTTTTTCACTGGCACCTTACAGAAGACCAAGGTTGGCGAATTGAAATTAAAAAATACCCCAAATTAATAGAAATTGGTTCAAAAAGAGAAGATACAAAGATTGGTGGGTGGACAAGTAAAAAATTCAGGGGAAAACCACACAAAGGTCATTATACTCAGGAACAAATAAAGGAAATAGTCAATTATGCAAGTGAGAGATTCATAACTGTTATTCCCGAAATAGAGATACCGGGGCACTCATCTGCAGCTATTGCATCTTATCCTAATCTAAGTTGTGAAAGCAAAGAAATCAAAGTTCCAACCAAGTTTGGAATCTTTAATGATATATTCTGTCCTGGGAAGGAAACTACGTTCGAATTTCTGGAGAATGTTCTAGAAGAAGTTATTAGTATATTTCCAGCAGACATAATTCACATCGGAGGAGACGAAGTTCCCAAGAAAAAATGGAAACTATGCAAAAATTGCCAGAGAAGAATGAAGGACGAAGGTTTGAAAACTGTACATGAACTTCAACACTACACTACTTCACGAATCGGGAAGTTTTTAGCAAGCAAAGGTAAAAGATTAATGGGATGGAATGAAATATTAACAGAAAACACAGATAGAAATTTCATTGCACAATGGTGGATGGGAGGTAAGAGGAATGTTAAAAAACACATTAATGAAGGAGGAGAAGTAGTTGTTTCAAAGTTCTTCCGAGTTTACCTTGATTATAATTACATTGTAATACCATTGAAAAAAACCTATTCTTATGAACCCAATTTGAAGAAAATTGAACCTGAACAGGAAAGACAAATACTTGGTATTGAAGCACCAATATGGACAGAATGGGTTCCTGATAGAGATCGATTAGATTGGCAACTATTTCCTAGATTAGCAGCTATTTCTGAAATAGGGTGGACGATTAAGAGTAACAAAAACTACAAAAATTTCAGAGAGAGACTCATCAATTTTTCCCGAAGATTAGACTATTTGGGAGTAAAATATGCAGATTTGAAAAAAGTTGATCCTAATCCGTTGATAAGAGCTTGGAATTTTAGAAGAGCATATAAATGGCCAGAAATCTGATGAAGTAATTTGTAAATATTATATATAGTAACTTTTCACAACCTCTTCCAAAAGAAATAATAATAATATGCTAGGTACGTAGTTAGAGAATCATGTCTGATATAGAAAAGAAGATGAGTATTTTAATTGACGAAGCAAATGCAAATTACAATGCAAGTAGATTTAAGGATGCGGCTAGAACTTTTGAACATCTTATATCGCTTGCAATTCAGAATGTTGAACCTGAGGAAGCTATCTATTTTGCTTACCGTGCTGCAGATTGTTGGAAGAAAGAAAAGAACGACATGAATAGAGTTTTAATTTTCAAAGATATGGCAAAACTAGCTTTTAACTTTTCGTCTCAGATAGCTGATAACATAGTAAAAACATCCAAAAAGCAAGAAGACAAAGCAAAGGCATTAGATGCCTCTGGAGAATGTTTGTTGTATATTGACCCTACTGTGGCTAAACAAAAACTAATTGAAAGTATCAAGATATCAAGCAAACTTGCAGAAACAGCAAAGATTGAAGAAGATAAAATAAATTTTCTACTTAACGCACTAGTATCAGCAAAGAAACTAGCTGATAAAAAACTGATTAAAGAGCTTCAAGTTCAAATTGCTAATCGACATGTGAACAACGCAGAAGCAGAGGTAAAGAAAGGATCTCCAGAAAATCTTCAAATAGCTCTTAGGGCCTTTGAAGATGCTTTAGAAATTTATAATGAACTTAAACTGAAAGAAGATATTCAAAGAATATCAAAGAAAATTAAGATATTGAAAGTAAAAGTTGCAGAATATGATCCATTTGCAACATAAATGAAGGAGCACATTATTTTTCTAGTTTCAAGTAAGCATTTCTGAATATGCTTAGTAAAGTAAAATTCAAAAGAGGGGCAAGTAATTATAAAACACATGGTCCCGTAGCTCAGCTGGATAGAGCGTTTGCCTCCTAAGCAAATGGTCGGGTGTTCGAATCACCTCGGGATCGCCAAATCTTATACCAATAAAGTTCTGTGTTTGTGATGAGTTCAGGAAATAATAAACTAATTCAAGTTTCCATTTGTAATTTCCACACTTGTAACCCTAAAATATGTACAGCTCAAAGGATTATAAGATCTAGAAAAGCAATTGAAGTTCAGATTAAGCAAATAAAATCTCAGAGTATTGTATTAACTCCCTTTTCCTTCACTGCTCTTTCAATAGAGGATCGTGAATTAGCACTTAGAAATGGATTAGTTGGAGTAGATTGTTCTTGGAATAACATAGAAGGAGGGGAAGAAGCTTTGAGTAGAGGAACAGGTAGAGCATTGCCTTTCTTAGTTGCTGCAAATCCTGTAAACTATGGAAAACCCTCGAAATTAAGCACGCTAGAGGCAATAGCTGCTGCATTGTATATTTTAGGTAACAAGATGCAATCAAAAGAAATTTTATCCATAGTAAAATGGGGAGATGAATTCTTGAAGATAAATAAAGAATATCTTGAAAGATATGCCAAAGCTAAAAGCAGCAAAGAAGTAGTTGAAGCTCAAACAATTATAATGAATGAACTATATGATTAAGGAAAATATTTACAATAAACAACTTTGAGAAGAAATTTTATAATTGTGGAATCTATGCAATGATTATGAAAATAGGCATCAATTGTTTTCCAACTGTAGGAGGGTCAGGAATAGTTGCGACCCAACTAGCTATAGAAATAGCTAAAAAAGGCTATGAAGTTCACCTTATAAGCTACGACACACCATTTTTGTTACGAACTTTTCGACATCCTAACATAACTCTTGATTTAGTAGATATTATTTCATATCCACTTTTCAGAGACATTGGTGCCCCTTATACCATTCTTGCAGCTTCAAAACTTGTACAAATAGTTAAAAAATCAGAGATTGATTTAATGCATATTCATTATGCAATACCAGTAGGGGTCTCAGCATATTTAACTAAGCAAATTGCCAATATTCCTGTAGCGATAACAGCCCATGGATCAGATATTCACACCTTAGGAATCGACCCTGCATACAATCCAATAATATCACATGTTTTTAATAATGTAGATGGATTGTCAACAGTATCTAATTACTTGAAAGAAGAGATGATCAGCAAGTTTTCTAGTCAGAGAGAGATTGAAGTTTTCTACAATCCAATTGATATTAATAAGTATAAGAAGATAGACACCGAGCTTTGTGATTTTAGGATTAAACACGAGAAAAATTTTGTGCATATTTCTAACTTTAGACCAGTAAAGAGAGCTCCCTTCATTGTCGAAGCATTCGCAGAAGTTGTTAAAGAACATCCTGATTTAGGATTGATCATGGTTGGAGAGGGACCAGAAAGAAAGAAATGTGAAGAACTAGCATATAAATTAGGAATCTCAGACCACGTGATATTCCAAGGAGTTCGTGTTGCTCTCACAGCTATTTACAATTGTGCAACAGCTCTTCTCTCAGCAAGTACTAACGAAAGCTTCGGTTTAACTCTTGCTGAAGCTATGGCTTGTGAAGTGCCTGTCATTGCTCCTAGAGTTGGAGGTATTCCCGAGGTTATTGATCACAATGAAAATGGGTTCATGTACGATTTGGAGGATAAAACAGCACTAATCGACTACATGAAGCAACTTCTGGATGATGAACAATTGAAACTGAAATTTGGTAGAAATGGAAGAAACAAGGTAGTAAAACAATTTGAATCGTCCAAGATTGCAGATCAATACATTGCTTGGTACGAAAAATTATTGGAGTAATCACAGCATAGAATTGATGAAACCAATTCCGCCTACAGGAGTATCTGGAGAGTAATGTCTTCTATATGAAGCTATACTATCATTTAAACCAGTAACAACAGCCATTACAAACCATGGCCAACTGACTTCTTGCCATTGATGCTTGTCATCATACATACCATATTGCCAAGATCTAAATCGATCAATGAGATTGGTTGGTTTGTTTGTAACTTTCTTAATAGCTAATCTTCTATTATTAACATAATTGCCTAGATTTTTAGAATGTTCTTTAAGCTCATTTATCTCACCTTTTCTTCTTGCTTTTGCAAGAGAACCTAAAACACCAAAAAATTCTGGAGTAAGAATTGAAAATGGTTCGAGAGAAGGATCCTTGCTATATTTCTCAATCCAAGGTGTGTTATATAGCATCCGAGTGTATTTGACGTATAATGGAAACTTAAAACCTAGTTTTTGAACAGCAGGAATCACTTGGGCATTATAATTAATTTCCCCAGGTCCAGATATTCTGATATAAGTGGGAATAATTGTTTGAAGCAGAGCTTGATTAGTATCCAAACGTGGATAAAGGTTCTTTACATGAGCTGATAGATCAATATTATCTTTGCTCACACTGAATGAATAATCAACTTTATCAATAGGACACTTACCTTGGAAATACAAATTACCATTATCCTCCATACATGATAGATTAATCCTGTAATGATCATTCGGACATTCATAAAAGAAGGGAGAGTAATCATGTTTCTTTTTTGCTGTAGTTGGTTTAAATCCTAGTTCTTCAATCTTATCTGCTGCTCTATTAAACTCTTGAATATAATTAGATCGAGATTGTAAAAATGGTGTATATCCCTCAGAAGTCAGTTTGCGAATTTCTGGATGAGAAGTTGGAAGGAACACAACCCCCCAGTCATTAATAATGTTTGCTTGGATGCCCCAAATAAGAGTCATCCATTCACCTAAATCTGAAGAACTTCTGTAAGTTTCTCTAATGAAAGTAAGGAGATGTTCAGTTCTTTCAAGAAATAATTTCAATTTATCCTTGCTGATTGTGGATTTGAATTCACTAAATATATTCCTGATAATCGAAAGACTTTCCTCCAACCATGAATAGTTATTAGAAGTAATGGTATTTGCTATAACACCATCTATAGCATCGGGAAGATGTATAGCTTTACTTACTGATGATTGATAGTTTGGCAGATGGATTGTTGTGATTTCAGGCTGGATGCTATCATGGGTATTTATAAGAAAAACTGGAACTAGGAATTTTCTTTTCTTCTTACTAATTTCGGATATATTGACAATTGCAGAAATTTTATTTCCAATTATCCCAGTTCCACCAAATATTGTAGCTTGTTGACCTGCTAATACAACTCCATCTTGTAATTTTGAAATGTTATCCTTTGTTTTTGGGGTGAGAATTCCAAGACTTTCATGATAATTTGTAAGTATCTGTTTAAGTTTTGAAATCTTTTCATCTTCAATCTTAATTTCAGGCATTGAAGCTGCATATTCTACAGCATCACCATAAGTTTTGGAGATTTTGTTGTAAAAGTAATCAGAATCTGGAAAATTAGCTTGTTCATTCACATAAGCTTCGTATAAATCACCAATTCTTTCCATATTAGAAGGTGAATCTCTACATATTCTTAACAATTTTTATATATCATTTTTCTAAGTTTATATCAGAGGAATATAACATGAAGAATCATGGTTTTGTACATATAGAACTCCCAGCTAAAGATTTAGAAAAAACAAAAGAATTCTACGAATAAGTCTTCGAGTGGGAAGTGTCAATCCAGACAGGATTCGATGATTATGCCTTTTTCAAAGAATCAGAAGACAGCATAGGTAGCGCTTTTCAAAAATCAGACAAGATAGTTAATGGTGAGATTACATTATATATTAACACAGATAACATTGATTTATCTTTGGAAAAAATTAAGAAAGCTATGGGAGAGGTTGTTCAAAAGAAGACACAAATTTCTGAAGAGCATGGATTCTTTGCTTTATTTAAGGACATCTCGGGTAATTTAATGGGTCTATGGTCTAAGAATTAAAACCGGCTAAACTATTGTCTAGCCGGCATCCGACATAAAGTTGCTAGCTTTGGTTTATCTTGATAACTTCTTCAAGAATTAGATGAATGCTTGATATATTTCACTGATTCTTACACAAATTTTTTAAAGGAAGAACTAGTAATGAAAACTACAAGAAACAATTCTAAAGGTGAAAATAAGAATGGCTAAAGAGTGTCCCAAGTGTCATAGTAAAAATCTCAAAGAAGTAGAGGATAAAACTAAAGTGATCGCATATTTCAACCATCAACCTATCTATAGAAAGAAAGCTGTTTGTCGAGATTGCACTTATGAATGGTTCCCTGAAGGTGGAGCAGAGTAAGCTAAGTCAGATCATGTTTTTAATTTTCTCCACTTTTACTTCCTCCTTCCTTTTAAACGATGTTGTACTCATATTTCACACACATTGTAGGGATAAACAATGAAGATAACTACTTTTCTTAAGAAATATCTATTCAGAATATTAGTCGTTCTTCTCATGCTAGGAGCATTAACGTTCTTCTTTGTAGACCTAGCACAGAGAGACCAGCTAGGAGAAGCTTTTTCACGTTTCTTAACAGCAAATATACTATATTTAGTATTGGCAGCTCTACTAATGTTAGTAAGTATGATAATCAAAGCTTACAGGTTCTTCATTCTTATTAAGCCATCAAATCCTGAACTTAAATTTCACAAGTTTCTACTGCCATTTTTCCTTGGCTATGGTTTTAGCACCTTAGGACCGTTGAAATCTGGAGAGATTGCTAGTGTTGAAATCAATAAAAGATCATTATCTGTTCCCCGCTCATCATCATTAGCAGCAATAGCATTTTTCCGAGTATTTGATTTATTCGTTGTTCTTATACTGTTTATTATTGGTTTAGGAACAACAATTCCTAGAATCGTCGTAGAGGAGCAATACACAATTGCTCTAAATATCGTTTTCTATATCGCTTTAACAGGGATAATTATCCTATCTATTTTACTCTTCTTCCCTCCAGTTGGAAGATTGTTCTTGCGTGGAGTAAAAGCAGTTGTAGGAAAGATATCTCAGAAGGGAGAAAAATGGTTAGCTGCTGTAATAGATCCAGCACTTGAAAACTACTATACTTCTCTGCAATATCTTTACAAAAAAGTTTTCTTAGCTGTTTTAGTTGTTGTCACTACACTAATCAGATGGTTTCTAGAATTTCTTTCCTTTAAATTAACTATTATGGCATTTGGTGAAAATATCACTCTTTTAGATGCAGCGGCCATTTCTTCTATTACACTTTTTGTTGGAATATTAACATTAGTTCCAGCTGGTTTAGGTACAGGAACACTTACCACACAATACCTTCTAGAACAACTGTCTATAGCACCTGCAATTGCAGCAGCATCGGTAATCTTTCAAACCATTGTTGGAACTGGAATAACGCTATCTATTGCAGCTATTTCCTCATTCTTTGTGAAGGAACAAAAGGAGAGCAAATCACAAAAATCAGAAAAAGAAAGTGAAACAGAAGAAGCTGTTCCTTTAGACAAAAATAATAATTAATCATATCCCTCTTTTTAAACGGTTTATCAAAAACGGGTGAAACAGCAATTCTTCCATTTTTTTGCAGGTTGTTTCTACATCATATTCTAATCTAACGTGTTCATATTCAAAATTCTTGCTCTCTTCATTTATTTTGAAAGTCATGAAGGAAGCTCTTGGATCATTATCTCTAGGTTGACCTACAGAACCAGGATTGAAAAGATGCTTTTTCTCATTTACAATGTGTAATGGTTTGTGAGTGTGCCCTACGAATAGAAAATCTATTTCTGTAAACTCTCTTGTAATCTCAAAGAACATATTGTATGACCATGAAGGTAAATTTGGAGAAACATAATCTCGTAAAGGTTCTCTTGGAGAACCATGAACAAACATTGCATTTCCTTCAGAAATGAAAAGTGGAAATATTGAAAACAATGGGTGAGAGCCGAGAAGTTGAATTTCTTGCTCTGATAGTTGTTCTTTTGTCCACAGAAGCGATAGTTTTGGAAGTGGATTAAAATGGATGAAATTATTAGTGAAAAGAGCATAATCGTGGTTACCTACTACATGGATTTGTGACATACTCTCAACAACTTCTACACATTCCTTTGGGTTGGGTCCGTACCCAACTGTGTCACCCAAGTAAATAGTAATATCGGCCGATAAATCTTTAATTTGATCACTAACTACATTTAGAGCTTCAAGATTTGCATGCACGTCAGAGAATATAGCAAGGGTAATCATTAGTAACTCTTAACCATGGTTCACCTTTGAAGTATAATAATATTTTTCAGTAAAAGAAAAAGGAAGGGATTAGTTGAAGATTATTTAGATCTCCACTGTTTTTCCATTTCGACTATTTTGTCTGATACAATCGTTTGTATCTTTTGTGGTGCTACTTCAAATGATACGTTTGTTGCTCCAAAACTCAGAATTTCCCCTTCAAGCTCTATGGGTAGAGGTTTTGACATCTCCAATGTAACTTTTTTAGCTCGAAGATAATAAACACCTTCTCTTCCAAGATGTTTTCCCGGTTTTAACGAATTCAGGAGATTTATTTGACTGAGTTTTTTAATGTCCCTTGCATAAAGAACTGCAAAGTCATCCATAAAATGATAGTTTTCAGGTAATATATTAAAACCTCCACCAAATCTACTTCCTGGACCAACGGCCAGAATCACTAAACCAACATCTTCTAACAATTGATCATCAATTGTTAAAACTGATTTAACTAATCGATATTGGAGAAGTTTCTTAAAAGCTAAATAATAATATTTCAAAAAACCTTTTAACAACTTAGCTTCTGTGAAGGAAGCAACTGATACAGTTGCCCCTACACCAGTATCTGCAACGTTTACAAAATACCTTTTTTCACCATTGGTTTCTGCAATTCCAACAGTTACGCCAATTGTTTTACCTGCTTCAAGTATATCAAGACTTCTTTTGAAATCATCATCAAAATCTAAGCTTATAGCAAAATCGTTACCATTTCCAAGAGGGATGAGACCGAATGTTTTATCAGTACCATACAAACCATTAGTAACTTCATTTATTGTTCCATCTCCACCAACAGCAACAACACAATCAAAGTCCTTTTCCATCTCTTTTACAATTTCCATTGCATGGCCTTGGTGTTGAGTGTATACAGACTTATGGTCTAGTCCTCTTCTCAATATCTCCTCCTCAACCTTTGGCCACATTTTTCCAATTCCACCATTACGAGCGTTTGGATTTATAACGAACAAATAAGTTGTCATAATATAGGAATTCTGTGCCTTTATTTAAATATTCATGCGAAAAATAAGAAATTGGAGCCTCAGAGGGGACTTGAACCCCTGCCCTGTGACTTTCTCGATAGTTTACGAGATCACTGCTCTGGCGAACTGAGCTACCGAGGCATTATTTATCCATTTCTTCAGATAAATTTAAAGATTTTATGTCTAGGTTTATTTTTGTCGATTTAAATCTAATCTATTTATTACATTGTGAGAGTTAGAGAAAGAATCTCACATAAAATGAAAAAAGTAACGACAATTTCGTCTATTTCTTACTTCTCCATTGGAAATGCGGCATAGCCCCTAAACTCTATCCAGTCCTGTAGTTTATCTTCAATTATTTCTTGTATTGCATCTTGGTCTAGATCCTTAGCCATGCTTTCATCTGTTGTTAGCATTGCCATGATATAACGTTCGCCACTGAATTTCAAGTCACGAAGAATGAAAATTTCATTTACATTATCATCTAGTGTATACCGTCGAATTCTGAGAAATGGTTCTCTTATATCAACAATTGATTCGATTGCATCATAATAGGCATTATGGGCCAAATCTTCGAGCTCGTCTTCTTTTGCAAATCTAGCAAAACAGATATTGCTTCTGAAATCGTACAGTCCAAAGAAATCTGCATCTAATCCTTGTGCAACACTTTCTGTAGCTTCGTTTACTCCATCTTGTATTAAAGAAATCCCTCTAAATATGTGTGAGAATGCACCTAGAATGGATGAACGAATTCTAACACTGGTTCTAAAGAAATCTGTTGCAGGATTAAAGTAAGGACATTTATCAGCCATATATTCAATAATTGAATTAAAAACCTCTGCGCTTTTATCGTCAATCTCATATTCAGGATCCGATTTATGGAAGAAAATTTTCCAAGGAACTTTAATTTTAAGATTGTTAGCTACATTAATAATCTGTTTTAAATATTCAAAACTTTCTTGGAATCTATCTTTAGCTTGTATATCAATCACATAGATTATTGTATCAGTTCCAACAAAATATTGCTGCGGATTTTCTAAATAATCTTCACGGTAAATACTTTGCCCTCCTAACTCGTGAAGATGGACATCCATTCCAAAAACATCAATTTTGCTACGAAGAAGACCGCGGGTTGGTGTTAATCCATTTAATCTCTGGAATAAAGAGGATAATGCACCCCTATGTTTTAACGCGATTGAAAGAGAAGTTTTCCCAGCATTGTCAATACCAACCATGATAATTTTTGCACCAGTAGTGACCTTTTCTGTTTCCTCAACTAATAAAAGTCTACTAGCAGCTATCCAACTATTTATTCTTTCTTTGGGGACTTTTTTAGCCATTTTAGCATATTGATCACTCCATTTAGTAGAGAGGTTCTCAATTGTGTCTAAACCCAATTCCTTCAGAAGTTTAGATTCTTCTTCTGTTATATCTAATAGAGCTACAACTGGAAAGTTCCTAAGATCTTCTTTGTCTTTATATTCATCTTTTAGCAATTTGTCTTTTAGTTCAGACATTTTTTTCTTCTCCAGAGTTAGATAAAGGTATTTTATTATCCTCTTGGATATATATTCACTCTGTCAAATAAGTATTTTGTTAACGCTAGTAGAAAACTAACTAATAATTTCTATATACATAAATAAAATTTAAAAAGGCAAAAGTTAGCGCTTATTTAATCTAATGGAGTATTCAAAATGCGAACACACAAAGTCAAAGGACTTATATTTCTATCTACAATCATGTTAGGCTTCGTTCTTACAAGCTTCTTCGGAGCTTCTATGTCAATTACAAGCCCTAATAGCGCATCACAACTTGATCAAACAATCACAGAAGATTTGGTTTTCTTAAATAGCACATCTCCAATTATTGATGGAAACTTAACAAGTTTTGAAGGAGAATGGGAAAATGCTACAATATATAATACCGAATTTGGTTCAGGAAATAAAGCTTTGACTATACGTGTGTTAGCAAATGAAACACACTTGTTTATGGGTATAAATTATGTAAGCTCAATATTCATACCTGTCAATGAAACCATTCCAATAGATGAAGACTTCAATAACGAAACTCATACTTGGTATACAATTGTTTTTGATAGAAATTATGACGGTGTTGCTGGTTCAGAATTAACTCCAGATGACGCTATAGTGATAAATTATCGAGTAGAAGGAGCACAGGATGCTTACATCAATGGCACAAAATTAAATTCTATTGCAATGGATGTAGATATTTCAGGAATAGAAAATTCTTATGCAAATGTTAGTGAGTACGAAGATGATTTTTATAATCATGTAGTTACAATTGAAGTTGTAAAAGAACTTGAATCTAATGATGAAATAGGGAATGATATTGACTTACACGCAAGTGAATCAATTTTCTTTGCCATAATAGTAGCCGAAAATGCAACAGCAATATATAATCGCACATTATTAGGAGAAATAGATGCATTCACACCATGGAAAAAAATTCAATTTGTTACTTTGCATGATTATTTTTCATATGTAGAAGATGTATCAGATCTAGACGTATTAATATTTATTTCAGAATCAGAAGCATCAAATTATGATAATCTAAGCAGCATTGTCGTATTCTTACTAAATTATGGTGCAAATGTAACATTTAATTTTGATCATCTTGATCACGACATTAACTATCGTAGTTTATCTCATCTAGATCTTTTAATCCTCGTTGGAGCGCACCCCAATTTAAGTGTAGACGAAATAGAAGCAATCGCACTCTATATTGCTTCTGGTGGAAGTGTATATATTCTCGCAGACCCTGTCAGTAAAAACGGAAAATTGAATCAATTACTGTCTAAATTCGGAATGGAAGTATATAGTTCATACCTATACTCTACAGATACTGCAATTAACTCTTCTATTAAGATTGATTCATCCGATATCGAATCTCTACCTTATATGATGGGCACAAATATCTTTACTGATCAAATTGTGGATGAAATTTTATACACAGGAACAGCTATTAACTTCACATCTACACTTGGTGAAGGCAAGTTCATGTCCCAAGAAGGTGATCTTTATCCGATCATAAATCTTACTGGAGACTATTACATAGATGTTGATGATAACGGTGAGTTCAATGCAGAAGATATTGAGCTTAATGATACAATTGTTCAAGCAGGTCTAGAACTTCAAAGAGGAGGCAGACTCATAGTTACTAGTTCTGCTGATCTGTTGAATGCAAGTTACATTGCAGAAAGCGATAACAAAATATTCTTTTTGAGGCAAATCCAATGGTTGATGAAACTTCAAAACGCTATAAATTTTGAAAACTATGTTGTTGAAGAGATTAATATTATAGAGGGTGAAGCAATAAGCGTTAGTGTTGAAGTTCGAGGAGATAATGAAACCGTTTTAACTGACCTTAGAGCCTGGGTAGTTGTACAGGAATTAAAATCAGATAAAAACAATGTTACTCTCACTATGCATGAAGACAAAATTAATTTCAACGGAACTATCACTTCCGAAGATATAAAAGCCAATTTTGTTGATGTTAGCATTAGACTGCATCAAAGAGGTTACGGCTATAATGAAACAGAACTAGTTGAAGTATTTCTAGAAGCAATTATAGGAAGACCTATCAGTATTGAAGTAACTGCAACAATTATATTTGTAATCTCAATCGGTTTAGCAGTTTTAGGAGCTTTTGCTATTAAAAAATATAAAAAACCAGAAGTGGAAAAAATAGAAAAAGGAAAGTAATCCACTTCTTTCATTCTATTTTCTAGAAAAATGTATCAAGGCAATTTTCATAAGGGTATCATGAGATAGTATCACAGTAATATCTTTGGTGAAAAACAGTGCATAAAGGCTTTTTAATAAAAAAACTGACGATGGAAGAAGTAAAATCAAGAGCACTTGATATACCAGAGACAGATAGAGAGATGTTCCCAAAAGAGGGAGTAGTATTTTTTATGGAATCATTTGAAGAATACTATGGATGTCATATTACACAAAGTAGAAGCATAACAGGACTAGATGAGTGGTTTGAAGGATATCCTGTCAAACAAAACGACACTATAATCATATCGAAATATTCTGAAGGATATTACCTTGTACCGCTATCTGAAATAGTAGATCAACAACAGCATTTCAACCTAGAAATGGAGAGAATACTTTTGCTAGAGCCTGAGGATATTTTGTGTCCAAACTGTAGGTACAGGTTGGAACATGCGGGATTAGGATCAACGGAAGATTCATATATTTTAAAATGTGCGAGGTGTGGATTTACTTTAGTGAAGAAAAGTCATTTTGATTAATTGAAGGGAAAATTACAGATTTTTACAAAAAAATCTATTCTTTATTCAGAGTGGATATCAGCGGCTTTTTCACTTATTTGTATATGAGTAAACATATCTATGTATTATGTGCCTTTTTGTGTATATCCTAACTTCTTCATATGAAACTTATGTTACATAACTTGTGGATAGCTAAAGATACGGGTGAATGTCTTTTCCATAGAAAGTATGGTAGCATAGAACAAGATGAAAATTTAATCACGAGTTTCCTAAGTGCCATAGAGATTTTTGCTCAGAACATAGATAATGGATGCGATTTTCTTCAAACGTCCAGTTACAAATTCATCTACAAAACTGGAGAACAAACAGTTACAGTTGCATGTGTTGATAGCGAAGATGATGAAAGTATCATTCGTCAGGAGCTTGTAAAGATAGAGAAAGAATTCTATAGTAGATTCTCGCAAAATTTGAAGGAATGGAATGGAAGAGTAGAGGGATTTGCTGATCTATCAGACTTTGTTGATAATCACCTGAAAAAATACAGTTCGCCCATCAGGAAATTAGCAGATACTAAATTAGAATTAAACCCAATTGTTACAAAAGAGAATCTTAAGAGCATGTTTAGTCCACAACAGGAAAAAGTTATCTCTCTCTTGAAATATAAAGGGACAGCAACACTTCATGATATTATCAAGCTTATGAAACTCTCAGAAACTGATGCTGAAAAAGCAGCAAAAGGACTCCTATACCACGATATCATAAGACAGATTCCAAGTGCATAATATCAAGTATCAACGCACGTCATGAAACTTGGTCAAACTTGCCAGAGGCGGTCTAACCGTCGTTTAAGTGGGGCCCCTCACGTGCGTTGAGGGGAAGAATCATGAGGATCATGATTGGGGAAGGAATGAAGGGAGTGCGCATTTACTCCGACAACATTTCCTGCCATTGCGC
>JABCTC010000070.1 GCA_018238545.1 Candidatus Heimdallarchaeota archaeon
GAACCATTGGACTCAGTTGGTACGAGAAATCGTGAAGAAACGACCCCAGACCAGATTGATACTTGTAGCTGAACGACTAGGTCTGACAAATCAAGAGATTCTCGATATCGCCCGCAAAATCAGTGGTCTAGATGACCGGGTGATTGAGCATGACAAGAGCGATTCTAGCAAGAATCTGATATATCTATGTAGAAAACCCGACTCTAGTTTGACTCCTCTGGTCGACATAATCGTGTGAAACATCACCCTCAATTATTGAGAGGTTTATTGTTGGCGTACTTCGGTTTCGATGATGCCGTTCCTTGAGCCTATTGATTGCAGAATAGTTTATGTTTAGGTAAATACTTTGATGCATTAGTAAATTGAGGGAGAATATTCTTGGTGTATCTAATCCTAGGTAGACTTCTGTCTACTTTTGTGAATCTGGGCCTTTTATTCACTCTAGTCCACCGTTGGCAGAAAACGCGAATAAAAGCTATCCTTCTACTTGTTGTCACAACAATCAATCGAGGTATTGTTGAGTTATTCAAAATGAACAATGCGCTTTTCGGTGTTGATTCTGTATCACCACTTATTGACTCCTCTGCGATTCTAATGGGTGTTTTTGGGTTTTCATCAGCAGGTATGTTTCTATTGTTCATTGATTATTTTGAGAACGAACAAATATCTACTAATCGAGTCGCATTGTTCATTGGCTCAATATGCAGTTACATTGTTGGAGTGATGATACTGACTCTTCTTTCTCCATCAGTTATTGTAACTGACACGTTTGAGTTCTTGAATATGTTAGTATTTCTAATCCCTCCGTTCTTCTTGGTGTCAGTAACAATTATTGGTTGTCATGTGTTACAAAATTGCAAATCATATGCATATGATAATAAACATAGACAACAATTGACATTGATGCAATTATCATTGATGTGTTTCTTTCTATTCACTTCAATTTACATAATTGCCTATAATTTGGTAGCTCCATACTTGGGATTAGCACCTGATCAGGTCCAACTCTATTTGGCAATTCCTCAAGATATTTCGATATCCGTTGGCGCAGTACTTCTTTGGCTTGCTTATGCAAGATCGTCTAGAGTTGCGTTTCTACAATCTCAAAGAATGCACAAGCTCATCGTAGTAAACTACGCAGGACTTCCTATCTTTTCATATAATTTTCTAGGTGTTGAACACAGTATAGATGATACTTTGATATCAGGTGGGATTACTGCTGTTAGCAGCTTGTTTGGAGAATCTCTTGGAGTGTCATCCGGAATTGAATCAATATCGCTTGAGGGTATCGAGATGATGATGGAGAATTATGACAAATTTGCAGTGATTCTATTTACGGAAAGAATATCTGGTTTCTTGAAGAAAGCAATTATTGAATTTGGATCTAATTTCGATACGAAATACTCACACTTGATTGATGATGGAGTAGATGTTTCATCATTTACTGGTACTGAAATTCTAGTAGAACAAGCGTTTGGTCTTGAAGAAAGTAACTAGTTGGCTGTACGTCCCGAAATCGTAAAGTAAAACATCAAATCTATATCCGTTCACACCAATGTAGATATTGACATTGACTGACCAGACAGATAGATCTGTTTGAGCAGGTGATTCTAAGGTGAGAAAAGGAAAAAGGAAGACTGGAAAAGATCAGGTTGATACATCTTATCAGCCAGGCAACATTGGTTCGATGGCTGGAACATTGCCTTCTGTGAAAAAGAAGAAGAAGGTAAAGTAATACAGCTCGAATGAGTGGATGACTACAACATAGCTTAGAACCATTTGCAGATGTGAGCAGGTATATAATCACATTAAAATTGGCGCGTGTTGAAATGCGCGAAAAATTCTCCAAACCCGGGTCGAGCCGCAAGAACATCCGTCTAGGTGATACTGTCGATATTGTCCAGAAGCGGGATCAACGCTCCGGAAATCTCACCCGTGGAGTTGTGAAAGATATCCTCACAAACTCCCCCAATCATCCTCATGGAATCAAGGTGCGGTTGCAGACTGGTCAGGTTGGGCGTGTCCAGGCAATTATCAAAGTGACACAGTGAGTGAAAAAGCCCGGCTCTCGGTTTGAATATTGAAACTACGGCTGCTTTTCTTGGCGGTAAGGGAGGTATTCTGCGCCAAAAATTTCCCGAGCCATGACGAACTTCATCTAGTGATATAATTGAAATATAAAACCTGACAACTTACTTGGTGGGATGGACAATGAAAAAGGCTGCAATTATCTATTGGACAAAAACTGGGAATACTAAGAAAGTCGCCGATGCAATCAAAGAAGGTCTCAAGGCTGTTGGCTTCGATGTATCCTATTTGAGAGTTGAAGAAGCTAAAGGTCTTGATTATTTTGATTATGATCTGGTATGCATAGGTTTTCCTTCATACGAATGGAGTACTCCTAGACCCATGACCATTTTTTTGAGAACCAACTTAGCTAAGCAAAGAAAAGAGGGACTGGTCAAAGCTAGTGCTCCAAAGGTTCCGGGAAAGAATGCATTAATTTTCTGTACCTACTCGGGACCGCATACTGGAATCAACGAGGCTATTCCAGCAGGTCTGTACGCAGGTCAGTTCTTCGAGCATATTGGATTCACAGTTTTAGATGAATGGTATGTTCTAAGTGAATTCCATGGGCATGATAAAGCGAGTACAATAGGAAAAATGGGAGATATCAGAGGGAAACCAACTAAGGAGGATTTGATGAAGATTAAGGAGGACACACTCAACCTCGCAAAAAGTCTTTGATTTGAGGGGATTATTCTGAAAAAGTGATGAGAGAGGAAGACCCTCTCTCGATTTAATATTGAAACTATGACTGCTTCTCTTGGCGGTAAGAGAAGAACTCATCCTGTCATTTCTGCCAGAGTATGGAAAATCTTTTTCTTTGTTCACATCATATAGGTATCAACAGGTTAGCATGAACTCACATTGAGGAGGAGCTGAATTGAGAGAAACGAAATTGAAACACACAAGGATAACAGCTGCAACTATAGCAGTGCTAATCCTTCTTAGTATGATCTTCGTGATGACACCTATTCAGGTGGTAGTAGCCGCTGAAAGTGAAATAATAGTCGCTACAGGTAACATATCCGACTATATCTGGTCTTCAGACGGAACCCGGGTGGCATATGTAGTGCGACCTGATGGGCAGTCATGGGGCGAGCTCTGGGTCGGTGACTGGAATGGGTACGAAGTGACGAATCTTCAGTTGCTCTATTCAGAGATCGAAGCGGGTGGTCTGGAAGACTGGCAAGACGACTGGATACTTCTCAGAATACGGCATGAGAATGAGGATCCAGAAGAATACTACGGTCGAGGAGAGCTCTGGAAAATAAGAGATAATGGGACTGAACTCACTCAGATTACCTTCACCTATACTAATGGGATAAAAAATACTGAAAATGGGTACTATTATTTCAGAGGTTCCGCTGGTTGGGGTAGGTTCATTCCTGGAACTGACCTTGTATACTTCTCTGCTCATGATGGCAACGGTTGGTGGAAAGCATACACATGTCATGCTGATGGGTCTGATCAGTGGAAGCGGATCAGCGGGTCTACTTTTTCATTCACAATCGGTATGTCACCTACTGGCAACAAGCTAGTATGGGGTACGAGCTCGTATTGGGATGAGCCCACAACGCTCTTGTCGAGCAACATCGACGGTACAGAAACGATAACAATGAAGGCGTTCTCATACAAGACAAGTCCCCTCGTGTTGGCAGATGGGGATACAGTCCTGTACAACAGCCCTAATGGTAATATCGGCGCAATCCAAGTGGATGGGACTGATGATCGAGTGGTAATTGATGACGAGTACTCCAATTACCTAGTTAATTACAATCCTGTTGATGGACAGTCGTTTCTAATGAGAAGTGATTGTAGTTCGGATGGCAATAATCACATATTCAGTGTTGACGTTGATGGCACTAGCATTGTTCAGCTCACAGAAGGTCCGTACAATGATGACAGTGCGATGTATTCTCCCGATGGACACAATATCTTGTACAGGAGACTCCCTGCGAATTCAAACGGGACCTCCTATGAGCTGGTCATTATCCCCATTGGTAAACAGATTGAAGACCTGCCATCAGCTTCAATTACTATGCTCCTCATAGATGAATCATCAAGTAATAATACAATTAACGCAACAATCACCATTGGTTTTTACTCCAACGGGAACAGTACGGGTATTGGTTTCCACCAGGAGCTGCTCAATATCTCCGCCGAATCTGATTATGTCCGACCAGTTGGGTTGGGATACGACGAAATGCGGGAGTATTCCATTTTCACCACTATACACGGAAATGTGACTGTCAATACACTCAGTTCTGATGTAGTGAGCCATCGTCATTATGCGGCATGGACTGAATCAAAATGGTTTGGAACTTGGAACGGTCCTATCTCGGAGCAGAACATCTCTGAGGTCATACTCTGCGCTAACATCATCAAGTACGAGAACCTGAAAGTGTATTTCGAGGATGGAAGCTCCTTTGTGTGCGGTCCTCAATTCATTACATTGGCGGCTATCTTCACAAGAACTGGAGAAGTGTGGAACACAAGCTTCAATATCCACACCTCAGACTCTGAAGGAATCTCCATTGACAATAATGTGGTGACAATCTCAATCAGATACCCCGAGTATGTTTCTCCGATTTTCTTTATCGCTACAATCACTATGGTTGCGGTAGTTGCAGTAGTCGCAGGGGCTCTATATCTAAAAAGTAGATTGGCCAAACCGGAATACCATGACGAGTATGTCACTTACTATTGAATGGTTGAGGAATAAAAAGAAGGAAAGAGGGGGCAAGAGCCCTCTTTCCTGAGATTAAACTGCATTTGTTATTCCTTCATGATTGGTATCATTCCTCACCCATCGGTGGGTTTCCGTTGATACTATCATAGGCGAATGCAGTAAGAATAGCTAGTATGAGTGTTGAGAAGCTGAACAATGTTAATTGCAATACTGGCAATGAATCCGCAGGAAAGAACCCTGACAATATGACTAAACCCGGCCACAGTGAAAAATAGCCGATTACACCGGCAACTAACATAATTGGCCACAATTTTCCGAATGAGTTCCTTCCAGCCACCCAATCCATTGGTGAATTTATCCTTGTTCCCGCCCAACCAACAATAAATCCCATTATCGGTGGTCCAAATCCACCTCCAACGAGGAGTAGAATAAATGAGAGGAGAATCATTATTTTCCCTCCGTTCTTCTTCTCTATGTGTATAACTGCCCAAATCATCAGGATTATCGAAACGATTACTGTGAGTATTCCAGATAGAAGCAGATTAGGAATGATGGTCATCGCTGGTTCCCCTGCTAGAATCTCATATGCTTCTATATCCGGCCAAGACTCGATCACAATTCCACTTGGGGCGACATTGCCTTGAAGTATCTCTCCAACACCATGTTCCAGACCTGCTACACCAATAATGGTACCAAAGGTAGATACAGTCGCTCGTGTTGCGTTTTTCATTTCATTTCACCTCCGTTCTCAATTGACTTTGCTAATTCTCTTGTCCACTCTCGAATATCTTCCCAGTTTCGTGTGTCATAAACGCCAGATCTTGTTTCTTTGATGTTAGCTGCTTCGAGTGTCAGTCTAAGCTCAGTCATAGCCTTCTTCGACCACCATGGCATTTTGTGGAAGTCCCAGACGCCGCCAAATACTCTCATTGAGATGGGATGCAATTCATATTTTGCTACTTTTTCTTCTAGGTACTTTCTTCTAGCTCGACTTATTTTCTCAGGATCTCCTTCATACTCGTCTAAGGCCTGCGCTCCTGAGGATACAAAAAGTGCAACTTTCTTTTGTTTCAGTTTCTGTCCAAACTTCTTCAGAAATCTCTCAGCTTCCTTAGTCCATCTATCAATTTGGATTCCACTCCCAACGATTACAAGTTCATATTCTGCTATGTTTCGAACTTTCTCTCTCTTCACATCTACTATCTTGACATGGAATCCCTCTTTGGTGAGGCCTTTGGCTATTTCCTCTGCAGTTCCTGTAGTTGCTCCATAACGGGTAGCATAGACAATCAAAATATTCACTTTGGAATAGTTCGATGATTCATTCTCTGGATCTTTCATCTGTTTATGGCTGTAAGATATTTGTTTTTTGTCCGATATTCTCATTATTCTTTCACCTCGGGTTGGTATTGTTCAGTCGTCTTCCCAATCTCATCTTCTCTAAGATCTATTCGAAGTACTCCGTCCTTTCCAATAACTTCCAAAATTATACCCTCTGTAAATGTGGCGCGTACTAGCTTACCTATCGTGCCTTCTACAAATACACTGTCAGGAGAACCATTGGTCAGGGTGATGTTCTTGAGATATCTCTTTGATTTGAGTTCAATAGAGAAGATTCGTTCTTCATTATTTGTTTTATTTTTCATTGCATTTACCTTGTTTTCCATAGAGGAATCAAATGGGTGATTAGTTTTATTTGACACAAGTGCTTAGAAGTAAGTATCAGTGTGAAGACTTTAGCATCGGTGGTATGAAATTGGGAAATGATGAAGGAATAGCGAAACTGTTCTTTGAGCTAGCAAGCGAAAACCGGCTTGGAATACTGAATGAACTACAGACAAAAACGCTCAAGATGCAGGAAATCGCTCGCAAACTAGATGTGACTGCAACGGAGGCGCTCAGGCAACTCCAACGTCTGAGTGTAGCTCAGTTGGTTCAAAGGCAATCAGATGGTTCGTACGCAACCACACACTATGGTAAGCTGGTATTGCAGCTCTCCTCCTCTATAGAATTCACCTCTCGGTATAAGGATTATTTTTCAACGCATGATATAATGCAACTTCCTTACCAATTTTTGAACAGAATCGGTGAACTCTCACAAGCAACCTTTGTAATGGATACTATTGAAAATCTGAATTGGGGTCAACGTCTGTATACTGAAGCTGAGCAGTATACTTGGGGACTAGCAGAAGGAATTATCCCTGAATCTATGGGTCCAATAATGGATGAAAAAACAAGTGCGGGATTGGATATCAGAATGCTTGTTCCAAAAACATTTGTGATGCCTCCCGCAACTGAACAGAATATCAAAGTCAGGGGTCTCTCTGACATACCAGCAAGCATAGCACTTACAGAAAAAGGAGCAATCATTTGCTTTCGATTCATTGAAGGAAGGCTTGATTATGCTGGATTTTCTGGAACGAACCCAGTATTCGTCAACTGGGTTAGAGACCTCTTTCTCTATTACTGGGACAAAGGAAAGTGAGCAGAAAGAGTGAGATCGAGGAAAACCTCTCTCGATTGGAAAGTTGAAACTACATCTGTTTCCCTTGCCGGTAAGGAATGAATTCTGGACCGAATATCTCACGTGCCATGACGAATAGGTACTACTTTGTTCTGTACTTTTCTTTGCTTGTCTTATAGGCTGTAATGACGATGATATCCTTATCTCGTTCAACAAAGAATATTCTCAATATTTTTCCATTACCATCAAGCTGAGCAATCGAGTGTCCTAGGATATCTTTCATCCTTTCCTTTGAGTTTGTCAATACGTGAATGATTTCATCTTTCGTAATAGCACGTTGCTTCATTCTCTCCAGTGCGTGTTTAGTGAAGATAATCACGCGGTAGCGACCTCGGCAACTAATTCTTCATCACGAAGCTTTACCAGGCGATTGAGATCTAGGTTCCTCTTTGAAAATGCAAGCACCTCAATCCCACAGACCTCTCCCTTGGAATCATAATCGATGATAACTCCTTCAGATAGTTCAACACTCTCTGACACATCCTCTCCTTTCAGTCTGAAATAGATAGCATCTGCAACTTGATCATACTCGACTTGCATTGGACAATCTCCTCTTCATATCATTCTAGCAGTTATTCAGTAATATCTTCGTTGATAAATTTGCTCTCCTGTAAACTTCTAGCATTTGCTCAGTTATGCTTTCCGTTGAGTCTAAATGACTGTTTTTTAAATTAGAAACTTTGGCTGTTTCTCTTGGCGGTAAGGTAAGAACTCCGGACTGAATATCTCCCTGCCCGTGATAATATCAGCTGACTGAAGCAACAATAGTGCTTTACTGATCATTATTGCCATAGATTCCGTTTCTGGTCAGGTTGGAGGCACGTTAGAGTTGAAGCAATCGTATACTATCTTCCAAGAACCATCGGTTTGTTTTTTAAATAGGGTCAAGGCTTTCCCATCTGGCATAGCGCTAATCGTGTCGCCACCTGCCTTTGGAGTCAATTTCAATGTGTATTTGCATCGAGTTAATCCCAAGTCGCCATGCACTTCAACATCATCTACACTTTTGATGGCTATATCTAGCTTCATATCATCGAATACTGGTTTCATTCCATCTCGTATCTGCTCTTTCCCCTTTCTAACTGGACTGTCTGGTGGCATTTGTGTGCCTTCATCAGCCCATAGGGACATCCACAGGTCGAAATTACCTGTGTTGCAGCCTATAGCATATTGATTCAACATATCTTTAATCGCTGTGATGTCTTCCTTTCTCTCTTTTTCCATATCCTGTTATCACTCCTTTTTGGAAGCCTGCCACTTCCAGCTGTATACACATGAATGATCTGATAAAAATCTTTCAGTAGTTGATTATAGCTCAGTTTCAACAAATTGACGTTTGTTGGATATATTAACCATCCAAAGATTGGTTGACTGGTAGAACGAGTAAAGGAGAGAGGAAGACCCTCTCTCGATTTAATATTGAAACCATGGCTGCTTTTCTTGGCGGTAAGGAAGATATTCTGTTCTGAAAATCTTACATACCTTGACCCTTGCTATTTACTTCTTCGCGGTCTGAAAGTGAAAAACATGAGAAATAGAAGAATTGCGCCAAGCCGATCATAAAGAAGTACAATGTTACAATATGTTGAGATAGTAATATCCAAGCGACAGCACTTATTGCACCATTGACCCCCAATAGGAAACCTAGACCCTTTTTCACACCTTTAGAGAAAGGCATCAATAACATTACTGAAACTACAACCCCCGCAAATCCAGCACCGAATAAAATTTCATACTGCATGGAAACGCTGTGCACCAATCTTCCGTAGGAGAACATACAGGCATAAGCGTAGTACACCATACATAGCAGTAGCCCTATTATCATTAGTTTAGTCAGTGAAGATTTCACCACGATAATGTCCCTCAGTTGAAATACTTAGTTTCACTTTTTTTAAAATTTTCAATCAATTTTTTTTATAAAATTGTTTATTAACTCATTTATTATTTCTTTTCGTTGAACAGGAGCAAAATGTCCCGCCATATCAATGATTTCTAATTGGGAATTAGGAATATTTTTATGAAGTTCTTCACTCATTGCTTCAGGTGCGAAGTTGTCGAGCCTTCCACCAATAATTAAAGTCGGACATATGATACTTGATGGATCGTATGCCTTTATTTCATTGATCATCGTAAATATCTGATCTTCAATTTTCATGTATAACTCTTCTTTTGTTAATTTTATTCCGTTAAGAGTACTTGATAAGGCGTTTAAAATGTAAGGAATCGTTTTATCTAAGATTTCTCCAACGGAGTTCGAAACAACATCTAAAAAGTTCATCCGTATAAAATATGGGAGTAAATTGTAAAAAATATTTCGAATTACATTATCAATAATTATGTATCCTGAATTTAATAAAATAAGAAATTTGATTTTTTCAGGATGTTTCATGCAAATTAATTGAGCAATCATCCCGCCTACGAGTGAATGCCCTATCATTCCAAATGGTTCTTTTACATCCAAATAATTTAAGAGGTCTTCCAAATCTCTAATTATATCGTCTCGTAAATTTTTTGAGAGGTTTATTTTTTTGGGGTGATCGCTCCTCCCATGCCCTAAAGCGTCAAAAGCTATTATTCGATGATAATCCTTTAAAACTTTAATTTGTTCTTTAAAAAAAGAGGCAGACGAGGCGAAACCATGAAGTAAAATAATAGCACAATTTTTCGTTGACGAATTGATATCATCGAAAAATAGATTATACCCCTCGCGATTTTTAAAATAAGGCATATGTGAGTTATTTTTTTTATTATGACTTATAATTTTTTAAAACATGGATTAAAAAAAATACTTTTTGGTTTAAAATATGATTAAAGCCAATAAAAACAAATCAATTTTTTATTTAATTTATCAATTTTTATAGATCTTTATTAGAAAAATAAAAAAGAAACTAATCAAAACATGTAAAAAAAGATCATTAGAGTTTAAAAGTTAAAATCTTCAAATTACTTCTTTTTCTAAAAAGATAAAAAAAAAAATGTTTATTAAATTTTAGAGATGTTTTTTTTTTCTGTAATATATAAATGCGATTCCAAAAATACAAGCAGCCATTACTCCTAAAACGATATAGACAAAAGTACTCGAATGTATAGTCGTGATTTGGTATACAATATTTCCGTATATATTTTTAACAACGAAGGAAGTTTGAGTTCCCATTACTCCGTATGTGACTTCAACGATATGATAATTTGTCCCCTGTCTTCTAAAGCTTAAAACATTTCCGTTTACTTCAATATTTAAACTACAACCAAGAGCGTTGACTAATGGTGTTAAATAAGTGTCAAATGGGGTGGCTATTGCAAATCCACTTAAAACAAGCTGCCATAAAAACTCGTCAGCAGTTAAAATTGGAAACGAATATCCTAAGAATTTTATTAATGCTTCACCGTTAAGAGCCCTTGCTAATCTATTATAATCGTGTAAAATCTTCTCATAATCTGCTGGATTCTTGAATATTGGAAGGAAGTCCATTGTAGAATTAGCAGTTTCATTGAAATCATTAGTTGTAAAATACCATTTAGCTTGAGTGGCACACCATAATTCATATTCATTTGTACACGTGCTATTTATTTTTTCCTGGTCGTATTCCGCGTTTGCTATTATCATTATTAATGGAAATACTTCTTCAGGACTAAAAAGTATAGGAATAATAAATCTTGTGAATACATTGTACATCCCCCAAGAAGTAATATAATACGTTAAAGTTGTTGTTTTACTTTTAGCGCCAGACTTCTCGGGATTACCCTCAAACCAATCATCTACTAATTTACCCCATTTGGCCTCATCGTACGGTAATACTTCTGAAACTTCAGTACCTTTAATCAATGCCATATTGTAGGATGTAGCAACTATATTTGTTGAAAATGTAGCTAAACAGTTAGTTGAACATCAAGTACATCCTGAACTCATTAAATTTGAGATTACCGAAGGTGCTGCAATGAGAAATGAAGCACTGGTGGACAAACAACTTTTGGAATTAAAAAACTTAGGTGTGGCTATTGCGCTTGATGATTTTGGGACTGGATATACCTCTTTTTCTTATCTTAAGA
>JABCTC010000111.1 GCA_018238545.1 Candidatus Heimdallarchaeota archaeon
GAAAATTTATCAGAACAGTTTGATAAAAATAAAAGAATCCTGATTATTGGATCGCACTCTCAAAAAACCTTGACTGCTCAAGTTATAGATTCGTTCTTAGATTCCCCCATGTTTCGTATCGATGTTGGTGCAGTAGTGAGTAAATATATTGGCGAGACTGAAAAAAATCTTAAGAAAGTTCTAGATTATGCAAATAGCAACAATTTGATTTTATTATTTGATGAAGCGGATGTGCTCTTTGGAAAAAGAACAGCTGTTTCGGATGCACATGACAGATTTGCAAATCTTGAAATTAATTGGTTGCTTCAAAGAATAGCAGATTTTGAAGGAATAGTTGTTCTTGCTTCAAATGAAAAAGGAAGAATATCTGATGAGGTATTAGAACAATTAGGAATCAAAGTAACTATAGAAATAGAAGAAGAGGAAGACCAAGAAGAAGAAAAATAAGAAATTAGCCTTCTGAGGTCTAAGAATAAGTAATTTGGCAAGTTATTTTCTTCACCGTCTGTCAAACCATCACTAGTACACTAGAACCTTGCTTAGATTTAAATGAACTAAGTACATCGTTTATTTATCTGCTTTAGACAACCATTCGGATGATAAGTATGGAAGAAGATAGTTTTGATTATAATTCCGATAGTGACCTCAAGAAGAAGATAGCAGAGATTACAAACAGAATAGAGGAACAAGCTTTAGCAATCTGGGCTAGTGATTGTGTTGAGCATGTATTATCCTATTTTGAAGAAAAATTTCCAAATGATGACCGACCGAGAAAAGCTGTAGAAGCAGCTCGTGCATGGGTGAGTGGAGAGCTGTCCGCGGGTGAAGCACGTTCTGCAGCATTTGCTGCTCATGCAGCTGCTCGAGATGCTCGTGATGCAGATGAAGACATTGCTTGTGCAGTTGCTCGCTCTGCTGGTCACGTAGCGGCTACCGCTCATGTTGCAGGTCATGCTGTTCATGCTGCAAACTATGCTGCAAAAATTAGTTCTGAGGAACGTGATTGGCAATACAAGAAATTACTTGATGCGAAACAAAATATCAAGGAGTAGTCTTCTTATAATGTAAATTTACTATTCCTGTCTCGTAACTCTGGCTTCTTACTAATTCTAAATTATTTTCTGTTACTGATTGTCTAAAAAGAGGTATTCCTTTACCTATTACGCTTGGTATTATAGAAATTATGTATTCATCAATCAAAGATTCATTATGAAATGCCTCTATGATTTTTCCCCCTCCTAATAACCACACATCTTTTTCTGTTTGAAGATTTTTCAGAAAGGTTCTAACATTTTCATTTACAAATGTTACTTTGTCATGTTCTTCCTTAACTTCTCGTGAGAAAACATAGAGTTCTTTTCCCTTATAGTATTCGTAAAATTTCTCGCCTCCAGAATATTCTTGAAATGTTGTATTTCCCATGACTATGGCACTTATTCTAGTGAGTAGATCATCAAATCCATGATCTTCACCAGTTTTATTGAACCTATCCAAAAAATCTACAGAACCATCTTCTCTAGCTATGAAACCATCTACAGTACAAGCAATGTAGAGAATAACTTTAACCATGAGAAACGACACTAATCAAGTGTTAAAAGTATATTCTATCACCTACATTTCTACCTTAGAAACCAACTTTCCATTTTTCATATATTTTGCTTTCCATTCTTCATTATCATACTGGTCGTCCAAAAACTTCTGTTTTATCAGTTTTACATCTTTGCGATATTTCTTTTTGTGCATCGCTAAAACTTTCAAAAAGAGCAATTTCTCTAATGAGATGACTAGATATTCTTCCATTTCTATTGCCTTTTCTGCTAAAAATTCATACTCAAAAAGACATATACATTTCCAAATCTCTAATTCATCAACTGTTACTCCAAGATCACCAAACAAGTCCCTTTGATATTCTGGTTCTGGATAGACTTCTTTTAAGCTTTCATAATCTTCTAAAGCAACAACAAAATCTACATCATCACCTGCTTTTCGGAGTTTATAGTGTTCCATAGCTTTTCCACCTATAAGCAAAGGTTTACGATGAAAGGTGTAATTAAGTTTAGATAAATCGATGTTGAGACCCATTGTGAAACAGTCTAACATTTCAGCATATAAAAATATTACAAAAATAGAAGTAAAAAAGAATGAGTGAAAACTACATTCTACATACTAAATTTGTTCTCCATTCACATTCTTGAAATCTGTTACTTTATATACAGTAAAACAATGCTGTTCAGAAGGTATAGTTGAAATCATGACAATCAAACAAATTCTTGTTTCCTACAAACACCAATTTAACACTCTTTTAGAAGAAGTTAGAAGAAAGGAAACTGAATTACATTCATCAGGAATTGTGTCTGATGTTGTGAAGGATTTTCTTAGTAATGTAATTTCTGAAAATCTTCCTTTTACGAAAACAAGCTCAAAAAGAGCTCTTGATCAATATGGTAGACGGCAAGACGATCCTTTTGCTTATTTTCGTCAAAACTTTTTACATTTATATAATGATCTAGAAGATGAATTACACACGTATATCATTTTGAGTAGAGACGGGATTAAAGAGAGAAAGCTTGTTAAAACATATATCAGTTCAGCTAAGACAGTTAAGAAACTTGATACAAAGATTAAGCACGTTATCAGTGGAATAAAGGAATTAGAGCTGATTTCAGAACGAATTATACTAAAGATAGATTGTCATAGAACAAAATTACCAACAAAGAAACCACAGAGACTGTTATCAACAGAACTGTGGAAAATAGCCTTGAATAACAATCTAAGTGAAATTCAGAAAATGGATGAAACTGAATATTATGACAGGAAAAGACAATTTGTGGAAAATAAGAAAAATGAAATTGAAGATTTAGTTGTGAGTATAGCCAATACAATTGGTGGAGTAATTGCTTACGGTATTGACGATGATAAGAATGTTACCCCTCTCAATCACAAGCATAGAGATAAAATACAAAACCAGATTGTATCA
>JABCTC010000071.1 GCA_018238545.1 Candidatus Heimdallarchaeota archaeon
TAATAGTAAGAAAAGATTTGTTGAGTAATGTAAGCTTGATCTGTTTTGAAAGGTTGAACAGAGATATAATGAGTTCCTGCAGTTTGAGGAATAGGGATTAAACTCAAATCAGAAAAAGTTCCTATAAGATTGTGATCTAAATAAAGATTATATTGTAAATCGTTTGTCTCGCTTTCAAGTAGAACAGAGTTTTGAATTGTTGTGTAAGGCATTTCTTCTAAATGAATTAATCTTATTTCTTCTATCCAGAAAAACTCATCAGCTTCAAAATTACCAGAAGAATCATAAAGCCAAAGATAGAGAGCTGTTTCCGTACCACTCCAGTCAGTGTCATCAATATCAAAAATTAGTTTGTGAAAGACATTAGCTACACCAATTTCTGTTTTTGCGGTTATAGCTTGATTGCCACTTTCAGCAAACATTATTTGTAAATTATCTTCGTTGGTTTTGATAATGATCTCTATCCGAGTATAAGTAGAAGCGTCTATTGATAATGTAGAACTTGTTTTTATTCTTGTATAAGCATCAGTTCCAGTAATGCCGATTTTAAATGAACCATCTTCTAATGCAAATGTTTGAGAACCTGTGCTTGCCATCCAACCATCAAGATTATTTCCATCATTATATACATCGTATTCCTCAAAATCCCAAGCATCGAGCAATACATCTGTCGCATAGTCATTTGTTTCTTCAAGCCAAGAATCAACGTGAGTATATAAAACATAATCAATTCTCCAGAGAGTATTAGTCGTAAAAGTACCAGCGTCAGAATCAAAATATATTTGTATATTTGTTCCTATTTCACCATTCCAATTTAATTCGTCTGTAAGAATTGCCCATTCATTTAAAGTAGGATAGAGATTTGATGAATATTCCAATGTTGGAGCACCTTTTCTAATCCTCAAATAGGGTGTATCAGTTGTATCATTAACCCAAACTCTAACTGCTACATAATCATAATAAGAAGAATCAAAAGAAATATCTAATATCGTGAGTCTTGCATAACCTCTGGTAGCTTGAGTACTACATTCAATATAACCGTTCAATTCTTGTTTAGTATAAAGATATGTAGAAGTCATTTCCAACATATCCCCTTCGCTAAAATCCCAAGCATCACCTAGAACTGTTTCAGCAAAATCAGTATGTGTAGGAACAGAGGGAGTGAAATGATAAGCCGATAGAAAAGCATCACTTGTAATAAGTATATAATCGAGTAAAAATTCTTCGTTGCCTTCGAAAACATCTGTTTCATAAAAAGGCATTTCTATTTGTGTTACTGTTCCATCGTGATTATTTGATTGTCTTAAATCATAATGATAAGTAGTAAAAGTTGAAGGAACATCCTCACTTGCAACAACTTGTAATGCGCCACCAATAATAGTTTTAAAAGCGTGATTATTAATGGTTATATCTACATTTGCCCCAGCACTGATACTATAAACTAAATGATAATAATCATCAGTATCATAACTTATACCACTCCGATAAAGAATATCATACGTAGCTCCTGAAGCAACTATACCTGAAAAAATCCCTCCAGAAACAGTCATAGTAGGCAAACCACCGAGAGATTCGGTATCTCCTTCGTCAAAATCAATAGAATCGCCATAAGTTTCGTAAAACATCTCACCAAAACGATTAGAGGTAGAATAAGCATAAGCAACATACTCTTTTTGCTCTAACGCTTGAGTGAAAGAATAAGTTGCTATACCATAAGCATCAGTTGTTACAGTTGTTTTCATAACTAAATCATTCAAATCTGAAAGAGTTGCAGTTTCACCTAGATTTGTTCTACTCCAAAGTTCAAGTTCTAAATTAGTAAAAGGCATTACTGGATTCTTGTAACCATCCCAAGAGATGAGAGTAGATTCTATCATTGATTCAGAGTAACCAAAAGTCTCTATAGTTGTAGAAGTTTGAAAGATCCTAAAGTTGTCGAAAAAGTTTGTTAGATCAACATCAGCTAAAGTTGTTGTAAGAGTAACTGTATCAGTATGTGTAAAAATAAACTCTGTTATCCATCTATCTATTACAGATCCATCATTAGTGACAGTTTGATCATCTGTTGTTAATACCATCGTTCCAGTTTGTAGATAAACAGAATAAGATAGATAATAATCATTTTCAGGAAGAGTTAAAGTAATCTCACTTCCAAGTTGTTTAATCTCGATATAACTGACATAAATTCTATCACCAGCAGCTGAATACCATCCTGAATCACCAAAATAAATATCTATTTTGTCAATAGTTTTTCCTGCTGTTATATCAAAAGAAAATTCTTCCATAGTGTATGCAGGGATTAATTCAGTGTAATCTTGTGTTGAAGCATCACTAAAGTGTAAAGTTATCTTTACTCGATCTACACTCGTTCCACTTGTATAAATTTCACTTGTAAAAATAGTATAATTATCTGTATTGATTGCTAAGTTGTCTCGTCTAGCGCCAAGATTAGTTCCCCCCCCAGCTTCATATAACCTTAATTTCCATTCACCATATTGTTCAAACCTATCAATAGTATCCAAACCATTCAGCTTTATATCAAATTCTTCGACATCTACTTCAAAGTCACAAGCATCGCCTGAATCCGCAAAAAAATCAATCACACCACCAACATCTAAAGAAGAAAAACCATCAAAAGAGACTTGGGTATTCAAACTTAAATTACCATAATCGACTGACCAATCATTGAGATAGTTGCCCGTTTCAAAACTTATATCCTCTAGATATTGATGAGAGGCGTCTTTTATGGCGAGATGATTCTGGCAAATAGAAGTAAATAACATCTGATAAGTGATCTCAACTGGATTAGCTATTTTCCAACAATCAGAAACTCTAGTAACTGTTGTTGTTGGAGTTATCGATGAATAATCAAGATCCGTGTAGACTCGAATCTCTTTCGCATGAGGTACTGAAGGGATGTCAATCGAGATAGTTTTTACAGTTGGACCAGAGTACTGAACTTCGCTACGGATGTGATTAACAATAGTATCTCTTTGAAAATAAAGATAATCTATATTAAATTCAAAAGCCATTAAATTAGTTTGGGTTACACTTGTCTTTTTGTTTGAATCAAATGTGTTTTTACCTGTAGTAGTTATTTTTGCTATGATTAAATTTAATTCGTCTGCGTCTGGGTCAACATAAATATTTAATCCAATTTGAACATATCCTTGAGAATCCAGATCAGAACTTTCAAGTTCATAGGTGTCAATTAGCGGATCAGTTGCAATAAAACCTGTTGGAGAAGTAAAGAATTTACCGTAAAATTCATAATTAAGCGTTCCTGAACCACCACAAAATAATTTAAAGGTAGCATGAAAACCATGCGTTTCACTCATTACTACACTTGTATCGAGTTGGCTGTTAATTATTGTATATTGACTATTATCTGTCCAAATATTCCAACTACTTGCAACATAAGTGTAAGCATCCAAAAATGAAGCAGTTCCACCTGTTAGAGTCCAAAATTCGTATATTGGATTGTTGTAAAAATCAATAGTTTCTGGATTGAACTCTATATCCGTTTTTATACTTTCAGAATTGTAAACTTGATTAAAATCTATAACAGATTTTGTTGCAGGATGTTCTATAATTGAATCATATATTGGTTTTGGAGCTGTAAAAATATCTTGTGATTCATTTGTTTGAGGATCTTCCGCAAAATTTGTTAATGGACCATCGGGTATAGAACAAAACACCATACCGATAAATAAGCTCATAATTATTATTGCAGTAATTTTTGTTTTTTTGATTGAGATCATCTTTTTTTTCTCTCCATTGTTGATTAGTTCTAGATATTATCAGAAAACATAGTTATTTCCTTCTTTTAATCAGATAAACAACCAAACCTATCACTATCAATCCAACAACAGCAGAACCGATATAGATGTAGAGCAAAGGAATTGTTCTAGGTGTATTGTCGATTGTCAATTCATGCCAATCAGTAAAAGCTGTGTCAACTTTTGATATTTGTTTGACATCACCGACATAGTATAGAAAGCCTGTATCATATTGTAGTTGGAAGGTTAATGTAACAATCTCATCTTCTACACCATCTAGAAGCGTAGTTGTGTCGATAGAAATGGTAATTGAATCAGGTCTGCCTAATGCTTCACCATATTCAGGGTCATCAAGACTGGGTTCTTGTATAGTTGCATATTTTACACTAGATGATAATTTATAGTTCAGAAATATTCTAGGGCCATAGAGACAATCTGCTTCTGCTTCATAATCAAATGTGATGGTTATAGCAAGTATGTCACCCAATTTGACTGTTTCAGGATAAGTTATAATTGAAGTAGTGTCTAGAACTATTCCAGCACTTGTATTCATCCCAGCCAAGAATAGACCTACTATTATAATTAGAGGGATTAATGTTTTTGTTTTATTTTTCATTTTCATTTCTTTTTCCTCCTAATTACTACGTATATAGCAATAACAATTATTGCTACTCCACCAACTATGAGTATTATTTCTGTTGCAGAGAGTACAGGTCTTGAGCCACCCAGCACAATAAATTGATACCATTCATCAACAGCATAATCATAACCATACTTCTCATTTTGCAGTTGGAAGCTTATGATCAGTTTATATTGAACTATATCATCTTCATCAAACGAACCTAAGTCATATGTGAGTGTATTTTCGAGCATAGGCAAAGATTCTTCTGGATAGATAGAAGTTATCTGACCATTTATTGAGCAACTCATTTTAGCAGTGATAATCTCTTCATCACGAACCATACCAGAAATGATTGCATTAACATAAACATTTTCTTCCGCATAAACATCTCCTAGCGGACTTCTAGTTATACTTACAGTGTAAACTGAAGCACTTGTTTCTAGTACGGTAGGTAGAAGTATAGTTAGACAGATTATGATCATTAAACTTGTTCTTTTTAATTTCATCTCATATCACCAATCTTTCGTTTCTTTTGAACAACAAATACAGCACACAGAAATAGAAGAGCAATTGGAATACTTATCAAAAAGAAACTTATTTTATTTGGATTTTCTATTAACATCAAATCGTAATTATCTGAGGTTACTGTTCCCACGTCATAATAGTTGCCACTAAATTCAAAATACAGTCCTTGTCGAAATCTAATTCTGAAACGGAATGTGTCGTTTATCTCACAATTAAAGACACCTGTATCAACTTCTATGACTACACTTGAAGGATTGGGTGTAGGCGCATTATCTAAGTCTTTTATTGATACAGCAAAGTATTGTTCAGAAGTGAAATCGACTATAGGATTAAGACCTACCGCGTAGTACAGATAAACATAATCACCATAAAGAGAACAAGAATCATAAGCATAGTCAAAATTGACTGTTATTTCAAATGTTTTGCCGATTATTGCTGTTTCAGGATAAGTAACACCTTCTATGGTAGTATAATATGCTTCAGTATAAAGACAAGAAGACATTAAACAAACCATTATAACACTAAGTAGTATTATTGATTTGTTTTTCATTGGCTTGCTCTCCTTTTCTTAAATACATAAGCAATACCAAGCAAAATCACCAAAACTCCTATACTTATTGCAGTGTAAATAACCCAAGCAGGTATTTCCCCAGGAACAGGTACTGGAGGGATATCTTGTGAAAACACTTCAAAAGAGGAAGAATCGTCAAAATCCTTAGCATTGTCTAATACTAGATAAACTTGATAGATAATTATATCACCTTCATCAAACGGACCTATAGTGAAAGTTATCGGATTTAACATAGTAGGGAGTGTTTGGTCAGTTTTGACAGTAACCAATGGTTCATCGTTTCGCTTAAACTTTAGTTCTGTATAAAACCACCAAGATTTAATAAGTACCTTTTCCAGATCATCTCCAGTTTCGGGATCTCTATCAATACTTATGACAACTATATCACCAACCCTGACATTTGATTCGTAAGGATCTTGAGACATATCAAAAGTATAGTTGGTCCAAGCTTGAGTTGAAATTGTCAAAGGAACAAGTATGATCATTATCGCTATTAATATCGTGTTTAATTTTATTTTGTTTTTCATTTCATTTTCACCTTTTTATTTTTAATTTTTCATCACTTCATCTGATTTTTTTTGCTCCCTTAACTCCTATAATAAATCCCGAATAAAGAACAAAAAGAAATAGAAATGGAATAAGAGCGATCTTTACTTCTTCTACAAATGTTTCTACACCAGAAGTAGAGAACCAGTATATTATCGTTATTACAACAAAAATGATACCAGATACACTAATAGCTAGAGTTCGGGTGATTTTTTGTAGAAATGTATAAGTAAGAATAGGTAAAGACCAGATTAATCCGAGAAGAATTAAAGCTTCATACCAATTGTCAAAATTTAATGATTGAGCAATGATATCATATCGAGCTATAGTTATGATACTCGTACCGATAAGACCAATCCAATAAAGCGTAAAATAGAAGTAATAATTCTTACCCACGTTTTTCGCTTTGTTGAGTATTTTGCCCATTATGTTTTACTCCATTTCTTTTTTAATTTTATTCTGCTTTACCCATTAACATCGACAATCCGCTACTCTTGATTTTTGCGTAGATATACAGACCTATGAGAGCTAAAACTATTACACAACCGAGAATGATTGCTACCCACATAAAAGTATCACCATAAATCCATTCAACTATACTATCAGCACTAGCTGTAGCTGAAACGGTTATCAAACCAAGAAATAGTAAGGTTAAGTATGAAATTGCTTTTGTTAATTTGTTTTTCTGTTTATTCATTTTTGATCACATCACTTTATTAAAGAAAAAGGATAAAGGGAGTAAATTCCCTTTACACTATAGCTAAACTCAGAAATGCTGCCACAGCGACATATACAAATGCTGCAACTAGACCGACACCTAGACCAACAAGAACTGAAATTAATGCACGATTCTTACCATCTCTAACAAGGTATGTGATTATACCGATAAGAACTGCTGTTCCAAGACCGATAAACAGAGCCCAGCCGATATTAACTGTTGAAGTAATACCAGCTATTAAGTCTCCGAGTTGCATTGATCCCACTGCGACAGTCATAGCGTCATCAACAGTATTTCCAGTACAAACATCAGTTTTAATGTCTAAGTTGAAAGTATATGTCGTAGATGTTTGTTCAAATCCGAAGAATGGACTATCTGCTGTTATTGGATGAGAATCTAATTCAACTGTAGATTGACTTGCAATATGTTCGCCAATAAATCCGATAGCTGCGTTTCTCATTGATACGAGTCGTTTTGTACCATTAACAGAAGTATCTGTACTATTTGTTTTCAAAACAGCTTCAATTTCCTCAGAAATTGTTATACCTGTCTCTAATTCAGTGTTATTAACAGTTGAATAAAACAGATCCAACAGAAAATCAGGCCAGACGTCATCGAGCAAAGTCGTTATCATTTGTTTATCAGTTGAATGTTCATCAGATATCAATGCATAACCGTCTTTTGACATTGCTTCTGCAAAGAATATGTCAACCAATACTTTATCTAATGTAAACACAATGTAAGCTTTTCTACAATCGAAATGTGTGATATTCCAATCTGGATCATAATCTTGAAGGTCAGCGACGATTGTATCATTAAAAGCTTCATCTCTAGTGTATGTAAACGTAGTAATGTCTCTGTCAACATCATATTGAGAAAAGTCTTCCTCAGAAATCCCTTGTAGTGTCTGATATATTCCAGCACCACTAGATAAATCTAATTTTGAAGCTATATCGCTTGAAAATTCTCGTGTTATCCCATCGCTTAGATAATCGCTAGGTGCAAGATCTTGTTCAAAGAATGTGTTTTCTGCTAAACTAAAAGGTACCTGTGTATCATTATATGTATCATCAAGTCCAATAAGATATTCTATTGAAGACAAAGTCATTACAGACGCAGAAACTTCTGGTTGATATCCTGAAAGTACTACATACGGTGAAATATAAAACACCGAATCAGGATTAACAACCTCAGCATTAGCGATTTGTACAGTGTTAGCAACACTTAAAAAACTCAAAATCATTAATGCTAAAAAACTTGTTGTTAAAAATTTTTTATTTTTCATATTTTCCACCTAAAACAATATAAAATTGTTTGGTTACTTAAAAATTGGTAAGATACTTAATAAATGCGGTACTAATCTCAAAAAAGATTATTTGTTATCGCAAATCTTGCTAAAACGGCAATAACAGCAAGAATGAGAGGGATAACGATAGGGATAACATTTGGATACCAAGTTTTTTTCATTAGTAGTTAGATCATCAAAGGAAGTTTTCTTAGGACCAAAAACTCTAGAAACTTTGCTAAGCTTTAAATCTGATTTAGTCAAGAAATAGTTTCCTCCAGTTTTTATCGAAGTAATTATCAAACACAAACCAATTGAGAATTAAATAGAAGAATGTGAGAAGAGTAATAGAACAAAAAATTATGAACCATTGGACTTCAAGAGGTAACATTAGCTGATACTTCCTTTTTTTGTGTAATGTTTGTCTTGATATTCTTTTTTATTTCTAAACATTTTTCAGCAACTCCTTAAGTTCTTCTAATTCTTCACGTAATTCTTTTTGTTCTGAAATGATTTTTTCTTGATTCTTGAACTGTTTTATCCAGATAGGATTAACTTCTAGAACGACGCCCACTTCTCCCCTGAACGTTCCTCGTTTTAAATCAAACTTTCCAACAAGTATAGATATGGGAACATAAATGAAAACGAATAAGATGAAAAAATAGCTAAATCTCATCCATTCAGGCATGAATAGATCTTCTAGAAGAAGCTTGTAGATAATTATTGTAAAATTAACTAACCAAAAAATAAAGTAGAACCAAGAATTGTGTCCTCGCAGAAAATACATTTTGAATTTTCCAACAGTATTAAGTAAAGTCCGTAAATTTTTTCTGATTTTCATTTTTTTCAATCCTTACTTGAAATTATACAGGTGATCCTTCTTGAAAATCTTTTAAAAATTCTTAAGCTACCTAAAGTTTTGTCTAATATTTTCCCTAATCCTTTCATATTCGGGAAAACTTGTCCAGAAAAAAACATTTTATCAATTTTGTAATCACAATATTTTTCTGTGATTGTTTTTAATTGCGTTCTATCATATGCGTTTATATGCCCACTTAAATATTCATCAATATATAATGAAGTATTGATTATTCTTGTTAAGAAATGGACATTAGGAACGCTTATAATTACTTTTCCAGACTTTTTTAATAGTTTTTTACAATCCTCTAAAACCTTCATAGGTTGTTCTAAATGTTCTAAAACTTGAAGAATAAGTATAATGTCATAAAGCCCATGAAAATCTTTTAAATCTTTTTCTATATCTCTATTGAAAATAGTTAAACCTTTTTTCCTTCCATAATTTACAAGAGGAAAATTGTTATCTATTCCCGTAACATTATAATCTTCATCTAACAACTCTAAAAGGTTACACCTTCCACTTCCTAACTCTAAAATTAACGCTCCTTTTGCAAAATTGTTAATTATGTAATCGTGAACTTCTTTTTCGTATTCTTGATAATAATTCGATACTGCCTCTTCATATTTTACTTTATATTTAGCTTTCATCTTAGATCGTCTCCTTAAGTTTGTTCTGCCTTTTTATTTCAACAAAATGGCCATAATTTTCTGATAAAGATTCTATAATTTTCTTGCATGAACGACAATAAAATTCGTCTTCGTTAATAAAATCAAAAACGGAGAAAGGATCAACATAGAAGTATATTGATCCCTTAATTTTTTTTTGACAACGATAACACAAGTTTGTTTCTTCCATTTCACTCATTGTATTTTTATTTCCTTTTCCTCTTCTTGTTGCAAGTATAGTGATTAAGATAATACTACCAACAACCATTATAGATGACATTACAAGAACCAAAAGTTCAATTTCATTCATTTTTCTATCATTCTCCTCTCATTTCGGTTACAAGCTCTTCAATGGAAATTTTACTTTCCTCAGTTGTAGCTTGCTTTTTTGGTAGGAACCGTTCAATTCCCTGTATTTCTTTCAAAATCTCCCCTTTAGATAATTCATTCAGCTTTTGGATCAATTTAGTTCTAGTATTATTCGTTGTAACAAATTTGCTCCTGGTAGAGTTAAGAACCTTCCAAATTCTTTTTCTTAGATCATCATAAACTAAAACACCTATTCCATGCTCTTTTAACAAATCAAAGTGGGTAATAGTTTGATGTAACATTGTTCCAATATAATCCGTTATTGGATATGCAATATAGCAATAATTGCAGAAAGTTGAACGCAGGAGAGCTTGTTGAAAAACACCCTTAAAATCACTCAACTTCACTTCAATAGAAGTAATATAGAAACACCTTTTCCGATGCTTGTAAAGGCTGACAACATCCAATTCGTTAGGATGAATACGTACAGAATCAAAAACCCAGTGAGGATTTTGACTACTGAATATGTGTTGATCCTTGAGCCATCGAACAAATGCAGGATAATAATCGACTTCTTTCATGATCCCTCACCCTGAATGTCTAATTTAAGTGCCATTTCTAGAATATCATCTACTGATTTAATTCGTTTAACATCAGAGATATTCCACCAAAACTCTATTTGTAAATCAAAACGCAAGAAAGTAAGACTTATTCCAAAAGTGTTAGCTCCTACATCTTCAGGTAGCCTATATCTTCCAACAACAATAGCTGGTAAAAGATACCAACCATCCATTATATGAAAATAGAATTTTATTTCAGGTTTCTTTTTAATTCCATCTAAATCTTGTGATTTACATTTTGGACAACTGTTTTCAGTGGTTTTGACTTTACAATGACATTCATTACACCAATAAGATGTTTTTCTGTTTGTTTTACTTTTCATTTTTCCTTTCACCACACTTCTTTTGTTTCTGGATTAAAATAACGATTAAATCCATAATCACAAACAACGTCTTCAGGAGAAACATCTTCTCCGAATCTTCCATGAAAAGCCCAACAGCTAAGATTTAATTCATCAAAGCTAGGACAATCTTTACAATAACATTCTGATTGATCTATTTGTTCTATTTCACTCATTTTTTTTCATTTCTCCTTTGTATTTTCTTTGTATTGTTTTTCGCAGCACTTTTGTATTCTGAACGTAATTTCTTGGAAACATTGTAAGTTTTCTTTCTTGGTTAGACTCTAATCTAGTATTCTTTTGCATAATTTTCCCCTTTCACTAAACTATATTCTTTCTTTGGTCGGCCTACTTCTCCTGATTC